>NZ_JRPC02000040.1 GCF_000765745.2 Helicobacter apodemus
GACGCAATTTTATAAGAATGTTTTTTTCAACTTGGGATGGAGGAAGTTGGTATGCTATCTTTAGAATTATAGGTGAGGGTATTTCTTGTGCTAATGTAACTCCACAATGGGGTCAAACTTGCTCTAGTGGATTTTTATATGAGGATTATAACTACTATGAATACACTTGTCCTAGTGGATATTCTGCTATCAATAAAGGTGGGAATTGCCACCCTAAAAGCATAAAGGATTTAGTGGATACCAATGGAGATGGAATAGGGGATTCTTGCCCTAATAGCACTCCTCCACCTCTAAATTGTCAAGGCACTACAAAGTTTTGTCCCTTTAATAAAGATAGAGCTTGTGTGCAATATGATGGGAAATTACAATGCTCTCCTCATCCTTGTTTTGCAGGAGGTAGCGGAGGAAATGCTTCATTAGTAGAAAATATTAATCAAAATGTAGGGGTTAATGATTCTACTAATAATGGTTGGAGGGAAGATGGAAGTTGTGGAGGACAACTTTTAGTTTTTAATGGTAAAAGCCATAGTTGTAGAAGTAGTGATAAGCTCTTAGGTTTAAGCGGGGGCGGGTGTTGTAATAAAAACAAAGTATTTTTAGGATTAGTATCTTGCAAAGAGAATGAAAAGAATCTTGCAAAGCTTAACCAGCAGAGCCTATGCAAGGAGATTGGAGAATATTGCTCTAAAAGGATTAAACTAGGTTTTGCAAAAGTTTGTATTCAAAAAAGTAAATCCCATTGTTGCTTTAATAGTCTCTTAGCAAGGATATTTAATGAACAAGGTAGGCAACAAATAGGTAAAGGTTGGGGGAGTGGAGAATCTCCTAATTGTTCTGGATTTACCACAGAGGAATTTCAAAAATTAGATTTTTCTAAGATGGATTTGAGTGAATTTACCAATTCTTTAAATTTTAGGGTTAATGATAGTTTTGCTAAGGGGCAGGCAGAGAAAATCAAAGATAGAGTGCAACAAAGTATTCATACTATTAATAGTATGAAGATAAATTAAAACGATTTATTTAAGGCAAATATAAGAAAAAGTATATTGCTTATACTTTTTCTTAAAAATAGCTTAAAACAAAGTATCATATTCACATTTGTTTTAAAAATGCAGTAAAGGCTTTAATAGCTTCATCCTTGCTTGTATATTGACTTAGATTAATAGATACAATTCCTTTTTTCTCATTGAAAGAAATGGGGGTGTTTTTGGGTTTTATTTTATTCGACAAATACTCTGCTTTTATAGCTTTTAAATCTATTTCCTTTTTAAAATATCTCTCAAATGCTTCTATTTGTTTTGATTCAGATTTTATTTTTGCAATTACTTCTAAAACCTCTAAAGGAATCTTTTGTCCATTTAAAATTTCTTGTTGCACTTTTTTACAAAGTTTTAACAAAGACATAACCTTTTTCACATATATTTCACTCTTTCCAATCCCATTTGCAATATCTTCATAGGTCCTAAATACTCCATTATCAATGAGGCGATTAAACGCTAAAGCTAATTCTAAGTGTGATAAGTTTTCTCGTTGGATATTCTCAATAAGGGTTTGTGATGAAGAAACCCTTTTAAACTCATCAAGTGTATAATCTCTTAAGAGAGCTTGAATTTTTTCATAGCCTAGTTTTTGGTAAGCCTTAACGCGTCTATGCCCAGCAATAATATAGTATTTAGATTCAACAACTCCAATAATAATAGGCTGGATTAATCCACTCTTTTTTATAGAATCAGCTAACTCATTGATACTTTCTTCCTTGTATTCCATTCTTGGTTGGTAGGGATTCTCTAATAGCTCATTAATCTCCACTTCTTGTCCTGCCATTCTTTGTCTAAGAAGTGTTGCTTTTTTTCTATCTTCTCCAATTTGTAGAAAAACATTACCTCTATCCATTGACGATTTCATTCGCTAACCTTTTTGTAATCTCCTTTTTCAAAGCGGTAAATTCTGCTTTAGCAACACTATTTGTTGTTTCAAAGATAGTTTTACCTACATTAAAGCTCTTTTTATAAATACTTCTTTCTCTAATAATTGTATCCATCAATACTAATTTTTCATCAGCATCACAAATAGTCTTTATAACTTCAAAATTTGTAGAATTAGGGTGTATCTTATTTAAAAGAACACAAGAGAAAACATTTTTCATAGTTTGTCCTTGCAAGTCGTTTAAAATTCTACCAAAAGTTTGTAATCCAAACAATTCTGTATTACTTTCTAGTGCAGGAGTAATAACAATGTCTGCATAAGTTATTACAAAACGCAATAAATCATCATCAAAACCTCCTGTATCAATGATTATCCATTCTGCAAGAGAAGCTTTTTTTGAGGCTTGTAAGAATTCTTCTACGGAATTGATTTCTAAAACTTTAAATGGTTTTAATCCATATTTTTTGCGTAAATCATTATTGTGAGATAAGGATTGTTGAAAATCTAAATCTAATATTGTGCCATTAAACGCACCTGCTAGATTCCAAGAAATCATACTTTTTCCAACGCCACCTTTGGTGTGTGCAACTGTTATTACTGGCATTTTCTATCCTTTAAATCTTGTCTTCCCATTGAAGATTATGTAATCTTTCAATATCAACATTTATTATTTTCCCCCTCTGTTTATTTTTATCTTCAATTATAAGAGTTAGTAGATTCTCATCATTAGATTTTTCAATATCAATCAAACTATAAACTTCATTATCAAGTTTAAATAAACGATATTTGTATTTACGCAAAAGGATTTCTTGTGTGCTTAAAGTTTGTCCTATAAGCTCTTGATTTTTATACATAAAACTCCATATTGAATATGCGACATTTGGTTCTAATAACTTTTGGGTTGTTCCATTAATAATAAATCCATCATCATTAAGGAAAAACTTTGTGTTTATATCATAACCATTAACTCCTTGAATAATGAATTTACCCTTATATTTTTTAATAATTGTTTTTTTAAATTCATTAAAATCTGTTTTTAAATAATCAGAATCAAAATTTATTTTTTTATTCTTGAAAAGAAGTTTTACTCCAACGATTTTTTTGCCACTTTTTTTAATTTCATAAGACACAGTAATATCAGATTTTTCATTGTTTGTAATATCATCAATGGGTTCTTGAATACATTTTCTAATGAGCGTCCCTGCACTATTTAAATAAGAAGATTGTTCTTTGTTAATTGAGAAAATCTTTTGTATGTTCTCAAGACTTAAAAAAATAGAATTTTTAAAAGATAATTGTTTTGACCCTAAAAGCATTTTTATATGCTGGTATAAAATCCTAGAATACACTGATTTAAAAGAATTTAGATTGTGATACACTATTTTTGTATAAGTTGCTTGTGGCAACAAATTCGCACTATCAAAATATGGATTAAAAGTAATAATTAACATATTTGTATTCGTATCTATCATAGCTTTAGAAAAAATGGATATAGACCCAAAACTATTTTTATTTTCAAATTGAACTGTTAAAGAGACTAAATCATCTAAAGCTTGTTTAAGTTCTTCCTTGCGGATTCTTTTTAAAGAAGTCCCCTCTAAGAGACAATTATAAAATAATTCATAATCAATATAGATTGTTTTATCCTCTTTAGAAGACATATCCTCATTGATTCTATTATTTTTTATCAAATGCTGGATAGTAGCAATCACTGCGTCAAAAATTCTATTTTGCAACAAGGACATTGAGCATTTACTCATAGTCATCGTAATAAATTCATTATGTTTATTTACAATGAAATTTTCTGGCAAGAAATTTACATTAGACTTCATAAAAAAAACCTAGAATGTTTGTATGACATACTCCCCACGCATAAATGCGGGGGTTTCTAGTATCAACAAATCTAGCCTACTTTTGTAGGTCTTACAAATTCTCCACTAAGAGTTGATGCCCCAACTCTATAAATGTTTAAACTAGCATTATAAAAATTGCCTTATTCTATCTCAAAAATATTATAAAATCAAGATTTTTAGGATATTAACAATATCTATTTGAACAAAAAATCCACAAAAAATAAAATTTGATATTTTTTTAACAAAATTCTCTCCATTTAGTATCCTACTACTCTCCACTTAGTATCCATTTAGTATCCGCTTACTATCCTACTACTATCCACTTAGTATCCATATTCTGCATTTTTTATTTTGTGGAGAAAAAGTTCAAATAAATTCTATTTTATAAGCCTTTAATGACTTAAAATACGCTGTTAGAATACTCTTTAATAGAGTAAATTTTATGTGTGGAGAAAAAGTTCAAGATAGTGGAGAAAAAGTTCAAGATAGTGGAGAAAAAGTTCAAGATAGTGGAGAAAAAGTTCAAGATAGTGGAGAAAAAGTTCAAGATACACCTTTCAAATTACCTATTTTAGACTATTTGAAAAGGCTCTAAAACTAACTAAATATATTAAATATTTAAATATCTAAATTTTTAAAACGCGCGTGCGAGAAAAAATATCAAATTTTTCACAATTAAATTTCTTTTAAATTTTCACTTAAAAAATAATAAGGGTTTTAAAAGTAAATCTCTAACCTGAATGATATTTTAAATACCTTTAACCTTTTAATTTAAAAATTACACAACACTTGACTTTATAAAAATTTTGTTATAGAATATGGTTTTCTTATTTAGTTAAGTGCTTGCGGGCTTTGTTCCTTGTTGAGTGTAGCGGTTGCATTCGAACATTGACCCTTTGACGACCGATTATCCTTTGAGATAGTCCGATTTTCATAAAACTAAACCGTCTATTCAGGGTTAAACCATATAGCCCTTTCCCTTTGAATTGCTAGGAAGTCTTGCAATACAAGGAGGATAAAGCATTAAAATGCAAAAGGTATTCTATTGCCTTTTTTCTCCTTGTTTAGAGTGTTATACTCCAACTATTAGAAATAATAGTGCATTATTAATGCAGTAACAATTAACACTTAGAGATAACCAGCAGCTAAGCTT
>NZ_JRPC02000041.1 GCF_000765745.2 Helicobacter apodemus
TTCCCTTTCATCTTCTATTAAGCTTCCTATTGTATAATTTCACTTCCATTTTTTAAAACACCATCTTTGTATTTTCAAACTTTGTCTTTAAAAAATGATGTTCTTTGACAACTTATTGTTAAAGCCTATATAAGTAATAACTACAATCACGTATAAAACTAAAGATTGTCTTAATGGATTTACATTCATTAAGGCAGTGGCGTTAAGAATAATCATTAAAAACTCAGTTAAGCTTATAAAGGGCAGATGGTGGATGCCTTGGGTAGTAGAGGCGATGAAGGACGCGCTAGACTGCGATAAGCTATGGGGAGCTGTCAAGAAGCTTTGATCCATAGATTTCCCAATGGGGCAACCCAGCTAGTAGTAATACTAGCTATGTGAGTAACAAAGAGTAGAAAGAAAGCATAAGAAATCTTTCTAGTTTTTAAAACTTTGTTAAGAGACTTTAATCTTTATAGTCAGTCTTTAAAGATTATAAATACTTTTATACAATATCTTAGTAATTTTCTAGATTAAGAATAATAAAATCTTTTCTATTCTTTGTTGCTCACAGGCGAACCTAGTGAAGTGAAACATCTCAGTAACTAGAGGAAAAGAAATCAAACGAGATTCTCTTAGTAGCGGCGAGCGAAAGGGGAAAAGGGCAAACCCAATGCTTGCATTGGGGGTTGAGGACTGCAATATCCACTAAAATACATTAATAGAACATTCTGGAAAGGATAGCCATAGAGGGTGATAGTCCCGTATATGAAAATGTATTTTTAGGTAGCAGTATCCAGAGTAGGTCAGGACACGTGAAATCCGGGCTGAAGCAGGGGAGACCACTCTCCAACCCTAAATACTACTACTACACCGATAGCGAACCAGTACCGTGAGGGAAAGGTGAAAAGAACCGCAGTGAGCGGAGTGAAATAGAACCTGAAACCATTTGCCTACAATCATTCAGAGCCCTATTGTGAGTCTCATTAAGAAATTAGAGAGGCTTGTCTTTTGAGCTAAAGATGTGTGAGTTCGTTTTTGCTTGTGCGATAGCCCTAAGGCTAGTCTCCGCACAAAAAACTTCACAACACACATTTCTTATCTAAAATACTGTGCTATTGGATGTTTCTTATTTGCGAAACAACAATAGAGAGAATCTTAATCTTTAAGATTCCATTAGAGTTGAATCTCTTAATAAGAACAGCTAGAAATTCTAGCATTGTGGATAAGATTTGTGGGTTATCAAGAAAAAATACCAAGAGTTACCTCTAATGGTAATGACTAGGATTCTTTATAGATTCGCACAAAGATTGCCACAAGGCGAATTTGGCTTAATTTTTTAGTGAGGCTCACAAGGGTGATGGACTGCCTTTTGCATAATGATCCTGCGAGTTGTGGTATCTGGCAAGGTTAAACTAATGTGAAGCCATAGCGAAAGCGAGTCTGAATAGGGCGTTTAGTCAGATGCTGCAGACCCGAAGCTGAGTGATCTATCCATGGCCAAGTTGAAAGTGGGGTAACACCCACCGGAGGACTGAACTCGTACCCATTGAAACGGGTTGGGATGAGCTGTGGATAGGGGTGAAAGGCCAATCAAACTCAGTGATAGCTGGTTCTCTTCGAAATATATTTAGGTATAGCCTCAAGTGATAGTAATAGGGGGTAGAGCTCTGATTGGGCTAGGGCTGCTCACCGCGGTACCAACCCCTGTCAAACTACGAATACCTATTACCGTATCTTGGGAGTCAGGCGGTGGGTGATAAAATCAATCGTCAAAAGGGGAACAACCCAGACTACCAACTAAGGTCCCAAAGTTCTATTCTAAGTGGAAAATGATGTGAAGTTACTTAGACAACCAGGAGGTTGGCTTAGAAGCAGCCATCCTTTAAAGATAGCGTAACAGCTCACTGGTCTAGTGATTTTGCGCAGAAAATATAACGGGGCTAAGATAGACACCGAAGTTGTAGATTGTGCTGATGCACAGTGGTAGAAGAGCGTTGCATACAGCGTCGAAGCCATACCGGTAAGGAGTGGTGGAGCGTATGCAAGTGAGTATGCAGGAATGAGTAGCGATAAAAGTGGTGAGAATCCACTTCGCCGAAAATCTAAGGTTTCCTACGCTATGCTCGTCATCGTAGGGTTAGTCGGGTCCTAAGACAAGTCCGAAAGGGGTAGTCGATGGAAAATTGGTTAATATTCCAATACCAATATTAGTGTGCGATGGGGGGACGCATAGGGTCAAGATGAGCTGAGTGATAGAAGTCTCAGTCGAAGGGTGCAAGTAAGAAGATTGGTAAATCCGCTTCCTTTTCCCAAACCCAACAGGCTCTTTGAAGTCTTCGGATGGATAGGAGAATCATTAAGATCGTCGTGCCAAGAAAAGCCTCTAAGTTTAGCTAATATTGCCCGTACCGCAAACCGACACAGGTAGATGAGATGAGTATTCTAAGGCGCGTGAAAGAACTCTCTTTAAGGAACTCTGCAAACTAGCACCGTAAGTTCGCGATAAGGTGTGCCCAAAGTCTAGCAATAGATGAGTAGGTCTCAGCAAAGAGTCCCTCCCGACTGTTTACCAAAAACACAGCACTTTGCAAACTCGTAAGAGGAAGTATAAGGTGTGACGCCTGCCCGGTGTTCGAAGGTTAAGAGGATTAGTTAGCAGCAATGCAAAGCTTTGAATTGAAGCCCGAATAAACGGCGGCCGTAACTATAACGGTCCTAAGGTAGCGAAATTCCTTGTCGGTTAAATACCGACCTGCATGAATGGCGTAACGAGATGGGAGCTGTCTCAAAGAGTGATTCAGTGAAATTGTAGTGGAGGTGAAAATTCCTCCTACCCGCGGCAAGACGGAAAGACCCCGTGGACCTTTACTACAGCTTGGCACTGCCGATGGGAGCATTATGCGCAGGATAGGTGGGAGGCTTTGAAATCTTTACTCTGGTAGAGATGGAGCCATCCTTGAGATACCACCCTTAATGTTTCTGTCTGCTAACTAGCTAGAGTTATCCTCTAGTAGGACAATGCCTGGTGGGTAGTTTGACTGGGGCGGTCGCCTCCTAAAAAGTAACGGAGGCTTGCAAAGGTTGGCTCATTGCGGTTGGAAATCGCAAGAAGAGTGTAATGGCATAAGCCAGCCTGACTGTAAGACAAACAAGTCAAGCAGAGACGAAAGTCGGTCATAGTGATCCGGTGATTCTGTGTGGAAGGGTCATCGCTCAAAGGATAAAAGGTACCCCGGGGATAACAGGCTGATCTCCCCCAAGAGCTCACATCGACGGGGAGGTTTGGCACCTCGATGTCGGCTCATCGCATCCTGGGGCTGGAGCAGGTCCCAAGGGTATGGCTGTTCGCCATTTAAAGCGGTACGCGAGCTGGGTTCAGAACGTCGTGAGACAGTTCGGTCCCTATCTGCCGTGGGCGTAGGAGAGTTGAGGAGATCTGTCCCTAGTACGAGAGGACCGGGATGGACATACCACTGGTGTAGCTGTTGTCCTGCTATGGGCATCGCAGCGTAGCTACGTATGGATGTGATAAACGCTGAAAGCATCTAAGCGTGAAGCCAACTCCAAGATGAACTCTCCCTGAAGGTCGCAAGAAGACTACTTGCTTGATAGGGTAGAGGTGTAAGCATAGTAATATGTTTAGCTGACTACTACTAATAGACCGATTGGCTTAATTGATAAAAGCCACTGCCTTAATGAGTGTAAATACACTCCAATCTTTTTAAAGTTAGATTGATTATTACTTAAATTCTAAATATATTTTGAATAACAAATAGAAGCTTTTAAGAAAAAAGAAGTATAAAACCTTTATTGCTTGATAAATTATTGTTTATAGAATAAAAGTAAGCCTACAAGTATTGATAATACAAATATAATCATTACTTAAAACTATAAAACTTAAGCATAAAAGAGATATTGTATTAAAGAAAAAAGTATTTTATTAATAGGTTTATAATGACTCTATAGAGAATAAAAGTTTTTAATAAAATTTAATAAATAATTGATAGCTTAGTATAAATAAAAATTTGATATTTCAATGAAACAAACTTTCATCTATGTAGAGATTACATAGATGAATTAATACTTTCTTTAAGGGTTTAATATATTGGATGTAAATTGAGTCTTTAACAAAATATAAAATCCCCTTATATTGTCATCTTCGTGCTAATAGAGAAGAGGTTCCACCTAGCTCCATTCCGAACCTAGAAGTTAAGCTCTTCTTCGCTGATGATACTGCAACTTTCAGATGTGGTAAAGTAGGACGGTGCGGAGATGAGAGTATAAGGATATTTTATCCCCCCTTGCTTTATGATTATTTGTTTATGCTTGTATCAGTTATATTGTTGTCTGTATTTGAAAAGAGTTTATTTAGACTTTATTTTATGTAGTATATCTTTGAAGTTAAACCTTTTATATAAGTCTCTGTGTTTTTTTAAGCTTTCTTTTTATCAATAGCTTTTAGATTTATTAATGATTAATCTTTTTAGAATTTAGAGTAAAGTTTTATCCTCTAAATTAATAGCGTTGTATTATTATCTTAATATGTTAAGCTTCCTATCTCTTTAGTAGTTACCCTATTGTATAGGGAGTAAGTAAAAGAAATATAAAGGATAAAAGTTAAGTTTTATTAGTAGAGATAAAGTTCAAGATTTCTGCCTAATAAATAAACCTTAGAGCATCTTAAAAGAAATCTACAAATGATATAAATAAGAATAGAATTAGATAATCCTCTAATTTAACCCTTAAGATAAAAACCAAGAATCCAATATTGATAATTGACCTAAAAACAAACACTTAAGGGATAGATTAAATAATACTTTATAAAGGAGTG
>NZ_JRPC02000042.1 GCF_000765745.2 Helicobacter apodemus
AAATCAAATAAATGCTTAAAGATTTTAATAAAACGCATATCATCAAATCCACTCTCTATATTTAGCAGTTCTTGCGTTGGTGTATCTTTACAAGCTTGGATAATGAAATTTCCATCCTTATTCTCTCCTATCATTACATAGCCATTATCATTGGTATAAACCATTATATTTAGTGCATTTTCTCTATTAATACTTCTTTTTAGGAAATAAGCATCATTAAATTCTAAAATTTCTAATGTTAATGCTTCTAGCTCTTGAAGTTGGATATTCTCTTTGAGTATAAGCTCTGCGCTTAAAAACAAAGTTTCACCTTCTAAAACCACTGCGTGGTATCCATATTCATAGACTAAAAACACAGACTGCTGCTTAATACAAAAGTTCTCTAATGGCATTACTTCTCCTTTAGGTATTGGTAGTATTTATTTTTAGCACTTTGTGGGAGATTGTCTAAAAAGAGATTCTTATCCACATTTACTTGTCTTTGATTTGCTAATTCTAAATAATCTAGTGCAGAGAGAATACTTGGTATATCTAACTCATAATGCAATGTATAAAGACTATCTACTGCACTTAAGCTAAAGACTAAATGTTCTATGTCTTTAGGGGCATTTAATGGATTCTTCACAAACTTAGCAATATTAATAATTTTAGGTTCAAATTTCCACTCCTGTAAAATATAGACCAAGAAATCATTGCTACTAATTCCAAAAAATTCCTTTTCTACTTCACTAATATTTCTAAATTCTCCCTCTTTTATAGCTTGTAAGAATTGATTTCCAAGTCCTGCTTTTAAAAGAATATCTGAAAATACTACAATTCCAATTCTAAGCAACAAAGCATTTGGGGTAAGCTCACTCATTAATCGCTTATCCATACTTTTTGCAAAAGAGAGTGTAAATTCTAAGATTTGATGATTGGTTTGGGTAAAGTTTTCAATATCAAGTCCATAAGGTCTTGTATCTACTTTAAAGCTACTTCGCAAGGCATTAATTAGAATAATATTCTTAACATTTATAACACCTAATAATGAAATAGCGTGGGATACAGAATTAATAGTGTTAGCAAAGCTATAATAAGCAGAATTAACTAACTTTAAGAGTTCCATAAAGACTAAAGAATCACTTTTAATAATTTTTTCTACTTCACTAATCTTAATATCTTTAGCAGTATCCACATATTCTCTAAGCTCTAATGCTGTTTTGGGAAGGGGTGGTAAATCATTAATTGCAGTTTGTAATGCTTCTTTCATTCTTTATTCCTTTGTTCTATAAAAAAAGATTTATTAAGTTGTGCTAAAAGCTTTTCTAAGCCTTTAGATTTTGCTTTTTTATTAATTTCACTTAGGGCATAATCTGCACTTACTGCACCATAAGCAATATAAACTCTCTCCCCATTAATGGATTCTTTTAATTCCTGCGGCTCTTGGAGTGTTTTATCATAATTGCTGATAAAAATTACTGCTGGGGTATAAGTAATATTAAACTTCTTAATAACTTTAGGATTAATATCAATATTAAAAAAATATATATTCTCAGGATTTTCTAAAGATGTATTCTTGTCTTTTACTAACAAGTCTCTAATATATTCTAGTGTTGGATTTAACTTTGATATATCATTACCTATTAATCCTTGTAAGACAAAGGTTACATCAGTATTGACTTTCTCTAAAGTCTTAAAATAATTAACAATAGTTTCTTTTGGCATTGAGGAGCTAATGATAATAAATATCTTTTCATTGCTAAATAGAAATCTATTACCACTTTGTAAATTATGTGAGCTATTTCTTATTGATTCTAGCTCCTCCCTATTAAGCCCTGTATATTTATTAAAATCGATACTTTTATCATAAAGAATATAATCTTCATTGGCTTTAAGTTCTTTTTTGAAATCCTCTGTGTTTGTTAAATCTTTAATTTCTTTTGCTTTGTTGAGATATTCCATACTTGGAGCTTCTATTTGTAGATTTTTAAATTCTTTATTCTTTTCTTGCATTGTGTCTCTTAGAAAATCTATGTTTAATTCTCCTGCTTTTTGCTTTAGCATATCAGGGTTAATATCAATGCTTCCCTCATATTTAGGCAAGCTATCTAAGTATTCTTGTGTTTTTGTATTTTCCCTAGAAATAAGCGTTTGAGTGGATAATAGTAATATTAAAGTTGGTGCTAAACTTGGTATTAAAACTTTCATTCTTTCTCCTTAAAAAGCACAACAATCTACTTTTTTAAAAAGGAGGTAGTTAAAATTATCCCCACCTGCTGGTAGATTTTTGTTAGAAGTCCAAATAAGTCCTGTTTGTCCTATACCCATTGCAGTAGGATGAGCTTTAGGAAAGAGTAGTTGAAGCCTATAAGCAGATTTCAACCAAATAGGTAAAGGGTGCTCCCCACATAAAGCACTCTTAGAAGCAGAATTCCATAATACTAATTGTCTATGTAACTTATAAACCAAAGATGAAGCTACACTAGCAGAATCTTCTACATAATTTTTGGTATTTGTCGAGCCTGTGAGTGGATAAGCATTGCCCCAGCTCCCCTTACACCAAAACAATGGGTCTAAAGGTCTATTTGCTTGTGAAGCAACACTATCAGCAATACAAGCCATATTAGTAATAGGATTCCCAAATAATAAAGCTTCAGGATTAATTAATGCCCCTAATGCATCATCATTCCATAATGGGTCAATCTCTGTCATATAAGCTATATCAAATCCTTTTGTGCTTCTAACACACATACTATCAACAAACATACCCACTAGTTGAAATACAGGGTAAATATAATAATGGGCATTAAAGAAAGTTCTTGTTTTATCTTTTGTATTGGCATCTCCTTTTGTTCCCTTTTGGGTAGAAGATAAACCTGAAAAATTTATCCCTAAACCCGCAAAACAAAAGGCATCTTTATTCACATCAATGCTCCTACTTGGTTCAAAATATCCAACAGGAATTCCAATTCTAATAAAAAGTGGAGGAGGAAATGGGCAAGTGCAAATAGGACTTCTTATTGCAGTAGGAGAGTCTGACATACTTCCTTTTATCACAGGAATACCTGCAATATTAATAGGGAATATACAATTCCAACACATATCCGCTAATGTCTTTAAAATTTGTGTAGGATTTATTGAACACATTCCAAATGCTAATTGGGCGATTAAAGCTAGAAATACAAACACTCCTAAAACCTTTTTCATTTTTTAGCCCCCCTTGTATTATCTTGTTTATCTTTACATTCTAAACAGATTTCATTAACAATGATTTTCTCTCCTTGTTGTTTAATAATGCTAGGTGTGTGTTTAAGGGCAAAACGCTTAGCAATTTCAGGTAAGAGATAATAAAAGCTTTGTTTATATTTTTCTACCATTTCATAGTAACTTCCATCACTTAAAAATATCCTATAAGCAATAGTGTTTAAATAATCACTCTGTTCTAGCCATTCTAATTCTTTGGGATTATTGGCATTAATTACAACAATCCCATAAGAGATTTTTGCATATTTCGCAGGATTAAAAGTAAATCCTTGTGGGTAGATGATATTGCCTTTAATGTCTTTAATATCTTGTGTGAGCGTATAAGTTAAATCAGGACTAAATTCTCTATCTTTTGTTGCGGGTGTGAGAGGTATCATTCCTTTAGGTTTATAATTTTTAATGTTCTCTTTTGCTTCCTCTCTTGCTTGATTGGCTCTTTTTTCTATTACATCCTTGTTTTTTATCAAATGTTCTTGGATTAATTCTAAGAGATTTTTCTCTGCAAACTCATAGACTTCTCCTAAGTATAAGGTATTGTCTGCTAATAAAAGATTACTAAGCAATAGAGCTATAAAACTTTTTAACATTATCTATCCTCTTGCATAATAGCATTCTCAAATAAGAATTTTGTGTTGTTAAGGATTTCATCTTGTGTCGCAAGTCCAGCTTTTATTCTATGCCATATGGCTTCATCATTTTTATTTTTGTATAAAAAGAAATTTTCAGGACTTGTTGTAAGTTTAAATCTCTCTTTTAAATGGGGATTTTTGTCAATATCAATAAATTCAGTTTGGATTCCATAAATTCTTTGAATATGTTTATAAACTTCCTTTTGTTTATTGATGGCTTCTTGATTTAAGTCTCCATAGAAAACAACAAAGGCTAATTTGTCTTTTTTATTTTCAAAAAACTCTTGTGTATCTTTATCTTTTTCTGCAATTTTAGAAGTCTTAGCAAACTTCGTCTCTGCAATATTTGGAAATTCTAAATTTGGGTTTTCTAATAAGTTAATAGTCCAAACTTTTGCAAATCTCTCGGATTGTTCTATTTGCCACTTATTCATAATTTGTAATATTTTTATATTTTCTTTAGTTGGCTTCATTGTAGCAATGGATTTTACACGCTCAAAAGTTTCTGTGTATTCTTTAACACTTAAAGTATCAAGAGAGTTTAGAGGAATAGATTGCATAAAGATTTGGTCTTTGTCCTCTTGTTTCTCCCCTTTTTTAACTTCCTCCTCTAGCGGCTCTTTCTCATAATAGTGCCAACCACGCTTTGAATCTGTGAAAAAAGAATT
>NZ_JRPC02000043.1 GCF_000765745.2 Helicobacter apodemus
TTGTAAAGTATTCTTTAGGTAATTCCTCTATTCGTGCTTCAATAACATAATAGCGTTGAATTTCGCTAAGGAGTGCAAAAATATTTCTAGTATTACCAGCAAGTCCCTGTGCAAAGGAAAGGTTATTCCATTTATCATTACCTTGATTTCTTGTATGTATAAAATCTCTTTGGTTGGTATCTCTTTGATTGTTTAAATTTACATTCATCGTATAACCTCTACTCTCACACGCTCTCTATACAATTTAGCAAGTTCTATAATTTCTTTTTTGGGGAGATTTGATTTTGAAATGAGTTTAATTTTATTGAAATTTCTCTCTATGTGTATTATTTCTTTTGGATTTGAAAAAATCTGTTGAATATCTCTTAAGATAATATGGTGAGAAATTCTATCTAGTATTATTAAATTGTCTCTTTTTTGAATGGAATGAATATGGAAGTTAATAATTGATTTATTTGTGTATAATCCCCTTTTTCTTTCTAAAACAATTAATTTATTATTTGGTGCATAAGCAATGCCAAATTTTGTGGCTATAAAGTATCCATTTTTATTCTTTTTTACAACCTCTCCACTAATAATTCCATATTCATTTTGAATGGCGTATTTGATTTTTTCTAGGTTTTTATTTTTTGCTAGATATTTTAAATTTTTTGTAAGAATTTTTTGAAGCCTATCTTTTTGATGGGATTTTAAAGAGACTATGCTTTCTCTATACTCATTAAATCTGTTAATGAGGGTCTTATAAAAAATGTAGTTTCCATTGTCCCTATAAGAATTAATTTGCACTCTACCTAATAGAGTAGAAAGTGATTGTTCTATGGTATTAACAACCTCTGCTTCAGAAACTCCATATTTGCTAGAAAGATTTTGAATATGCTCATCTATTATTTTATTCATTTATTTTTTTAAGTTTGGAAACTCTTTTGAATGAATTACCAAAATAAACTCCTTATTACTTGTCTTACAAAGTTTTTTATTATTACACAAAAAGGTTACCTATAAGACAAAATGATTCTAAGAAGTTCTAAATATCATCTTTTAGGTTTGCTTTTTTGTTTTTTGTATTCTTGAGAATTTCTATCAAGCGGTGTTACATTTTTTAGAGCAATATTTAAAATACCCTCGAATTCTTTTAAGTCGTTATTAGAGAGTGCGAATTTTTTTGTTAGACAAGCGTAAATGTAGGCATCTTTAATATTTAGATTAGGGTATTTATTTTGTAGGGATTGAACCTTTTTTGAATTTAAAATATTCATTCTTTGTTTTCTGATGCTATCTTTGACTCTTGCTAATACTTCTTTAGCGTATTTATTCCATATCGTATAGAGTGCTTGTTCTCCATAGATTTTACAAATAAATGCTTTTATGTTTTTATGCCCCGCTGGTAGTGATAATCCTAAGAGTGAATTTTTTTCAAACTTCATTATGAAGCCCTCAATAATATTTACCACTCTTTGTTCTTTTAGTGTGAAATTGTCGTTATTTTTCTCTTGCATAATGCTCCTTTTACACTCAAAAATTATTACGAAAAAAGGTAACCTACAAGACATAGCAAAATAGAGTTAGTGCTTGGGGATAAATGATGTGCTTTAGAAAAGCTAAAAAGAGCATGTATTTTTTAGGAGTATTTTGGGGATAATATTTATATTATAAACCATGGAAAGTTCATTGTTTTACATTTTTTGGAATATTTTGCCTATATGGAATATTCTTATAGGAAAGATAGCGTCAAAAAACATATTTTTAGGAATATTCTTGGTATATGGAATTGTGTTATAGGAAAGACGGTATTTAAAAACATATTTTTAGGAATATTTTGCCTATATGGAATTATATATTTAAATTTTAGGAATATTCTTGGTATATGGAATTGTGTTATAGGAGTGTAATCTTAATGTTTTTTGTGGTATCTATTGATACTCTCTTTGTTAAAAACTTGCAAGAATATCCTTTAGCTTTTCTACCATATCCATATTAATACCTTTTGTTCTTTCATTTTAAAAGGATTTTAATATAAACAATTTAAATCCTGCTTCATCAACAGCTTATTTAAACTTTCCAAAGAGAGAATTTCATCCTTAGTATGAGGGGGTAATTTATAATTTTGCTTTAATATATTTATAATATAATAGTTCTATGAATAAAGCTTATTGTTCAAAAAAATATTGTTATTATTGTAATGTTATCAGGAGGAAATATCAAGCTAAAAAGCATTTGAAAAAGAAAGATAAGAAAAAATTTAGCAAGAATAGTTTCTGCAAAAAAATCAAACCATTTGAATATCCATCACTAGAGCTTAACAAAAAAGATATAAATAAAATTATAGATGATACAATAAAACTTTCAGAAAATCCCGAAAGTTTTGCAATTAGTTTTAGAAAGTTAGTAAAATTTGATTTGGGATTGTGCCTAATTTTTACAAGTCTTTTAGAACATTTTAGTGAAGCGAAAAATGTTCGTTTTGCTTTCAAAAAACATTTAATGCCCAAAGATAAGAATATAAGAAATATGTTTATTCAAACGGGAATTTTTGGGATTTTATGTAATAAACCTATTCAAATTCAAGAAGGTAAAATGTGCATTTTAAAAGCTTCCATTAGTAACGCGGAAGAATTAAAGCAAGTTCTCTTGAAAATTTCTAAAGAAATAGTAAAATTCTCTCTTGAAAAAATCAATATTGCTGATAATAGTAATGCAAGAAAACATTTGAATAAAATCTTTGATGAACTTTTACTTAATGTAAAATCTCACGCCTATACGGATAAGATAGTATATTTGGCTGGTGAAGTTCAACAAGATGTGATAAAATTTGCTATTCTAGATAAAGGAATAGGTTTTGCTGGTTCTATTCAAAAGCGAAGTGATTTTATGGATAATTTTTTTGACAAGCTTAATCCCAATAATGGCAATTATGTGAAAGTCATATTTGAATCCAATATGAAAAGGCATAGGAATTACTCTGGAGAAAATATCAGCAGAGGTAATGGGACAAAAAGGTTAGAGGAAAATATAAGAAAATGTAAAGGAGCGAAGATGCAAATTATATCCAAGCAAGATTTTTACGAACTATATTGTGATGACAAAAATACGACAAAATATAGTTCAAATAGCAATAAGGTAAAAGACCACGAAGCAATAGGGACATTAATAAGTTTTGAGCTACCTATAAGAGAATTTTTAACAGGAGTGCAAGATGGAAATATTTAATTTTGAGAAAGAATATACAACAACTCCATATGCAAGAAATGCGGAGCACGATAAAGAAAAAAATGGTGAAGATTTTGAAAAAAACTATCTTTCAAAATGGATTAATAAAAAACAAGAAGTTTTAATCAAGGTTGGTAATCTTGAATTACCATTTTCCGATTCTTTTGTTGATGCAAGTTTCTGCAAATTAATCCGCCAAAATAGAGAGTTGTTTGACAAATATATTAAAATAGACAATAAAACGGAAGATGAAAAAGATTTACAAAAAACCATCAAAGAAGTTTTAGCAAGAGACTAACTTTATGGAATTCATAGTGAATTTAGGCTCTTCCTTGGGAGGAGTAATTGGGGGTTGGGTTATTACTAGTTATTATTATAAAGCGACCAAAAAAGACTATCAAAAACAAAAAATTTTGGAGAAATTAGAAAGCTTACATAAAGATATAGATTTTGCATATAAAATACAAAGCAAAGAAGAGAGAAAAAGTAGACTTATACAGATTTCATATACGAGCGTTCAATATCAAGGATTATTGTTGGGAAATTCCGTTGGAGATTTACAAGATATTCTTTTTAAAAATTCAGATAATAGGGAAGAAACAATGGTTGAGATAACACGAGTTTTTAAACGATATTTCCCAGAATGTTTCATTTAAAGACTTTATCACCCTCAGGTAATTCATCTCTTGTTTAAAGAAGTAAGGGTTTTCTTGCTTGAGGTTTGATAAAACCCGATTTGCTTTTAGTCTATAAAAAGCAAGATGATATTCTTATGCTAACTTGTATTAATGTAGGTTCTCATAGTGAGATATTTTAAATACTGAAATATATATTTAATCACTTTTAAAACCTATCCACATAAGCTTTAAAAAAGATTAAACACCCAAAGGGTGAAAGGTTCTAACACAATAGGTTTGTGTTAGGGATACTTAAATTATTAGCATTATTTTGCTATCTTTACTTTTTTGTTTAGTTAAATATTTTTCGTAAAATTACTAATAATACAGGGAAAATGATAAGAAAAAATCCTATTCCTCCAAAAAAAAGACCAAACAAAATAAAAACCCCTCTTGCGTGTCTTTTTGCAAGAGCTAATTTTTCTTTTTCAATCTCTACTCTCTCTTTTTCCACACTATTTTCACCCCCTTGAGCCTGAAGCATTCTTAACTCTAACTCTTTCTCTTTAAGAGCAATTTCACGCTCTCTTAATTCAAGTTGTTTTCTAAGAATTTCATCATCTTG
>NZ_JRPC02000044.1 GCF_000765745.2 Helicobacter apodemus
TTTTGTGAAGTATTAGCAGTTGCGAATTCCTCTTTTAATGTAGGTGTTTGTAGATTATCTATGGGTTTAATGCCTGTTGTTAATTCTTGCTCTTTAATAATACCCTCTTGCTTTTCTTTTAAGGCTTTATCTAAAAGGCTTTGGTTTGTTTGGGATTGTGGTATAATGGTGTTAGAGTTTGGTAAGGGGTGCTTATCAGTAAAAAGGGTATCGCCGAAAGTCTTATCCTTTGCTCTATCCACTTCATACGCAGTTATTACCCAATGATTCTCACCATCACCTTTAAATCCTTTAGAAATTCCTAGCTTGTAGTATTCCCCATTCTCTCCTTTATGCCATAGAGTTAATGCACTTTTATCATCAATAACTTCCCCCCTCTTTACAATCTGCGGAATAAGATTTATATCAAAGTCTGGATGCTTATCTATTATATGTGCTAAGCCATATCCTTTATGGGTTTGTGGGTTTGTAACTTCTCCCCAAACTAAATCAATCTCCCCATTCCCACTAAGCTCTTTTAAATCCTCTCTAAAAAACGCTCCTGCAACTTGCCCTTTATATCCACCTTGCTCTATCTCCTCTTGTGTTAGATTCCTTGCTGCTTTTCTTATTTCATAATCTTTAGCTTCTGCTAATATCTTATTAATAGCTCTCTTGCCATCTCTATAATATTCTGCATAGTTTATTCCAAATTCTGCAATAGGAGAGAGATTAAAATCTTTTTGAATAGATTCTCTAACTTGTTTTATTTCTTCTAAAATATCCTCTTTATAGTAGCCTCGTTGAAGTCTATTTTGTAGATACTTACTATCTGTCCCATATTTGTTAGAGTAGAGTTTAAGTCTTTGGTGTGGAAGTTCTATAAAAATATCTAATCCATTCTCTTTTGCTATAAAGCTCTCTTTTTGTTCTTGAAGCTTTTTTATTTCTGCCTCTATGGTTTCCTTGCTTAGTTTTGCTTGATTATGTTCTGCATTAATGGCATTGATTGCTTTTTGTAAAAGACTGATTTCTTGAGATATATCATTGCCTTGTTCTTGATATTGTAGGTATTTTTCATAAGTCTTTCTTAGGGATTCTTCTGCTTTAAAGTTTGTTGTTCTTTTTACCCATTTTCCTTTTACTTTCTCTCTCCAATTAAGGGTGATGAGTTCTTTGTCTTTCCATTGCTGGGCTAAAGATTCTAAGATAGGCTTAATCTTTGGTTTATAGGGTTCTTTTGTTTGTGCGTCTTTAATAGCAGATTCTAAGCCTTGTAATGTTTGGGATTGTGGTATAATTGCCTCATCAATCTTGTTGGTGGAGTATCGCGAAGCCTGTAAAAGCGTTTGCAAGATAGAACTGGCGTTTGGAGATTGATATACAATTTCACCCCCCGCGTTTAACTTATTTGTTAAATTATTGCTTTCTTTGATTCCATTAGAAATACTTACCAAATATTCTCCATTATCAAAGCTTACATTTACAAAATAATCATCATCTTTTAAGTGTTTGATTAATAAAAAATCCCCCGCTTGGTCTTTAATTATTGCCTCTGGTTCATCTAATACTTGCTTGATTTGTGGTATAAATTCCTCTCTACCTTGTGAAACTAACTTTAATAAACTTCCCTTTTGTAGTTTTATCTCTTTTCCCCCTAATGCTTCTTTGATTTCATCGCTATGTTGTGGGGTATAAGAATCCTCTAAACTTTTAAGGTTAAAAGTCTCTAGCCACTGATTTTGGGTTTGTGTGGTTAAAATATGCTCTTTGCCCTTTGTATCTGTAAAAGTAATCTCTACTAAAGGGGTTTTTTTCTCTGCATTAAATGCCTGTTCTTTTTCTCTTAGCTTAGGGAGTAAGCTTAGGGTATGGCTAGTTTCCTCACTACTTAATCCTTTAGCAATTAACACTTCTAAGAAGTCATAAATATCCACTTCACTTAAGGGCTTATTTATAAAGAGATTATTAGAAATATCGATTAAATCGCTTTTAATATTTTTTAAATCTAAAAATAAAGAATTACTAGGATTTTCTAGCCTTATATACCGACTTAGTGCATAACCTAAAGCTTCACTGACTAGATTTTTATACACTTCTTTATCAATTTGCGTATAAGCATTGATTCCACTCTCATTAGTAGTCTTTAAAAAATGCTCTATCTTTTCATTTAAAGCTTTAAAGTTTTCTTGCCTAGTAGCTCTTAATCCATTCCCAGCACTTAAAATCATATCCAGCAAATAAGGTCTAAGATTAAGGTTTTTAAATCCTATCTTTTCTAAAGCATTAAGGTTATAAAAACTCCCCGCATTATCAATAAACATATTTTTAAAAGCCTCAAAGTCATTTGGGTCTAATTCTCTTTGGAGTTTATTAAACACATCGGCAATAGAATTGCCATTAGTGTTTTTAGCCATTTTGCTTAAAAGGGCTAGATTTGTTTCTTGGGTTTTAGGAAGCTTATTATCATTATCTAATCGCCTAGCAACATTACGCTTTAACTCCTCTAAACTTTCACCCTCTAAGAAACTGGGTAAATGTTTCATTTGTGTATCATATTTGCCTAAGAGAGAAATAGCCTTATCACCTTCAGAGCTAATCCTCTCTAAGTTAGAAGCTAGGGCTAGATTAATAAGCTCTTTTTGGCTTAAATCCTCTTTAGGTGTTCTAAGTAATAATTCTCCATCTGCTAAATCCACTCCATAGTGTTCTTTAATACCCTCTTTATAAAGTCTTTGAGAATTTGCATTAAACTTTTGCATTCCTGCTACTCTATGATTCCCACTTAAAACTTGTCCATCTTTTAAGATAATGGGCAAATCATCAAATCCACCCCTAGAAAAGATTAAAGATGGATTAAAAGATTGGGCGATTTTATCTACTAAAGATTCATCAACAACTGCTCTAGTTTGTGTTCCACTTTGGGTGTTAAAGTTTGGTTTTACATCCTCTGCTTTTACTTTTATGAAGTCTAAAGGAATGATTTGTTTATCACTTAGGCTAATACTGGCTTTGAGGTTAGGGATTAATGTTTTTTCTATGCTTTCCCCTAGAATTAAATTCCTTTCATTAACACTAAGTCCGCTTAAAGCTTCTTTTTCTTTAGCTATTGCTTCTAACTTATCCTTAGTTTCTTGAGCTTTTAGGGATTGTTCTTGGAGTTGCTTTTGTAGGGCTTGTTCTTTTTGTTGTAGCATTATTTCTTTTTCTTTTAAAGATTTTTCTAAAATACTTTGGTTTGTAGGGGATTGTGGTATAATGTGTGTATCAAGTTGCTTAGAGAACATTTTAGGTGTAAAAGCTTCAGTGAGTATATTTGAAGCTTCCTTGTTTAAAAACAATACTTCCCCCTGTGTATTTAGCTTATTTTTTAAATTTTGTATAGTTTTAAAGGAATTACTCCTCACTATCATCTCACCATTTTGCCCCTTTGAAACACTCGTAAAGAAACTCTCTTTGCCTATATCTTTTATAAAAATTAAAGAATCTAAATGTTTTAAAATAACATCGGGATTTTCTAGTGTTGGTTTGATATGGGGTAAAAACTCTAAACGCTCACGCTTATCTAATTTTACTAAACTACCGCTTTTTAGTTGTATCTTATCAATGCCTATAGATTGCAACACTGCTTTAACTTCTGGAATAAAGCTAGGAATAAAATCTTGTTCTAAACTCTCTAAATTAAATTCCTTAAGCCATTGTTCTTTTAAATCTTGAGGAATCTCTTGGGCTCCTCTCCCCTCTTTTGCTACTCTTAAAGCTTCCTCTTTTACTTCACTAACCTGTTCTACTATTCTTTCTACTAGCTCTTTAGTAGGGGAATTAAATCCACCCCTATTAGCTCTTTGAGTGATATTAAAATTAAAATTCTCTAAAGAGCTAGATTCTTTTAAGGCTTTGCCTAAATGGTATTTTAATGCTGCCTTTTGGATACCTTGTCCCATAGTTGGGAATATCATACCAAATAGCAATCCATCGTGAGGTAGATTGCGATAAATAATGCCAAATAAACCACTTACACCCATATGCTTAAAAGGACCGCTGATATTTGTAGCAATGTTTGTATTGTTTTCTTTAGGATTTGCATTGGGTAAGTTGCTTAAAATATCCGCATCTCTTTTAAAAAGCGTATTAAAATCCTTTATAACTTGGATATATTCTTTAGCTCCTGTGCTTTTAAATATTTCTTTGTTTTGGGCTAGAGTATCTAAAAAGAGTTCAGAGTTAAAGACTTTTATATGTTTATCTGCTACTAGAGAGGATTGAAATATTTTATGTAAGAGGTTGAGTTCTAAAGATTGTCTATTTTGCTCTGTTAATCCTTTGGTTAGCTCATTGAAGTTATTAAGCAAAGTTTTATCAATCATTCCTGTCTCTTTAATCTTACCTGCTCCTTTGGCATTTTTTAAG
>NZ_JRPC02000045.1 GCF_000765745.2 Helicobacter apodemus
GAGCATTTTTTCTTGGGATTAATGTAATGATAAATCCTAATATAACAAATCATTTGCAGAAAATGTTGTGAGAGAGTTAGAGTATGCCCTGATTATTGAGTAAGAGGTTGTGATAGCAGTAATTTTTATAAAAAGGTTGAGTTTGATACACAAAAAGAGGCTCTTGTCTATTGAGCCAATGAATTTAGTGTTATTAACCAATTCCCAAAAAGAATTATTAGATGAAGTTTTATCAAATGAGATAAAAAGGATAGACAATGGAAGATTCTAAACAAATCAAAGCCTTGTTATTTTCTTACTTCCGCTTTAAAAGGCAGTTTTTAGGTGTTGTAAGTGAAATACAATTACTAAAAGACATTGATGATATTGATGATTTTATTGCCTTTAAAGAAAATGAAATTATCGGCGTTGAGATAAAGGTGAGTAGAAGTGATTTTTTAGCAGATTTTAAAAATAAGAGAAAGCATAAAAAACACTTAACACCAAATTCTTTGTATCCCTTAAACAAATTTTACTTTTGTGTTCCGCAACAGCTAAGTGATTTTGCAGAGGATTTTTTAAGTAAGCATTATCCTTTTTATGGACTTTTGGTAGTAAGAGCAAATGAAATTTTCGTTAAAAGAAGTGCAAAAAGGTTAAGGGATAAGCAGGATATTTTTTCTAATATCTCTTTAAGAGATAAGTTAATTCTGCGTATGAGTAGCGAACTATCTAATTTAAGAAGTGAAATATTAGATAAGGAGAACAAATGAAAATTAAAGCAAGGAATGAAAAACAACAAGTTTTTACAGAAAAAGAGGTAAAGGATATTATTTTTACCAGATTAAATAGTCCGGATTCCCATTTTATAGAATATTTTGACATTGGTATATTATGGTTTTCTGCTTGTTTTAAGGGTGAGGGAAGATATATTGAGGTTGTAATAAAACATAGAAGGGATAGCATTATGGATAAAGTGTTTTTAATACCAACGGAGGAAACCAGTGAAGATGAAAGTGATGATGAAGTAGAATCTTTTGGGTCTTTGTTAGATGAAATTAATAGACTCCACGAGATTGTAGAAAAAACTAAAGCTAGATTGGAGGGATATTAAAATGAAAATTAAACTTGAAAAGACAGATTTAGAGTTTGGGGATTTAACACTAATTTGTGGAGAGAACAATGCAGAGAGAATATACATTCGGGGTAGCTTTTCCGATACATTTTCTCTAGGCTTTGAACGAGCTTCAGAAATACATAGTATTGAAGTAAATACTTTTAAAAAGATTGCTAAGAATAAAAGCTTTATTGCAAAAGGAGAACAAGAAAATCCACTATATAAAGAGATTATATCGCTGTTTAGACAAATCTTAGGTGGAAAATTTATTGTTACAGATGATATAGAGTTTTTACCTCGATTGAGTAAGGAAACTATTCCTTTAAAAGAGATTTCTCATTTTGTGTGTTCTTTATGTCTGCTTGATTACTATATCTTTAATATGGTAAAAATTGGTGAGACACTAATTATTGATGAGCCTGAGCTACATTTGCACCCTAAAAATCAGATTCTTATGGCAAGGTTACTTGTTTTGCTTGTGAATGCTAGTGTTAAAGTAATTATTACTACCCATAGTGATTATATCGTGCGGGAATTAAGTAATTGCATTATGTTAGATAATCTAAGTGAAGCACAGATACAGAGCCTTAAAAAACAAGGATATAGCAAGGAGTATGCTTTACCATCTAAAAGAGTAAAAGCATACTTGGTAGAGAATATTAAGGGTAAAAATACTTTAAGGGAAGTAAAAATCACGCAAGAACAGGGTATTTTTATGGAAACTTTTGATGAACCTATTGATTCTCAAAATGAAAATCAAGGATTGATTTTTGAGGAAGCTATGAGAAGCAATATCCATAAAAATCCAAAGTTATTAGGAGACACAAAATGAAATCAAGCACAGACTTAAAAGTATATGTAGAAGTAGATACAAAAGAGAAATATTCTTATCGTGTTATGTGCTATGCAAATGGTAAAATCCCAAACACACAAATCAAAGGACATAAATGAAGCAAACAATTAACAATATCATACATAAATTTAACAATATCAACTTTGCAGCTTTGGAGAACTCAAAGATTGCTATCTTTTTCTACTTAGTTTTATTTGTAGTGATGTGGGTTGGATTCTATTATGAAAGTATGATTAGTTTTTATATTACACTTTTAGGAATGATAACTATTTATCTTTTAAAAGCACTGCAAAAAAGAGATTTTCTTTTAGTTTTTGGTTTAGTGCTTCTAATACTCTTTTTGGGTTCTATGGTAAATCCTGTTTTTTTAAATTTGTTTTTTATCTTTCTTGGAAGCCTATTCTATTTTGTTGCTTTATTTTATATTTTCAAATCCTTAAAAATTCAAAGCCTCAAAATACAATTAATTGCCTATAACATAGCTTTTTTGTTTAATTGCATAGCTTTGTTGCCTGTTGAAGTGTGGGAGAGTTTAAATATTTCTTATTTCTTTTATCGCAAACTATTACAGGTGTATATAACTATCCTTATTGCGAATATAATCTTAATAGCCTCTATTGGTTTGACAATGTCAGCTAAACAAATATTCAAAAATTCACAAATATTCAAAAGGAAATAATTTACAAGATTTAGCTTAATTGGAAAGGATTGTAGTGAGTTTAGATTAATTTGTCAAACCTTACTACAAAAAGCGGAGGCAATTCATCTCTTGTTTAAAGAAGTAAGGGTTTTCTTGCCTGAGGTTAATAAAGAGACTTATCGTGCTAGATATGTCCCTATAAAGACTTCTTTAGCTGTTCCTGTGAGTGGTTTAGCTTTTCTAAGGCGTTCTTTAAATTCTTTCAACTCTTTTTCGTCTTTTCTGTTCCCAGCAACTACCCATACAATTAACCAAACAATTAATGCCAATGGAATTAATATCAACAATATAGCAATCAACCAAAGCATTAGTGTTTCCATAATCCAATCCTTATTTCAAATTTCACATATTATACTACTTTTTATCGGAATAATCAAATTCTCTAATTCGCTGATTATTTACCATCTAATTTTCCTTTTATTCTCGTGTCACTACCTTGAATAGAATCTTTAAATGAACCTATAAGATCTTCTGCAGTCTTGTCTTTTGGCAACATTCCAGTATCTTGTAGAAATTTATTTAACAATCCAATATTCGCTGGACCTGTTTCTCTTGCACCACTTTGAATGGTTTTTGCAACTCTATTTTTTGAATCAAAAAAGTCCTGCCATTCTTTGCTAATTTCTTGTGCAGATTTCTGATTAAAAGAATTAGTGGATTGGTTTTCAAATCTTTCAACTTCAGCTTTACTTTGAGCGTGGTGATTGGCTACATTTACACTCCCAGCCCCAACATTATATACGCTATTTGGTGTTGTGTTAATATTATTTTGCAAACTATTAAAAGATTGTGATTCTTGTATCATTTGAGAAAATGCTTTTGAGCCATACTTTTGGTGTAACTCCATCTCTCCTGAAATATTTAACCTTAATCCATCCTCCATCGCTAATTGTTCTGCTCTTTGTCTGATAGCACCGCTTAAATCATTGTTGTTGATAGAATTAGATACTTGTAAGGCATCGCTATATGCTTTACCAGCTTCTGCCGCTTTGACTAAAGAAGCACTAGTTCCACTGCTTTGTCCATTTGTGAAACTTGATGAAACCTTGTCTGAACTTAATGCTTTTTCTGCTAATTGTCTATTTAAGGCATTCTCCAATGCTTTTGTTTTATTGTCTCCTAGTTTTTCTGTCAAGGTATCTGTAGTGTTAGAATCAAATTTTACTCCTCCTGATGCACTAAAAGTTCCACCAATATTAAAAATAGATTTAACTATACTAGGCGTTACAGCCTCCACTTTTCCATTAGCACCAACACTAAATCCAATTTTGTCCGCATCTTGTTTTGACCATTCTCCACTTTCTATTAAGCTATTTACTGCTGCTATTTTTGTATTATCAGTAATCGTTTTTTCATTGATAGTCCCTGCTTCTATTCCTTTGTTAATAACTGAACTCATTTCCTCTTTTGTTAATTCTCCAATAGCACCTGTTAATTTATCACTTGCACTTTTAACTTGTTGTGTTGTATGGGATGAAATGGAACTCATTGAAATCTGCCCACTTTGTGCATTGGTATAATGAATATTTCCACTTTCATCTTCATTTAATTCAAAGCTTCCACCATATCCAACATTAATTTTTGAGTTTAT
>NZ_JRPC02000046.1 GCF_000765745.2 Helicobacter apodemus
AAGAATGAAGAATCCTTACAACCTTATGCTAATTTAAGTTATGAGAGTATTCCTGCTTCCCTTGCTTGGGATTTGAATTTGCCATTAGTTGGGGGGTATGATTTAATTTTTATAGGTCGTGGTGTTAGCGGACATGCAGCATTATGGAGATACTTATCTTTGTGCGGTATTAGTGTCAAAGCAATACGCGAGGGAGATCAAAAAGCTATGTTTCTTCCATTATATCCTAGAGATAGTGCAGAAAATACTTGTATAGCCCTCATTACTTGGTGGAATCATAATAGATTAAAACAAGCAAGCTTATTAGATAAAAATGTTCCTGTGATATTTCTTGTGCGGGATCCTATTTCTCGGTTAAAATCTGCGATGAATCATGGTAATGGTATAGGAAATGGAGAGTTTGTATTAGGGGATGATTTAGAGAAGGTATTGGATAGGAAGCGATATTATAAAAATAGCAGAACGATAAATCCAGAGAGTCTTGAGCATCTCTGGAGAGCGTATGATTTTAGGGATTATACAAATGTTGCTTGGTTTAGTGGTAAAGAAATTGTTTATGTAGATATGCAAGAGATTATGCCAAATCGTGCATTTGAGACAATGACAAGATTATCTAAAATAGTTGGATTTAATCCGCCAAAGCCAGAGAATAAGCATTTATTTGAAATGCAATCAGTAGTATTTGAATTAGCACATACATTGCCTTTAACATTAAAAGTGAAATGCGATTACAATGTGATTTGCATTGAAATTACAAGGGATATTTATACAAACCCAAACAAATATTTATTAAATAATGAATTAACGCCACATTTAATGCTAGAGCAAATTGGTATTAGGCTTGAAACTGAACATTATGCAATTTTATTCCAAAATAAACCATTATTTAAAGAAGTTTTAGAGTATTTGGATAAATTTGTCTTAGCACTTTGGGAAAAAAAGGAATGGATAAGACAAATGCAATGGAATGAGGCAAGGGTGTTAGAATACCTAAGAGACAATAAACCTCTACGCAATGAAATTTATAGGAAACTAGAAAGAGAATTAGTGCATATTAAATCTCATCGTCCTGATATTGTAAAGTCTTGGAAATATTATCAAGAGTTTCTTAGGATTTGTGAAGTGTTGGATTAAACTCCTAAAGTAATCACCCCATAAAGTCTTAAATCCACTAAAATATATTTCTTAAATAATCCCTCCTCTACCACATTATTTATAGCATTGCTCCATACCCATAGGAGGCGAATTGCTCCTTGCACTTAAGCCCTACTTAAAGGGGCAATTTTTACGCTCTTCACCAAAAACCCTCACACATTCACAATATAAACAACTTACACTCCTTTTGGTGCAAATTATAGGAATCTCCTTCTTTTTTGCCGCATTACGAAATTTTTTCATCGTATTATGGTTTAAGAAATTCGTTAGCATCACAAGGCAAGAAATATTTTTAGGTAAATCTTTATGATTAACGCTCTCCCTTCTTCCATCCCAGTGTGTAATTTCGTTGCAACCAAAATCCTTTAATACTGCTTTAATAGGAGTAATTTCATCACCTCCAATAACTAAAACCGACATTGTCTCTCCTTAAATATTAAATTAGAACACTTCTATAAAAGAACTTAATAAAATAATAATCAATATTAACTTAATAATTAATAAAAATAATTATCATTTTATATTTGTTTTTTGTAGTATTATTGTGCTATACTCCTAAAGTTTTATTTCCCACTAATAATTCAAAAAGTATCTTAAATAATACAAAAGGGCTAACAATGAAAAAGTATAAAGAATCTCTTAAAACCATCCTTGATAGATTACATCTCTCAATAAGAAAAAACAATCTTAAAAATTCCAAACAAAGAGAATTTATCCTAAAAGCTATTTATGAGGATGGAGGGCATTTAAGTCCAGAAGATATTTTTGCAATTATTAAAAAAACTTACAAAAATACAAGTATTTCCTCTATTTATAGAATCCTATCCTTTCTTGAAAAAGAAGGTTTTGTAAATTCGCTAGAAGTGGATAAGACAGGAAAACGTTATGAAATTGCTAGCGGACTTCACCACGACCATATTATTTGCGTAGAGTGTGGCAAAATTGAAGAGTTTTGTAATGAAGAGATAGAAAATCTCCAAATAGAAGTAGCTAATTCTCACAACTCCAAGCTTGTAGGACACGATATGCTTTTGTATGTGGTATGCAAAGACTGTCTAAAGCGTCAAAAATAACTAACTCTCTCGCCTTTCTCTAAGGGATTTAAGAATATCAACCTCCCAAAAAAACTCAATCCATTCCTTAGCCTCTTGAATAAAATAATCAGGTTGTATTCTTGCATTTTTCTTAGCAAAAATCACAGCAGTTTTAAACTCAATATTAGGATTAATATTTTTTAAAATACTTAAAACCCTCTCCATACTTGTTCCGCTATCAATAATCTCATCGACAATTAAGATTTTTGAATTATCTCTTAATTCTGGTATATTAGAGACTTGTAACTCTTGTTGAATTTTATTAACAAAAGAAATCGCATTTATTGTATAAATTTTACGCAAATCTAAAGCAATCCCTAAAAAATGTGCCATTGTCAATCCGCCTCTTGAAATCGCCACAATACCATCAGGATTAAAATCAAGCTTGCAAACTAGGGTTTCCATATCAGTTTTAAAGGACTCATAACTATAATACCGCATAAACACCCCTTAATAAACTTTTACCTCATTATACAAACTATCACGCTCAACTGCTATAAATCCCGCATTAATAATCTGTGCCACTAACTCATCTTTCAAAATTCCATTAGCACTTTTACTCCCACTTGCACTTTGAATAGCTTCTTTTTGGATGGTCCCATCAATATCATCTGCCCCAAACTCCTGTGCTACAATAGCAAGATTAATGCCTAAAGTCGCCCAATAAGCTTTAATATGAGGAATATTAGGCAACAAGATTCTAGCAATAGCAATAGTCTTTAAAATTTCCTGCCCACTGGGGAAGTCTTTAACCTGTAAAAAGTTATTCTCCTTTTGATAAACAAGTGGAATAAAAGCATTAAATCCCCCACTATCCTCTTGCTGATGATATAATCTCAATAAATGATCAATCCTATGCTCCCTGCTCTCTATATGTCCAAACAGCATTGTCGCATTAGATTTTTTACCCAAACTATGCCAAAAGCTATGTGTTGCCAACCAAGTCTTAGAATCTACTTTTCCCTTACAAATATATTCTCGTATCTTTTCATCAAAAATTTCAGCCCCACCACCTGGCATTGAATCCACACCTGCTTTAGCCATAGATTCTAAAACCTCTTGATAAGTTATTCCTGTAATTTTTGCTAAGTAATTCACTTCCGCTGCTGTTAAAGCCTTAAGATGAATGGAAGGAAATGCTTGTTTCAAAGCCTCAAATACCTCTAAATACCACTTTAAATTTAATTTAGGATTATGTGCCCCCACAATATGCAATTCCAACGCCCCTAAATGTATAGCTTTCTTTGCCCTAATTAAAACCTCTTCTTTGCTTAGAGTATAAGGATTTGGATTTTTTCTATGCACGGAAAATCCACAAAATCTACAAAAATCCGAACATTCATTAGTAGGATTAATATGAGCATTAGAGTTAAAAAACACTTTTTTGCCAAAATACTTTTGCCTAATCGTATCTGCCATTTTGCCTAAGGTGAAAATATCTAAATCATAAAGTTTTAGTGCTTCTTTGGGATTTAAAAAATCTGAATGAATATTCATCGCAAACCCTTAAATTTACTAAAATTTCAAGTATTATACAAAAACATTGCTTCATTTTTATTACATTGAAGACAAGCAAGATTTGAATATTTCATCAAACCCAATCATACTGCAACACAACTGCAATAAAAGGAATAATGAAACCAACTAATCTTATATGATCCCTTAAAATTCAACTATTTTGTTTATATTATTAACACACCTTAGTTTTGTTACTAAAGTCGATGAAATATCTCGAAAACACTTTATAAGAATCCACTAACGAAGCACACATTGTATAAACAATTCACGCACATTTACAAATCCATCATCATTTAAAAATAAAGCCCAAGACGCAAGATTATAAAATAATTTAATCCAACACTTCACAAATCCTAAGAAACTCTTGATAATATTTCCAAGACTTTAGAATATCAGGATAATATTCTTTAACAAAAGTTAAATTTTTATCAAATACCTTTTTG
>NZ_JRPC02000047.1 GCF_000765745.2 Helicobacter apodemus
GCTAATTAATTCTAATTTATTTAATCTATCAGAATACGAAAAAGCTTTATTGAAATCTATTACTACTACCAAAGGACAATATTCAGAACTTCTTTTAATCACACCTGAGGAGATAAAAATTCCTTATAGACTTGTAATGGATAGATTCTTTTATTATTTAACAACAACAGACCCAAAAGATAAGGCAAAGATAAAAGAATTAACCGATAAGGGATTAGAAGTTGGTGAGGCTATTAAAAAGATTATAGTAATGGAGGAAATGGGTTTATGAAAAAAACGCAAAGGTTTTTAATATACTCCTTTTATAAAAATCTCATATAATTTTTCATTCACATAATAATGATTCCTGCCTATTTTTACACATTGCACGATTTTAAGTTCCTCACAAATTTTAAGATATTTTGATGCGGTCTGTCTTGTAATGTCTAACTTCTTGCTGATAGTTTCTATCCTAGTGTATGGGTGTATAAACAAAGTCTCTAAAAAATCTTTTGTGTAAAATTCAGTTTGATTTTTTAATAAATATTCTGTGTATTGCATAAGTTTCTTAATAGTTTTAATTGTTGTAATTGTTGATTTTGAAATATATTCAACACCCTTTAAGATATAGCTTATCCACTCTTCCCACGCATTTTCATCACGCACCTTTTCTAAAAGCTCATAATATTCCACTTTATGTTGCACTATGTAACCACTTAGGTAGAGTATAGGGAAATCCAAAAGTCCCTTATACACAAGTATAAGACATTAATAATCCTCCCACTTCTACCATTACCATCATAGAAAGGATGTATGCTCTCAAATTGGTAATGAATAATTGCCATTTTGATGAGCGGATCTAAGTCTTGCATATCATCATCATTAATATATCGCTCTAAATTACTCATTAAACGCACTATATCCTCATAATGTTGTGGTGGAATATGCTTTATTTCATTTGTGGTAGGATTTTTAAGCATTGTGCCACTTTGTCGTCTAAATCCTGCATTATTGCGTTCAATTTTCTTTTGAATCGCTAAAATATGCGAATTTCTAAATAACTTGTCTTTACTAATTAGCCAAAACCCTATTTTTAAAGCCTTACCATAATCTCGCACTTCTTTGGTAGCTTTTGTCATTTTACTCTGATTAACTTGCGATAAAAACAATTCATCGTGCGTAGTGATAATATTTTCTATCTCACTAGAATCCTTTGCTTCTTGTAAGACTAATGCATTAATCAATATAAAGCGGTTGGGAATTGTCCTTGCTATACCTCTTAGCTCACTCAAAGCCCTTGAAGCAGTTACAAGCAATTTATAAATATTTTCACTAATAGGAATTTCTAATGGAAGCTCATTTGGGATAAATTCTTTCATTCCTCTTTGCCTTTGTATGTTAAAAAGCTCATATGTTTTTAACATACAAAATAAATATGTTAAAAATCAAGTAAAATTTTAACATATTTTAGGATTTTATTGTTATGATTATTTTCTTAAAAATACTAAAAAGTGGGGTTAGACTTAATAAGCCTTGACTGCAATTACAGCTTCTTAAAGCTGGAGTAATTCACCGCTTCTTCAAAGCTTCTTTTATCATATTTGATGTTGCATCAGCATAAATCATTGTTGTATTAATATTTTTATGCCTCAATGCTTTTTGTATCACTCCTAGATTAATATCTTTTGCCATTAAATCCATTGCAAAAGAATGTCTTAAAATATGACAGCCTTCTTTGTGAAATACACCCGCCTTTTCATAGATACGCTTTAAATTAATATAAGCAGTCTGTCTTTTTAATTGCGTATTGCGTGAAGTCAAAAAAACATAATCTGCCAAAGAAAGCTTTTGGGAGATATATGAAAACTCATCTCGGATAAGATTTTTTAATACATAAGCTTTTTGTCTCTCTCCACCTTTTGCTGTAATATTTAACTCATAGAATTCATCATTTATATCGCTAGTGGTAAAATCTATCAACTTTAAATTAAGTGCTTCAGAGATTCTAAGCCCTGCTCCAAATAATAGTTTAACAAGCAAAGAATTTCTATTGTTTTTATAATTATTATTTTTTTCAATAGTTTTTTGTAAATAGTCTAAAATTTTATTCATATCTGCTAATTTTATGTGATTTACTTCTTTGCTTTCGCCTTTTTTTAATTTTAAAGGAAATTTTTTGAATAAATAATCATAGTCTATTAAATCATCATTATTTTTTGTTAAAAAATTAAAAAAACTCTTCAATGTTCTATAATAACTTGCCTTTGTTGCATTTTTTGGTTGTATTTTTGCTTCTAGCCACGCAAAAAAATAAGAAATGTGCATTTGCTTGATGTTTTTTAGTCTTACTTCATCAGAAATTTCCTCACAGAAATCACTAAATACTAAAAGTTGTTGATTATAAGTCAAAATTGTATTTTTTGAAAAGTTTAGGGATTCTAATTCTTTAATGAAGAGATTTTTTAACCTCACTATATCAAGACTTAAACCATCTTTTTCAAGCTCCATAATCTATCTTTCTTATTTTTATTGCATATTATATCAGTATGTAATATTATTTATATGGATTATACCATAAGTTGAGATAAAAAAGGTTTCTATTTGTCAATTTAGTATGTAATATTTTTTATAAATGTATCCAAAATATAAATAATAAATAGTAGTTTAATGCAAAAAACATTATAATTACAAAAATTAATCTATAAGGAGTGTAAAATGGCATTAAAAAAGATTGAAATTAATAAAGATGCTTTAAAATCTATTGAAAATAGTGGAATTGATATTAAGAATTTAACTAATGATGAGTTTTCTAACAAAGTTAATGAGTTTATTATCAAAGGTGCAGAAAAAATAGAAATTTCTAATGAAAATCTTTTGCTTTTAGAGGGAATTGCACTATTGGCTAAAAAATTTAATAAAGAGAGTTTAGTAGATGAATTATTTAATAAAAAACTAAAAGAAATTTACCATCAATTAGCAGAAACAATTTAAAAACATGCGAGGATATGCAATGGCAAAAGAAGCTTATATTTTTGCAGGAGTTAATGGAGCTGGTAAGACAACGCTATATTATAATGAGCTAGAATCCGCAAAGGATTTTGGTCTAAGGATTAATATTGATGAAATTGTTAGCTCTTTTGGAGATTGGAAAAATAGAAAAGACCAAATAAGAGCTGCTAAAATCGCTCTAAAAATTAGAGAAAAGTATATTAAAGAAGGAAAAGATTTTAACCAAGAAAGCACATTATGTGGCAATTCCATATTATCTTTATTCCAAAACTTAAAAGATTCCCAATATTGTATTAATCTCTTTTATGTGGGTGTTAAGAATCCAGAGATTGCCAAAGAAAGAGTAAAAATAAGGGTGGCAAAAGGCGGACATAGCATTGACCCTAGTGTTATTGAAACAAGATATTATAAATCTTTAAAAAATCTAAATACAATTGCTCCTCTTTGTAATAGCATTATTGTTTTTGACAATACTCAAACATTTGAAAAAATTTTAGAGAAACGAGATAATTTTTTAAATATCTTTAAAGAGCCACAATGGATTGTTGGCTTATTAGAAAAACTAGAAGAAATGTCGTGAATTACCCCCCCCTTGTTAAATAAGAAAAGAGATATTGTAAAATGATTGATGAGATTAAAATAGCAAAAAAGGCAGATGAAGTAAGAGGGGCAAAAATAAAATTCCCTATCGATCCTATTGTTGTTGCTAAATCTCTAGGCGTTCAAGTCTTTACTGCCTCACTCCCACGCAATGTAAGCGGACAGATTTTCTATGCAGAAAAAAAGATTTTTATAGAGCAAACAGATTTCATTACAAGGCAGACTTTTAGTGTGGCACACGAACTAGGGCATTTTATTTTGCATAATGATGGCACAAGCCATACAAGCCCAAGAAATACCACCACATCGCAAGGAATAGATATAAAAGAGATTGAAGCGAATTGCTTTGCAGCAAATCTTTTAATGCCAAAAGATGAAGTATTGCACCTTGTAGGGTTAGGTTTTGCAGTGGATTCTATGGCTAACTATTTTGGTGTATCATCTATTGCTATGCAATACCACTTAAATAATTTAGGTGTGTCTGCATATGTCTAATTAAGTCTCCTACTCAAACACTATCCATTTTTTCATTGTTTTAATAAAATCTAAATCCAACAAATACTTCTCGTTTAAATAGAGTGTTTGCGTAGCTCTTGTGATAGCTACA
>NZ_JRPC02000048.1 GCF_000765745.2 Helicobacter apodemus
GAAAATATCGCATATAAGAGGGTGGAAATGTTTTTGTTTTTTTAATTCCTACCATATAGAGAATGTGTTTAAAAAAGCCTCTAACTTTGCTTTTCTTTAGTTTGTTTGTTAAAGAAGTTATTAGCATTCCTAAAGCTAAAATAACAATAGTTGCGGTGAAACTCTCAGGAATAAAAAAACCTATATATGCAAAAACAAAAAACACTATGATAATATCCATCTCCCAATTACCAACCATAGGCAACTGGTCTATAAATTTATTAATACTTATGTATCCATTTGTAGCCATCTTTTAAAAAATTCCTGTATAAAGAGCAGTAACAATTTTATTAGAGTTGTAGAAAATAACAGCTAGAATAAATAAAGATGCAAACTGCACACCTCCTGCCATACCTCCTATTTGCCACCAACGCATTAAACCAACAATTACAACAATGGTCGTAATTAATAAATTTAAATTCCTATCACCTGTCCATTGCTCAATGGTTTCATAGACTTTGCCTAAACCCAAAGTATCTGTCTGATTCCCTGCGATTGCTAATGTGGCGAATAATCCAAAAAATAAGATTAAAAAAAGCCATATTCTTTTTGATTTAAACAAATCATCACTCATTTGTCTCTCCTTGAAATTAATTGATTTAAAAGATTCAAAAATTATTACGAAAAAAGGTAACCTGTAAGACAAAATAATCATAAAAGTTTTCTAAAAAAATATTTTAAAAATATCTTACTCAAACAAATTCTGCGTAAGAAATTATTTAAATTTGACCATAGTAGTTTTATATTTTATATATTTATAAATTTTGAGCATGTCGTTAGTAGAGTAAAAAAGGCAGTTTCAAAGCATTTACTCAAACAAATTCTGCATTTACTCAAACAAATTCTGCATTTACTCAAACAAATTCTGCATTTACTCAAACAAATTCTGCATTTACTCAAACAAATTCTGCATTTACTCAAACAAATTCTGCATCTTTAAAATTAGGATAGTAATTGGAGATTAGTTGGATAGTAATTGGAGACTAGCAGGTATAAGACTGTAAAAATGTCAAAATATTATAAAATTAGTGTTTAGCATCGTAAATTATGGCATTTGCTGGGTTTTAAGAAAGATGCAGAATTTGTTTGAGTAGAAATCTAACTATTGCGTTCTTTTAGATGTTCCATAAAAATATTTTTATGCAGAATTTGTTTGAGTAAAATTTTTCAATCCCACAATTTACTTGATTTAAGCGAATAAAAAACATATAATTCAACAAACTAAAGGAGTTTTTTGCAAAATTCAGATAAAAAGAAGCAAGAAGTTAATGATAATGGTTTTACTATAAATAAGCACAATGAGTTTATAAAGGTGCAAATGATAAAGAGACAAATGACTCTTACTCAAGCTAAACTATTTGACTCCATTATTGCTACAATACAATATCTTATCAAAAATGACCAAATTGATGCAAGTATGGAGCTACAAGAAGATAGGATTCTTAGAATCGACTATAACTTATTTTATAGTTGTATGCTTGATGGTGTTTCTAAAAAAAGAATTAATAAGAAAGAAATTGCACAAGGCTTAGATGATCTTGTATCTATAACTTATAAATGGATGACAAAAACAGGATTTGGATCCGCTTCTATTTTTACAAGAGCCGAAATTGACTATACCACAAATGAGGTCATCATTCAGTTGGGTAAAGATTTTAATAAAGCTAGAGTTATACCACAACAAGAATATACTAAAATGCTTTGTGGAAATCTTAATATGCTTCGTTCTATTCATTCTAGGATACTTTATCAATATTTAAAAATGCTTCTTGGTTCAAACACAGAGAAAGCATTTAAAAATACTATATATCTTTCTTTAGAATCCATTCAAAGAATTTTTTCACTCAACAAAAAAGATCATCAAAGCTATTTTTCACAACCTAATATTTTAGTGAAAAGGTGCATTAAAGAGCCAATACAAGAAATTAATAAAAATGATTCATTAGATATTGTAGTAAATTTTGAACTCAAGAAAAATAAAAATAAAACAATAGGGGTAACACTTTTTTTCCACCATAAAAAAACAAACTATGATTCAGAATATTTAAAATCAGATTTTAATCAATTTAAAAAACAAGTAATAGAAAAATATAAAGGAAAAAGTGTTATTCAAGGTGTTTTAAACTACTCTCTTGAAACCACTTTCTCCATTAACCAAAATTCCCTTATTGTTAATAATACAACACAGAAAGTTTTATCAAGTGATGAAGCATATCATATTTGGAGCTTTATGTATAAAAATCAAAGCTTAATTGGTAAATTCTTCTCTCACAAAGAATTATTATTAAAGGAGTATAAGTCAAAAACATTTCTTATGAATAATGAATTATTTACATTGGTAGATATTGAAGATGGAGATATTGAAGATACATTTACGCTTGTGTTAGAAAATAATGAAAAAACAATAGGAAGAATTAAATCTATGTCAAAAGAACAAATAAAAGGATTACAATGGCAATAATTACAGTTGCACACACCAAAGGTGGAGTTGGAAAAAGTATGATTTCTTGGAATCTAGCAGGTGCATTTAATGGCACAATACTAGATTTGGATTTCCAAAGGACATTAACGAGAAATAATGAATTAAGGAAGCAATTTGGCTTAAAACCTTTCAAAGTCTTAGAAATTAGCTCTCCTGATGAATTTTTATCAGCAATGAAAAAAGCTTCATTATCTGAATATATCATTGTTGATACCGGAGGATTTGATGATAATTTGGTCCGTTTAGCTATTGCTTATGCAAATATTATAATAACTCCTGCATTTGAAAATAATTCTGAACTATTTGGGCTTCAAACATTTGCAGATATTTTAAATGAAATACAACAACAAATCAATCACGAAATATCATCTTGTGTTTTGATTAATAGAGCATATCATAATGCAACAAATTTTGAAGTGATTAAATCTATATGTAATAGTAGTCCTAAATTTAGATTAATGAATACAATTATCCGTGACAGAAGCATTTATAGAAAAACATTTAATGCTGCCCAAACAATTTATGAAAGCACAAATTTTCAAGCTAAATCAGAAATTAATTCTTTGAAAAAAGAAATAGAACAAAGGATAGTTAATGCAATTAAAGAATGTATCTAGAATCAATGCAATTACTAAAATAGGAGCCGATTTTAGTAATGCCACCTTAAAAAGACAAAGAATGGCAGGACAAGAAGTGGAGATTAATGAGCTATTAGAGAATCCCTACCAACCAAGAATGGAATACAAGGAAGAAAGTATCAATGAGTTAGCTGATTCTATAAAAAAGAGTGGATTAATCCAGCCTATTATTATTGGAGTTGTTGAATCTAAATACTATATTATTGCTGGGCATAGACGCGTTAAGGCTTACCAAAAACTAGGCTATGAAAAAATTCAAGCTCTCTTAAGAGATTATACACTTGATGAGTTTAAAAGGGTTTCTTCATCACAAACCCTTATTGAGAATATCCAACGAGAAAACTTATCGCACTTAGAATTAGCTTTAGCGTTTAATCGCCTCATTGATAATGGAGTATTTAGGACCTATGAAGATATTGCAAATGGGATTGGAAAGAGTGAGAGATATGTGAAAAAGGTTATGTCTTTGTTAAAACTTTGTAAAAAAGTGCAACAAGAAATTTTAAATAGACAAAAGATTCCTTTAGAGGTTTTAGAAGTAATTGCAAAAATAAAATCTGAATCAAAGCAAGTAGAAGCATTTGAGAGATATTTTAAAAAGGAAATAGATTTAAAAGCTATAAAAGCAGAGTATTTGTCGAATAAAATAAAACCCAAAAACATCCCCATTTCTTTCAATGAGAAAAAAGGAATTGTATCTATTAATCTAAGTCAATACACAAGCAAGGATGAAGCTATTAAAGCTTTTACTGCATTTTTAAAACAAATGTGAATATGATACTTTGTTTTAAGCTATTTTTAAGAAAAAGTGCATAGTCTGCACTTTTTCTTATATTTGCCTTAAATTCACTCACAAATCTATCACCTTAGCTTTTTCTTGCAAATCAAATAAATGCTTAAAGATTTTAATAAAACGCATATCATCAAATCCACTCTCTATATTTAGCAGTTCTTGCGTTGGTGTATCTTTACAAGCTTGG
>NZ_JRPC02000049.1 GCF_000765745.2 Helicobacter apodemus
AAAATCAGCTTCTTTTGATGGAACGCTTAAATCTCTTAGTTCCTTTATAAGCTTTGGAATATCTAAGTTAATATATTTAAAGACAATCATTAATTTACCCCGTTTTGTGACCACACCATCTTCAACACTACAATCCTCCCAATTTTCTTTTGTGTATTCCTTCTCTGCTGCACCAAACCTATCTACAAAAATGCCTAAATCTTCATAATTTAAGCCCATTGTGTGCTTCATAAAGTCTGGATTCATTCTATAAAGAATATAAAAGAGAGAGGAAGCATAACCATTTAGAAGTGTGCCTGTTAATCCAACAATTTTAGAAGAACAAGAAGCAAGCATTCCAAAAGCAGTGCCTTGTGCGGTATCGTTTCCTTTAAGTTCGTGAATTTCATCTAAGACTAAAAGGTCAATAAATCCCTTTTTCAATCTTTTTTTAATAAACTCAGCTACACCATAACGCATAGCAACTCCTTTTAGTGAGGGTTTTTTAATCCCTGCATACCATTCTTTAAAAGAAGTTTGTTTTAGCTCTGGAACAACATTTCTGCAATTACATTTATGTAATTGTTTAAAAAATCGCCTTGTTACAAAACCCGCTTCTTTGTTTTTAAAATATTTTTTTACCTCTTTAAGTGTAAAGTGAGTATTTTTAAGCTCTTCTCCATACTCATCAACTTCTATATAGTTGATAGACTCAGAGCAATTGGATACTTCTTCTAAAACTTTTCCACATTGACTGCAAGAAAATTGCCAAAGGCTAGAATTAATCTTTTTTGCCTTAATAGATTCTGTTGTATCAATAATCTTTTCTCTGGGATAAGAAAGCTTTGCAACTTCCTTGCTACAAATAAAGAATCTTAAAATCCCATCTTTGCTATCATTTTGATAGTCAATGATGGTTTTAAAATTACGAACAATCACAATTTCATAATTTAAAATTGCTTCATCACTTTTACCTAATGTCACTTCTATCTCACTTGCCCATTTAGGAACAAGATGGGATGGACTCATAATAAAGACATTCCCTCCATTTTTCAATAAAGAGTAAGATAAGCTAATCCCCATTAAAGTTTTTCCTGTCCCCATCTCACAAGATAAAAGAAGGGATTTTCTTTTTTTCAAGTGATTAACACCAGCAGTAATAATAGTAGCTTGTGTAGGAAAAGGCTTTTTCTTAAGCTTTAATAATGTTTCAATATCTTTATTGTATTTGGCAGGCTCTTGTAATCCTATAAATGTAGGAGATACTGATTCGTGTAAAGAAACCTTAATAGCAGTTTTATGGTTGATTAAAAAATCTGAAAAATTCATTATTTTCATTGTTTATCCTTATTAATAAAGTCTTAAAGACTAATAACAAAGATATACCTATCCCTTAAGTGGAGTAAAGATATATCATAGTCTAAAAGATTAAAACAAGGATAGAAGTATCCCTAAGTTGGGATAAATCTATCCCAACTTAGGGGTTAGTAGTAACTAAAATTAGCTAAATTATTTGGTTAGTTGTTGAAAGAAAAAAGTCATCATTGCAAAATTTGCAGAGACAGCGACTAAAACAGAAGCTACTCCAATGCCTAAAACCCATCGGATTAATTCTGATTTTGCTTCTGCAATCTCCGCTCTAACAAACTCTTTTGTCGCAAGTTCATTTTTAAACTTTTCCTCTACTTCATCTTTAATAGCTTTTGCAGTGATATTATCATTTGTTTTAATATCATTAGCTACTGCTAAAACAACATCTATGATTTCATCTTTTTTATCCTCTTGCTTAAATTTCTTAATCATCTCAACAAGTAAAAGCTTTGTAGAATAAGAAAGGACTTCTTTTTGTTGCATTGTTGTTTCCATTTTTATTCCTTTTTCTTATTATACACTAAAACCACCAGATTCTATATTCACCCTCTCTTTTTGCATAATCGCATTTAGAAGCAACTTCTTGCAAATCATTAATAATTGCAATACTTTATTATTTTCTTAATTTCCAAAGAATAAGTATTCTCCTTTGGTATTAATCCACTCTCCACGCCCATCGTTTGCTGTATAATATTTTATGCAATATTTTGCTGAAAAGAAGCTTCTTATTTCTTGTTTGGAATATGTTGTAGATAATAATATATCTTTAATGTCTCTGATTGTTGGTCTTGATGGTTGTAAATCATCTACATATAAATAATTTTGCCATACATAACCTACCCTGTCTAACATCACTTCACCATCGCATCTATCAAACGTTATCTTTTGTATTTGCTTAAGATTCATTTTTTATCCTTTAAAATAAAGTCTTAAAAAGACCAATAAAACAAGGATATACCTAACCCAAGTGGGATAAAGATATATCCCAACTTGGGGCTGATAATTATAAATTAGTTAAAGAAGTTTATGTAAATTAGGATTGATGAATCTTATCAATGCTTTTTGTATTGCAATTAGTGTGCTATCCTCCACAATACCAATTTTGCTTTGGAATCGTTTTGTAGATAGGTATCTAGTTTGCTGAATATTAAAACCTGATACATTAGATAACCCATTTACACTATTAGGTTGTATTTGCACTATCCACGGCAATGAAGCAAACTTATCTCTCCAAGTTGTAATAGGAACGACAAGTCGCATAAATTGACTAGCCAAGTAATTATCATCAATGATTACAGCTGGTCTAATCTTTTTAATTTCATTACCTATAGTAGGGTCAAAATTAACATACCATATTTCATTGCGATTCATCATCTAAATCCCCTGTTTCTAAGTCTTCATAGAGAATAGAAGAGAGCTTAGAATCATTATCTGCTAATTTTACAGCATTATGCCATCGCTCTAATTCTAGTCTATATTTATACTCTTTCACAGCATCCTTAATAATATTTGAAATGGATTTTAAACCATAATCACGCTTAATATCATCAAGCATTTGTTTAAAATCCCTATCCGCATTAAATGTAATTTTAACAGTATCCATATACTCTCCTTAATACAGATTAACATAAGGTAATTATACCATATATAGCTAAGGCAATTAATCCATTCTAGTTTTATGTTTAACTTTGCGTGTGTATTTGCTTCTATCTCTCACAAATCTAGTTTGTAAATTAATCTCTCTCTTATAAGAGGCAATAATTGCCTTATTTCTTTTGATGGTTATATTTTTCATTGTTTATCCTTATTAATAAAGTCTTAAAGACTAATAACAAAGATATACCTATCCCTTAAGTGGAGTAAAGATATATCATAGTCTAAAAGATTAAAACAAGGATAGAAGTATCCCAAAGCTGGGATAAATCTATCCCAACTTAGGGCTGTATGTAAGTATTTTAGTGTTAGCTACTTAAGAAAAGCAGTGATAAAATCAAAGACTTTAGGTTGGAGGATAATTATTAAGACTCCTAAACCTATTGCATAGAATTTGAATTTTTGTTCTAAAAGGTCAAATCTTCTATTCACTTCAGAAATTTCAGTTCTTACTTTTGCAATTTCTTGCTTCAACTCTTGCTTTACCTCTGCAATCTCCGCTCTAACAAACTCTTTTGTAGCTAATTCATTTCTTAGCTTTTCAACGACTTCTTCTCTTATTAACTCAGAGGAGATTCTATTATCTCTTTTAACTTCATCGACAATAGCAACAATATCATTTAAAACTTCTTGTTGTTCCTCTTCTTTATAGCTTTTTTTAATAAGCTTCATTATTAAAGCTATTGTGCTTTGTGAAATAGTATGATTGGGTTGTATAACTTGCATCATATTTCCTTGCATATTAATTCCTTAATTCTTTCTATTATACCACAAACTCTCTATTCATCATTTTAGTAATGACTGCAAGACAATCTATGGATAATTGTATAGCTTAAAAAGCAACTTAATCCCAATGACTAGAATCAAGACTCTAAGTAAATATTCTAGGAGTAAAAATACTCCAAGAAAGGATTTATTCCAACAAGGGAAGTAAATAATCCCTTGTTGGAATATTTAAGCCTAAACCCATAGGGCTTAGAGGATATGAAAAGAAAGTATTTACTGCCTCTGTATGCCTTTTGCCAAAGAAAAAGGCAAATTCTGCTTCACGCAATCATTCTATTATTGCCACTCAAAGCTGGAGTGAAGCTCTATTTA
>NZ_JRPC02000004.1 GCF_000765745.2 Helicobacter apodemus
TACTAAGCATACTTTAACTCCAGAGATAGGTTTAGGTTATAATGGAGGATATTCTAAGGCTTATACTATGAATAATGCTATTAATACTATTACAAGAAGGAGTTATACCCATAAGATGAATTTATTTAAAACTAAAACCTCTCTTTCTTTTTATAGTGATTGGCATAAACATTTTAAGACTTTAGTGTATGCAGGAGTAGATTGGACTATTAATCCTAATGTTGCTAATCCTAAAGGGAGATATTCTAATATAGGGTATTATGGAGGAGGAGAGAGTAAATTAGATAATTTAGAATATGCTCTAGGGACTACTTTAGTTATTCCTTTAAATGATGCTTTTTATTTCTCTTTAAATTATGGGATGAATTGGACTAAGAATACAACTATGCATACAGGATATGGGAAGTTTAATTATATGTGGTAGATTCTTTAACTCTCTTACTTCTTTACTCCCTTAAGTTTAAAACCTTACAAGCAATTAGGACAGCTTTGTTTATCAAAGCTAGGTTTCCTACTCTTGTTTGTAAGGTTTTAAGATTAAGGGGGTTAGGGTTTGTTGAGTTGGTTGGTTTAGGTTTATTTGGTTAGTTAGGTTAGCTCTTTTAAGTAGTAATGTTTAGGTAGGTTTTATAAGATTCTTTTATCTTAAGGTTTATTTAGGTTTATTTAGTTTCAATCAAGCTTTCTTTCATTGTATATAAGAAAACTTTAGTAGGGTTATTGGTTGGTTAGGGTTGGTTTGTTTTACTCATTTTTTACTGAATATTATTGAGTATTGCTTATTCTTGCTTATATTATTTATATTAATATTGTTTATTAATGTTTTAGAATATTAAATGTTATTTGTCCTTTGAGTGTTATTTATTCTTATTTATTTTTTAATATTCTTTAAAAAAATATCCTATTATTTAAAAGGTTTTTGTTTATGTTGAGAGAAATACGAGAAACTAAAGGAATTACACAAATACAACTAGCAAAATGCTCGGCGTTTCAGAGAGAACCATAAGAAAATACAAACAAGAAGAAGATAGTATGCAGGTGGGAATGTTTAGAAAAATAATGACTGCTTTCGATATGTCCAGCAAGGGTGTATCTCTGCCCCAAACCTTAAACGATGATATTGTATCCATTCCCTTTTACGAGGATACAACAGCAAGTGCAGGAAGAGGTGCATATAATGAGGCAGAAACAAGCCGTGTAATGACTTTTGGTAAGGACTTTTTGCGTGAGTATTTTGGGCTTATTTCTTTTAAAGATTTGTCTATTATTAGAAGTATAGGGGATTCTATGTATCCTACACTACCGCAGGATTGCTATGTTTTGGTGCAGAAAAAAGCAGTGAAAGAAAGCGAAATTTGCGTAACCCGCATTGATGATGAGCTATATATTAAACGCTTACAAAAACAACCAACAATAAGGCTTCTTAGCGATAATATGGCATATCAACCCATAGATTTAGAGGGTAAAAATTTTGAGATTATAGGCTGTATTGTAGGCTACTTCAAAAAAACCGCACTTTAAATGTTTCCTAGTTGTCCAGCAATTTTGTGATGATTTTTGTGAGTGTTTTTAATAGCGTTTAATACGAGGTTTAAGCCACTTTTTTAAGGGTGTTTTGTGATTGATTTTGTGATGTTTTGTGAAAAAATAGCCATTTTGTGAAAAAATCTAAACTTAATTTTCCATTTTAAATCGAAGTATTTTAAAGAACAAACTTCTATTTTATCGCACTTTAAAGCACTTCACTTTTAAAATTTGCACTTTGAAATAAAACTACCCCTTAAACTTAGGATTGGCGGAAACCAATAAGAAGTAATATTTAAAAACTAGAATTTATACACAATGAATATTAAGATAATTGTAAGCTTAACTTAAGATTTGGCTATAGCTATAAAAGCCTCTATTAAACATTCTTCAAATTTCAATAAAAGCGCACTAGAAAGCTGGGCAGAACGTTTCAAGCTATATAAATTTCTCTCTAAATTAACATTGATAATCTCTATAGGAAATAAAATTTTCTCTTGTATCTCCTTTGTAATAGCAATTTTAGAAAAAACAGAAATTGCACCCTTAGTAATCACTAAATCCTTAATAGCATTCGTTCTATCTAATTCTAAAAAAATGGGAATTTCTTTACCCATATCCCCTAAAGCGTTCAAAAATTTATCCCGCAATCCAGAGCCATATTCTCTAAGAATCCATTTTTTGTCTAATAGCTCATCAATATATCTTGGCTTAGAGGCTAAAATAAAATCATTACTTGCCACAACTAATTCATCCTTCCCTAACACTTCTGCAATTAACCCCTCACTTTTAGCATATTCCTTAGTAATTTCACCCTCTATAAGTGCTAACTCCACTTCCCCCTTTTTTAATAGATTCAAACACTCCCCTGTATTATGGCTATGCGAAATAACCTTAACCTTAGGGTATTCTTTAGCAAATTCATACAAAATCTGAGGTAAAAAATATTCCCCAATAGTATGTGTTGAAACAATACGAATCTCACCCAAAAACATTCCCTCTTCACCAATGACCTCTAAACTTTTATAATAACCCTCTACCACTTCAAGCCATAATCCACCTAATAACAAAGCTTTAGAAGTAGGGAGCAAACGTTTGCCCAAACGTTCAAATAAAGGGCTGCCAATCGTGTTTTCAATATTTTTAATAATAATAGAAACATTAGGTTGAGTAGTTTTAAAATTCTCTGCAGTGAGTGTAGGGCTTTTGGTCTTTAATATATCCAAAAAAATCTCTAAATCTTTCACTCTCATTCAAATCTCTCCTTTTAAAACTAGCATTATACTGGGATTCTCTTAAATAAATCTATATTTTTTATGATTTTAATAATATTAATATATTTTTATTATTGATAAAAAAAGGATATGATACCTCCAAAAATTTATAAGGAGCTATTATGAATTCTCTTAAAACTTTTTTCACTCACAATATACAAGGTCTCTTATTAGTTGGTGGTATTGTTGCTTTATCTACCTATTTATCAAGTATTCCAGCCATTCATAATACAACACATCTAGCACCTACAGCCATTGCTATTTTAATAGGGGTATGCTTATCTCCGCTTTTTTTCAAATACCAGCAAATTTTAGGAAATGGGGTGCATTTCAGTGCGAAAAAACTTCTTAAATTAGGCATTATTCTTTATGGTTTTTTTATTACTTTTGATGAACTTAGAAATGTTGGTTTATTAGGATTAATAGCTGCTTTTATGGTAGTTATTAGCATTTTTCTAATCTCTTTGTTTATTGGTATTAAAGTTTTAAAACTTGATAAAGAAACTTCTATGCTAGTGGGTGCAGGTAGTGCAATTTGCGGTGCAGCTGCAATTTTAGCCTTAGAATCAACCTTAAAATCTGATTCTTTTAAAGGAATGATTGCTATTAGCTGTATCGTTATTTTTGGTCTTATAGGTATGTTCTCTTACCCCATAGCCTTTTATTCTGACCTTATTCCCCAACTTAATGAAAATTCTATGGGATTTTTTATGGGAGCGACTTTACACGAAGTTGCCAATGTAGTAGGTGCAGCAGAGATAGCTAAGGATATGGGAGGATTTTCACAAGAGGCTGCTAATACTGCTATTATCATTAAAATGATTCGGGTAATTATGCTTGTGCCATTTTTATTCTTTATGGCTTTTTATGCTACAAAACACACCCAATCTACTACCAAAACTATACAAATCCCTTATTTTGCATTCTTATTCTTAGGTGCTATTATGCTCCATACATTTCTAAGCCCCTATAAAGCAACTCCTATTTTAGGAACTATTACTATTCAATCCCTTATAAGCTCTTTGCAATTTTTAAGTGTGCTTTGTATTGTCGCAGCAATGGGAGCTTTAGGCTTACAAATACATTTCAAAAAACTCATCGCAACAAGTAAAAGTGCTTTTATATTAGCCTTTATACTCTTTGGCTTTTTAATATTTGAGGGATATTTCTTATCTTTGCTCTTTCAAAGATTCTTCTAATCCTCCCTCTCCCCAACGTTTATAAGCATAAGGAATGCCTAATATATCACACCACTTCCCTAAAACAAGATTTTCTATTTCTTTTAAACTACTCCCGGCATAATAACCAAAAATAGGTGGTGCTATAATTATGCCTATTTGTGAGAGTTTTGCCATATTTTCTAAGGCAATGGTGCTAAAGGGCATTTCTCTTGGCGCTAAAAGGAGATTGCGTCTTTCTTTAATCATCACACTTGCAGCCCTAGTAATTAAGGTATCAGAAACACCATAGGCTATTTTTGCTAAGGTATTTTGTGAGCAAGGAATAACAACCATACTTTCGCAGATAAAAGAACCACTTGCGATACAAGCCCCTAAATCTAAATCCTCTAAATAAATAGTGTTGGGGACTTCTTGCGGGATTGCTTGGTTTTCTTTTTTTAAGACCTCTTTAGCCCCTTTAGAGATTACGCAATATTTTTCTATCTCTAAAGGTAAAATTTCTAAGAATCTAAACCCCAAATTCACTGCACTAGCACCACTAATGCCTACAATAATGCGTTTCATAACAATTCTCCCCGCCCCTTGCTTTGTATTTTAACTTCATAAGCCTTTTTATTCCCTAAGTCTTTAGCTTTTATCACATCACCAATCCCACCATCTTTTTGTGCTTCTAAGAAAAACTCTAAAACAACCCCCCCTTCTTTTATATCTACAAGTATTTTATCTCCCTTTTTGACAACTCTTGGCTTTACTAACCTATCTTCTGTAATTAATATATCTTTTGGAGTGTAAGAACGCACCGCAACTTCACCTAATTGACTTTTTGGCATTAACGCGCTACTAATTTTATCTAAAGCAATCTCAACAACCTTTGCATTTTGGTAATTAATACTCTCCCCCCCACTAAGAGGTTTAAGTAATACAATGCCTTCTAAGGTTGCATCAATAAAATACCTAAAAAATACCTTTTTCTCTCTCTCACTCTCTTTAAGAATAATATTAAAAGTCCCCTCTTTACGTTTTAATAATTGCGTAGAAAAATCAATGGTTTTAATATTTTCTTCTTTAAAATTCGTAGCGGTGATTTGCTCTAGGGTAATAGAATGGATTTTGATATTATTGTTTTGGTATTGTTGAAAAAATAGCCCCGCAATATGGGCTTTAATCCCATCAGTATTCCCCCCAACTTCTCTTTTAAAGGTTACAATGGGGGATTTAGCACCAATATGGATTCCAACATTTTCAAACTTTTCTATTAATTGTGAGCTTTTGATTTGAAAAACATTAGCATTTTTGGGAATCTCAAAGAGCAAGAAATTTTCAGAGGCTTCCTTAAAAACATCTTTTGCATAAACCTTAGTATCCTTAAAGAGATATTGTTCCTCTAAGATAAAATACTCTAACCCAAAGCCAACTTTAACCCCTATTACAAGGATTAAAAAAGCCTTTTTAAAGATACCCATTATAACTTTAACCTTGAGATTCTAAGGGCATTAAGCACAACACTAACAGAACTAAATGCCATAGCTGCTCCAGCAAGTGAGGGTTGTAAAACAATACCAACAAAAGGATAAAGCACCCCAGCTGCAATAGGGATTAAAACCACATTATAAACATAGGCAAAAAATAAATTCTCTTTAATATTCTTTAAAGTCGCAAAAGAAATTTTAAACACCTCAACAATGCCCTTTAAATCATCTTTCAATAGCAAAACATCACCTATTTCTTTAGCCAACTCTGTTGCACTTGCAAAAGAGATACCAAAACTTGATTCTTCTAAAGCTAAAGCATCATTAATGCCATCCCCTACAAAACACACTCCTCCTAATTTTTTAAGCTCTCCAATCTTTTGACTTTTTTGCAAAGGCGTTGTTTGGGCAAAATATTCTTTAATACCCAATTCTTGAGCTATTTTTTCTACACTTGCTAAATTATCTCCACTTAAAATTACAGGCACAATTCCTAGATTTTTAATACAATCAATGACTTCCTTTGCATCTTTCCTCAAAGAATCCTTTAAATAAAAAACTGCTAAAAGCTCTTTTTTATTACAAAGGGCAACTACACCCTCTTCTTGTTTAACAATATCCTTTTTGCCAAGAATTTCTTGTATCCAAGCTAATGAACCTAAATAATATTCCTCTTGATTAAAGACTGCTTTAACACCCTTAGTGATAAGGTATTCCTTCTTTTGCAAAACTACATGGGTAGTAAATTCTTTTGTATATTCTAAAATTGCTTTTCCTATGGGGTGGGGATTATCCTCTTGCATAGCTTTAGAGAGTGATAAAATCTCTTTCTTATCGCCAAAAATATCCGCCTTTTGCACGATAATTTCTCCTTTTGTTAAAGTGCCTGTTTTATCAAAAACCATAAACTTAATTTGTTTAGCTTTTTCATAAACATCCGGGGATTTAATCAAAATTTCATTCCTCTTTGCCCGCATACTTGCACAAACAATGGCTAAAGGCACAGCAAGACCTAAAGCACAAGGACAAGATACTACTAAAATAGAAGCAGCAATAGATAAAGCAAAAGCAAAACTCTCTTGCAACCAAAATAAAAAAGCCACTAATGCGAGCAAAACTATACAAGGCACAAAAACAGAAGCGATTTTATCCGCTAAGATTCCAATAGGAGGTTTTTGTGTTTGGGATAACTCTAATAAATCTAACATTTCATAAACAAAAAAATCACTAGAATCTTTTGAAGATTCCACAATAATCTCCCCATTTATAACAACACTTCCACCTATAACTTCACTACCTTCCCTTAAAACACTAGGCAATTCTTCACCATTAATATGTGCGCTACTTACCTCCGCTTCTCCTTGTATGATTTTGCCATCAAGGGGTATTTTCTCTCCACTAACCACTAAACATTTATCACCTTTTTTTATGGTATTAATTGCAACCCATTCTTTTTTATCCTCTTTTAAAAGTCTTGCTTTAGGGGGTAAAATCTTTGCTAAAACTTCTAATTCTTCACTAGCACTTTTTTTTGCCTTAGATTTCAAGTATTCCCCTAAAAGCACAAAACAAATCACCGAAGCAGAGCCTTCAAAATAATATCCTTTTGCTCCACTAAAGAATAAATAAACAGAATACAAATATGCAACGCTACTACCTAAGGCTATTAATACATTCATATCCGCAACTTTTGTTTCAAAAAAGCTCATTGAACCCTTATAAAAAGGCATTGCACAATAAAATTGTGCAACACTTGCCAAAAGAAGCTCTGCAGCAGAGCTCCAAAAGCTATGGAATCCTCCCATATGTAAAACGAAAATAACAAGAAAACAAGGAATGGCTACTAATAAACGCGTTTTTAATCCTTGAATATAAGCCATCTCTCTTTCTTTACTATTATCCTTAGAGGCAGGGAATCCATAAGAAGTAATAAGCTCTATAATTTTTTGCTCGGAAATTTGGGATTCTTCATAAGAAATTTTGGCTTTGCCACTAATGGTATTAATTTTGGTATTTAGAATACTAGAGTTTTTTTCAAGATTACTTTGAATACTTGCCGAACACGCACTACAATGCATACCATCAATATGAAGCTTTGCTATTTTCACCATTTTTACCACTTTAGTATTAAGTATTTTTTATGAAATATTTTTTTATTATTCCATTCCATTTACATCCTCATTATAAAAAAGAGTCTATATTATCCCAACTTAAAAAACCAAAGGTATTTTATGATGAATAGAAAAAAAATTTATAACCCAAACTCTAAAGAAAGCGTAAATGAACGCAGAATCTTTGGTGGTAATCCCACAAGCATTTTTGAACTCAATAAAATTAAATATCAATGGGCTTACAACCTTTGGAAAGTGATGCTTGCCAATTCTTGGTTCCCAGAAGAAGTCAATATGACCCAAGATAAACGCGATTATTCTGAGGGGCTAACGCATGAGGAAAAAATAGGCTATGATAGAGCCTTAGCCCAACTTATTTTTATGGATTCACTCCAAACTAATAACCTCATTGACAATGTCAATCCCTACATTACAAGCCCAGAAATTAATTTGATCTTGGTTCGTCAAGCTTTTGAAGAAGCCCTCCATTCCCAAAGTTACGCTGTTATGGTAGAATCTATCTCTGCAAATACTGATGAAATCTATGAAATGTGGCGCACTGATGGGCAACTACGAAGCAAAAATGACTATATTGCCAATGTTTATGAACAACTTGCTAAAGACCCAACAGAGAGAACTCTAGTCCTTGCAATGTTTGCTAACCAAATCTTAGAGGGGATTTATTTTTATTCAGGTTTTGCCTTTTTTTACACCCTTGCAAGAAGTGGTAAAATGCTAGGAAGCGCACAAATGATTCGCTTTATTCAAAGGGATGAAGTTACCCATTTATTATTATTCCAAAATATGATAAAATCCCTTAAAAAAGAAATGGCACATATCTTTACTAAAGATTTAGAAGAAGAAGTAATTGAAATGTTTAAAGAAGCGGTTAAAGTAGAATCTTCTTGGGGGGATTATATTACACAAGGACAAATTCTAGGGCTTACTAGTGAAATTATTCACGAATATGTCCGCTATCTTGCAGATATTCGACTAGCTCGCATAGGATTCCCTAAAATTTATAATGCTAAACATCCTATTAAATGGGTAGAATCTTTTAGCTCCTTTAATGAACAAAAAACAAATTTCTTTGAAGGAAATGTTACAAATTACGCAAAAGGGAGTATTAACTTTGATGATTTCTAGAGGTCTTTATACCCTACAATTCAAAACCAAACAAAACTTTGAAGAAAATCTTGCACACCTAAAAAGTCTTATTATAAATTGCGAAGCACAATCTATTATTTTAGCCCCTGAAGTTTGTTTAACAAACTTCTGTTACCAAAGGATGGAGGAAGCCTCTGAATTTGCTAAAGTGGCTACAGAAGTGCTTTTGAAATTATCCCTTGATAGAACCATTGTTTTATCAATGATTGAACAATACCATAAAGGCTTTTATAATACCCTAAAAGTCTTCCACAAAGGGGATTTACTCCATCTACAAAATAAGCATAAACTTTTTCCATTAGGCGATGAACATTTACATTTTCAAGCTGGTGATATAGAAGAAATCACACCCTTTAATCTTGATGGACTTAAATGTGGAGCAATCAATTGCTTTGAATTGCGTTTTATTGAGATATGGCAACGTTTAAAGGGATGTGATTTAATATTTGTCCCCGCACAATGGGCAAAAGAAAGAAAAGATCATTTCCAAACCCTTACAAAAGCCCTTGCTATCACGACACAAAGCTTTGTAATGGCAAGCAATGGAGCTAATGATTCTATGGCAAAAGGAAGCTGTATTATTACACCTTTTGGGTATGTTATTAATGATGATCTAAAGAAAATCATAAACTATAAAGCAAACTTTGATGATATTACAAAAGTGCGTAAATTTATGAATATAGGGTTATAATGCAAAGTCTCAAAACTGCGAATATGGTGCGTGAGATTCTTAAAGAATTTCCTATTAGCCAAAAAGTGCAACAGGCATTTTTAAGCATAGATAGAGAAATTTTTACCCCTAATGGATTTGCCTACCTTGCTTATAGTCTTGATGCACTTCCTATGGGTGCCAATCAATGGATTAGCTCTCCTTTAACAGTAGCTAAAATGACAGAATACTTACAATGTGAAGGTGCAGATAATGTTTTAGAAATTGGCTGTGGAAGTGGTTATCAAGCAGCAATCCTTAGCTGTCTTATCCGCAGAGTCTTTAGTATTGAACGCATTGAGAGACTCTTAAATGAAGCAAGAGTTAGGATTAAACACTGCAACTTAAACAATATTAACACCAAGCTAGATGATGGGCAAAATGGCTGGAGTGCCTATGCACCTTATGATAGAATCCTCTTTTCAGCCGCAACTCACGAAATCTCCCCTGCTATTATCCATCAACTTCAAGAAGGAGGTATTTTAGTAGCTCCTTTGCAACAAGGAGACAAACAAATCATTACGCGATTTTGCAAACACAATGGAACTTTAACCAACAAAGAAGAGCTAGAGATTTGCTCGTTTGTTCCTATATTAAGCGGAATCTCCAATTAAGGGATATAATGAAACAATCACTAACTAGAAAGATTTATGAAAAAGAGGGATTGAAAGCGTGTATAAACTATATCATTAATAAAAGAATCTATAAAATTAAAGATAAATTTTATTGTCTTCTTTCTCCAATAATTTGGAGACTCCCTCTACCTAAGACCTATCATTTCTTATTAATTGCAAATTACGCTTGTGGAAGTATGGCGATTCAGTCCTTTTTGTCTAAATGTGGAGTATCTTTAAATAGCAATTTTGGTAAATTAGGTGATTTTACTAGGAATAGAAAAATCTATTATACAAAATATTTTTTTCACGCTCTAAGTCCCAATTCCTATAAAGCCCTAAATTTCAGACCTACCCATTATCTTGATACTATCAATACCCAAAAGCTTCTTGCTAGAATCCACAAAAACATCCCCTTATTAGTGCCTGTAAGAGACCCCTTTTCTTTGTTCTTAACCGCTTTCAATCATACAAACTCCGATAAAGCTTATAATATAAAAGTGCATTTTAAACTTTTTGATGATTTCAAAACCTTTTTTAACCAAAAGACTTTCAGGGCTCTAACATTAGGCGATTTACAGGTTAAAACAGTAGCTTTAAAACATCCTAAAATTTATCTAACCCATTTCTTTATTATAATGGCACATTTTAAGCTTTATAGTATTACAAAATTATTTACAGGGAGGCGGGCAAATAAAGTTTATTATATAGATTTACAAGAGCTATCTCAACAAAAGGCTTTTAAGACAATGCAAACCTTATCCCACTCCTTTGGTTTCCCACAACCTAAAGAAGAAGATAAGGCGTTTTATGAAGAAAAGGCATATAATGCTTTATCTTTTTTATTTTTACCCCTTATTATCACTATTCCTATAAGCTCCCATAATATAGAAATTACCATAACCACTTACCAGCAAACAATCCATTTCCAATCCCAAAAATCTATTAATGAGTTTTTCTCTATACCCCAAAATCTCAATATTCACTTACTTATCTACCCTAAAGACTTAAAAATACTCAAAAGCAATTTAGAGGTTTTTTCTCAAGTTATTAACTATATTAATAATATTCTCTTAGAAATGCAAGAAGCTACTCTTAGGCATAATCAAGCTAAACTTAAAGAAAAAGATATTTTAGAAATAGTGGCTACCAATCCACTTTTAAAGAGGGAATTAAAAGAATTTTTAGATTATGAATTACAAGATATTAAAAAATGCCGACGAGATATTGTGGATTCTTGGGAGCATTATAGGGCTTTTGAAGCAATGTTTTAAATGATTTAAACCTTAATCTGTTCTAAAATCTTAAGACCAAAACCACTTAAATTCGCATATTCATTCATATGTGAAGTACTAAGCAATCTAAAATCTTCTACGCCTAAGGATTTTAGAATCTGGGCTCCAATACCTAAATCTTTAATATCTTTATGATCCTTTGTTTGTAAAAAAACTAAATACCCTCCTGCTTCTTGAAGTCTCTTAACAGCGTTTAAAATCCCATTATAACTGACTTTATTTTCTAAAAAGGCTAAATCTGGTCTAATAATATGGAACTTTACCAAAGGCACCTTTACTTCTTTAAAGGCAAAAATCGTATGGATTCTATTTAAATGATCTTTAGTTTGTATTTTTTTGACCTTATGTCCTAAAAATTCACTCTCTTCCTCACAAATCGCTGATATAAGCTGCTCAAAGCGCAAGCGATATTCAATCAAATCAGAGACATAAAGAATCTTAAGATTATGCTTTTTAGCAAATTCACTTAAAAACTTATCTCCTCTCCTTGCCATTAACCCATCTTCTCTCATAATCTCACAAATCACGCTAATAGGCTTTAACCCCGCTAATTTACAAATATCTACACTGGCTTCTGTATGTCCTGTCCTCTCTAGCACTCCACCCTCTTTTGCAATAAGGGGAAAAATATGCCCTGGACGCACAAAATCCTCTGGCTTTGCATTAGGTCTGCACATAAGATTAATCGTTAAATCTCTTTCGTAGGCAGAAATTCCTGTTTTTGCCTCTCTAGCATCAATAGAAATTGTAAAAGCGGTTTCGTGATTAGAACTATTATGACTTACCATAGGGGGTAAATCTAATACATTAGCAATTTCTTTAGTAATAGAAACACAAATTAACCCTCTAGCCTCTTGTGCCATAAAATTAATTTTCTCAGGTGTGCTAAAAATTCCGCTTAAAACCAAATCTCCTTCATTCTCCCTATCTTCATCATCCATAACAATAATCATCTCACCTTTTTTAATAGCCTTAATAGCTTCCTCTACTCTTAAAATGGAATCCATTTTGAAACCTTATATAATTTAAAATTATCTTAAAATTCAGAAGTATATCGAATTTTTCTACATTTTTTAAACTTAAGAATTACTTTGTAAATATTCTTTAGGAATATTAAAATAATTATCATCAAAATAATAAATATTATTTAATCCCTGCTTAACAAGCTCACTCCCAAACTCTGCTGCACTAGAACCACTATGGCAATAAAGTAAAATTTTCTTATCTTTATTTTCCTGTGCGATGAATGCAATACGTTTAAGGGAGGATAGATTAAGAGCATTTTGTATATGACTAATCAAAAAATATCCACGAGAACGCAAATCAATAACAATAAAATCTTCAAAAAATTGATGGGTTTGATTAGGTAGAAACCTAAAAGGAATCGCCAAGCTTTTGTTTTTAACATACATTGTAATCTTGCCTTAAAAGGGTAAAATTTGATAGAATTTTAAAGTAATGAAAAAAGTCTATTATATCACAAAAAGAAATACGGCAACAAATTTAGATAGCTCCATAAGCCTTTTAGAATTGTTAGAAATTAAACAACTTCAAGATAAACAACTCTTTTTAAAATTACAGCAATGTAATTGCCTCATTTTTACCTCTAAAAACGCCATTTTTGCCCTTGAAGAAAATGCTGGTCAGAAATGGCATAAAATTCCTTGCTATGTGATAGGTAAAGGTAGCAATCAAACTTTAGAACATTTTGGGGTAAAAGCGAAATTTATAGGGACGCAATCTTATGGGAATTCTTTTGCTATGGAATTGCAACATCAGCTAAAGGGCAAAAAACCTCTTTTTATAAGGGCTAAAAAAATCGCTTCTTCTTTAGTAGAAATACTAGGAGATGCACAGATTCACCTTTTAGAATCTATCCTTTATGAAACCCTACCTATCAAACTTAGTCAAACACAAAAAGAAAAGTTAATGCCTCAAAAAGATGCTATTTTATTTTTCAGTGCACCATCATCTGTGGAAGCTTTTTTGTTAAACTTTCAATGGCAAAAAAACTATACCGCACTATGTATTGGAAAAACAACCCTAAAATATACAAAAACTTCTTTAGGAGCAAGGGCTAAAATCTTACTCTCTCCTCATTTAAGTATCCACTCCTCCTTAGAATTTGCAAAAACTTTATAGGGTATAAAAAGGAATTTTATGAAGAAATTAAACCTCAAAACAACACCCATACCTAGACTTTTCTTATCTTATTTTATTCCCTCTTTAGTGGCTATGCTTGCTCTATCTACTTATTCTACCATTGATGGAATATTTGTGGGTAAAAAATTAGGAGAAAATGCACTAGCAGCCATTGGAATTGCGTGGCCTATTTTTCCTGTGCTTATTGCTTTTGAATTGCTCTTTAGTGTAGGTGGAGCAGCAATGAGTTCTTATTTTTTAGGTAAAGGCAAAGCATTTAGGGCAAGGATTATCTTTAGCTCTGTTTTTTATTTTGCTCTCTTTACTTCTATTATAGGAGGATTTACGCTTTATTATTTTAGTGACTTTGTCGCTTTATATTTAGGGGCTAACGCAAATTTACTTCCTTTAGTAAAAGAATATACAGAAATTATTTATCTAGGTGCTTTTGTGATTGTTCTGCACCCTACATTAGATATTTTTGCCATCAATGATAAGCAACCCATTCTAGCAATGGTGGCAATGATTGTTGGTTCTTGTATGAATATTCTTTTAAACTATCTATTCCTCTTTGTTTTTGATTTTGGCATTGGTGGAGCTGCTTTAGCCACTATTTTAGGGCATAGCATTGGAGCTTGTATTTTACTACAGCATTTCTTACGAAAAAAAGGAGATTTATTTTTAATCAGGGCTTTTGATGTTTATGCACTTTTAAATGCAACCAAAAATGGTATTCCTCAAAGTAGCTCAGAAATTAGTATGAGTATTATGATGCTTATTTTTAACCATACTATTATGAATATTGCTGGAGATAGAGGCATTTCTATTTATAGTGTTGTAATGTATATGAGTATTATCCCTTTTACAATTTTATTGTCTGTCGCTCAAGGAGTTCAACCTATTTCAAGCTTTAATTATGGAGCTAATCTTTTAAGAAGAGTTAAAGAGGTTTTTTACTTTAGTTTGAAATTTAGTCTCTTAGTGGGGATTATTTTATATATTGCTTTTTATAGCTTTGGTTCTTTTGTTATTCCTTGGTTTTTGCAAGACAATATTGCCTCAAGAGATGCCCTATTGTCCTTAGAGACAAAAAAGGCAATGAATCTTTATTTTATGAATTTTATACTCTTGGGAATAAATCTTGTAAGTGCCACCTTTTTCCAATCTATCCAAAAAACCTTTATTTCTTTTATCATTACCTTATCCTATACCCTCTTGTTTACTTTATGCTTTGTATTGGTTTTACCTAAATTCTACGGATTTGAAGGCATAATGAGTGCCAACCCCCTAGGGGTATTATGTGCTAGCATTGTAGTATTTGGGATTATTCTAAAGGAACAGAAAAGCGGAATCTTAAAGAAAAGCTTATAAGAATATAAATTTCGCAATATAGTTTTTAAGGATAATACTTTGATAATGTTTTTAAGAGTAGTATTATTGCAATGAATCTTAAACTTTTAAGAGGCTTTAAGATTCAAATCCATATCATAAAGAAAGGTTCATTAACAATGGGAACTAGAAAAGAACATGATTTTATTGGAGAGTTAGAGATTTCTGATGATGTCTATTATGGAGTGCAAACTTTTAGAGCACTTGATAATTTTCAAATGAGCGGTAGAAGATTAAAAAATTATCCTTTTTTCATCAAAGCTTTTGCACAAATTAAAAAAGCTGCCATTTTAGCCAACAAAGAAGTAGGAGTTTTAGATTCTACGAAGGCTGATGCCCTAGCAAAGGCTGCTGATAGATTAATTCAAGGAGAATTTTTAGAGCAATTTGTCGTAGATATGATACAAGGCGGTGCTGGAACAAGCACAAATATGAACGTTAATGAGGTTTTAACAAACATAGCTCTTGAAAGTATGGGACATAAAAAGGGAGAATACCAATTCTTACACCCAAACGATCATACAAACTTAGGGCAATCTACTAATGATACCTATCCTAGTTCTATAAAAGTAGCAACTTGGAACAAACTTAGTGATCTAACTAAGGCTATGGAAACATTAAAAACAGAGCTTGAAAATAAGGCTAAAGAGTTTAAAGATGTGATTAAAATGGGTAGAACAGAGCTTGAAGATGCAGTTCCTACGACTTTAGGGAATACTTTTAACGCTTTTGCTAGTTATATTAAAAGTGATTTAGAAAGGGTGCAATACGCAAAAGAAGTAATGAGTACTTTAAATATGGGTGCAACTGCTATTGGAACAGGGATTAACTGCCATCCTGATTATAAAAATATTGTTGAGAAAAAACTTAATGAAATTACCGGTGGGAATTTTAAACCCGCAGAAAACTTAATTGCTGCGACACAAGATACCGCAGATTTTGTTTTTGTAAGTGGAGTTTTAAAAACTGCAGCCGTGAGATTAAACAAAATTGCGAATGATTTAAGGCTTATGAATTCAGGTCCAAGATGTGGTTTAGGAGAAATTAATCTCCCAAAAATGCAGCCTGGAAGTTCAATAATGCCAGGAAAAGTTAATCCGGTCATTTGTGAGGTTGTGCAAGAGGCTTGCTATGAAGTTATTGGCAATGATACAACGATTATGCTATGCTCTGAAAGAGGAGAATTTGAATTAAATGCGGTTGAACCGGGTATTGCTTATGCGTTATTTAATTCTTTAATACTTTTAGAAAATGCTATGAAAACCCTAGCATCAAAAGCCATAAAAGGACTAAATGCGAATGTAGAATCTTGCAAAAAATCAGTTTTAAACTCTATAGGCATTGTTACCGCCTTTAATCCTATCTTAGGCTATGAAAAATCAGCAAGCATTGCTAAAGAAGCTCTACAAACAGGAAAAGCTGTAGGAGATATTTGTTTAGAAAGAGGATATTTACCCAAAGAAGAAATTGAGAAGATCTTAGATCCACAGAATATGCTAAATCCTCAAATGAAAGCAAAAAAATAAAGAGGTTTTTATGGAAACAATTGTTTTTGCGCTTCAAATTATTGTTCTTTTAGGTGCTATTTTTATCGGTATTCGCTTAGGTGGGATTGGTATTGGTTATGCCGGTGGAATTGGAGTTGTTATTTTAGGGCTTGCTTTAGGAATGAAACCAGGTAACATTCCTTGGGATGTTATTTTAATTATTATGTCTGTTATTGGGGCAATTTCTGCTATGCAATTAGCTGGTGGGCTAGATTATCTCGTGCAAATTGCAGAAAAAATTTTACGTTCTAATCCAAGATATATTAATTATCTAGCACCAACTGTTACCTATTTTTTAACAATTTTAGCAGGAACTGGACATACAGCATTCTCAATGATTCCTGTTATTGTAGAGGTAGCAAAAGAGCAAAACATTAAACCTAGTGCTCCCCTTTCTATTGCTGTTGTTGCTAGTCAAATTGCCATTACCGCAAGTCCTGTAAGTGCGGCAGTAGTTTATATGAGTGGAGTATTAGAACCACTAGGATGGAGTTATCCTATTTTGCTTGGGATTTGGATTCCTACGACTTTTATTGGTTGTATGCTTACTGCCTTTATCATTACAATGTTTTCAAATTTAGATTTAAGCAAAGATCCCATCTATCAAGAAAGGCTTGCTAAGGGTTTAGTAAAAGCTCCAGCAGGCACACAACACACAGAGCTTAAAAAAGGTGCTAAATTATCGGTGCTTATTTTCTTAATTGGTGTTTTAGCGGTTGTATTTTATGCAACAACTATTTCTGATGTAATGCGTCTTCCTATGCTTAATTATGTAAATTCTCTTATTGCAAGTGATTCAAGTCTTGCTGTTTTAGCTAGTATTGTAAAAAGCTATATTGACCCTGTAATTGTCCCTAGAGATGCCGCGATTATGAGCTTTATGCTTTCTGTCGCAACTTTTATTGTGATTTTTTGTAAAATAGAGCCGGGCAAAATTGCTGATACAAGCGTGTTTAAATCCGGTATGGTTGCTTGTGTGTGTGTTTTGGGCGTAGCGTGGCTTGGAAATACCTTTGTAGAAGGTCATATTAATACAATTAAAGATTTAGCTTCTGTTTGGGTTGGAAAAATTCCTAGCTTATTAGCTGTAGTTTTTTTCTTTGCTGCAATGTTACTTTATTCACAAGCTGCAACGGCAAAAGCCATTACCCCTGCTGTTATTGCAGCACTTGGCATAAGTGCTGCAAACCCAGGTGATTCTTATATAATTGTCGCTTCTTTTGCTGCAGTTTCTGCACTTTTTGTTTTACCCACTTACCCCACCCTACTTGGTGCTGTGCAAATGGACGATACAGGCTCTACAAGACTTGGTAAATATGTTTTTAATCACGCTTTTTTAATTCCTGGTATTTTAGCAATTTTCCTCTCTGTCGCATTAGGTTTTGGGGTAGTCGCACTTCTAGCTTAAACCTCTTTTCTCTATAAGAGAAAAGAGTAACTAAGATTTAGTTACTAATAAAGTGAATCGGGTTTAAAAGTCTCCTTAGAGGCAACTAATACATCTAAAGTTTTCCTCATTAATCCTAAAGTTAATATAAGGGTAACCCATAAAATCACCTAAGCTACTATGCCTTGCATTTATTTCTTTTTCTTATGGTTAGAACAATCCTTCACAATACTCACACCATTTACACCAAAACCATTAAAGTTAATAGTAAAATCTAATTCCATAATTACTACAAATTACCTAAACTAAAATAAGGAACTACACTTTTTAATCGTTGTCTTTTAAGAGATTTTGTATAGCCCCAATCCTTTTAGAATCGCTTGGATGTGTAGAGAAAAAATCCGATCCTTTATTGCCATCTTCGGACATCTTTTGCCAAAAGCTTAAGGCTGCTTGGGGATTATATCCCGCCTTTTGCAGAAGCAAAATACCTAATTTATCAGCTTCTAATTCGTGAGAGCGGCTAAAGGGCAAAATCACTCCTACATTACTCCCTAAGTTATAAGCTTGATTAATAAGCGAACTATATGCTGGAGCTTGAACTCCCACAATAGCACCTAAAATATTCCCACCTAATTGGGTAAGCGTTTGCATACTCATCCTCTCCCCACCATGACGCAAAAGAGCGTGAGCTATCTCATGGGAGATAACTACCGCTAATTCATCATCACTATCAATAATACCCATTAAGCCTGTATAAACAAATACTTTCCCTCCTGGCAAACAAAAGGCATTTTTTTGCTCCTCTTCAATTAAATAAAACTCCCATTCAAAATCCTCTCTTTTAACAACATTTGCTATTTTCCACCCTACGCGTTCAACCATTTCTTTTTGTGCTTTATTAAAACTAAGCTTAGATTGTTTTAGAATTTCTTTTGCACTTTGCTCGCCTAAGGCTTTCTCCTCTTTTTCATCAAGCAACATAAGTCGTGAGCGATTCGTATAATCTGTGCTAGAACACGCATAAAAGAAAAATCCCAAACAACAAATAAAAACTATTTTTCTCATTCTTTCACCTTGTGAAAAGCATTTTTAGTATTTTAGAAAAAATTTATTAATTTTCTTTGATTTTAAACCAAAACTTACAAGAAAAAGAATAAGATGTTTCAAAGGAGTTTTCATGGATTTATTTAATCATCCCCATATTTTTAAAGATAAACAAAAAGATAGCTTTGAAGTTATTAATCCTGCTAATGGAGAGATTTTAGCCTACATCAAAAACACGCATAAACAAGATTTACAAAACCTTATCCAAAAAGCCAAAATAGCACAAAAGCAATGGGCAGATATGTTAGCAGAAGAACGTTGTGATAGACTTTATACATTTTATTCACTTATTCTACAATCAAAGGATTTTTTAGCAGAAATTATGACAAAAGAGCAAGGCAAACCTCTAGCACAAGCAAAAGCAGAAATTACTTATGCAGCCTCTTTTGTTAAATGGTTTGCCGCTGAAGCTAGGAAAGTTGATGGGGATATTTTAAGCCCTAAAATAAAAGGACAAAAACTCCTAATACTCAAACAACCTATTGGGGTATGTGCGGCTATCACTCCTTGGAATTTTCCCTCCTCAATGATCACTAGAAAAATTGCCCCTGCCCTTGCTAGTGGTTGTGCAATTATTGTAAAACCCACCTCTAAAACTCCCCTTAGTGCTTATGCCTTAGCAATTTTAGCTAAAGAGGCAGGAATCTTAGAGGACTGCTTTATAGTTGTTAATGGAGATTCCACAGAAATTAGTGATATATTATGCCAAAGCAATGACATTAGAAAACTAAGCTTTACAGGTTCAACAGAAGTTGGAAAACTGCTTTATCAAAAATGTGCTTCTAGCATTAAAAAACTAAGCTTAGAATTAGGAGGCAATGCACCTTTTATTGTTTTTAATGATGCAAATTTAGAGGATGCCATTAATGGGATTATGGATTCTAAATTTAGAAATAGCGGACAAACTTGTGTATGTGCTAATAGAATCTATATCCAAAGTGGAATTTATGACAAAATATGCCAAGGCCTCATAGATAAAATACCAACACTCAAAGTCGGAGATGGTTTAGAAGATGGAGTAAATCAAGGTCCATTAATTGATAAAAAAGCTCTTTTAAAAGTTAAAGAACATATTAATGACGCCCTCCAAAAGGGTGCTAAACTTTTAGTTGGTGGAAGCAACCATCATCTAGGAGGAAATTTTTTTCAACCCACTTTATTAAAAGATGTAACCCAACAGATGAAAGTCGCTAAAGAAGAAACTTTTGGACCATTAGCCCCTATTTTTAAATTTGAAAGCGAAGAGGAAGTAATCTTTAATGCTAATGATACGGAATTTGGATTAGCCGCTTATTTTTTCACACAAGATTATAAGCGTCAATGGCGTGTCGCAGAATCTTTAGAATATGGTATGGTAGGGATTAATACAGGATTAATCTCTAATGAAATAGCCCCTTTTGGGGGGATAAAACAAAGTGGTCTTGGTAGAGAAGGTTCAAAATATGGGATAGAAGAATATTTAGAGATAAAATATTTGTGCTTAAACCTCTAATATCTTTTAGTGCATATATAAAGATAACATCTTATCTTTCTAATAATACAGGTAGAGGCAGACGCCTTCTTGTATTATATTTTTCTCCATAATGCTTCGTTAAATAATCCAAAATCTTATTTTCATCATCAACAGGAATCTCCCATAACCCCTCTGATTCTTGCATCCATCGAATAGTTGCTATCCAAGCTTCCCTATTAACATTCATATTAACAATCAAGCTAGAATTATGACAAGCTAAGCAGTTATTTTCAATAAGTTCGACATTCTCATCAATAATCAGCCCATTCTCAGGATTAATTTTATATTCAGCTAATAAGAAAGAGAGGCTAAAAAGTATGAAAACAATGACTTTTTTTAACATTTTATACCCCCATAACATTTACTCTATGGCAAGCATTATTTAAATACCCATTAGGATTCCATTGCGCTAACACCATAGGTTGACTCTTGCCCTCACTATCGACAGCCCTAGCCCATATTTCATAATAACCTTTTGTTGGAATCTTTACTTTTGTGCTCCATTTTTGCCAAGCTAGTCTATTAACGGGTTTTTGCACTTCTCCTTTAATCCAAGTAACTCCATAATCCACACTCACATAAATTTCATCAACTTCAAGCTCACCAGCCCAAGCCTTTCCTCTAACTTCAAACTCTTTTTTTGCTTTAATTTTATCTTCATTTTTAATATTAGTAATGATTGATTTAACGGGCATAGATTCTATAATTCTCATCTCACCTTTATAGTTAAAATCTCCAGGTCTCACAGGCTCTACAGGAACCTTATAAGAAGTTAGCATTTTTGCACCATCGTGAATCTTATCCCTAACAACAATCTTTGATAGCCATTTACCGCTTGCACTAGCAGGGTATCCACCACAAACTAACCGCAGAGGGTATCCATTTATCCAAGGAATATCTTTGCCCTCATAACTCCAAGCAATTAAGGTCTCATCCTCTAAAGCTTTTTTAATAGGCACACCTCTGCTAATTGGTGATTCTTCCTCTCCAGTTAATTTTATATCTATTCCATAATAACCAATATATACAGCATTATCCTTAATTCCACAATCCTCTAACACATCCCTAACTCTAACACCTGTCCATCTACCACACGCAACCGCACCATATCCCCATTGTGTCCCTTTTGTGCTAGGGATAACCTCACCCCTTCCATTACCGCCACACTCAAGTGTTAGGGCATAAGTATAATGCTTAAATTTCTTCTTTAACTCATCTAAAGTATAAGTTTTTGGTTCTTTTACACTCTCTCCACTAATTTCTAATGTCCAACCTTTTTGCATTCTTGCTTTGATTTTATCCATTGAAGGTGGCTCTCCATTATTCCTAATAAAGAAATTTTCTGGCTTTGTAAAATCTGTATCAAGGGCATAAATTTCAGTTTCTGCTGTTAATGGTTTCTCTCCGTGATACCTCAGCATTTTTTTATCTTTTAAACGATATGCAGGTAATTCATTAGCTAATGCCACACTCCCTGCAAAATTACCTAGAAATGGTAAAGCACTAACACCTAAAAGCGTTATTCCAACTTTAGTAAAGAATCCACGCCTACTTTCAGTTATTTGCCCTTCACTTTCAATGGAATTTTTCATATTTTTATCCTTTAGTAAAATTTAAAATGTTATATTTTAAGACAAAAATCTTTAATAATTACTGTAATAAAAGTATAATAAATAAAGAAAATATCTCAAAAATGGGTTTTTACTTCCACTTATTTTTATATTTCACAGGATTTATTTATATAGAGTTATAAAGCTCTAAAAATAGTAATAAAATTTGTGAAAACACCTCCAATACTTAAAAATACCCAAAGAGCAGCCAATTAATTTTTAGGTTTGCTATGCTATAATCTTAAAATAATTCAATTAATTTTTTAAGGATAGTTACTTGCAACTTTTACAACATTGTTTTGAAAAACTTATGTGGAATGCTAGACTTTTTGTAATTTTAGCAGTGATTTTATCGCTAGTTGGTTCTATATTACTTTTTATTGTAGCAAGTATTGATATTATAAAGGCTGCAAAAGACACTTATCTATATTATGTTGGGACATTAGCTAAAGATCTTGATATTCATAATATCTTACTCAATACCATTATTATGGCTATTGATTTATACCTTATTGCTGTGGTGCTATTAATCTTTGCCTTTGGCTTATATGAATTATTTATCTCTAAAATTCAAATTAAGGATGAAAATAGCTCAAGAGTCTTAGAAATACATACCCTAGATCAACTTAAAGATAAACTAGCCAAAGTAATTGTAATGGCACTTATTGTAGCATTCTTTTCTAAAGTTTTAAATATGGGAATGAAGACTACTGAAGATATGCTATTCTTTGCAATAGCTATTTTGGCTTTAGCAATTGGGCTATATTTCCTCCATAAAGATTCTAAGCATTAACAAGGATAAGGAATGATTTTTATTGATGCGTGTTTCAGAAAAAAAACTCCTTATACACCAGTATGGTTTATGAGACAAGCAGGACGTTATTTAAAGGAATACAAAGAGGTAAGGGCGAAAGCTGGAGACTTTCTATCCCTTTGCAAAAACCCAAAATTAGCTAGTGAGGTTACACTTCAACCCATTGATATTTTAGGGGTTGATGCAGCTATTTTATTTAGTGATATTTTGGTTGTCCCTATGGAAATGGGAATGAAGCTTGATTTCTTAGTAGGAGAGGGACCAAAGTTTGCTAAACCTATTGAAAATGAACAAGATTTAATAGCTTTAAGTGAAGATTCTCATTTACAATTAAACTATGTCTATGATACCATTAGCCTCACACGAGAATCTTTAGCAGAAGATAAAGCCTTAATTGGTTTTTGTGGAGCACCCTGGACTTTAGCAACCTATATGATTGAAGGGGAAAGCAGTAAAACTTACCACAAATCCAAAAAAATCCTTTATACCAATCCTTATTTTCTGCACCAACTTCTAAAAAAAATTACTCATAATCTCCAAAACTACTTAGAAATGCAAATTCAAGCTGGAGTTAATGCGGTTATGGTTTTTGATTCTTGGGCGGGGGCTTTAGAAGCAGAGGCTTATTTAGAGTTTGGGTTTGCTTACTGCAAAGAAATAGCAAGTTTTATTAAGAAAAAATATCCCCATATCCCTGTTATTTTATTCCCCAAAGGAATCTGTGGCGCCTTAGAACAAATTGATGGGGATTTTGATGTTTTTGGTGTGGATTGGAATACCCCTATAAAGAGAGCAAAAGACATTTTAGGGGAAAAATATGTTTTACAAGGGAATTTAGAACCTTGCAGGATTTATAATAAAGATTCTATGCTAAAAGGTGCTAAGGAAATATTAGATACAATGGAGAATAAAGGACATATTTTTAACTTAGGGCATGGAGTGTTACCTGATTTACCAAAGGAAAACATTCAAGAGCTTGTAAAATTTATCCATAATTATAAAGGATAAACTAAGGGGGTATAATGCAAATTGGTAGCATTTATAGCGATCCTTATTTAAGATTGCAAGATAAAACCACATCCTCACCACAAGATACCAACACACAAGAAACACCTTTACAAGAGGATTTAGCACAAAACTCTACAGAAGATTCTATCCCCAATCAAGAAAACTTAGAAGCTATCAATGGTGAAAAACTTAATGAATCACAAATCCAACAAGTGCGTGAATTAGAACAAATTGATAGGAATGTAAGGGCTCACGAAGCTGCTCATATTGCAGCTGGTAGCGGAGTAGTAACAGGTGGAGCATCTTTTAGCTATACAAGAGGACCTGATGGTAAAATGTATGCTACTGCTGGAGAAGTGCCTATCTCAATGGATAAAGGAAACACTCCCCAAGAAACTATTGCTAATGCTAGAAAAATCATCGCAGCAGCTATGGCTCCATCTGACCCTAGCCCTCAAGATTACAAAGTTGCTGCAAGTGCTATGCAAATGGAAATTGAAGCCAAAATAGAGCTTACACAAGAGCAAACAAAAGACAAAGAAGTTTCTAATAAAAATCAAGATACACCAAATAACCCCAATCAAGAAAATTCAAACACCAATAGAAATGCCGCTATTGTTAGCTATATGCAAAACCTAAATTATTAGAATCTATTACAAATGTAAAATTTACCCTATTGAACAAAATATATTCATTAAAAATTGTTATTGGGTTGTTTTATTCTACTAAAATTAGATATAATACCTATTCAAAATTTATATTTAAGGAAAATTTATGAAAAAATTTCTTGTAAGTGCGGTATTATCTGCATCTTTATTTAGTTACTTAAACGCAGCTAGTATTGATAAAAATACTTTAACCATCAATTTTGAAGGTTATAAAACTGCTAATATGATTGCCACTGCTGGAACCGTTAAAAACCCTAAATACACCTTTGGAAAAGATGGAAGCAGCATCAAAGGACTACTAAATGGAGCTACTGCAACATTCTCTCCAAAAAACATTGATATGGGAGTAGAACTTATTACAAATAACATTGTCAATGTTTTCTTCAAAACTCTTAATGGTGGTAAGGATGTTGATGTAAAAATCACCAATGTTATTGAAGGAGACAATCAAGGTTCATTGACTGCTAAAGTGAGTATTGGCGGTCAGTATGAAACTGTAGGTCTTCACTACACTATAAAAGATGGAAAGTTTGAAGCTAAAGGAGTATTAGACTTATTTGCGTTTAAAAACTCCGAACAAGCCTTAATAGATTTAGCTAAAGCTGCTCCTGGACACGCTGGAATTAGCTGGTCAATTGTCGAAATCACTCTTAGTGCAAAGGCAAAATAATCTTCCATTAAACAGCAGGATTAAATCCTGCTAAAGTTTATTCTATTACCTCATCTTAAAAAAATCCTAGTTTGTGCTTATTAAGGTAATTGTATTGAAAAACTTTCCCTAAAATAAAAACAATATCAAAGCCAAATTATCTTAATGAAAAACTCATTTATCCGCGAATGTAAGGCTATGTAGCAAAGACTATTTTTAGCTCTAAAGTAAAACTTTTATATTCATTTACATTTAAAGATATTGCATTAATTAGGAATCTCATTCACCTATGATTTCTAGCAACACTAAAAAATGAAATTTTTAAGCATAAATCCTCTATACTATTTCATCCAAAGAATATTTATTAAAAAGCAATTTTTAAACTCAAAATATAAAGTGATAATAACTCATAAAATTAATTTTGATAATTTTAATCATTTATTCAGCTAATTTAAATTACGATTAGCAGGTGAAAATCCAAAAATTAAAAGGAAACGAAATGAAAAAATCCCTATTCCTTGCACTTTTTATAGGTGCTTCCTTAATAGCAGCTGAATTAAACATTTATTCGGCTAGGCATTATGATGCAGATTTTGAAATCATCAAAAAATTTGAAGAACAAACAGGTATCAAGGTTAATCACACTCAAGCAAGGGCTTCAGAGCTTATTAAAAGAATGCAGCTTGAAGGAAAAAACTCTCCAGCGGATATTTTTATTACTGCGGATGTTTCTAATCTCAATGAGGCAAAAACTTCAGGTATTCTAGCTCCTGTAAAATCTAAATTCTTAGAAGAAACAATCCCAGCCCATCTTAGAGACAAAGATAATCAATGGTTTGCTATTACTAAAAGAGCAAGAATCATTGCTTATAATAAAAATGCAAACACAGATATAAGCCAACTTAAAAACTACGAAGATTTGGCTAAAGATGCGTTTAAAGGAAAAGTCGTTATGCGGAGTGCAACTGCACCTTATAGTAAAACCCTACTAGCCTCTATCATAGCCAATGATGGAGAAAAAAAGGCAAAAGAATGGGCAAAAGGCGTGCTTAATAACCTTGCAACTCCCCCAAAAGGTGGAGATAGGGATCAAGCACGACAGGTTTTTGCAGGAGAAGCTGAATTTGCTGTGATGAATACTTACTATATAGGGCTTTTGAAAAATTCCAAAAATGAAAAAGATAGAGAAGTAGGCAATGCTTTAGGTATAATATTCCCAAACCAAGACAACAGAGGTACTCATATTAATGTAAGTGGTATTGCTATGACTAAATCTAGTAAAAACCAAAAAGAGGCTAAAAAGTTTATGGAATTTATGCTAACCCCAGAGATTCAACAAATTCTTACAAATATCAATTATGAATTTCCCATCCGCAACGATGTAGAAGTAAGTCAAACCGTTAAAGATTTTGGAAGTTTTAAAGAAGACCAACTTCCTGTTAGTGATATTGCTAAAAATGTTAAAAAAGCTGTAAAAATTTATGATGAAGTAGGCTTTAGATAATGCCCTACTCCTTAAACCTTTTAAAAACAGGGGCAATTTTACTCGCCCTTTTTTTATCGCTTCCTCTCTTAAGTATTTTTACCGAGCTTTTATATGTGATTTTTCAAAACTTGAATACTCAAGATTCTAATGAAATCTTAACAATCAAAGAAAATCTCAATCATTTCTTTTCTTATCTTTTTATAAAATTCCTTAAAGATACTTTTTTAGTTTTATTAGGCGTTTTAAGCCTTAGCTTTATCATAGGCGTAAGCTCTGCGTACTTAGTAGCAAATTTTGAGTTTTATTTCTCTAATATTTTAGAAAAACTCCTTATCCTACCTCTAGCCATTCCTGCTTATATCCTAGCATTTATTTATGTTGGGATTATGGATTATCAAGGGGTTTTTTATGAGCTTTTTCATTTTAGGATAAATTTTTTTAATATTTATGGCGTAATTTTTGTCTTAAGTATTTCTTTGTTCCCCTATGTTTTTATGTTTGCAAAAACCGCTTTTCAAAGTGAAGCTAAAGAACTCATAGAAGTCGCAAAAACTACAGGCTACTCTGAATTTAAGATTTTTTTTAAAGTTGCAATCTTTACCGCAAAACCAGCAATAATGTCTGGCTTAATGCTTGTTTTTATGGAGACCTTAAGTGATTATGGTGCAAGTGCATATTATGGAGTTGATACCTTTTCAGCAGGGATTTTTAAACTTTGGTATGACTTAAATGATTCGTATTCTTCTGCAGTTTTATCTGGATTTTTGATGATTTTTGTTTTTTTAGTGATGTATTTAGAATACCAAAACAAAACAAAACGCAAATACAGCTTCAACCAAAACTTAAAAATCTTTATCCAAAAAAGAAAACTTAGTAAATACAAAGCCTCTCTTGCTTCTTTGTATTGTTTTATCATTGCCCTAATTGGCTTTATTTTACCATTTATTTGGCTACTATATTGGGGATTACAAGATACGAAAATTTTTGAGAGTGAATTTTATATAATAGCAATTAAAACTTTAGTTTTAGCGGGTATAACAGCTCTGATTGTGACTTTGTTAGCCTATTTTCTAAGTTTTGTCGCAAGGGTTTCAAAAAGCCATTGGTTTTCTATTTGTATTATAAAACTAAGCTCTTTAGGCTATGCGATTCCCGGAGCTGCTATTGGTATTGGCGTAATGATAATGTTTATAATACTAAACAATATTTTTGGCTTTGCTTTACTTGGAAACTCTTTGCTTGTGCTTATCTTTGCTTATATGGTGCGATTTTTAGCCACCGCTATTTACTCCTTAGAGGGAGGGTATAACAAAATCCACACCCAAAGTGATGAAGCCTCTTTATTTATTAATCCTAGTTATAAAACACTATTTTTAAAAATCCACACACCACTTTTAAAACATTTTTTATGGCTTTCATTTATCATAGTCTTTATTGATACCATTAAAGAGCTTCCTTTAAGTAGGATGCTTGCTCCTTTTGGCTTTGAAACTTTAGGAGTAAAAGCTTTTTGGTATGCCAGTGATGAGAGGATTTATGATGCGGCTCTACCCTCACTTTGTATTGTGGTTTTGTCTTTATTAGTAATACTTTGGATTCAAAAATTAAGCAAGGAATAAAATGTTAAAAATTAAAAATTTAGTCAAAAATTTCTCCACACTCCCTATTTTAAAAGGAATTGATTTAGAACTTCAAAAAGGTGAAATTTTAAGCATTCTAGGAAGCAGTGGAGGAGGCAAAAGCACTTTACTTAGAATTATTGCTCAACTTGAAAAAGCCTCCTCTTATGAATATTATGAATGCAAAGCTAAAGTAGCAATGATGTTTCAAAATTATGCTTTATTCCCCCATTTAAATGTAGCAAATAATATCCTCTTTGCCCTTTATGATTTACCCAAAAAAGAGCAATCTAAAAAACTAGATGAGCTTTTAAATACTTTTGAAATTTTTAATTTAAAAGATAAAAAAATCGATGAAATTTCAGGAGGACAAGCCCAAAGGGTAGCTTTTGCAAGAGCTATGGCTAGAGGCTGTGATTTACTTTTACTTGATGAACCCTTTTCAAATTTAGACCAAAATTTAAAAAATGATTTAAGGATAGAACTTAAAAAACTCATTAAAAATCAAGGAATCTCAGCAATTATGGTAACCCACGATATAGAGGACGCCTATGATATATCCGATAAAATCGCTCTTTTAGACGGAGGAAAAATTGTTGATTTTAACAGCCCAAGAGAACTATTTTTTTGTCCCACAAGTAAGAATACAGCTAAAATCTTACCCAATCTTAATATCATAGAAGAGACCCTTGATTTAGAGGATAGATTCTTTGCGTGGATTGCTAAGAAAAATTATATTTTTGCTTATAGCGAGTTAGAATTAGGGGAGGAATTCCAAGCAAAACTCCTCAAAAAAGAGTTTTTAGGGGCATTTTACCGCCTAAACCTCTCCTATAAAAACATTAACTTCTATATGCTTGTAAGCTCAAGCTATGAGATTAAAGAAACCATAGGATTTAAAATTATCAATCCTTAAAAACATTGAATACCCTCAATCTATTCTTTACCTTACAATACAAAGACTCCCCAACAAGCACTCCTTGCAATCCCTACCAACCCAATGAACTTATAAGATTCTCCCTCTTTATACCGCCCCTTTTTTACGCCTTAATATTTTTACCACCAAGCTTTAGCATCTTAGAGTGTAGCTTGAAATCTTTAGGTTAGGAATTAACCTATTAGGGGATAAACACTCTTAGCCACAAGGATTAGCCTTAGTTAAAAATCTCCTAATTCTTTAAGCAAAAGCAACCTATTCCAAGATAAAGCTAAATGCTTTTTTAAACGCATTTGTTTCTATCTTATCCTTATAAAAATCTAAATGCACAATCTTTACTTTCGCATAAGAGTTTATAAAACTATCAAAATCCTCCTCTTTTTTACCCATCATTACTAAAGTTTTAATAGAAATCTGCCTTTGATTTAACGCCTCTAAGGAAAGCAAAGTGTGATTAATCGCTCCTAAATAATACTTCCCTATTAACACACAAGGGTGCTTAAAGGTGCTGATATAATCTAACATCACTACACTCTCATCAAGTGGGGTAAAAAGCCCTCCAGCAGTCTCTATAAGTAAATTTTCACTCTTAGGGAGATTAATATCTAAACCCTTATAATTAAGTCTTTCAAGCCTCTTACCCTTGTGAGGTGAAGCGGAAGTCTTAAGAAAAATACCTTCTTTAAAAATATGCGTTGCGGGGCTAAATTTATGGATAAACTCACTATCCTTAGGCTCACCTGCTTGAATAAGTTTAAAATAATCATAACCAAAAACTTTGCAAAAAGCTGCACTAAAGTGTGTCTTCCCTACATCTGTATGGATACCAACAACATAAATTTTCATTATTTCCCTTAAATCTTCCTCTTAAAGAATATAAATTTTAGACTATCTATCAAAAAAATAGCTTAGAAATAAATCCTTTAATATACCTCTATAAGTAAAACCTAATTACCAAAGCCCTGCATAAAACCCATAAAACTTTACTTTTAAAAGCTTAATAAATGCTAAAACTTGTAGCAAATGTGTTATAATCGTTAGCAAAATGGAGGCAAGATGATATTAGATTTACTCAACTCACAAAGCTTTGAAAATATAGCCCTTTATTGGTATTTTATTTTATTTATTGCGGCTATCTTTGGGGGATTAGTTGGTTCTCTCTCTGGAGGGGCAGGAATGATTACAATGCCGCTTTTATTATTAAGCGGTATCAACCCTCTAATTGCTCTTGCAACCAACAAACTTCAAGCTTGCATTGGCTCTTTTACAGGAGCGGCGCATTATTATTCTCAAGGTTTAGTGGATATAAAATCTAGCCGTTTATGTATTATTATTGCAATGCTATTTGCAAGCACTGGGGCAATTAGTGTGCAATTTGTAAAAGTTGAAATTCTCTCAAAAATCCTCCCTTTTGTAATGATAACGATTGGTGCATATTTTTTATTCTCACGCAAAATTAGTGATACGGATAGAGCCAAATCTCCTAATAAAGTGTTATTTCATAGCCTCTGTGCTTTGGTGAGTTTTTATGGTGGATTTTTAGGGGTTGGGATTGGGACGCTTGCCCTAACAATGCTTGTAAGCATTGGGGGATATGGACTAAGTAAAGCTCTAGCCCATTCACGTTCTATTGTCTTTAGTATTAATATTGCTTCGATTATATTTTTTATCCTTAGTGGGAATGTCTTATGGCTTTTGGGAATAGTAATGTGTGTAGGACAAGCTATTGGTGCAACTCTTGGAGCAAAACTTGCCATTAAACACGGTGCAAAAATCATCAAACCCTTTGTAATATGTATTTGTTTTGGTATCTCTATCCAATTAATTATTAAAGAATTTTTTGGGTAACACAATGAAAAATACGCTATCCCTTCCTTTAAAAACATTCCTACAAGCATAACAATGAATAATTTTCTCAACCCACAAAACAAACAAGATTTTTTTAGAGATTCTGCAACGATTAGGGGGCATTTATACCCTAGTAGCAAAACACCTTTAATAACAAAAAATCCCCCACAAACACAAAATTCTTTAAAAATGGCTTTGGATAGCTAGCTATGCTTCAATCACTCCTTATTTTTATCCTTGCTGCATTCTTAGAACTAGGTGGAGGGTATTTAGTTTGGTTATGGCTTAAAGAAGATAAAAGTTTTTTATTAGGATTAGGTGGATTAATCGCTCTTGGGTTATATGGAATAGTAGCAACTTGGCAAGCACAAGACTTTGGGAGAGTTTATGCAGCTTATGGAGGAATATTTATTGTATTTTCTATACTTTGGGCGATGAAATTTGACAACTTTAAACCCGATATATGGGATATAATAGGGGGAAGTTTAGCACTCCTTGGTATTTGCATTATGATGTATATGCCAAGAGAATAAGAACTAAGTTAAAACTCTAAAGCTCACAAGCTATTAATAAAATATGGTCAATCTCTCACAAGACTTTTATTTAATCCCAAAATTACTCTTTTGTAATGCATCAAAAAAACTTAATACACGACATTTAACCTCTCTTTAAATTGCACTTCAAAGTTTTAGGAAATGCTCTAAATCTATATCCATAAAGCCATCTAAATAAATATATTCATCACTTGTTTTGAATAACTCTTCAACCACTTCCTTATCGCATTCTATGCAAAAGTAAGAATCCTCACATTTGTAGAGTTTGTTTTCTATAATGGATACTAATGGTTTATTGAGTGTTTTACTATCTCTAGTATAATATCGCTAATCACAGACTTAAGATTTTTTAACTCATTTTTACAAAGATTTTTGGGAAATATGGTTATAGTGTATTATGCTATAATTTTTAAATGATTTTGATTTGCTAGACTATTTTAAGGAGGATTTATGACCGCAAGAATAGATAGTGCGCAAAACATTAAGGATTCTAATACGCAATTTATTACATCAAAATTTAGCATTTATAACCAAGATTGCACAGAGGGACTTAAAGCACTTTCTAATAATTCTATTGATTGTATTATTACTGACCCACCTTATTTTATTGATGGTATGGGGAGTGAATGGAATGATACAAATCTTAAAACCAAAGCTTCAAAAAGTGGAGTAATTGGGGGCTTACCTGTGGGTATGAAATTTGATAAAGCTCAAGGGGAGAGATTGCAAGAGTTTATGAATCCTCTAGCAAATGAATTTTATAGAATCTTAAAGCCCGGTGGATTTTGTATTGTGTTCTCTCAAGCGAGGCTTTATCATAGAATGGCAATGAGTTTGGATTTGGCAGGATTTGAAATACGAGATATGTTAGCGTGGAAATATGAGGGACAAGCAAAAGCATTCTCTCAAACACACTTTATCAAAAAGGACAAAAATTTAACACAAGCGCAAAAAGAATCTTTAATCAAAGAATTAGAGGGCTATAAAACACCTCAATTAAAACCTCAAATTGAACCTATGGTAATGGCACAAAAACCAAAAGAGGGAACATTCGTGCAAAATTGGCAAAAGCATAAACTAGGGCTTATTAACACAAAAGAGAGTTTAGATGGGAGGTTTCCTAGCAATGTAATGGGGGTGAGCAAACACACAAGAAAGAATGAGAGCAATATAAAAATAGAGCATTTAACGCCTAAACCTGTATGTCTCATCTCTCATCTTGTTAGACTTTTTACGCAAGAGGAGCAAATCGTGCTAGACCCCTTTATGGGAAGTGGTTCTCACGGCATTGCGGCTTTAAACAATCATCGCTTTTTTATAGGTTATGAGATTGAGAAAAAATATTTTGAAATAGCAAAAAAACGAATAGAGCAAGAAGTTTTATAAAGCAGGATTTTAAAATGAATGAGCAAGAAGTTTTAGAAACTTTCAAAACCATTGCTAAGTATTACGAAGAATACCTTAAAGATTATGGGGTAAAGCTTGTGAAATTAAAAGATTCCAAAGGGAATTACACTAAAGACGCCTTAGTTCTTGTGTATTTAGCAAGAAATTATCCTCATACACAAGCAGTTTCAAAGGGGGAATTAACAGAATTTATAAGAGCATTTTACCCCAATGTAAGTGATGTGCAACAAGCAGTGCAACAAGCAAGACACTTAAGTAAGCAGGGCGGATTCTATATTGTTTCAGGCACGAGGGGCGATATAGGGCAAAAGATTCCAGCGGGATATTATCAACTTATTACTTTAGAAAAACCTTATCCCTCATTTAAACCCGATAGACGAAGTGGGATAGAATCCGCAGACTTTGAAAGCTTGAAAAAAGAATATGATTACAAATGTGCGACTTGTGGAAGCGTGGAGGGAGAGCCTCATAATTTTAGAAAAAATGAAAGAACTATATTGCAAGAGGGACACATGAATCCAGCTTTGCCTTTAGAGTTTGGGAATGTTATCCCTCAATGCCAAGTGTGTAACCGCCCTGATAGAGATAGGTGGATTTATGACAAAACAGGGAGAGTGATAGAAATAGCGGATTCTGATGATGGCAAAAGAGTGGTTGAAAAATACTTTAAAAGAGTAAGCACACATACAAAGGAATATTTTTTAGAGTTTTTGAAAAAGCTTTTGAATATAAAGTAGGTATTTTAATTCTATAATTGCATAGAAATAAATTGTTATAAAAGGATTACTATGAAACAAGAAAAACCAAAAATAGTTGAGAAAAAAAAGAGGGAAAGAAATTGAACAAGCATTTTCAAAATAGTTTAACAATCTTAATGAAAATAGGGATTCTTTTGAGATTTCAATACAATAAATTCAAGAAAAATTTCGGAATATTCTGCTAGTAATGGATATTCTACACTTAGAAATAGAGAAAAAAAAAGGGGGGGGGGGGAACAAATAGGATATTTATGCGATAAAAATCAAAAACACCAATGGAATTCCAATAAGAAAAATCATAGTGTTATTAAAAGCGAAATTGAATATATTTTTCCAAAAAGATGGACAGAAGCAAATTATAAAGGTTAGGTTAATCAAAATACTAAGTAGCACACTCATAATTTGCTAAAAATTTTTTGCTTTGTACCCAACAATATCTTTCTCATAAATCTTGTTACTTTTGTTATCTCTAAATCTGATAAAGAGTTCTATCGTTTTGCAAGATTTTACCTCTTTAAGGTAGTAAATCTAATCTATCCATAGTCTCAATAGGTTTTATTGAGTGAATTTGCAAATTCTAAACTAAATATAAGGAATAAAAAAGTCAAAAACTTAAAACAAAACTCTTTTGAATATTTTTAATCCGTTCTTGTGCAATATTAAAATACCCCTCCTTTATCTCACGACCTAAAAACTTCTTATCTAACCCTAAGGAATCTTTGAGTGTGCTTCCACTTCTTAAAAAACAACCAAGCTTTTAAAATTTTATGTTAAATATACAAAAAGGAATGATTTTAAGGACTATAGATAGAGTTACAAATTATCACAAAAGCAAAATCAAGCCAGAATGCTTGTAAAACCATTATTTCCCCATTGATCCCAATCCTTACTACAAAAGCTACAGGCTTAGAAGTTTTTACAGTATCACTTCAAAGGATTTAAATATTTAGTATAGCACACGAAATAGGACTTATATGTTACATAACGATGGCACAAGCCTAAGATACCACAATTGCACCGGGAATGGATAAAAGGAAAAGAAGCAAATTGTTTTGCTGCTAATCTTTTAATACCCAAAGATGGAGAGTCTTACGTCTTGCAGGGTTAGGATTGCAATAGATTCTATGGCTAGTTATTTTGCGCATCCCCTATTGCCATAAAATACCGCTTAAATAATTTAGATGTATCTGTATATGTCCAATCAAATGTCAAAAGAGGCAACCCTGCCCTAAAATAAAGAGGATTTAGTAAATGATGAAACTCTGCAAAAAATCAAACTACAAAATAAAATATCACGGCAAGTTATTGAAAATGAAGAATAATGAAAAACAATTAAATGCTACAGAAGCAATATTGCATAGTGCAAAAATATTAAATCTTTTAAGCAAGAATCTAATTAAAATATTTTTTAGTAGAATTTGGGTTTAGTCTTTGTGATTGTTGGTTATATTTTTTAAATATATATCTTTATTATCAACTTGGAGAGAAAACAAATTTTATATTGACCTGAATATAAAATGGGGTTATTTGTTATTGTGTGTATCTTGGGCAAATCTTTAAAGGACAATCTAAATCTCTTTATTGAAATGTTTAAGAAATAAAAATCCTTGCCTTAATTCCTATTCCCTTTATATATAAAACTTCAATTTTAAATGGGGGTTGTTTAGGGTTGCATACCTCTAGCACACAGCTTTTTAACTCTCCATCTGTATAATACTGATTTGGATAGATACGCATCTTAAGAAATTTTAACACCTATTCATAGTTAAACACATCCAACCAAAGGAATATTCAACTCCAGTTCTTTTTGTATTAGCATTTATTCTCCTTTAAAGTAAAAAATCCCTACCATAAAGCACAGCATTGCTTTAATGAAATTTTAAGCAAATTGAAGTATCTACACGATTGTGCTAGAATACACTTAAGCTTTTAATTGCCTATGCGAATTGTAGTTGCGTGGGCTTATGATTTAAAGACATTGTAAAGAAGTATAAAAAATAAGGAAGCACAAAGTACAAAAAGTTTAGATAATAAGGATAAGGAATGAAAGGTTATATTCTTTTAATATTTATTTGTATATGTTTTGGTAATATCTTTGCCGCTCCCTCACAAGAGATTCCACCCCTTATGCAAGAGGCAAAAAATCTTTTTAGCATAGAAACTACGCGTATGCAAAATATACAGGGGAGATTTTATAATATCCATATTGCCATCCCAAAACATAAGGCAGATAAAAAGAATGTATTTTATACACTTGATGGCAATGCGTTTTTTCCTTTACTACTTAATGAAATAGCTACAAAAGAATCTACTAAGCCCTTTAAAGCATTGCCTATTATCATAGGAGTAGGACACTATAGCCCATTAGCTTATGATAGGGCATTACGCACTTATGATTATACGCCTTTGCTTCCTGAATACTTGCAAGATAAATTTAGCGGTGGGGGCGGAATAGATAGTTTTTTAGATTTTCTTATACAAGAAGTTAAGCCCTCTATCCATAAACGATTTGGTGTGCCTCAGAAGGAGCTACTTTTTGGGCATTCTTTTGGTGGTCTTTTTGTGTTACATACACTTTTATCTAAACCACAGATCTTTACACATTATGTATGTGCTTCACCATCACTTTGGTGGGGAGAAGGAAAATTTCTATCTTTACCCTTGAAACTAAGGGATTATCCAGATTCTATAATTTTTACGCGTGGAAGTTTGGAGAAAAATTCTAAAAAAATGCAAGGAGCATTGAAGCTAGAAAGTCTTATACAGGATTTGCAAACCAATGCACCCAACCCTAAAAATATCATGTTTATTGAGTTCGATGGGCAAAGTCACGGTAGTTCTGTGCCTTATGCCCTGCAAAGTGGGTTAGATATATTTATGGAGTAAGGGTTTATGTTCTGTAAAGATTACAAGGTATAAAACATAAGCTTAAAAGGAGTAAAAGCAACTTTAAGGGTATAACTTTAACTTCATTTTAGAGACTTTACAAATACATAGCTTGTTTTTTGAAAATTCATTTTTTTCTCATAAAAACGATGTGCCTCCTCTCTTTTGAAGCTTGAGCTTAGTTCTATTTCCAAATAACCCTCTTTCTTTGCCATTTCTTCAATTTCTTGTAAAAATCTCTGCCCCAAGCCTTGCCCTCTTAAATGTGAGGCGATGATAAAATCGCAGATATATAGGCATTTATCACGGTATAGGACAAAAAATGGCATTACCCCACAAAGCCCGATGATATTTTGTGATTGGCTATAAGAGGCAAAGAGTCGGTATTGCATACTTTTTTGCTGATGCACTACTTTGGTTGTGAATTCTTCTAAGCTTAAATGGGGACGCAATTCCTTCATTAATTTATAAGCACTTTGTATTTGCTTAGAAGTGATTAGCTCTTGCATAAATATCCTTTTATGGTTTAATAGGTAAGAATTAGTATTGTATCAAAACAAATTATACTTTCCACTCGTCTAAATCTTTTTCATCCTTTAGTTTTTAAACAATCTTGTCCCAAACTCTATTAAGTTAGGAATCCTTCTGATAGGGGGATTTATCTTTGTTGATGCTTAAGCCAAGTTATAAGTTTTTTCTTCATTCCCTGCTTGAATATTTTGCTTTTTTCAAGCTAATATTTTGTTGCCTATGTATTCTAAAAATTTTTAACATCTTTTTATTCCAACAATAAATAAGGATTAAGAATAGATTGTGGTACTAGATTACAAAGAGTTTTAGAAAAAATTAAATACTACGATGAACTTAATACAAAAACTTGGTAGATTAAAAAATTAATGCAAAAGATAAACACTTTTAGAAAAACAAAACAAAGATTTTAGATATGGTGCCGAGAGTCGGAATCGAACCGACACGGGGTTTCCCCCACTAGATTTTGAGTCTAGCGCGTCTACCAATTTCACCACCCCGGCTACAAAATAGCCCACAATTATACATAATTTAACTCAAATTACACTGAATCAAAAATACCTATAAAACAGCGTATTGGATACTAATACAAGCATCAATATTTGAAAGCTCTTTTAAAACTCGAGATTCAACTTCATCATCAACGATAATCACAGCTAAAGCCTCTTTTTTATAACGTGCTAAACGAAAATCCGCTATATTAATATTATGTTTAGCAAGAATACTCCCAATAAAGCCTATCACACCAGGAGTATCGTTATTCCTAAAAAGTATCATTTTGCCCTCTGGTTTAATATCTAAAGAAAATTTATTAATTTCTACAATTTTTAAAGTATCCTCATTAAATACTGCCCCACTTACACTAAATTCTCCCTTTTGCGTCAATAATGTAAGTTTAACCTGATTTTTAAAAACATTTTGGGATTCTTTTCCCTCCAATTGCACTTCAATACCACGTTCTTTTGCAACATAAGGAGCATTGACATAATTGACCTTATCCCCCAATGTAGCATTTAAAATACCTACTAATGCAAAGGTAGAAAGGGAAGAGAGATGCTCTTTAATCTCACCTTGTGCTTCTAATTGAATAGAGCGAATCTCATCTTTATTCATCTGAATAGCAAAGAATGCCATTTTCTGCACTAACTCCAAATATCCCCTTACAAAATGTGGTAACTCATTCTCTCTAACAGGTAAATTAAGAGCATTAGGGAAACTAGAACCTCTTGCAGCCTCTAAAGCCGCTTTTGCTGCTTCAATAGCAATTTTTTCTTGGGATTCTAAGGTATTTGCTCCAATATGAGGGGTTACATAAATATTATTTAAATCTAAAAGTTTATTAGAAATAGCAGGCTCTTTAGTAAAAACATCTATTCCAGCAAAACGAATTTTATGGGATTGTAAAGCTTCAAAAAGTGCTTCCTCATTATACAATCCACCTCTTGCACAATTAATTAAAATTATGCCCTCTTTCATTTTTGTAATTTCATCTCTATCAATGATATTAATAGTTTCTTTATTTTTTGGTGTATGTATAGTGATAATATCACAAGCTAGAATATCATCAAAGTTTTTTGTATAAGCAATACCTAAATCTGTAGCTTTTGTAGCATTAATATAAGGATCATAAGTAATGACCTCCATTTCAAAAGCTTTCATACGTTTTCCTACTCTACCACCAATATTTCCAAATCCAATAATGCCTAATTTTTTACCCTTTAATTCCGTTCCATACCAATCTTCACGTTTCCATTTGCGTTCATTTTTTAATTGTGCATTAGCTTCAGGCAGTCTCCTTACAGCATTTAAAATATGTGCACAAGTGAGTTCTACCGCCGCAATAGTGTTAGCTGTTGGGACATTCATCACAATAACACCTTTTTTACTAGAACTTTCAATATCTACATTATCCACGCCAACACCAGCACGAACAATAGCACGAAGTTTAGGAGCAGATTCTAAAAAATCTATATCTACATCTGTTGAACTCCGAGTAATTGCTACATCTGCTTTATGTAATTCTTTTTTTAATGTATCTTTTGGCAAAGTCGCTAAATTTAGCATCTCCACTTCTTTATCTTTTTTTAACAGTTCTAAACCACTTTGATGAATATGATCGCAGACAATAATTGTGAATTTTGACATCTCTAACACTCCACTTTTAGGCTTTAGCCAATATATAATTAATTTCATAATATTTTAGCTTATCTAAAACACTACGAAGATAATTTTCATCTTTTGTTAATACTACTAACCAAATATTATCTCCCACCTTATAATAGGAATATTTAATTTTATGGCTACTAAATACTTGATTAACGCAAAAAAACTGATAATCATCAATCGCCCCTACTGAAACCCTAAAAACTTCTTCATCACTTTCTAGAATATCATCTTCAAGGAGTAATTTAACTTGCAAAACTGGAGCTGGATAAATAAATGGGCTACTACTCTTATTAGAAAGTTTATTCACCCAATCTGAAACATTGGCAAACTCTGGCTGATTATTATCAACAGCTAACTCATAGGGTTTAAAAATAGGCAAAGCAACATTTATTGCATCTATATATTTACGAATAAGCACAAGCAATGTAATCAAGATAAAACAGGCTAAAATAGTCATCAATACTCTTACTTGCATATTATATTCTATTAAGAAATTCTATCTTTAATAATATCCCCTAAAGTCATTTTATTATCTACATTATCATTAAAATCTTTCAATTTTGCCTTCTCTTTTTGCTTTTCTAATCTTTTAATAGAAACGCGAATTTTATTATTTGCACAATCAAGCAATGAAATCACACCATTAATACTATCACCAACTTGAATCTCTTCCTTTTTAAGGGGTGGCAAATCTTCATTCCTAATAAGAGCATCTACTTCATCATCAATTTTAATAAAAATACCAAAATCTTTTATATCTCTGACTATACCGCTTATTTCACTATCTATTGAATATTTTTTAGCAAACTCTTCTACTGGGGAGGCTATAATTCCTCTGCGAGTTAAAGAAATTCTTTCTTTTTTTCTATCAATTTTAGCAATTTTTACTTCAATCTCCTCGCCAACTTTCATTAAATCTTTGCATTTCTCATTCTTGTTCCAATAGGCATCTTCATTATGTAACAAACCATCAATATTATCTAATTTAATAAAAGCTCCAAAATCTGTCAAAGTCGCAACACAACCCTTTAAAATATCACCTTCTTTATATTTTTTAGCGAATTTATCAAAAGGCTTATCTAAGAGATTCTTAAGTGATACCCTTAAACGTCTCTCTTTGGTATTAATTTCTATAACCTCTACATCAATTTCTTGTCCGGTTTTTAAAAACTCTTCTGGGTTTTGAATATTTTTATTCCAAGAAATTTCAGAAATATGCAAAAAACCTTCAATATCATTTCCTAAATCGACAAAGACTCCATAAGGCTCTATGTTGCTAACTGTAACTTTAATAGCATCCCCTACTTCAAGCTCTTTTTCAATTTCCCTCCAAGGGTCTTCTGTAGTTTCTTTAATAGAAAGAGCTAAACGACGTTTTTCTTTATCATAAGAAAGAACTTTAATAGGAACAACATCTTCTTCTTTATAGAGTTTTGAAGGATTAACGGGTCCTTTATAGCTAATTTCTGTGTAATGCACTAATCCCTCAACACCATTAACATCTACAAACATACCAAAACTAGTAATCTTTTTAACTTTTCCCTCTAAAATCCCTTCTTGCTTTAAAAGATTATCAATCGCATCTTTTTTAGTAGAGTTTTCAATTTCAAATAATCGCTTTCTTGAAATAATAATGCTATCTTCTTCGGGTTTTACATTTACAATGCAAGCCTTAATAAACTTACCCTCTACCTTACTACCATCTTTAAAAGCTGCTCCAAATTTTGGCATAAAAAACTCTATACCATCACTTTCAACAATGTATCCGCCCTTATTTTTTCTTATAACAACACCTTCGATAATTTTATCTTTATAGTTCTCACCTAAATCTTTGATATATTTTGCAATTTTTTCTTTACGTATTGCTTTTTTGTAAGAAACAATAGGTTGCTCATTTTTCTTCCCTGTAATAACAATTGGCAACAATTCCCCTACTTTAAAGAATAAATTCCCCTCTGAATCTTTAATTTCTTCAATAGAAATATTCCCTTCTTTCTTCTCTCCTGGAACTGCAATAATCACACAATTCCCTTCAATTGCTACAATCTCGCCTTGTGAAACCTTTTCATTCTCTTTTTTTTCATATTGTTCAAACATCGAAGCAAAATCTTCTTCAATCTCAATTTTCTCTAATTCCTGCATATTTACGCCAGCCATACCTTACGCCCTTTTTAAATAAAATTTAACTATTTTAACTAAAATAGTCTTTTAAAAGTATTAATTATAATTTTTCTATATCTTGCACAACTTTATCAATAATCCAATTAGGTGTTGAAGCACCAGCACTAACACCACAAAGTTTCTTACCATCAAACCAACTTTTGCGTAACTCTAAATAATCCTCAATCAAATAACAATCTTTACAATATTCTTTAGAAATATTATAAAGTTGCTTAGTATTAGAGGAGTTTTTACCGCCAACAATTATCATTATATCAACTTCTTTAGCGAGATTTCTTGCGGATTCTTGATTATCAAAAGTCGCATTACAAATCGTATTAAAAACGCGACATTCTGCACAATTTCGCACTAAGAAATCTACAATTTGTAAAAAAGATTCGATATTCTTTGTAGTTTGTGAAATAAGAGCTACTTTTTCTTGAATTTTGCTATTTTTTAAAGCCATTAAATCTTCAATCACTAATGGTGTATTTTTACAATAACTCATAACTCCTTTTACTTCTGGGTGCTTCTCATCTCCAAAGATAATAATTTGATACCCTTCTGCACTCATCTTTTCACAAATTTCTTGAGGCTTTGTTACAAAAGGACAAGTAGCATCAGTAATATTTTTTGTTTTTTGTTTAAGCAGTTCTAAATCTTGCTTAGGAATTCCGTGAGTTCGGATAATAACTTCTGAATCTTTAGGTATCTCTTGAATATTTTCATTAACTACGACATTAAAATTTTCTTTCAAGCGTTCAATCTCTTTTGCATTATGGATAAGAGGACCAAGTGTAATTCCATTAGGTTTTGATTCAGCAAGCTTTATAGCTCGTCTAACACCAAAACAAAATCCATAATTTTTAGCTAATTTAACTTTCATTATCAACCTCAACTTGTGTTATAGCATTTAAAATTTCTAAAAAATTAGGGAAAGAGATATTAATATATTCTGCTTGAGTAATAGTAATTCCACTTCTTAATCCAGCAATAGCAAAACTCATAGCAATGCGATGATCTCCATAACTAGGAACTTCACACATTTTAAAGTCTCCCCCACAGATTTCAAAACCATCTTCTAACTCTTTTACCTCTATCCCACAAAGCTGCAAATTCCTAACTATTGCTACAATTCTATCAGTTTCTTTCACCCTTAACTCTTTAGCATTACTTACTTTGCTCACACCTTTAGCACAAGCCATAGCAATAGCTAAAGCAGGGAGCTCATCAATAAGCCATGCGATTCTTTGATGAATCTCTATAGCCTTGAGATAGTTTGGAGAGCTTATCTCTATATCACCAATACTTTCATAAGTAGAAGAATACTTCCTATAAGTAATAGGCACACCCATTTGTTCTAAAACCCTAAAGGCTTCAATTCTTGTAGCATTAAGCAAGACATTACGCAAAATCCCACGAGAATTGGGAGTAATAGCAATAGCTAAAGCAAAGAAAAATGCACTAGAAGGGTCTGCTGGAATGTCAATTTCAAGTGGATTTAGAGGATTTTTTTGAGGAAAAATCTTAAGCTCTAAAGCACCATTAGGGTTTAACTTGCTTTCTAAGTTTGCACCCATACCCATAAGCATTCTCTCACTATGATCTCTGCTTAATTGTGGCTCTGTGTATTTACATTCCCCCTTAGCATAAAGTCCGCTTAAAATTAAAGCAGATTTTACTTGTGCGCTGGCGATTTTACTAACATAATTAAAGGCATTTAAGCAAGGCTTTCCAATCACAACTAAAGGTGCAAGATTACCCCCATCTCTTCCGAAAATGCTCGCCCCTATTTGCCTTAAAGGTTCTACAACGCGTTTCATAGGACGGGCATTTAAATAGCAATCTCCACTTAAAACAAACATTCCCTCTCTAGCACTCAATAAACCTAAATACAAGCGAATAGCTGTTCCTGCATTCCCACAATCTAAAATTTCACTAGGTTCTTTAAGCTGTTTTGGGGGGATAAAGACTAGCCCATCTTTTTCTTCTTTTACAACTAAGCCTAACTTCTTAGCAATCTCTAGGGTATTTAAAGTATCCTCACCTTGTAAATAATTCTTTACAAATGAAGGCTTATAACTAAGTAAAGAAAAAATAACACTACGATGAGAAATAGACTTATCCGGGGCAATCTTTGAAAGATCGATTTTAAATCCAACACTTGGGGATACTTTTATCCTCATCGTAATTCTGCCTTATGCTCCGTTTTAAGCACCGCTAAAACCCTTTCCATAACTTCGATGATGTCTTTTTCTTCTAAAGTTTTTTCATAAGATTGAATCTCAAAGCGGATTGTCAAACTTATTTGATCCTCTAAGCTTTCATCCCTATAAACATCAAGGGGATAAAATTTCAAAATATGCGGAATTTTTAATTGCTGTATGGTTTCTTTAAGCTTATAATAAGGAATCTCTTTAGGCATAAGAATACTTAAATCACGTACAACTTTTTGAAACTTTGAATACCGCTCAACCTTAGGTAACTCGTCTTTTAGAGACTTTAAGTCTAGCTCACATAAATAAGTTTCTTCTAATCCAAAGGACTCTCTTAGTGCTGGATGCAAAGCTGCAAGAATACCAATTTCCTTTTTGCCTCTAAAAATCTTTGCACATTGATTAGGGTGAAAAATTTTTATATTACTTTGAAAGGCTTGCAAGGTAAATTCTCCAATAACACAGGAGATTCTATCGGCAAAAGCAAAAAAGTCTGCCTTGATGCCTTTAGTCTTAGGATAATGCTCTTGGCAAACAAGACCACTTTGCAAAAAAGCCATTTTGATATTTTCTTGCCGTTTTTTATTATAAGTAAAACCAATTTCTGCAAAAGAAATAGCGTTAAATCCATTATTTTTGTTATAAACTGCTGCTTGAATTAACCCCATAAGCAAGGTAGAGCGTAAAGTATTAAGGTCTTGCGTAATGGGATTTAACAGCTCTAATTTATCCTCTAAAGTTTCAAAACCATATTTTTCTAACATTTCTTTATTATGAAAAACAAAATGCACCACTTCATTAAAACCAACACCAATAGCTTTTTTACTTAATTTTCTTTGAAAATGATAAAACTCTGATTCTGCATTAATTTGATTATTCTGCACAAAAGATAAAGGCTGACTTGGCACATTATCAATACCTACAAAACGGATGATTTCTTCTGCAATATCTTGAAACCCGATAACATCGTGCCTAAAAAGTGGTGGTGTAGCAATAAGCAAATTTTCATCCGCAGGTAATTCTACTTTAAATTCTAACGCCTTTAGAATATTCACAATAGTAATTTTATCTAACACACAACCAATTACTTTAGATAATAATAAAATATCAATGGTAATGGACTCTCTTTTAATAACTTTTAATAGTTCTTGTGTATCAGTATAAAAAACTATTCGGTCATCATTTAAAAAACTTCCAAAAACATCAAGTCCAAGTTTTAAATCCGGATTACTCCCTCTTGAAACTCTTTGAAAGATTTTAGTATCAACCTTGATATTAGCTTCTAAAACCTTTTGTGCAATGATTTGCGGAGGGATATAACTAGCCTCTAAGACAACAAATTCTTTGTCTTTATTGTGCTTAAAGCCTTTATAAGAAAAAGATTCTACACCAATGGTAGATAGTTTTCTATCTTTATAATAAATACTTTCAAAGCCCAATTCATCTTTTTTTAACTTTAAAAGCATTTTATCAATTCCATCTTTATCTTCTAGCCTACAAAAATCCTGCGGATAAGCGTTTAAAATAACCCCACTATAAAATGTCGCAAACCCCAATACATTACTCAACCAATCCTCTTCTAAGGCTTCATTATAAGCTAAAAACAAAGCTACACAACAAGGAGTTGGAATAGAGCGTAATTCAATAGCTTTATACATTAAAGAAGATTCGTATTTTTCATTCGTTGTAATTTGCAAGACCCTACCAATTCCTGGAGAGTTCTCCGAAGTTTTTGGCATTTTTAAAGGTTGCATTTCTAAATTTAATCCTACACTTAACTCTCTTGCAATACCGATAATACTCATACAATCTCCGCGATTTGGAGTAATAGAAATTTCAAAGACTTCATCATTAAAAGCATCATACTCTAAGAGTTCCTTACCGATAATTAACTCCCCAAGACTATTGTCTAACTCTATAATGCCATCATTTATTTTAGGAAAACCTATCTCAATGCTAGAGCATAGCATTCCACAACTCTCAACACCCCTTAAAACTGCTCTTTTAATAGTCATTTGAGGTAAAACTGCCTCTTCTAATGCCACAGCTACAAAAATTCCCTCTCTAGCGTTTTTAGCACCACAAACAATTTGAAGGCTTTGATACTCCCCCTCCTCACCCCCAATAGCTACTTCACAAACATTAAGCTTCTGTGCATCGGGGTGTTTTTTACAAGCTAGAATCTTACCTACAATCACTTTTTTAGGAGCAACTAATTTCTCAAAACTTTCAACTTCTAATCCAATTTTATCTAAAGTAGCACAAATTACCTCACTACTAATATTATCTAAAGGCAAAATGGTTTTAAAAATACTTCTAGTAAATTTCATTTAAATTGCTCCAATATTCTTAAATCACTTTCAAAAAATGACCGCAAATCTGGCACATTAAATGCAAGCATAGCAAATCTCTCAACCCCTAAACCAAAGGCATATCCGCTTACATTTTCATAACCCACTGCTTTAAACACATTATCATCAACACTTCCACATCCCAAAACTTCTAACCAACCTGTATGCGAACAGACTCTACAACCCTTACCCCTACAAAATATACAACTCATATCCACTTCCGCACTTGGTTCTGTGAAAGGAAAAAAACTTGAGCGGAATCTCACTTTAACCTCGCCAAAAATATATTTCAAAAAATCCTCTAGGATAAATTTAAGGTTTGCAAAACTCACAAAATCCTTACCCTCTTCCACTACCAACCCCTCAACTTGATGAAACATCGGAGTATGTGTCAAATCATAATCACAACGAAAAACATTCCCCGGACAAATCATACGAATAGGAGGCTTTTGAGATTCCATTGTGTGGATTTGCACAGGAGAAGTATGCGTTCGCAAAAGCTTATTATCTTTAAAATAAAAGGTATCTTGCATATCACGTGCAGGATGATAAGAAGGAATATTTAAGGCTTCAAAATTATGAAAATCATCTTCAACTAAGGGACCCATCTTAACCGCAAAATTCATGCTCTCAAAATAGCCTACAATTTTATCCAACATTAACATAATAGGATGACTTGCTCCCCTTAAATTAGAAGTATTAAACAAAGAAACATCAATTTTTTCTTGTTTTATCTTTTCTTCTAACTCTTGCATTGATAGCCATTCTTTTTTATTCGCTAAAGCCCTCTCAAAATCCATTTTTAAGGTATTTAATTCTTTGGCTAATGTTTTTTTAACTGAAGCCTCACAATTTTTAAGTTCTGCAAATTTAGCAGTTAAACTTCCTTTTTTTCCTAATACTAAAATACGTATTTCTTCTAACTCTGCAGTATTTTTTGCTTTTTCTATTTTTAAAAATATTTCCTCCACAACTCTTTCCTAATTTAAAAATTTAAAATTATTGTATTTAAAAAAATATTTACTTCGCTTAATAATTGGTAGTATTATATTAATACTTTAATAAAATAAGGTAAAATTTAGTAAATATTTTGGTTTTAAAGGATTACTATGACTGTTTTTGAAAAAATCATAAAAGGGGATCTGCCTTGTAATAAAGTTTTAGAAAATGATAAATTTTTAGCATTTCACGATATATCCCCAAAAGCCCCTATACATGTATTAGCTATTCCTAAAAAATTCGCTAAGGATTTTCAAGAAATCCCCCCTCAAGATATGGCAGAATACACTGCTTTTATTCAAGAGGTTACAAAAATCTTAGGTTTAGATAAAAATGGCTACCGAATTATTAGTAATGTAGGTATTGATGGCGGACAGGAGATTCCTTACTTACATTTTCATATCTTAGGTGGAACGAAACTGCGTTGGGATAATCTTGCACAAAATATCTCTGAACAAGAACGTTTAGAAGAGAGAAAAAAAAGCCTTTAGAGGCTTAAACTTCTAAATACTCTTTTTTATAAACACTTGTAATAGATTTTTGCGTTTTTGCACCAAGTGCTTTAAGGGCATCAAATCTATTTGCTAAGTTTCCATTCCCACTTAAGAGCTTTTTATCCATTTCATCAATAGTATTATGTAGGGTTGTCGCATTTCTCTTTATTTTTTCAAAATCCTCTAAAACACCCACAAATTTATCATAAAACCTCCCAATATCTAAAAAAGCTTTCATAATATTTTCATCACTTTGAATCTTTATCCAAGTAATCTCTATAGTTTTTAATGCCATAAAAAGAGTATTTGGTGTGGTTAAATAAACTTTTCTTTGGTAAGCATATTGATAAAGGGCATTATCAAATTCTAAAGCTAAATCTAAAATATTTTGATAGGGGATAAACAATAAAACAAAGTCATAAGCATTAGCAACATTGGCATAAGGTTTTTTTGCTAATTCATCAATTCTATTTTTAATGTTTTTAGCAATCTCACTACTTAAAATATCCACTTTATCGGTCTGTAAAATATCTGGTAAGCTAAATTTAGAATCAATAACAATACTTCGTTCTTTGCTTAAATAAATTACTGCATCAGGGACAAATTTTTTTCCCTCATCATTAAAAGACTCTTGGATTTGATACTGCTCCCCCTCTCTTAAACCACTTTGTTCTAAAACATTACGCAATTGCAACTCTCCAAAATTTCCCCTTATTTTCTTATCGCCCTTTAAAATAATAGCGAGATTATCCGCTTTTTCCCCAATATTTTGTGAATATCTAAACATATTTTCAATATTTGTCTTTAAAGTCGCCTCATTGTGAATAAGATTTTTGGAATATTCTTCAACTTTATGTTTAATAGGATTAAAAATTTCTTCTAAAATCTTTTTAGAATCGGTATTAAGTGTTAATTGATTTTGTGCTAGGATATTTTTACTTTGCTCTTTGAAGTAATTTTGTAATTGTTCTTGCATATCTTGTTGTATTTTTTTATGCTCAACTTGTTGCATCTTTAAAGAATCTTTATAATTTATCTCTAATTGATGAAAGGCTGTTTCAAACGCAGCCTGTGAGGCTTGATATTTTTGATTATATTCCTCTTTTACGCACAAAATATCCTTTTGCATTTTCAGCAATTGTTCATCTTTACCCTCTAATTTGGTCTCTAAAGCAATATTGAGCTGTATCTGCTCATTAAGTTTAACGTGCATATTCTCTAAATCTTGCATATTCCTATAAAGAGTTTCTTTTTCTTGTTGTAATAAAATATTTTGCATCTTTACCTTTATAAAAAATATTCCCAAAATAACTACCACTACTACTGCTAAAAGCAATAAAATAATAATAAAATCCAAATAATCTTCCTTAAATTTATAGAACTTATATTCTATCCTAATTTTTAAAGTTTAAAACTCTCTTTGTATCTTCAAAGAATGACAATCATTGACATTTTTAGATTATCACTTCTACTTTAAAAATTTGTAAATTCCTTTTATATTATAATTATTAATTATATGCTAAATTTTCGATAGAAATTTATATTAACAAAAAAAATTTATTAACTGGGGATTTAAATGTTACAAAAATTTTTTATTAAAAGCTTTATGAAACAATGGAATTTTGGCAATTATACCATCAAATTTTGGGATGGAGAAACTGTAAAAATAGGGAATGATAAACCAAAGTTTTCTTTAATTCTTCACCAACCTATTCCTTTTAAACTTCTCTCAAAAGACTTAAGTTTAACTTTTGCAGAAGCTTATATGGAGGGATTAATAGATATTCAAGGAGATTATGATGAAATTGCTAGAATTATTTATCTTCACTCCAATAGAAAATATCTAAAAAAATATCAAAATCCTAATATTTCAAGCAAAATTGATCAAAATAAAGAGAGTAAAAATATCAAAAGCCATTATGATTTAGGTAATGATTTCTATAAAATTTGGCTTGATGAGACCAAAAGCTACTCGTGTGCGTATTTTAAAAATCCGACAGATACGCTTTATCAAGCACAAATTAATAAAATAGAACACACTTTAAAAAAGCTTAACTTAAAACCCGGAGAAAAATTACTAGATATTGGTTGTGGTTGGGGTTGGCTCTCTATTATAGCTGCACAAAAATATGGAGTGCAAGTTACAGGCATTACTATTTCAGAAGAACAATATAAAGAAGCTAAGGAGAGAGTAAAATCTCACAAACTTGAAAATCTTGTGGAAATTCGCCTACAAAACTATCAAGACCTACAAGAAAAAGAATATTTTGATAAAATTGTTTCAGTGGGGATGTTTGAACATGTTGGGGCAAAGAATTTATCCCTTTATTGCTCTAAGAGCAAAGAAGTTTTGAAACCTGGTGGAATTTTTCTACTACATTCTATTATGGTTATGTTTGAAGGAGAAACTAATGCCTGGATAGATAAATATATTTTTCCAGGAGGTTACTTACCCTCCTTAAGGGAAGTTATTAGCATACTTAGTGAATTTGACTACCATCTCTTATTAGCAGAAAGCCTAAGATTTCATTATGCCAAGACTTTAGATATATGGGATAAAAACTTTACGCAAAATCTTGATAAAGTCCGATTGCTTTATGATGAAAAATTTATTAGAATGTGGAGTTTATATCTTAAAAGTTGTGCTTCAGCCTTTAGAGTAGGAAGCATTGATTTATTCCAATTACTTATTAGTAAAGGTGCAAATAACGAACTTCCACTAACCAAAGAATATATCTATCAATGATATTTGAATCCTATCGGCTTCTTTTCTCCATAATTTCTTTAGAAATATTACTAGGCACCTCGCCATAGTGATCAAATTCCATTGTATAAGTCCCTCTACCTTGTGTAGCCGAACGCAAATCTGTAGAATACCCAAACATTTCAGCCAATGGCACGAAAGCATTAACAATCTTTAATCCCATCCTATCATCCATAGAATTAATCTGCCCTCTTCGTCGGTTAAGATCGCCAATAACATCTCCCATATATTCCTCTGGCACTTCTACTTCTACTTTCATCATAGGTTCTAATAAAACCGCATTAGCTTTACGACAAGCATCTTTAAAAGCCATAGAACCTGCTATTTTAAATGCCATTTCTGAAGAATCCACATCGTGATAACTTCCATCATACAAAGTAACCTTAAAATCAACAACAGGATAACCCGCTAAAACCCCATTTTGCATAGCCTCTTGTATCCCTTTATCAACTGCTGGGATATATTCTTTAGGAATAACCCCTCCAGAAATATTATTAATAAATGCATATCCTGCACCTGGTTCTTGTGGTTCTAGCCTAATAAATACATGCCCATATTGTCCTCGCCCTCCGGATTGTTTAGCGTATTTGCATTCTTGCTCAACACTTTGGCGGATAGTTTCACGGAATGCCACTTGGGGTTGCCCAACTTCAGCTTCAACTTTAAATTCACGTTTTAATCTATCAACAATAATTTCTAAATGTAGTTCCCCCATACCTGAAATAATAGTCTGTCCAGATTCTTCATCCGTATGCACTCTAAAACTAGGATCTTCTTCGGCAAGCTTTGCTAAAGCTAAAGCCATTTTTTCTTGATCGGCTTTTGTTTTTGGTTCAACCGCAATAGAAATAACAGGCTCTGGAAACTCCATTCTTTCTAAAATTACAGATTCTTTCTCTGAACAAAGCGTATCTCCCGTCAATGTTTCTTTTAATCCCACAAAAGCACAAATCTCTCCCGCATAGACTTCTTTAATATCTTCTCGCTTATTAGAATGCATTTTAAGCAGTCTTCCAACGCGTTCTTTTTTGCCTTTTGTAGAGTTTATAACATAACTTCCAGATTCTAAACTTCCACGATATACACGCACAAAAGTAAGTTGTCCCACAAAAGGATCTGTCATAATCTTAAAAGCAAGCCCAGCAAATTCACCATCATCTATTGATTTTACACTAATTTCTTTGGTTTCATCTTTGGCATCTACACCACGAATATCTGCTACTTCAGTTGGGGCAGGTAAGTAGTCAATAACAGCATCAAGGAGCGTTTGAACGCCTTTATTTTTAAAGCTTGAACCACAAAGCATAGGGATAATATCCATACTTAAACAACCCTTTTTAATCCCCGCCTTAATCTCATCTACACTTAATTCTTCCCCGCTAAGGTATTTTTCCATAGTGGCTTCATCTTGTTCAGCTACAGATTCAAGCATTTTTTCACGATATTCATTAGCTTTTTCTACTAAATCTTCTGGAATATCTTCAATATCATATTTAGCACCCATTGATTCATCATTCCATACAATAGCCTTCATAGTGATTAAATCAATAACCCCCTTAAAGCTATCCTCTGCACCAATAGGGATAACAATAGGGACAGGTTTTGCTTTCAATCGGGTAGAAATTTGGGATTCAACATTATAGAAATTCGCTCCAATTCTATCCATTTTATTAACAAAAACAATTCTTGGGACACCATATTTATTCGCCTGTCTCCAAACCGTCTCACTTTGAGGCTGCACACCACCAACAGAACAAAAGACTGCTACTGCTCCATCTAAAACACGCATAGATCTTTCAACTTCAATAGTAAAATCCACATGCCCAGGAGTATCAATAAGATTAATTTGGTAATCTTTCCAAAAACAAGTTGTAGCCGCGGAAGTAATAGTAATTCCTCTTTCTTTTTCTTGTTCCATCCAATCCATTGTTGCTGCACCATCATGGACTTCACCAATCTTGTGGCTTACACCTGTATAAAACAAAATCCTCTCGGAAGTAGTTGTTTTACCCGCATCAATATGCGCAGCAATTCCAATATTTCTAATTTTATTTAATGGAGTCTTTCTTGCCATTTTCTAATCCTTTGGGATAATAAAGTTTGAGATTCTTTAAGTATTCGTAGAGATATCTTAAGAGGCTATAAACCTCTTTATCATAATTATCAAATTACCAACGATAATGTGCAAATGCTTTATTAGCCTCTGCCATCTTATGCACATCTTCTTTTTTCTTATAAGCTGCACCCCTTTCATTGGCTGCATCAATAAGCTCACCAGCTAATCTTTCAATCATTGTTCTTTCATTACGTTTTCTTGCAGAATCTAACAACCAACGAATAGATAAAGATTGTTGTCTTGCAGGACGAACTTCTACAGGCACTTGATAGGTAGCCCCACCTACACGTCTGCTTCTAACCTCTACAAGGGGTTTTACTTTCTCTAAAGCTTTTTGAAAAGTTTCAATCCCTTTCTCTTTAGTCTTCTCTTCTATTCTATTAAAGGTTGCATAAATAATCTTTTCCGCAACACTTTTTTTACCATCATACATCATTTTATTAATGAATTTTGTTACTACAATATCATTATAAATAGGATCACCTAAAACCTCTCTTTGGGGTGCCTTTCTCCTTCTCATTAATTATTACCTCTCTTTAATTTTTAGAATCACTTTTAGCTTTTTTAGCTCCGTATTTACTACGTGAAACACTTCGTTTTGCAACACCTGCTGTATCCAATGCTCCGCGGATAATATGATACTTAACACCTGGTAAGTCTTTAACCCTGCCTCCACGAATAAGAACGATAGAGTGCTCTTGTAGATTATGCCCTTCACCTGGTATATAACTAATCACTTCAAATCCACTTGTTAATCGCACTTTTGCTACTTTTCTTAAGGCAGAGTTAGGTTTTTTAGGTGTTGTTGTATAAACACGCGTACAAACTCCCCTTCTTTGAGGGCAAACCACCAAAGCCGGAGATTTTGACTTCTTAATAACTTTTTTACGCTCTTTTCTAATCAATTGATTAATAGTTGGCACTTGTCTTCCTTCCTATGAAATTTTAATAGAGAAAATGAAAGGGATTATAGGCAAATCACACTTTATTTCTACTTAAATTAAGGCTTAAATAACCTATGGCAAGTTTTCTTTTACCTTAATTTTCATTTCCTTATAAATCCCTGTTCCTACTGGAATCATACGTCCTAAAACAATATTTTCTTTTAAATCTTCTAAATTATCAATTTTAGCGGCAATACTTGCTTCAGTTAAGACTTTGGTTGTTTCTTGGAAAGAAGCCGCTGAAATTACCGAATCACTTCCAATAGCTGCACGTGTGATACCTAAAAGCACAGGTTCAGCAATAGCTGGAATACCACCCATTTTAATGATTCTCATATTCTCTTCTTTAAAATGACGTTTACTTACCAAATCACCTTCAATAAATTTAGTATTACCACTATCATAGATTCTTACTTGTCTTAACATTTGAGAAACAATAATTTCGATATGTTTATCAGCAATACTTACCCCTTGACGACGATAAACTTGCTGCACTTCACTAACAATATACTTATATAGCTCTTTCTCTCCACCAATACGCAAAATATCTTGACTTGCAATCACGCCATCTGTAATAGCCTCTCCAGCGTGAACAAATTCACCCTCATGGACAAGAATCTGTTTAGATTTATCAATGAGATATTCGGCAATCCTACCATCATTAGCAGTAACAACAATCTTTTCTTTACCCCTAATAGGCTTCCCAAAACTCACTACCCCATCAATCTCTGCTAAAATAGCAGGTTCTTTGGGCTTCCTTGCTTCAAATAGCTCTGATACTCTAGGAAGGCCTCCTGTAATATCTTTAGATTTAACAAGGGCTTTAGGTGTTTTAGCTAAAATATCCGCCATTTCAACCTTAGCTCCATCCTTAACAAAAATAGCAGTCTTAGGATCAAGAGTATAACGGATTAATCCTCCTGTATCCGTAGATAAAACCAAAGTTGGCTTATAAGCACTTGAAATATACTCATTAACCACTAATCTCGTTTGTCCTGTTAGTTCATCAGTTTGCTCTGAAACTGTAAGACCGGGTATAATATCTTCAAATTTAATAATCCCGGCTTCTTCAGAAATAATTGGATTAGAATAAGGATCCCAATCCGCAATGACAATATGTTCATCACTAATTGGTTTAGCAATAAGCATACCCTTGTCCACTCTTTGGTTATCCTCTACTTCAATAATAGAATCCCTAGCGATATAATGCCTTGCCGCCTCTTGTTCATATTCATCCGCAATAACAGCAAATAAACCTTTTTCAGTAATTTTTTCACCCTTTTTCAACGCTCTATAACGTTCTAAATGATCGCCTTGCAAGTAATAATACTTAACAATACCACTTTCTTTGGCATAAATCTTTTGTGTAATAGGGGCATTATCCTCGACTTTTAATTCACTAGCATAAGAGATTCGGTTAGGAATATTCCAGCTATCCTTAATAATATCAACAATACTTCCCCCATCCCTCACATAATGTCCATTTACATAAGGAATGTAAAACTTCCCTTCTATTTTTCCAGTTACTCCAGCTAACTCATTAGGTTTTGCTACATCACTCTTTCTTAGAACAAATTTAGCGGTTTCGTTTTTGCCCACTACAGAGACAATAACCTCATCATGCACAACATCAATTTTTAATTCCCCTTCAAAAGGAGCTTTTATCTTTGGTTCTACAAGTAAAATTGCCGCATTTCTCCTATTAGAAACGATAATTCTACCCTCTCTATTCTTATAAGTTTTCACATTATAATAACGGATAAATCCCTCTTTATCAGCGATAACTTGACGCTCTTCTTGGCTTCTACTAGCAGTTCCTCCGATATGGAAAGTTCTTAGGGTTAATTGTGTTCCGGGCTCTCCAATAGATTGAGCAGCAACCACTCCTACAGCTTCACCTACTTTAGAGATTCTAGACTCCCCTAAGTTTAATCCATAACATTTAGCGCATACGCCTTTTTCTGCTTTACAAGTAACAGGTGTGCGGATAATTACGGATTTAACTCCTGCTTCTTTGATTTTTCTAGCCTTTTCCTCATCAATCATTACACCCTCACTAATTAGCACTTCATTTGTAATTGGATCTATAATATTTTCAGCAATGATGCGTCCAAAGATTCTTTCCTCTAATGGCTCTATTAACTCACTACCAACGGTAATATCAGTAATTTCTATACCCTCATTGGTTCCACAATCATGCATAACAACTTTAACATTTTGGCTAACATCAATAAGCTTTCTTGTAAGATAACCCGCATTAGCGGTTTTAAGAGCGGTATCGGCTAAACCTTTTCTTGCACCGTGGGTGGAGATGAAATACTCTAACACATTTAAACCTTCTTTGAAATTAGAAGTAATAGGCGTTTCAATAATAGTTCCATCAGGCTTTGCCATCAATCCTCTCATAGCAGAGAGTTGCCGTATTTGTCCAGCACTACCTCTAGCCCCAGAATCTGCCATCATATAAATAGAATTAAATCCCGATTTATCCTCTTCAATTAGCTTCATCATTTCATTACCTAGGGCATTATTAGTATCTGTCCAGACATCAATAATTTTATTATACCTTTCTTGCTCGGTTAATAAACCAGCACTAAATTGAGCTTGAATATCTTTTACTTTTTTCTTAGCACCTTCTACAACTTTGTTTTTATTATTAGGAACAATAATATCATCAGCAGAAATAGAGATTCCTGCTTTTGTGGCGTATTTAAAACCTAAATTTTTAAGATCATCTAAGAAACTTGCAGTAATCCCAACTCCACCTTCTTTATAAACATAATCAATGAGAGTTGCAATATCTTTTTTCTTTAAGACTTTATTCCATAAATGTGTAGGCACAAATTCAGGCAAAATGGATTTTAAAATCATCCTACCAATCGTGGTGTTAATAATTTTATCCTCTACTAACACACGCACTTTAGAACCAATTTCTACGACATCATTTTCAAGTGCAACAAGAATCTGGTCAATATCAGAGAATAGTTTATGTTCTCCTTTAGAGCTATTTTTCTCCAAAGATAAATAATAAAGCCCCAAAACCATATCTTGACTAGGAACAGTTACAGCTTTACCACTTGCTGGAAGCAAGATATTCATAGAACTAAGCATTAAAAGCTTACATTCTGTAATAGCCTCTTGGGATAAAGGCACATGTACCGCCATTTGGTCTCCATCAAAATCTGCATTAAAGGCAGCACAAACTAAAGGATGCAATTGAATAGCTTTACCATCAATAAGTTTAGGGTGAAATGCTTGGATAGACTGCTTATGTAAAGTTGGAGCACGATTTAGCATAATCGGATAATTCGCAACAATTTCTTGCAAACACTCCCATACTTCATTGCTTTTTTGCTCAATCATCTTTTTGGCTTGTTTAAGCGTTGTAGCGTATCCTTTCTCTTCTAGTTTAGCTAAAATATGGGGTCTAAAAAGCTCTAAAGCCATTCCTTTAGGCAATCCACATTCATCCATTCGTAAGTTTGGTCCCACAACAATAACAGAGCGTCCCGAGAAATCTACCCGCTTTCCTAATAGATTCTGTCTAAACCTTCCCTGTTTTCCTTTGATAATTTCAGAAAGTGATTTTAAAGGTCGCTTATTAGCTCCTTTAACCGCATTGGCATTTCTACCATTATCAAAAAGGGCATCAACTGCTTCTTGTAGCATTCTTTTTTCATTCCGAACAATAATCTCTGGTGCATCAAGCTCAATTAATCGCTTCAAACGTTGGTTACGATTAATCACTCTTCTATAAAGATCATTGACATCACTAACAGCAAACTTCCCTCCATCTAATGCAACTAAAGGGCGTAAATCTGGAGGTAATACAGGTAATACTGTAAGCATCATCCATTCAGGACGATTTTGCTCACCAGAGATCACAAAACTCTCTACAATCTTCAAACGTTTAATAATGGTTTTTTTCTTAGCTTCTGAATTAGTTGCTTTAATGGCTTCTTTTAATTCTCCAATTAAATCCACTAAATCAAGCCCTTCTAATAATTCCTTAACGGCTTCACCACCCATTTGTGCGATAAATCCCGTATGTTCAAATCTTTGGGAGAGACTTTGGTATTGTTCTTCATTTAAAACATCGTATTTTGTAACAGGTTTTGTGCTTTCATTATCATAATATGCTTCACCGGGTTGCTTAACGATATAAGCTTCATAATACAATACCCTCTCTAAATCTTTCATCTTTACACCTAAGAGTGTTCCAATTCTACTAGGCAGTGAATTAACATACCAAATATGCGCTACAGGAGTTACAAGCTCAATATGCCCCATACGTGAGCGACGAACTTTAGAGCTTGTTACCTCAACTCCACATTTCTCACATATCACGCCCTTATAGCGCATTTTTTTATACTTTCCACAAAGACATTCATAATCTCTAGTAGGTCCAAAGATTTTTGCACAAAATAATCCATCTCGCTCTGGTTTTAAAGTGCGATAATTAATAGTTTCTGGCTTTTTAACTTCCCCATTACTCCAACTTCTAATTTTCTCTGGACTTGCAAGGAGTAATTGAAAAGCGTTAAAATCGCTAGGTCTATCCTCCTCTTTAATAGTAATACTTTCGTTAATCCCCTCTTTATTTTTAACAAAAACATTCACATCAAGTGCTAAACTTTGTAATTCTTTAGTTAAAACATAAAAAGTTTCAGGAATTTCAGATTCCTTAACAGCCTCTCCTCTTGTAATAGCTTTATAAGCTTTAACCCTTCCTTCTACATCATCAGATTTAATTGTTAGCATTTCTTTAAGCGTATGGGCTGCACCATAAGCTTCTAAAGCCCAAACTTCCATTTCTCCAAATCTCTGCCCACCAAAGAGTGCTTTACCCCCTACTGGTTGCTGGGTAACAAGGCTATAAGGTCCGGTGCTTCTTGCATGGACTTTTTCATCTACAAGATGGTGAAGCTTTAACATATACATATAACCAACATTAACACGTTCTATCATTTTCTCACCGGTTCGTCCATCATAAAGCTCGGTTTTACCATCTGTATCAATCTTAGCAAGTTCAAAAAGTTTTTCAAATTCTTGCGCATTAACTCCTTCAAAAATTGGAGTAGCAAATTTCACTCCCTTACTCCAATCTCTCGCATAAGCTATTAACTCTTCATCACTTAAATTTTCTAAGAAAGCTTTAGAAATTTGCATATTAGAATGTTTCACAATTTCTTTTATTCTTTCTCGTAAAGTCGTAATCCACTTACTTTTTTCAATCTCAAAAACAGAAGCAATCTGCTCCCCTAATTGCTTCCCAACAAGACCTAAATGCACCTCTAAAATCTGCCCAATATTCATACGACTTGGAACACCTAAAGGATTTAAGACAATCTCAACAGGACGACCATCTTCAGTATAAGGCATATCCATTTCTGGGACAATATTAGAAACAATCCCTTTATTTCCATGCCTACCTGCCATTTTATCCCCAACTTTAAGCTTACGTTTAGTAGCAACATAAATTTTAACAAGCTTTACAACGCCACTTGGCAAAATATCATCTTTTTCAATAATAGAGAGCTTCTCTTCGTGTTCTTGGCTAAGATTCTTCTTTTGCTCTAAGAAATTACCTTTAAGGGCTTCATATTTACTTTGAATATCTTTAGAATAACTCTTAATCAAAGTAGCCATTGCAAAACGATTGACACTTTCAAGTTCCTTTTTAGGAATTACACTCCCTTTTTTATACTCTTTATCAGCAATTTTTGCATTACTTGTTAATTTTTCTTTAGACAAAATAGAGCTTATTCTTAGATTCTCTTCCCTATCTAGCATTAAGAGTTTATCGTGATGCTCTAAATCTAATCGCGCTTTCTCTTCCTCATAAGCAACAATAGCTCGCTTATCTTTATCATAGCCCTTTTTGGTAAAAATCTTGACATCGATAACCGTCCCCTCTAAAGAAGGGGGACAATAAAGGGATTTATTCACAACATGCCCTGCTTTTTCCCCAAAAATAGCACGCAATAATCTCTCTTCAGGAGTTGGCTTCACTTCGCCCTTAGGAGATACCTTCCCCACTAGAATCATTCCTCCACTAACATAAGTCCCAATCCTTACAATGCCGCTTTCATCAAGATGCGATAATTCTTCTTCTCGAATATTTGGAATATCTCTTGTAATCTCTTCTACTCCGTGCTTTAATTCTCTTGCTTCAATCTCTTTTTCATAAATATGGATAGAAGTAAAAGTATCATTACAAATTAACTTCTCACTTACAACAATGGCATCTTCAAAGTTATATCCATTCCAAGGCATAAAAGCAACACGAATATTTTTCCCTAATGCTAACTCTCCTTGGTCCATATTAGGACCATCGGCAATAACATCTCCTGCTTTGATAACATCTCCTGCTTTGATGATTGGTTTTTGCGAAAAGCAAGTATTTTGATTCGTTCTTAAATTTTTCTGTAAAGAATAATGATCAATAAAAGCTCCGCTATCATCTTCACCTAAGATATAAATATTCTTAGAATCCACTTTTTCTACAACACCATCACGTTTTGCTTTAATAGCTTCCCAAGAATCACGCGATACTATTTTTTCAATCCCTGTTCCCACTACTGGTGCTTCTGGAGCAAGTAAGGGCACAGCTTGACGTTGCATATTAGACCCCATTAAAGCCCTATTGGCATCATCGTGTTCTAAGAATGGGATAAGACTAGCCGCTACCCCAACAACCATCCTAGGGCTAAGATCAATTAAATCTACTTTAGAAGATTCCATTAAGATAATTTCACCATCTTTACGCACTTCTATAATATCCTCTTTAATACTATCATCACTCGCTAAAATGGTGCTTGCTGGAGCAATAACTGCACCCTCTTCTTGAGTAGCGGTTAAATACACAATCTCATTAGTTACTTTCCGATTCACAACCTTACGATAAGGTGCTTCAATAAAGCCTAATTCATTAACTTTTGCATAAGTAGAGAGCGTATTAATTAAACCGATATTTTGTCCCTCTGGGGTTTCAATAGGACAGATTCTTCCATAATGTGTAGGATGCACATCACGCACTTCAAATCCTGCCCTCTCTTTTACCAAACCACCCTCTCCTAAAGCCGACAATCTTCTTTTATGCGTTACTTCAGAGAGAGGATTGGTTTGATCCATAAATTGTGAAAGCTGTCCGCCGGTGAAAAACTCTAAAATAGTGCTTGTTATCATTTTAGAATTAACTAAATCGTGAGGCATAAGCTCTTCTAAACCACTACTAATAGTAGAGAGTTTATCACGGATAGCTTTTTGCATTTTGACTAATCCCGTGTGTAACTCATTAGCTAAAAGCTCACCAATAGCACGGATTCTACGATTTCCTAAATGATCCCTATCATCAATCCTTCCTTGCCCATTTTTAACATGCATTAAATAACGCACCGTTTTAATAATATCTTCATAGGTTAAAACCGTTACATAATCAGGCACATTAATATCAAGCTTATGATTCATTTTCATACGACCAACAGGCGTTAAATCATAACGTTCAGGATCAAAAAACAATTGCTGAATAAATTGTTTAGCCACATCTTTAGTAACTGGTTCTCCTGGACGCATAACTTTATAAATACGAATCATTGCTAAATCATTTTCATTATCAATTTTTTCTGTTTGTTTAAGGAGTTTAAGAGATTCTGCATCAGCAATAAAAGAGTTAATAATTGAAGCATCAACTCCAGCTGCTAAGTCATTAGCAATAATAAAATGATTAATATTTAATTCTTGAAGTTTTTTTAATTTACTCTCATCAAGTAAAGTAAGAGTATCAAAAAGAATTTCTCCACTCTCTTTATCTAAAATAGGCTCTGCTAAATAACGATTCATTAAAATATCATTAGGGTATTCAATCATATTGAGCTTTTCCTCCTGAAGAGTCTTAGCTTTTTTAGCGGTTAAACGCTTACCTGCTGCAACGATTAAATTTCCCTTTGCATCTTTAATATCAAACTCTACACGTCCTATAAATTCTTCTGGATTAAAGGGAATAAAATACTTCCCATTTTTACTTTTAATCTCCAAAAGAGGGTAAAACATTTTTAAAATATCTTGTTTAGAGTAACCCAAAGCCCTAAAAAGAATAGTTACAGGCACTTTTCTACGCTTATTGACACGGACAAAAAGCGTATCTTTAACATCATATTCAAAATAAAGCCAAGAACCTCTATCAGGGATAATCTGTCCGGTATAAACAAGCTTATTAGAAGCACTAGAAGACTCTTCTTCTTTGAAAATAACTCCCGGACTCCTATGGAGTTGATTAACAACAACACGTTCTACTCCATTAATAATAAAGCTTGTTCGCTCCGTCATTAAAGGAATCTCTCGGACAAAAATACTTTGCTCTTTTATATCTTTAACCCCAAGCTTCTCACCTGTTTTCTCATCTCTCTCCCAAAGCACTAAACGAATTTTTATCTTTAAGGGAATTGAGTAAGTTAAACCTCTCTCCATAGCCTCTCTAACAGTATATCTTGGTTTACCATATTCGCAACCTGCATACTCTAGACTAATTCTATTTTGCGTATCGTGTATGGGGAAAATAGATTTAAAAACCTTTTCAATTCCGGAATCTCCAGCTTCTTGTGCTTTTAAAAAAGCATCATAACTATTCCTTTGCAATTGCAACAAATTAGGAACGGCAATATTTTGAGGAATCTTTGTAAAATCAACTCTTAATCTATTTCCCGATTTTAAACTTACTGGCATAATTATTACCTCATATATCAATGTAGAATTTTGGAAGAAAAATGTTATAAAGGGACTAAAGCCCCCAAAGACTATTTAATATCGACTTTTGCACCTGCTTCTTCAAATTTTGCCTTGATAGCATCTGCATCTTCTTTTTTAACGCCTTCTTTAACAGTAAATGGAGTATTCTCTACGGCATCTTTAGCCTCTTTTAATCCAAGTCCTGTAACCTCTCTCACTACCTTAATAACATTAATTTTCTTATCGCCACTATTGGTTAAAATAATATCAAATTCTGTCTTTTCTTCTGCGGCTGCACCCTCACCTGCTACTGCAGCACCTGCTACAACAGTAGGAGCAGCTGAAACACCAAACTTCTCTTCAAAATCTTTTACAAGCTCTGCAAGCTCTATAACCGATAAATTCGCAATATACTCTAAAACTTCTTCTTTTGAAATTGCCATAGCATTCTCCTAAAATTTAAATTATTCTGCTTCTTTTTGTTTGCGTAAATTATCCAATCCCGTAACGAAATAACGAGCAGGAGCAGTCCAAATGGACAACAACATACCAATAAGTTCTTCTTTTGAAGGTAATTTAGAAACTGCTTCAATATGTTTTAAATCAACAATAACTCCTTCAAAATAACCTGATTTAATCACAAGTTTTCCATTAATAGAGCTAGAAAACTTACAAATTATTTTTGCAAGAGAAATTTGATCTTCACTCCAAACAAAAATATTATTGTCTTTGAGATCTAAACCTTCAATTCCAGAATTTTTTAAAGCAATAGTCGCTAAAGTATTTTTAATAACTTGCACCTTTGCATTAGATTCTCTTGCACTTTGCCTTAAAGCTTCAAGCTCTTTTACACTTAAGCCTTTATAATCGCAAATAGCAATGGCATTAGAACCCTTAAAATCTGCACTTAATCTCTCAATAAGAGTGGTTTTTTCTACTTTTGTCACTTTCAACCTCCTTTCAGACGAAAGACTTATATAGGGTAGATTTTAAGCAAAAGCCCCTATAGTCATTAGCCTAAGATAAAAACAAGAATAAATTATTTCATATCCATTAACTCTTGAGAATCCAAAGTAAGTGATGGACTCATTGTCAATGATAAAGTTGCATTTTTTATATATTTGCCTTTGGCAGTAGCAGGTTTTTGCTTATTAATGCTTTTAACTAAAGCAATAATATTTTCCTCTATTTTTTTAGAATCAAAACTTGCTTTCCCAACAGGTGCATGGATAATACCTTTTTTATCAACACGATAATTAACCTGACCACTTTTTGCATTACTCACTGCCTTGCTAATATCCATAGTAACAGTTCCAGTTTTGGGGTTTGGCATTAGACCTTTTGGTCCTAAAATCCTACCTACTTTTCCAACCAAAGCCATCATATCAGGAGTTGCAATAACCATATCAAAGTTTAAATCTCCACCTTTAATCTGTTCTGCTAAATCCTCATCTCCTACGACATCTGCACCCGCACTTTTTGCTTCATCTGCTTTTGCACCTTTTGCAAATACCGCAACACGAACTCTTTTACCTGTCCCATTGGGCAAAACAACAGCACCACGAATCATTTGATCAGCGTGTCTAGGATCTACACCCAAACTTAATGCAATTTCAATGGTTTCATCAAATTTAGCAGAAGCTAAATCTTTCACTTTTGCAGAAGCGGTTGTAATATCGTATATCTTTTTACAATCTACTTTATTAAGTAAATTTTGCATTCTTTTTGTTAATTTTTTCGCCATTTTTTATACTCCAACGCGTCTTTTTAATCTACAACTTCAATACCCATACTTCTAGCACTTCCTTCAACGATCTTAATAGCCGCCTCTTGGGAAGTAGCATTTAAATCATCCATTTTTGTCTTAGCAATCTCTAGAATTTGAGTCTTTGTTAATTTACCCACCTTATTTTTCAAAGGATTATCAGAACCCTTTTGAATACCTGCCACTTTTTTAATCAAATCCGTAACGGGAGGTTTTTTAGTAATAAATGTAAAACTTTTATCTTGATAGACCGTAATAATAACAGGAATATTAAAATCTCCCATATCCTTTGTTTTCTCATTAAAAGCTTTACAAAATTCCATAATATTAACACCACGTTGTCCCAATGCTGGACCAACAGGAGGTGATGGATTAGCTTTTCCAGCAGGAATTTGAAGCTTAAGCTCACCAATAATTTTTTTTGCCATAACTTATCCTTGTCTTTAGTGATTAAACAATTTTTTCCACTTGTGAATAAAGTATTTCAATAGGAGTACTTCGACCAAAAATTGAAACATTAAGTTTTAATTTTCTATGTTCCATATCATATTCTTCTACAATTCCTGTAAAATTCGCAAAAGGACCTTCAATAATCCTTACAACTTCACCCGCTTCAAAAATAATCTTTGGTTTAGGTGCTGCACGATTTTTTACTTTCTCGATAATATGACTAATATCTGATTCACTCAATGGCGTTGGTTTTTTTGCTTCCCCAATAAAACGGCTAACCTTAGGTAATGATTGAATAGTATGCCATAAAGCCGTATCAAGATCCACCCTAATAAAAACATATCCGGGATAGAGACTACGCTCACTAATCTTTTTTTTATTATTTTTAACTTCTATAATATCCTCTGTTGGCACGACAATATCTGTTAGTCTTTCCTGAAGATGATGCTCTTTTACAAGATTCTCAATCCCACGTTTTACAGATTGCTCACTACCAAAATATGTCTGAATTGCATACCAATACAATGCCATTAATAAATCCTAATTTATAAAATATTAGAAACAACACTACCAAGAATGAAATCTACCAATGCTAAGAACAAAGAAACTATTGTAACAACGATTAAAACAGAGATAAAAGCATTTCTTACCTGCTCTTTTGTAGGAAAAATTACCTTTGATAATTCCTCTTTAGATACTCTATAATAAGTAATTAATTTTTTCATGGTCTTGCTGTCTCTCTTTATTCCAAAATGGCAGGCCAGGAGGGACTCGAACCCCCAACATTCGGTTTTGGAGACCGACGCTCTACCATTGGAGCTACTGACCTATAAAAAGTTAGAGAAAAACTCTCTAACTTTTGAGCTTTACTTCTTTGTGGATTGTATGTTTATTCAATCTCGGGCAGAATTTCTTTAGCTCCAGTTTTTCCGTCTGTGTTTTTGCATTTTTTATGGTGCTATAATTAATGTCTCCACACTCAGAACATTTAAGTCCAATTTTTACACGATTACCTTTAGCCATTATCTAACCTATTCAATAATCTTTGTAACAACACCAGCACCAACTGTCCTACCACCTTCACGGATTGCAAAACGCGTTCCTTCTTCTAACGCAATAGGATTAATAAGCTCCACAGTAATTTTAATATTATCACCAGGCATTACCATTTCCACACCACTTGGTAATGTGATAGAACCCGTAATATCTGTAGTGCGGACATAAAATTGCGGTCTATAACCATTAAAAAATGGAGTATGTCTTCCGCCTTCATCTTTTGAAAGAACATAAATTTCACCTTCAAATTTTTTGTGAGGAGTAATGGAAGCAGGCTTACAAAGAACCATACCTCTTTCTACTTCTTCTTTCTTTGTTCCCCTTAAAAGAACACCAACATTATCTCCAGCCTCACCAGCATCAAGCTCTTTTCTAAACATTTCAACACCGGTTACCGTGGTTTTTTGTGTTGGACGAATACCTACAATTTCAATCTCATCCCCAACTTTTACAACACCTCTTTCGATTCTTCCAGTAACAACTGTCCCACGACCAGCAATTGAAAAAACATCTTCAATTGGCATTAAGAAAGTCTTATCTGTCTCACGTGCAGGAGTAGGAATATATTCATCAACAGCATCCATAAGCTTCATAACTTTTTCACTCCATTCACCTAAATTCCCTGATTTTGCTTCCTCTAAAGCCTTAAGAGCGGAACCTGCAATAATTGGAGTATCATCACCTGGGAATTCATAGCTTGATAATAGCTCTCTAATTTCCATTTCAACTAATTCAAGCAATTCCTCATCATCTACCATATCTTGTTTATTCATAAATACGACAATATAAGGGACACCAACTTGCCGTGACAACAAAATATGTTCTCTAGTTTGAGGCATAGGACCATCAGCTGCAGAAACAACTAGAATAGCTCCATCCATTTGTGCAGCACCTGTAATCATATTTTTTACATAATCAGCATGTCCTGGACAATCAACATGTGCATAATGCCTTTTTTCTGTCTCATATTCAATATGTGAAGTTGCAATGGTAATACCACGTTCCTTTTCTTCTGGAGCATTATCAATATTATCATAATCTTTCATCTCTGCAAGACCTTTTGTTGATAGAACAGCAGAAATTGCAGCACTTAAAGTCGTCTTACCATGATCAACATGCCCAATTGTTCCAATATTTACATGGGGTTTATTCTTGACATATTTCTCTTTTGCCATAGGTTTCTCCTAAAATTTTAAGTTTAAAATAGTTCTCATTTTACACTACTTTTACCAATTTTAACATTAAAAGAATTGTAACATTTTCTACAATTCTATCACAACTTTTGAAAAACTGGAGCCCATAAGCGGGATTGAACCGCCGACCTCTTCCTTACCAAGGAAGTGCTCTGCCACTGAGCTATATGGGCATTATCAAAATCTATTTTTATAGAATAGTGTTTGCTGATTAGAATGATTTCAAGTAGAATCAGCTCCCAGATATGGAGCGGGAAACGGGACTCGAACCCGCGACCCTCAGCTTGGAAGGCTGATGCTCTAGCCAACTGAGCTACTCCCGCAAGGCTATGGTGGTGAGACGTGGATTCGAACCACGGAAGGTAGAACCAGCAGATTTACAGTCTGCCCTCGTTGGCCACTTGAGTATCTCACCACAGATTGAACTGGTCAAACACTGAAAAATATATGGAGCTGGTAAAGGGACTCGAACCCCCGGCCTGCTGCTTACAAGGCAGCTGCTCTACCAACTGAGCTACACCAGCGACTAAAAAATTGTAATTCTACTACTTTTAAACTTGCTTGTCAATACTTTGTAAATTGTAGTAAAATGCAAAATTCTTAATTATTCATCTAAGAAATACTTAATCAAAATTTTGGAGCAAACTTTATGAAAAAACATAATTTACAACCTAGAGGTTTTCAAAAAAAATATCTTTCTCTTGTGGCTATTTTAGCACTTCACAGCATACTTTTAGCACAAAGTCAAAACGCAACTTTAGAAAATCAATCATCCTCTTCACAAAGACCTTTAAACCTTTCTATCCTACATAATCATACTCTCACAGACAATCAAGATTTTAAAGAAACATTTGATGAAGCAACTATCCGAAAATCCAATACTCAAAATATTTATGACTTTTTAAAATCTCACTCCCTTTTAAATATTAAGACAAATTATGGTAACCCCTATACTCAAAGTGTTGATTTAAGAGGATTTGGCATCAATGGGCATAAAAATCTTGCCATTATTGTTGATGAAATAAGATTAAATAATATTGATTCCTCTGCTATCTCTCTTTCTGCAATTCCCCTAGATTCTATCTCTAAAATAGAAATTATTCGGGGTAGAGGCACTACGAAATATGGCAATGGTGCAGTTAGCGGAATCCTAAAAATCACAACCAAAGCAAAAAATACTCTACATCTAAGTTATGCAAATTACGACACCCTAAACTCGCAATTCTCCTCCCATTATACTAGCGATACTTTAAATATTGGAGCATTTGGACAATACTATCACACAGAGGGTTCAAGAAATATTATGCCAAAATCTGAAGAAAAAGATGGGAGCTATAACAAAAATGGGGGTATCTCGCTTATTTACTATGCCGATAATTCCTTACTACTTAAAGCCCAAACCAACTATTCTAAATATGCGATTAAATACGCTAACCCCTTGAGTAAAGAACAATTTAATACAAATCCTCAACAAGCAGGGAATGGATTCACTCACCAAAGACGTTGGGATACATATTTTAATACGGGTTTAACCTATTTTGCTGATAATGGGTTTATAACAGATATTAATATTGGAGGAAGCTCTAATGAAAGCGAATTTATTAACTCTTCTAGTAAGCACAAAGGAAAGGGATTATATGCAAACTTCAACACCCAATACAAAAATAGCTCTTATTTTACAGAATTTGGAGTCGATGTAAAAACCAATCAACGCAAAAATGCTACTCTGCTTGCTGAAGTCAATGAATCCCTTTTGTATCTTTATGGAGAGAAATACTTACAAGACCTTACATTAAATGCTGGGATAAATACGCAAAGAGTTTCATCAAAAAACACCACCAAGCTTAGCAATAATCTAATAGGCGGAGAACTTGGATTAAACTATGCTTTAAACCCTCAAACTTCTTTTTTCACCTCTTATTCTCGAAGCTTTGTAGTCCCAAATGTAGATTTTATGTTTGATTTTAGAGGTAACCTCAACACCCTTATCCATACAGCAACTTTTGATACTTTTCAAATAGGCTCTAAAACTCTTTTTGGAATCCATGAATTAAGTGGGAATATTTTTTATATTTTAGGCAAAGATGAAGCTTATTTTGAACCCCAAACATTCCAAAACAAAAGCCTTAGTAAAACCCAAAGAATAGGCGGAGAGCTAAAATTCACCACACATTTTAGGGAAAATCTCTCTAGCACTTTAGCCTATGCCTATGTCGATGCTACCACGCAAGATAATGCAGGTTATAACTACAAAGGCAAGAATATTCCGGGCATTTCCAAACATATTTTTAATATAGCTACAAATTATTTTTTACTCCCAAACCTTAATCTAGGAATCTCTTATAAATATGCTTCAAGAGCTTATGATTACAATGATTTTAATAATGTTTTAGAAAAAATGCCAAACTTTCAAAGTCTTAATGTCAGTATCACTTACCGCTTAAAGGATTTTGAAGTTTATACTTTTGTCAAAAATCTTACACAACATAAAAACGCTATCAAAGTCAGCAATAGTTACTATCCTTATGAATTTGAAACAACTTTAGGTACAGGAGTGAAATACCAATTTTAATGGAAAGCCAACAAGAATTTTCACTCAAAGCCTATCTTACCTACAAATTTTTAAACTCCCTCTTTGTAGGGACTGCCTTAGGAACTATTTTTACCATCTACGCATTAATTCCTCCTAAAGTTTATTCTCTAGGTGGAGTTAGTTTAAGCGTTGTAGCTTGGCTTTTAACGCTCCTTTATGTTAAACTCATTAGTATAAAACCCTATAAAAGGATTCTTCTTTTTATCGAAATTCTACCCTTTTGCTATATTTTAGCTTTTCTGCTTTTTCCAAATACTTTTTATGGAGCTTTATTTATCTATGGGATTTATCAAATTAGCTTTATTTTTGGAGATTATCTCGTGCGGAGTGAAACATTTATCTTTTCACAAAAAACACTTTTCTCCTCTTTTGATAAATATAAGCAAGCAGGCTATTTATTAGGATTAATTGTCGCCTTTATCTTTTATAGCATCTTAGAATCTTGGGGCATAGAAGACAAACAAACACAAGTTTATAATATACATTTTCTTTTATTATTGCTACAAATAGGTGTCTTTATAACTTTATGCTTTGCACTCAAGGGTAAGTCTAGTAAAATTTAATGTTTATTCCGCCCTTTATTGGTTTTTTGGGGAAATTATAATAGCATTTTCAATCCCTTAAAAGTATCTCTTAGCAAGGCAGGCTATGGAATCTCAAAAATCTGAATTTCGAAAATATTGCAAAATAAGCTTAGAAAAACTCTCTAAAGCTCAAAACAAGATATTCTTAGATTCTAAACTCCAAAAGAATCTCTTAACAATCTTAAGTCAAGAAATACAGCATTTAAGAAAAAAAACAAAAAGACCTCTTAAAATCCTACTTTATTATCCTTTAGCAATTGAATTTAATGGCAAAAAAGTCTTAAAAACCCTAAGAAAGCAAAAAAATATAGAAATATTTTTACCTTTTATGGGGGATATCAGCTTTAAAATTGTAAAATTTAGGCTTCCATTGCACAGAGAAAAATTTGGAGTTTTGCAACCAAGCAACTCTTATAGAAAAATAAACCTTATAGATATAGCCATAATCCCTGTCATTGGAATAGATAATCAATTTAAACGCATAGGCTTTGGTAAAGGCATGTATGATAGATTCTTTAATACACAAAAAAAGATTCCAAGAATCCTCTTCATTTGTCGTGGGATTTTTTATTCCTCTTTAAATATTACACAATACCACGATATTAAGGGAAATTCCCTTATCACACCCTTTGTTGCTCTATGCCCTAAGGATAAGTATGATAACCTGGATGTTTGTAAGCTCCGCATTATCCGCACTTGTTGCTGGAGGCGGAAGTTACCTCTTTTCACGAAAACTTTTAGCGGCTAATTCTAAAACACTTTTAGAACAATACAAGGCTAAAGCAAAAGCTATAGAATATGAAGCCAACAAACTTTTGCAAGAATCAAAAATAAAAGCAAAAGAAATAGAATTAGAATCTAAACGGAGGTCCGAAAAAGAGAGTGTAAGAATTACCAAAGAACACGAAAACAATCTTTTAGAACTTGAAAAAATCAAAATAAAAGAAAATCAAAAATTAGAGAGGGAATATTATAAGTTAGAGCAAGAAAAAAATCTATTCAACAAAGATAGAAATATATTCAATGAAGAGCAAGAAGCCTTAAAGGTTTTAAAAAGCAAGTATCAATCTATGCTTCAAGAGCTCACACGATTGCTCTGCTCCATTACCCACCTCTCTAAAGAAGAGGCAAGAGAATTACTCTTTGAAAAGATTAAGGAAGAGGCTAAAATAGATGCTGCTAAACTCATACGAAAATATGAGGAAGACGCAAAAGAAGAAGCAAAAGCAAAAGCAAATTATATTCTAGCACAAGCCACGACTCGTTTTGCAGGAGAATTTGCCGCAGAAAGACTTACTCAAATCATTGCCCTACCAAGTGATGATTTCAAAGCTAAAATTATTGGCAAAGAAGGACGCAATATTAAGGCTTTAGAAATGACTTGTGGAGTAGATATTATTATTGATGATTCACCAGGAATTATTACCATTAGCTCCCATAATCTCTATCGCAGGAGTATAGCAGCAAAAGCCATACAAAACCTTATTGAAGATGGCAGGATTCAACCTGCAAGGATTGAAGAGGTTTATCAAAAATGCCTTGAAGAGTTTGAAAATAGTATATTAGAAGAAGGAGAGAGAATTACCTTAGATTTAGGATTAAATGGAATCCATACAGAGATTAAAAAACTCATTGGTCGTTTGCGTTATCGGGCAAGTTATGGACAAAACGCCCTTGAACACTCCTTAGAAGTTGCTAATTTAGCAGGAATAATTGCTGGAGAACTTGGCGGAGATTGTCTCCTTGCTATACGTGCTGGACTTTTACACGATATAGGCAAAGCAAGAACACACGAATATAAAGGCACACATGTAGAATTAGGAGCGGAAATCGCTAAACGTTATAATGAGCATCCCGCCGTCTTAAACGCAATCCTTGCACATCACGGAAATGAGGAAGCTAAAAGTATCGAAGTTTTTGCAGTATGTGCTGCTGATACTATCTCTGCTGCACGTCCTGGAGCTAGACGCGAAGTCTTAGAGAGCTACTTGCGTAGAGTAAGCGAAATGGAACAAATTGCACTTTCTAAAATGGGTGTATTACACGCTTATGCTATCAACACAGGACGGGAAATACGCGTGATTGTAAAATCCGAAGATATTAATGATGAGGAATCTTATCTGCTTGCTAGAGAAATCGCTAAAGAAATACAATCTCAAGTGCAATATCCCGGAGAAGTTAAAGTCAATGTTATCCGCGAAACTAGAGCTTGTGCCATAGCAGGATAATGATAAAGATAATGTGCGTAAAAACATTATTGATTTTCAATCGTTTTACTAAATAAATATAAAAGTGTATTGACAAAATATAAATTAACAAGTATATTAACAATCAAAGATTATTTTATAAAAGTTTCTTAAGGAGATAATTGCTTATGAAAAAGGTTAGCATTTTTTTAGGAGGAGCCATTTTAGCAATAGGGCTTGTAGCTTGTGGAGGCAACAAAGAAACAACATCTGAAAAATTAAAAGTAGGATTTACAGCTTATAAATATGATGACAATTTTATTGCTTTGTTTAGACAAGTAATTAATGATGAGGCAAGCAAAGTTGCTAATACCGTTGATTTACAAATGAATGACTCTCAAAATAGTCAAACCACACAAAACGATCAAATCGATGTTATGCTATCAAAAGGCGTGGATTCTTTAGCTATTAATCTTGTTGATCCCGCATCAGGAGCCACAGTTTTAGAAAAAATTAGGGCTGAGGGAGTGCCTGTAGTCTTCTATAACAAAAAACCTGCACAATCAGTTATAGATTCGTATGATAAAGCCTACTATGTCGGAATTGATCCTAATGCACAAGGAATAGCACAAGGCGAGTTAATTGCCAAATTATGGAAAGATAATCCAAATCTTGATTTAAACAAAGATGGAGTAATTCAATATGTTATTTTAAAAGGAGAGCCTGGACATCCAGATGCTGAAGCAAGGACTGTTTATTCTATCAAAGCTCTTAAAGATTTAGGTATAGAAGTTCAAGAGTTATACCTAGATACAGCTATGTGGGATACCGCTATGGCTAAGGATAAAATGGATGCTTGGCTATCAGGACCCAATGGAGATAAAATCGAAGTTGTTATTGCTAATAATGATGCAATGGCTTTAGGAGCTATTGAATCTATAAAAGCATTTAGAAGGTCTTTACCTGTATTTGGCGTTGATGCCTTGCCTGAAGCCTTAGTTAAAATCGAATCTGGGGAAATGGCAGGCACAGTTCTTAATGACGCTAAAGGACAAGGAAAGGCTACTTTTAATATAGCGATCAATTTAGCTGCTAAAAAACCTGCTACAGATGGAACTGATTTAGTTCTTGACAATAAAGTCCTATTAGTGCCAAGCATTGGGATCGATAAGAGCAATGTCTCCCAATTTAAATAAAACTTTAACAATAAACCACCTAAATTCAATAATGGGGACTGCAACCCCCCCTTTTTTCTCTATAAGATATAAGCTAAAAAGAGTAAATCTATGAAACCGACAAACTACTTATTAGTAATGGATAATATTTCTAAAGAATTTCCCGGTGTTAAAGCTCTTGATGGTGTCAATCTTAAAGTAAGATCTCACAGCGTGCATACTCTTATGGGGGAAAATGGGGCTGGCAAATCCACTTTAATGAAATGCCTATTTGGTATCTATAAAAAAGATAAGGGAAAAATTTATCTTGATGGCAAAGAGATTAACTTTAAATCCGCAAAAGAAGCTCTTAATAATGGCGTTTCAATGGTTCACCAAGAATTAAACCAAGTAACACAAAGAAATGTGCTAGATAATATTTGGCTAGGAAGATTCCCAATGAAAGGCCCTTTTGTCAATGAGAAAAAAATGTATGCACAAACCATTGAAATTTTTAAAGATCTTGATATTGATATAGATCCTCACTTAAAAATTGCAGATCTTTCTGTCTCACAAAGACAAATGATTGAAATAGCAAAGGCTGTTTCCTCTCACGCAAAGATTATAGTTATGGATGAGCCTACCTCATCACTTACCCAAATAGAAGTAAAACATTTATTTAGAATTATCAATAAATTAAGAGATAAGGGCTGTGGCATTATTTATATCTCTCATAAAATGGAAGAAATCAAAGAAATTTCCGATGATATTACCATTATGCGAGATGGCAAATGGGTATCAAGTCAATCCGTTGCAGAGCTTACAACAGAGCAGATTATTAATATGATGGTTGGTAGAGATCTTACAAATCGTTTTCCACCAAAAGACAATAAAGTCAAAGAAATCATACTTAAAGTTGAAAATCTCTCAGCCCTTCATCAACCCTCCTTAAAAGAAGCAAGCTTTGAGTTACATAAAGGAGAGATTTTAGGAGTAGCAGGACTTGTTGGCTCTAAAAGAACGGATATTGTAGAAACCTTATTTGGTATTAGAGAAAAGGCAACAGGCACTATTACCTTAAATGGAAAGCTTGTAAAAAATAAAACACCTAGTGAGGCTATCAAAAATGGCTTTGCGCTTGTTACAGAAGAGCGTAGAGTTACAGGCATATTTAGTATGCTAGATATTAAAGTTAATTCTATTATATCCAATATAAATTCTTACAAGAGCAGATTTTTAGGATTTTTAAACAATAAGCAAATGGCAAATGATACCAAATGGGTAATAGAGAGCATGAGAGTAAAAACTCCTAACCAAAGGACACAAATAGGAACTCTATCAGGAGGAAACCAACAAAAAGTGATTTTAGGTAGATGGCTTTTGACTAATCCAGAGATATTAATGCTTGATGAGCCAACAAGAGGCATTGATGTTGGGGCTAAATATGAAATTTATCAGCTTATGATAGAGCTTACTAAAAAAGATAAGAGTATTATTATGATCTCTTCAGAAATGCCTGAACTGCTCGGTGTTACTGATAGGATACTTGTTATGAGTAATGGTAGGGTTGCTGGTATCGTCAATACTAAGCAAACCTCACAAGAAGAAATACTCTCTCTTGCCGCAAAACATCTCTAAATTCAATATAAATAAAGGAAAGCTATTATGAACTTACCAAGGACGAAAGAAGGAAAAATTGATATTAAAGAAATTTTAATCCAATCTGGATTGTATCTTGTTTTATTGGCTATACTCCTTGCTATCATCATCAAAGAGCCTTCTTTCTTAAGCATTAGAAATTTTCAAAACATCTTAACGCAATCTTCTGTTAAAGTGATTATAGCCCTTGGAGTTGCTGGGCTTATTGTTACCACAGGAACTGATCTTTCTGCAGGTAGGCAAGTTGGACTTGCGGCAGTTATCTCTGCGACTTTATTGCAAGCCACAACTAATGTCAATAAAGTATTCCCCGAATTAGGTGAGCTTCCTATCTTGCTAGTTATCGGTGTTGTTGTTGCTATTGGAGCGATTGTAGGTGCATTTAATGGGGCTGTTGTAGCATTCTTAAAACTTCATCCTTTTATTGTTACAATGGGTTCTATGACAATTATTTATGGACTAAACTCCCTTTATTATGACTATGTTGGGGCTTCTCCTATTTCAGGATTTGACTTAAGATATACTAATTTCGCACAAGGGGCATTTAATATAGGGGGCTTTACTATTTCTTATTTAATCCTTTATGCAGCCATTTGCACGATGATTATGTGGGTTTTATGGAATAAAACAAAATTTGGTAAAAACTTATTTGCTGTTGGAGGAAACACTGAAGCTGCAAAAGTCTCTGGAGTAAATGTCGCGCTAACACTCATTATTGTTTATGCCCTATCAGGTGCATTCTATGCTTTTGGTGGGTTTTTAGAAGCTGGTCGTATTGGCTCTGCGACTAATAATTTAGGTTTTATGTATGAAATGGACGCTATTGCTGCTTGTGTTATTGGTGGAGTTTCATTCTATGGAGGAGTTGGAAGAATATCAGGAGTTATCATAGGGGTTATTATCCTTACAGTGATTAACTATGGCTTAACCTATATTGGTGTAAGCCCATACTGGCAATACATCATCAAAGGTGCTATCATCATCGTAGCCGTTGCCTTTGATTCTATGAAACACTCTAGGAGAAAATAATATTTTGTTTCTAAAGACATTGTTAGGGTTAATTTGCTTGTTTTACTATCACACAAATGATAGACAAAATGCCCTCGTGCATTCTTTAAAAGATTCTTAATTTAGCAAGATAATAATGCAAAGACTTTATACTTTCTTTGTTAATTCTTTAGTCAAACTCTATTTACAAAAATTCCCTATTACCAAGTTACCCAAACCCACCAAACTTGAAAATATAGAAAATATTATTCTTTTTTCCAATACTGCTTTAGGGGATACCTTGATGAGCACCCCTGCTATTATACAAACAAGAAAAGCATTCCCCCAAGCTAAAATCACCCTCTTTATCGCTAAAAAAATCTACCCTCTCTTTAGGGATTATGAGTATGTAGATAATTTTTTAATTTACAACAAAGGCTATAAAGGCTTTATTGGTAATATCCTTAAAATGCGCTCTTTAAAACCCGATTTGATTTTAATGTTTCATAGTAATGGACCACAGGATATACCAACAGCCCTTTTAAGCGGAGCAAAATATATTCTAAAAACTTCAAGAAATAATGCAATGGAGAATCTACTCTCTACTAAATTAACCCACTCTCCTGTGCATTTCATTATAAAGAGATTAGAAACCCTCTCCTTTGTTAGCTTAGAGAAATACGATAATATCCAAATGAAACTCCCTTGCAAATACCATAACTTTGTAGCCAAAAAAATAGGGGGGGGGGGAGGCAGAGAATAGGATTCCAAATGCGAACAAGCAAAGTTACTAGAGAATGGGGGATAGAAAATTTTGCCAACCTTGCAATTATGCTACTAGACTTTCAAGAAGATTTAGAGATATTCCTAAGTGGCACACAAACAGAAAAGAAATATTGCCAAAAAATCTATACCTCCCTTCCCCCAAACTACCATTTAAGAATCCATAATGTTTGCGGATTATACCCGCTTGATGAGCTACCCTATTTCCTTAAAAGCCTTGATTGCTTCATCACAGGAGATACAGGACCTATGCACCTATGTGGAGCATTGGAGATTCCAAGCATTGCTTTATTCTTAGGAGGAGCGCAACCAAAACTTAGTGGAATCCTACAAGATAGAGCAATCCATAAGGAGATTGAGCAACAATCCCCAATCACTCCCCACCAAGTCTTTGAGGCTTGGAAGAGTCTAAACCATAGCTCTTAAATCATTCATCTGGAGCAAAAAACTTGGATATTTCTTCTCTATCCATTCTTAGCTTACGCTTATAGGCGTCATAATCTTTAATACTATGCCCAATATCAAGCACACGATAGCCAAGTTTAAACATCTCATAACCCAAAACTTTACCCGCAGGTCCTAATGCAAAAACAAGCACCCAATCTTTAGGGAATTTAAGAATCTCTTCTTTAAGCACCCCAATGCTCTCATAAGCGTGTTTTGTCGCACCATAAATAGTAGCAATCTCTTGAGCTTCTTCAAAAAGATTGTATTGCACATTTGCCAAAACCTTATCACCGCACACCAAAAGAATTTTCTTATCAGCAAAAAGCTTTTTTAACCCTGCATAATGCGCTTTGAAATCATAATCTTTATATCCTGCATAGATTTGACTTAGCTCTGTTGCGCCATATTCTTTATTAGGAATAAGGTATTTTTTAATAATAGGGTAATTTTTCATTACCCAAGTATATTTAAACCACGGGCTACGAGCATTATCTGGGGGCATACGAAAATAATTATAACCCAAACCTATTAGAAGATTCTCATCCTCTGAAGTAATGATTGTTTCTAACGCCCTAGCAAGATTGGCATCGTATTTTTGGAATCCTATGCTTCCCCCATTCATTAAAATATATTCCCCATCACCAAATCGAATAAAACTTTTTTGCGTTTCTAGCAAAATTTGCAAAGTCTCAAAACTTGTTTTAACAATTGGAGGCTGAATTTTATCAAAATCGTTTTTAATCTCATTGGGTAATAAATCCGCAAAATTACTCAAATTAGGAAAACTTTGAATCTTGCTATCGATTTCTTTTAAATTATACCTTGCAAGATATCTTATATTGTTAATAAAAATTTTTAAGGAGTATCTCATCTACTTACCCCCTCCTACTTCTATCTTAACCAAATCCTTACAAATAATCGCATCACTACCGAGCAACCAAGTGGTTGGAGCGGATGATTTATGCGGATTCTCTACCTTGCTTGCAATAATAGTCACAGCCTTTTTATAATACTCTAAATCTATCTCCCAAGTGTGTGCGAGATAATCTCCTCTCCTAATATGGATAAAAACGCTCAGAGGATAAAATCTGTTGAAGTTTGTGCTTATTTATTTCACTTTTAATGGGGGGGGGGGGCATATCTTGTTTGATTTGTGAAGAAATATTTTGAAAATAAAGGGGATTTTGAAATTGGCTTTAAATATTCTTCCCTATATTCAAAAGCAGAGCTACAAGTGCTTCTAGGAAAACTAAGTCGCTTTAAAATGCTCCTTATTATCTTAGGTTTTTTCTCAAAATAACTTATTTTTTCTTTCACATCATCTATCTGCTCTTATGTGGCATAGGGTAAGCTAATATAAAAATATCTAAACTAAAGAGCATAGAACGCTCTTATGTCTCATACCAAGATTTATCTAGTAAAATTGGTATTTGCAAATGATATTCTAAGCTATTAGCAAAAGCATATTGAAACATCTGATTCCCTAAGCCACAGGTGATCTGCACAATTTTATACTGCATTTACACTCCCTTATTTACGATGGACTATGCCATTATTTCTACCACTTCCATCCTCTTCCATTCTATTATTCGCCCATTCGATGCAACTTTGACAAATCTTAAACTTCTCATATTTCTGCTCTAAAGATTCTTTATGCACATCCCCAACACTCACTTCATTTCTACTGTAAGTGCCTTGCATAGCACAACAAATAAAAACCTTGCCATTAGGTGCAATATACATTCCATTAAAAAAATGGCCAATGGCACACATATCTATTCTCTGGTATTTTTTCTTTATGGAATCCTCTCTCATCTAAAAAAATTTCATTAGAAAAATTGACATAATTAATAAAAGGCAAACAATCCTCCCACTTTTGCATAAAAAGCTCCATTTCCTCTTTCATACCTTCTACAAGCACACAATTAAGGTTAATTTCAACCCTGCTTCGCACTTCTAAAGCGTATTTTATAAATGCCCTTATATGTTCGTCTACTTTCTTCAAAGATGCTCCCTTATTGCCTTACAAGTTTCCTCTACTGCCCCATCAACACTAAATCTTATAAAGGAAATTCCGCTATCTATTAGCTTTTTACTCCTATCTTTAGTTAGCAAAGTAGCATTACTTGTAAAGCCAACCCTAGCTACCCCCTTATCTCTAGCAAACTTAATAAATTCATAAATCCTATCATCTAATAGCACCTCTCCTGGTCCGGTAAAATCAACTGCACAACCATTTTTAGCAGCATAAATAATGGCTTCTTTGACAATTTTAGAATCTAGATTCTTAGGTGTTTTAAAAAAATCGGTGCTTTGGGTAGGTTTATGGATTGGAGAGTGATAATGGCACATAATGCACGATAAATTGCAAGTATTATTAAGTGAAATCCCAATAGTCTGCGGGGCTTTATAAAAATATTTTAGTTTCTTTGTTAAGTCCATAAGGAGCGTATCTTTATCTATGTTATAAGGCTTAAAAGAATAGGAGAGATTAAAGAGCTTTCGGCTTTCTTTAAAAAGCACTTTTTATATACCTTAGCAGGAATCCCTGAAAAATCTCGCAAAAGAGGGTGAATCTTATTCCTTAACCCAACATCTAGTTGATTATTTCTATAAAGGCATTCGATAAAGTAATTATCCAAAGTTAAATCTTTTTTCAAAGAAAAAAACGCAAAACCATCAACTTCTACATACTCATTGGGTTTAGGATAATAATATAAATTATCCTCGCTATGTAGGGAATCATAGAAAAATTTTTCACAGACTTTACGCCCTTCTTTTTCTATTAACGGATAGTTAAAGGCTATCAATTGCCCCCCCCCCCCCGCAAGTAGTTTCTAGGATTCTTTTAATTCCATTATCGCATTTTGGAAATCCCCAAAAAACTCAACTACGCTAAATTCTTGTAAGTTTAAAGGATATTTTTCTAAATTTAGAGTGTCAATAACACTTTCAACACCAGTTTTATTTTTAAAATTTACGATTATTGTTTTCATATTTCTCCCTTTTAAAATCGCACATTATACCACATTCACATTCCCCCTAATTATCCCCTAAAGCCATTAATAGCCTCTACCACCACCTTAACTTCCTCATCATTCATCACAGGACTTATGGGGAGTGATAAGACTTCATTATGAATTTGCTCTGTGAGTGGAAAACTTAAATGGTTATACTGCTTATAGGCTTGTTGCTTATGCGGAGGGATAGGATAATGGATAAGGGTTTCTATACCTCTGCCCCTTAAATACTCTTGCAATCTATCCCTGCTCCCACACCGCACCACAAACAAATGCCACACATGCCCTTCCTCATCCTCACATTGGGGCAATATAATATCGCAATGATTAATATTTTGCCGATAATACTTTGCAATCTCTCTGCGTCTGTTATTATCTGCATCAAGCCTTTTAAGTTTGATATTTAAAAAAGCAGCTTGCAACTCATCAAGCCTTGAATTTAGCCCAGCATAGAGATTTTCATATTTAATATGTGAGCCATAATTCCCTAAGGCTTTTATTTTCTCTGCAATATCTAAAATGTTGGTGCAAACTGCTCCCCCATCACCCAATGCTCCAAGATTCTTACCCGGATAAAAGGAAAATCCACTTATATCCCCTAATGTCCCCACCCTTTTGCCTTGGTACATCGCCCCGTGGGCTTGTGCGCAATCTTCAATAATTTTTAAATGATATTTTTTAGCAATCTTCCACACCCTCTCCATAGTGACAACTTGCCCATAGAGATGCACGACCATAATCGCCTTTGTGTGTGAAGTAATTGCTGATTCTATCCTCTCTACATCAATATTATAAGTTTGCAAGTTAGGTTCTACCAACACAGGCGTGCAACCATTATCCGTAATTGCTAAAATAGAAGCAATATAAGTATTAGCAGGGACAATAATCTCATCCCCCACCCCAAACCCAAACGCCTTAATAGCAAGATTTAATGCATCTAATCCATTAGCACAACCTATAGCATATTTACTCCCACAATAATCCGCAAACTCTTTTTCAAAAGCATTATGTTGTTTGCCCTTTATATACCAACCACTTGATAATACCTCTTTAAAAGCTTTTTGAAACTCTGCTTCAAAGCGATGATTAATCTTTTTTAAATCTAAAAAGGGTATCACTTAAGCACTCCTTTGGCTAACAATTTGCTTCTTAAGCGATAATAAAGCCATAATCGGAATTTGTTTTTGGCAGATAGTGTGGGGGGGGGGAATAAGAAATTGTAGAATTTAATTCTAAAGGTTGTAATTGCATTGCTTCCCCCCAATTCACAAACATCACATTTGGTTCTTGTTTAAATAACCAATCTCTAATTTTAGGGCAAATCAAAAGTGGATTATGCGGTGAGAGGAGTTTAGCATACATAGCCAAAGACCCCTGAGAGCCAATAAGATTCTTACAAAGACTAAGGAGATATAAATCCAAATAGCCCTCACTTGGTGTATTAACATCACAGATTCTATACTTCCTATCTTTTAAAATAGGGGGGAAATGTTGCTTTACCCATTTTACATCATCACTAAAGATATAAAAGACACTTTCTGGTTGGATACTTTCTATAAGAGAAATTGCCTTTGTAAAATACTCTAAAGCAGTAGGCTCACCATAAACAGGATGAAATCCCGATAAATCTCCCCTACGCACATGCACACCACAAGCCATAGAGGAACATATCTCCTCTTTCACTTTAGCAAAGGCAGTGTCTCTTTGCTCACTCTCTTTGGGAATAAAATGTTGCCTAAAAAGCTCTTTAAAATACCCATCAAAATGCCGTCCCAAATATCCCCCCACATACAAAGGCGGGGAGAAAGTAATAATATTATCATTATTAGCAAAATAAAATCGCTTATAATGCTTTGCTTCCGTTTTTTCTGCTATTTTTATAGGGAGTGTAGGGAAAGCCTTAGGTATATCAAAACTCACATTATAGACTTTATCATAGCCATTGCTAGGATTATAAGCCCCTATTCCTTGCTCTTCAAACCAACTTAAATCATATTGCACTTCATAACCCTTAGCTTCAAATGCACTCCCAAGTGCAACAAAACTTATTTGACTACATATCCCCCCATCCACACGAATAATCACAAGATTATCTCTCACTCCTACCCCCTAAATACCCACAATACTACATTAAGGGCTAAAGATATTCCTAAAGCCACACAAGCAAAATTTAAAGATTTTTTATATTTTTGGTATTTATCAAAAACTTTGTCCGTCCCCATATATTGCATAAGGGCTAAATAATCCTTAAAAGTAAAATTATAACGCTCTTTTAAAACCCTAAAGCCCGCAGTATTCAAAAAACGCATAATTTGATGATACCCCCAAACTTTCCTTACATAATGCGGGGATTGCAATGCCATAAACCCTAAGAAAAATTCCAAAGTATCCTCATAAGGCTCTAATCCTAACTTTCCAATCTCCTCCTTAAAGACTTCTTTAAGTAACCCTATATCCTTAAAGGCTAAAAAAGTATCCATTAATAAGCCTATCTCTAAATCAACTCTTCTTAAGGTTATATCATCTTTAACGCTAATATTTTTCTCTTTAGCTTTAGGACTCATTCTCCGATATTGCACCAAAAACTCTTTTACAAACCCTACTTCACCTTGCAAAAGCAGTAAAATATGCATTTGGCAATCCTGTTGATTACACATTGCCTCATTAAGAGGATAAAGAGGAATAAATGCTTCTCTTTTAATACACATTCCCGGAGATGTTAAACAATTATCCTCCATAAAAAGATAATGTAAAAGCCCATATCGTGAATCTTCTCTAGGGAGAATAGTTTTATCTTTGAAATGGTTGTTTTCATCAATAACTTGTAATTTGGTATAAAGTGCAAGAACATTTTGTAAGCACATTTGGCGATACATAACCTCTAAGGCATTGGGATATAATTTATCATCACTAGCACAAAAGAGCAAAACTTCCCCATTTGAATGTTTAAAAGCAGTATTTAAACTCGCATTAATACCTTGATTAAATGTATGCACAATGAGTTTAATGCGGGAATCTTTAAATTTCTTTATCTCCTCTACATTCCTATCTGTAGAGCAGTCATCCACAATAATAAGCTCAAAATCTCTAAAGGTCTGATTTAACACAGATTCTATAAAATCCCCAACAAACTTCTCGTGATTAAAAGATGGGGATAAGATAGAGATTTTAGGCATCAACACTCTTGTTTATATTGGAGCAATCTATCCTGCTTAATACAATCAATGATCCCACAATCTTAAACCTTTAATAAGCTTTCTAAGTCCATTGAAGCAGCATTGTAATGCTTTGTATATCTCATTTTGCTTCAAAAGCTCCTTAAAATCAATAGTCATTTAGGGAAGCTCTATCCACTAAATGATTTATGAAGTGTATTTTAACTCTCAATTTTTACTTCAAATTCTCCAAAATCTATAAAGGGTAAATCTAATGGGGGAAGTTTTGCTATAGTTATCATTTGCTCCACTATGGGTTGCAAATAAAACTGCATTATAAGCACAGCATTATTTAATAAAGATTCCTTAAAAGCATTACCCACCTCAACAGTGCCAATCATTACTAGTCTAATATGAAATATCTCCATATCTCCTTGCTTAAAAGACAAATTTACATTTAATTGGATAACATATTCATTTTCAGCATTCTTTTTAGCAACTGCACTAATAGCCGAACCACAATCAAGGTCAATTTCCTCTCTTAATTCCTCTACGCGTTCAAAATCAAGTTTTTTAAACTGAATTGTTTTAATTTGAAAACCATTGGGTTGCATATTTATTGACTCCTTTTTAATCTTTTAATAAAAATATTGCTCTTTAGAGATAAATTTAAAGCAACTTGCTTTAACCTCTATTTATAGCCTAAATCTCTCTAAAATAATACACCATAATACCTTAAATATTGCTCTTTCTTTGCAATAATCTTAAATCCATCAATAAACTATCCCTAATCCTAAACTTAACTACTTCACCGCTAATTTACAATCCCCTAGCTAATAATATTACAATAGCAGTATTTAGCATAATGCCTTTGCATTGAGGCAAAATCTTCTTTAGAAAAGTTAAAATAATAATTCTTAGAATCCTCTCTTACAATCCTTGCCTTACACCTTTGATGAAACGCAACGACCTTTACATTATTTTTACGCACATCAAAATGGCTTTGCCTAAAACCTAGAGTATTGAAAGCAAACTCATAAATACAAAGTGCCGATTCTATAGCCACATAACTTGGTGAGGAATCTTTAATAATCCAACTTCCCCAACAAAAACTATCTTCTTTCAAATCATAGATTCTAATAGTGCCAAGGGACTCACCCCCTTGTATAATAAAATAAAACTCCTGCCCCAAAGCCTCACGCTTTTTATATTCTACTATCCATTGCTCTTGTGCTTGAACACCACCTATAATTTGTGTTAAGAATCTTGCTTTTTTATCATTGCGTAAAGCATAAATAAAAGCCGCATCACTTAGCTGCACCAAACGCAAGGCAATATGTTTGCCAAGGAGGGGAAAGGAATAGGTATTCATCACGCTACCCCTTTAGTTATGGCATTGATAATAAAGTTAAAGGATTTTTCTTTTGGGGATTTAAGAATATTATTTATTTTAGAATCTCTAAGGTATTTTTTAGATTTTTCACCCTGTTGGAAACCATACGCATAAAATAAAGCTTCTTTCTTATCATAGAAACAAATAAATGCACTATAACCAGTAAAGTTTTCAAAGCATTGCTTAGACTTAAGAGCATAAAAGGAATTATTAAAAATGCTTAAAAAAGCAACAAAAAGAGGACTATTTACCCCCCCCCCCCAACCTGCCAATAGGTGCAAGAGTAGTTTCTCTTTTAGAAATAAACTTATAAAAGGGTGGGACATCTTTATTCACAACAGCCCCTGCCCCAATGAGTGCGCCCTCACCAATAGTAACTCCCGGTAATATCACGGCTCCTGCCCCGATACTTGCTCCATTTTTGATAATTGTCCTTAGAAATTCTTTAGGATAGACTTTAGAGCGAGGATATTTGTCGTTTGTAAAGCTTACATTTGCACCGATAAAAACCTCATCTTCTATTAGGATTCCATCCCACACCTGCACACCACATTTTATCGTTACATTATTGCCAATTTTCACATCATTTTCTATAAAACAATGCGAACAAATATTGCAATTCTCCCCAATTACCGCATTAGGAAGCACCACGCAAAACTGCCAAATCTTTGTATTTGCACCTATATTTTTACTCTGCACATCAGAGAGAGGGTGTATCATCACTCCTTGCATTTAATCTCCTTAATGAATTCTATAAACTCCGCATAATCCCTAATATACTCACGCTCATCATAATAATCACTTGCTAAGACTACTAACCTACAATCATAAGAAAAGTTTTTCATCTCCCTCCACATATTTTTACCAATATATAAACCAACTTCTGGGGAGTTAAGCTTGACGCTCTCCCTTAAACTCCCATTATCAAGCACAAACTCACAACTCCCACATAAGCACAAAACAATTTGTTCTAGCTCCCTATGAGCGTGTCCGCCTCTGTCAAAAGAGGGGGAGGTATCAAAGATATAATACATTCTTTTCATCGCAAAGGGCATGTCTTTATAAGATTCTAATACGCCTAGCTTCCCTCTCTCATCACTAAAAATCCGCAAAGGCAATAAAGCATAATTCATTAAGCCACAAGAGGTAATTCTCTACATATTACCCCCCCCCCCCGCACTATCGTGCGGTATTGCTCATAATCGTTAATGTATTCATCTATATTATAATAACAATCGCTAAGCACGAGCAGCACGCAATCATCGCTAAAATCATACATTTGCTTCCATAACATTTTATCTAAGTATAGCCCTTGCTTTGGTGATTGCAAACTTATAACTTCTTTTGTAAATCCATTATCCACACATACCTTACAACTTCCTTTAATCGCAATAAGCAAAAATTGTGAATGCCTATTAGCGTGTTCTCCTCTTATAGTATCCTCACCAACACCAAAGATATAAAACACTCTTTTAATCTCAAAAGGGCAGTTTGCGTTATTTTGAAATGGCACAAGTGCAGAATCTTTATCCAAAAATACATTAAAATCTATAATTTCATACTTCACTACTCCCCCTCCTGATTAATTGTCTTTATTAAGCTTGCCGGATTCCCAGTAATTAAAGAATTAGGCGCAAAAGATTGCGTAACGACACTTCCCGCACCCACAACGCAACCATTTCCTAAACGCACACCTTTAAGAATACTCACATTATTGCCAATAAAGCAATGATTTCCTACAATAATATCCGCACTTTTGACCAACGCTTCATTATTCCTCTCTTGGATACTAAGAGCGTGAAAATCCGAATTAATCGCTTGAAAATTCACACCAATAAAACAATCCTCTCCTATTTCAATTTTACACTTATTGGCAATGAGGCAAAAATTATTATTAAGATAAGTTCCTCTTTTAATCACCAACCCCCCCCCCGCACATCAATGTGATTAGAGCCACTATAAAAGTAAAGTGAGGGGAAATATCCTAAATACACCTCATTTTCAATACAGATTTGCCCCCCCTTTAGGGTATAAAATAAGGTGGGCGAGAGTATCTCAAAATCCCCTTGAATTCTTGTATTAGAAAGTATATATTGGTAATACATCACCCTTATTTTTTGGTATAATTGGGAGATTTTCATTATTCCTCTCTCTTATACTTTATATTTTTGAAAATACCATTTTAAGGTTTTTTCTAATCCAGATTCAAAATTCTCTTCAGGTTTCCAACCTAGCATTTTCTGTATTTTACTAGAATCTATTGCATACCTCCTATCGTGTCCTGCCCTATCTTGCACGAAAGTGATTTGGTTTTGATAACTTTCTCCATTTGCTTTTGGTGCAGTAGAATCTAAAATAGAGCAAATTTGTGTAGCAATCTCTAAATTGGTGCGCTCACAATTCCCGCCAATATTAAAACTCTCACCAAAGTAACAGGAGTGAAACACTGCATCAATCGCCCTGCAATGATCCTCTACAAAAAGCCAATCTCGGATATTATGCCCATCGCCATAGATGGGAATTCCTTTACCCGCTAAAGCATTGCGGATAATGGTTGGGATAAGCTTTTCATCGTGTTGTTTAGGTCCATAGTTATTAGAGCAATTTGTGATAAAAGTCTTTAACCCATAAGTGTGATGATAACTTCTAACTAACATATCACTACTTGCCTTAGAAGCAGAATAAGGAGAATTGGGTGCATAGGGGGTAGATTCACTAAAATAGCCACTCTCTCCTAATGAGCCAAAAACCTCATCTGTGCTAATGTGATGAAATATACAATGCTCTTTGTCTTTTTTGGGTTTATTAGGAGTTTCAAACCAGCTTAAATACGCGGTATGGAGCAAATTAAAAGTCCCATTGATATTTGTCTCTATAAACGCACTAGGATTTTTTATAGAATTATCTACATGCGATTGTGCCGCAAAGTGAATAACAAAATCAATTGCATAATGTGTAAAAATATTTTCAATAAAATCTTTATCACAAATATCACCCTTTATAAAAATATAATTTTCATAATGTTCCACACCTTGTAGATTCTCTAAATCTCCCGCATAAGTGAGTGAATCTACATTGATTAAACGATAATGTGGATATTTTTGCAAAAAATAAAGGATAAAATTACTCCCAATAAATCCCCCCCCCCCAGTGATTAGGATACTTCTCATCACATACCCTCTAAAAGATTGCGTAGATATGCCCCATAGCCACTTTTATCCAAAATTTCGGCTCTTTTTAGAAGCTCATTTTCATTAATCCAACCATTATGATAAGCAATTTCCTCTAAACAAGCAATCTTATAACCTTGCCGCAATTCAATCGTTCGAACAAACTCCCCTGCTTCTAACAAACTATCGTGTGTGCCGGTATCAAGCCAAGCAAAGCCCCTCCCTAAGATTTGGGACTTAAGCCTTTTTGCTTTTAAATACGCAATATTAACATCTGTTATTTCAAGCTCACCTCTTAGGCTTGGCTTGAGGGATTTTGCGATATTAATTGCCTCATTATTATAAAAATACAAGCCCGTAACCGCAAAATGGCTCTTTGGATTTTTGGGCTTTTCCTCTAAATTCACAACCTCCCCGCTTGTATCTACCTGTGCTACACCAAATCTCTTGGGGTCTTTCACACGATAAGAAAAAATCGTCGCAATGCCTCTTTTTGCCTGCTCCCTTGCCTCTGCTAACATAGGGGAGAATCCTTGCCCATAGAAAATATTATCCCCTAAAATTAGGGCTATATCTGCACCCCCTAGAAAAGATTCTGCTAAAATTAGCCCTTGCGCTAAACCATCAGGGGATTCTTGAATACAATATTGTATCTGCATACCAAGAAAGCTACCATCACCAAAAAGATCTTGAAATCGCGCTATATCTTGGGGAGTAGAGATAATCAAAACTTCTCTAATATGGGCTAACATCAACACAGAGAGTGGATAATAAATCATCGGCTTATCATAAATAGGCAAAAGCTGCTTAGAGAGCATTAAAGTTGCAGGATAAAGTCTAGTCCCACTTCCACCGGCTAAAATCACGCCTTTCATTTATGCTCCTTTAAGCTCACATTGAAAAGAATTATAGCTTAAAATAATTCTAAAAAGAAATGCAATACAATAAGCTAAATCATAACAAAAAGGAGTTTTGGTGAAAAATATTTTTATGGTAGTTAAGAATATTTCAAGTGTGGGCGGGATTAATCGTGTTGTAAGCAATCTTTGTTATTTATTAGCCAAAGATTACAAAATTACGATTATTAGTTGCACAACTTTAGAAGAATCCCCAGCCTTTGAAATGCCCATAGGGGTTTGCCTTATTCATTTTAAGAAACTCTATCCCGACTTTTGCACCAAAAGCTTTTTAGATAAACTCAAGTTTTCCTACCGCTTCAACAAACTACTCCCTAAAGATTCACAAAATTTTGTTATCGTTCATCAGCTTTTATTCCCCTTCTTTAAAGCCAAAAACACTACTTATATCCGCCTCTATCACGGGAATTTCGAAACAGGTTTTAAGAAATATCTCCACAAACCCCCACTACTTCCACCTAGAATCCGCCTCTTTGATATTCTTATTATCCTAAGTGCTAAACAAATCCATCTTTTTTCAAAACTCCACCCCAATGTTAAAGTTATCCCTAATTTCTTAAATGATTTGCCTAATACTACCACCAATCACACACAAAAAGTGGTTTTATCTGTCGGGAGATTTTCCGAGGAAAAAGGTTTTTTGCGGCTTATTGATATTTGGTTTACCGTAACTAAAAACCCTCATTTAAAAGAATGGAAACTTCATCTTGTAGGAGATGGGGAGCTAAAAGAAAGAATTGTAGCAAAAATCCATTCTTTGGGATTAGAAGATTCTATTATCCTTAAACCCTTTACCAAAAATATCCAAGAAGAATATCTCCAGGCTAGTATCTACGCACTAAGTAGCCACTATGAAGCTTTCCCTATGGTGCTCTTAGAATCAGGCTCTTATGCACTTCCCTCTGTGAGTTTTGATGTGCCAAATGGTCCAAGTGAGATAATCCAAGAAAAAAGTGGATTTAAAATCCCTGATAAGAATTTGCAAGGATTTGCTCTAAAACTCCAATTACTTATGGAAAATACACATTTAAGAAAAAGGCTGGGGGAGGGGGCAAGAGAAATTGTGTTAGAGAGGTTTAGCAAAAAGGCAATAAAGCCCAAATGGCAAGAAGCCTTAAACATATAAAGAAACTTTCAATGTAGGGAAATCCTCAATGAGAAAATTAAATAAGAGGAATTTTCCATACAAAGGAATTTTATTTTAAAGAGAAATGATGAAAGTTTTATGTATCACCGATAAACAATACCGACAATCTCATAACCAAATCCTTGCTATTTTCGAAAAATACCTTTTAGAATACGCGAAAGTCGAGGTTGTTTATTTCCATAGGGATTCTAAAGCCTTACAAAAAGACTCCCATATCATCTTACCCTATGGAGCAAAACATAGGAATCTTATAAAATTCTTAAGACAATTAAATATAGAGCTTAAGACTTATGACTTTATCATTGTTCGGAATTTCTATCCTGTAGCCAAACAAATCTTAAAAGCCCATAATAAAGTGATTTTTTGGGAGACTTTTCCGCATGACTATCGTAGAATCTATGAAGCAAGAATAGCAAAAAAGGCAGTCTTTCGTAAAAGCCTAGAATATAAAATCAAATTTTTCCTCCACCAAAGAATCCTTAAGCAATGTATCGCTTACCTTACAATGACCCCTCAACTAGCAGAGTTTTTCCAACCTAATCTCCCCATTCCCATTTTCACGCTCCCTGGCGGAATAGACTTCAAAAACTGCGATAGAGAAGCTATAAACAATAATTTGCATACCTGCAATACTCCCCTTAAATTCCTCTATACAGGCACGATTGATAAAAATAGACAATTAGGGGAAGTTTTATTAGCTTTTATTGAAACCCAAGGAGATTTTATCTTAGATATTTTCACAGGAAGCACTAATGCAGAAGTGCAAAAAATACAATCCCTTATCACACAAGACAAACGAATTTCTTTGCATCCTCCCTTGCCACTTCTTGAGATGCTAAAAACTCTACCGCATTATGATATAGGTTTAGGGCTAATCCCAAATACCCCTCTTTATAGCGTTAGCTCCCCTTTTAAAACTATGGAATACGCAAGTGCTGGAATCATTCCACTTATTAATGATTTACCCGAATATGTAAGGCTTTTTGATAGCACTTGTGCGTTTTTTAGTGATTTTAATAAACAAGATATAAAAGCCACCCTCCAAAAGATTCTAAACACTCCACCCTCTAGCTTACAAGCTATGAAACAAGTGGTTTTCCAAAGGGCATTAGAATCTATGGATTATGCCAAACTCACCAAGAAGCTTTATAATTTTTTATGCTCCTTAAAATAGGCAATTTATCCTCTTAGGAATTACCCCCTATGCTATCTTGTTAAACTCTAGGATAAATTCACTCCCTTTTCCTACCTCACTCTTTAGCTCTAAATATGCTTGATGATAAGCAACAGCGGATTTTACAATCGATAATCCAAGTCCTGTGCCTCCTAATTGCTTACTGCGACTTTTATCCACACAAAAAAATCGCTCAAAGATTCTTTGGTGGAGATGCTCTGGGATACCAATCCCACTATCTTGTATGCTAAGTCTTATTTTCTCCCCTAAATTATGCAAAGAAACCCTAATAAAGCCTCCTTTTTTATTATATTTAATCGCATTATCCACTAAATTAAAGATAAGGTTTTCTACTAAGCTTTTCTCCCCTAAGATATAACCCTCTTGTAAATCTAAAAGAATTTCAACTTCATATTGTGTAGCAATCATTTTTAAATGCTTAACAACCTTTAACACATTGCTCTTTAAAGATATTTTTTGCTTTTGTAAATATTCTGCTCCCCCCTCATCAAAGAATGAAAGCTTTAAAATCTCATCTATCATTACAAGCAATCTTGTAGATTCTGCAAGTATTTTGTCGATAAATTGGGGTATATCCTCCTTTTTTACAAGATTGTTTTTCAACATTTCAGAGCTAGCAAGTATGGAGGTTAAAGGAGTCTTTAACTCGTGCGTTACATTAGCGCTAAATTCTTTTCTTAAATTTTGTGCGAGTTTAGTTTGTGTAATATCCCGAACAATAACAACCATTCCTTTACATTTATTTTTCACAAAAATAGGTGTAAAAATCACCTCACATTCAAAATTACAAAGTTGCATTTGCAAAGTCTTGCTTTCCTCTTGTTTATGTTTTTTAAAATCCCTTAAAAGATTAAGCAAGATTTTCAAAAAATGCGATTCTTTAAGCTCATAGATTATAGTGCAAGATGAGAGGTTTTTAAAATACTTATTAACGCTTTTATTGGTAGAGAGAATATCTCCGTGTTGGTTAAGTAAAATTAACCCATCACTCATATGTTCTGCTAATAAAAGCATTTCTTGCTGCTTTTGACGCAAATGCTTGAGTTGGGTTTTGATAATTTTGTTTTGGGATTTGATTTTTTTCACAAAACTATGAAGCTCAAAATACAGCGAATCTTTTTTTAAATCCTCTAAATTAGCTTTCAAAATAGGCTTTAAGATAGCCTTTGCTAAGACTTTAGCTAGAAAGAAACAAAGCAGTAGTGCTAAAAAGGATTCTACAAAGAAAAAGGGTAGGAGCTTAAAAAATAAAGCTTTAACATATTTTTGCTCTTTAGCCACTCTTAAAACAATCTCCCTTTCTTTTAAAAACACCGCATAATAAAGTGTTTTAGCCCCTAGTGTATTAGAATAACGGACACTTGTAGCCCCTCCATTAAGCAAGGCATTTTGGATTTCCTCTCTACTGCTATGATTTTCTAAAACTTTGCTAAAGCTATCGTAGAGAACATTGCCATTTTTATCGATAATGCTTATTCTATAATGGGAATCTTGAAGGGGTTTAACAAGCGATTCTAACTGGGTTAAATCCTGCGGTAATTGCTCTATTAAAGATTTGGATTGATTTTTTAAATCCTCTAAAGATTCCTTTTGAAAAAACGATTCTAAGCTAAAGAGCAAAAAGGCATTAGCAAGAAGCAAAAGGCTTAAACTTCCTATAAAAATAGAAAAAAAGATTCTTCTTTGCATCTTAATCTTTAGAAAACTTATAACCCATACCGCGTATAGTTTGGATATGATGACCAAAATCGCCTAATTTTTGCCGCAATGTTTTAATATGAATATCTAAAGTCCTGCTGTGTGTGCCATAATCATACCCCCATAAAGCCTCTAAAATCTCCTCTCTATTAAAAGCCCTTTCTTGATTTTTCAAAAATAACCCTAAAAGTTCAAATTCTTTTAAGGTAAGGGGAATAGGCTTATTATTAATCTTTACTTGATGATTAGTAATAGAATAGGTGCAATTTTTAAAAACAATTTCATCTTTATCCCCATTCTTCCGGCGCAAAATAGCACGAATCCTTGCTAAAAACTCCATAACACCAAAGGGCTTACTCATATAATCATCTGCTCCATAATCTAAGCCCTTAACTTTGTCAATCTCACTATCTAAGGCTGTTAGCATTAAAACAGAGATTTTTTGAGTATTAGGATTACTTTTTATCCTCTGTAAAATTTCAAAGCCATTCATCCCGGGCAATAAACAATCTAATACTAAAATTTGTGGAATAGAATCTTTCAAAGCAGATTCCAATTGTGTAAATTCACTAAAGCCTTTTGCTTCAATATTTTGAGATTTTAAGGCATAAAGCACAATGTCTAAAATAGCTTTATCATCTTCTAAAACATAAACCAAAGCATATCCTAAGTTTTAATACAATTTTAACATATTAACCAAATCTTCCCTCAATATACTCACGCGTTTTTTGCTTTTTAGCCTTATGGAATATTTTTTGTGTATCCTCATATTCTATCATCTCCCCAAGCAAGAAAAATGCGGTTTTATCGGAGATTCTTAATGCTTGTTGCATATTATGGGTTACGATAATAATCGTATATTCTTTTTTTAAATTTAAAATAAGTTTTTCAATCTTTGCAGTAGAAATAGGATCTAGCGCACTTGTTGGTTCATCCATTAAAAGCACTTCAGGATTAGTTGCTATTGCCCTTGCGATACATAATCTTTGTTGCTGCCCACCACTAAGGCTTAAAGCACTACTTTTTAATTTATCTTTTAAATCCTCCCATAACCCAACATCCTCTAAAGAAGTTTGAATAACCTCATCAAGCTTTGCCTTTTTCTTAATCCCGTGCGTCTTTGGACCAAAGGCGATATTATCATAAATACTCATAGGAAAGGGATTAGGCTTTTGAAAAACCATTCCCACTTTTTTACGCAAGGTATTAATGGGAACATCTTTATAAATATCTTTATTTTCAAAGAGTATTTTTCCTTTAATCTTACATTCCTCTATTAAATCATTCATACGATTAAGGCTTTTAATAAAAGTCGATTTACCACAACCACTAGGACCTATAAAAGCCGTAACTTTGTCTTTATAAATCTCCATATTAATGTCTTTTAATGCTAAAAAAGAGCCATAATAAAGGTTCATCTTTTTAATATTAAAACAAATTTTTTGCATTTTTATCCTTTAGTTAATCTTTTAGCTATGTAATTAGCTAAGAGGTTTATAATAAGCACGATTAGTATTAGCACCATAGCGGTAGTATAGGCTTCATTGATGTATTGCCCCTCACTAGAGATAATATACATATGCACACTAAGTGTTCGTCCAGAATCTGTTAATCCCGCTACTTTTGCCACACCTCCTGAAGTATAAAGCAAAGCGGCACTCTCCCCCACTACTCTCCCTATACCCAAAAGTATCCCTGCTAAAATCATAGGGATACTAGAAGGGAGAATAATGGCAAAAATAGTGCGTAACTTTCCAGCACCAAGTGCTAAACTTGCTTCTCTCAATTCTATGGGGACAGATTTTAGGGCTTCTTGAGAGCTTCTTAAAATCAGCGGTAAAATCATAAGACTTAAGGTTAATACCCCCGATAAAAAGCTTATTTTAAAGCCAAAATAAATCACAAACGCCAGATAACCAAATAAACCATAAACAATACTAGGAATCCCTAAAAGCGTATCAGAGGCAATTTTTATAACATAAAGGAGTTTATTTTTCTTGCTATTGTATTCATTAAGAAAAATCGCACCAAAAATCCCAATGGGGGTTGTTAAAAGCATAGAAAATACCACCATATTTAAGGTATTAATGAGTGCAGGGAGCATAGAGATATTTTGGGAGCTATATTCCCATTCAAAGAGAGTAGGAGAGAAATGCAAGATTCCTTTATAAAAGATAAATCCCATTAAAAGTATAAATATGCTTAAAGTGATGAATAATGCAAATTTTGTGAGAAAGCAAAGGCATAAAGAGAGTTTATCATAATGTGTTTTCATGGTTTTTCTTTGATAAGATTAAGGCTTGTATTAATAAGTAATATTAAAACAAATAATACCACCGCATTAACAATTAAGGCTTCCCTATGTAAATCTGTCGCATACCCCATTTCAAGTGCTATATTAGTTGTAAGCGTTCGCACTCCATCAATGAGGCTATGAGGGATTTGCACTTGATTACCTGCTACCATAATAACTGCCATAGCTTCTCCAATAGCCCTACCAATCCCTAAAATAATAGAGGATAAAATCCCGCTTCTAGCACTTAAAAGACTAACAAAAAATACACTTCGCTCTTTAGTAGCTCCTAATGCTAAAGCTCCCTCATAATAAGATTTTGGGACACTATCAAGGGCGGATTTAGAGATTAATATAATTGTAGGTAAAATCATAATGCTTAGGATTAAAGCAGCGGCTAAGACACTCTTTCCAGAAACCCCATTAAAAGCATCACTTATCCAAGGAACTATCACTACAAGTCCAAAAAATCCATACACAACAGAGGGAATAGCGCCTAATAATTCAATAGCGGGCATTACATAATATTTGGTTTGCTTACTCGCAAAAGCGGATAAATAAATCGCACTTAAAACACCAATAGGCACACCCAACAAAATAGCTAAAACACTCACATAAATACTCCCAATAATCATAGGGAATATTCCAAAAATCTCTTCACTAGGATACCAATTAAGACCAAAGATAAATTCTAAAAATCCTATGTGAAAAAGTGTAGGTATGGCATTACCAAATAAAAATATACAAATCATTATTACGCATAATATAGAAATACAGCCAAAGAGGGCAAATACTCCTTGTGCTATTCTTTCTTTTATCATTGAATTTGTTCCCAAGTAGTAATTTCACCTAAGAATATTTTTCGCACCTGCTCTTTGGTGAGATTAGTAATAGGGTTTTGATGATTAACAATAATGGCTAAACCATCGATTGCTAATACTTGAGGCTTAACACCCTTTTTAAGCTCACTTTCCTTAACCTCTCTTGATACCATTCCTATATCCGCAATCCCTTCTATTACAGAATTTACCCCGATAGTTGAATCTGATTGTGAAATTTCTATATCCGCATTAGGATTGATTTTGACATAGGATTCTTTAAGTTTTTCCATAAGTGGAGTAACCGAGCTTGAACCTGCAATAATTAATTTTCCACGAGGGTTTTTGCTCTTAAAATTGCCCTTTGATACAGAGATATACCCAGCCTTTTGTATGATAGGCTTTGCCTCTAGTGAAACCGTATAGGCAAGAAAGTCTTCTATAAGTGGGTTGCTTAATTTTGTTACGACATTAAAGTTTCTAAAAATAGTATAACTCTTGTTGGTGATATTTTCAACACTTGGGATTACTCCATTAATGCTAATGGGCTTAATAGAATTATTTAACGCTCCTAAGGAGATATAACCAATAGAATTTTTAGAGTTTGCAACGCTTGTTAGCATTATGCCGGTAGAATTTGTGATTTCTATCTTTTGAGCAATAGCATCAATTTTTTTGTTATTAACGCTTTTGTAGATTTCAAAAATATCCACAAAGGCACTTCTAGTCCCTGAACCCATTTCCCTTGAAATAGGATAAATATTTTCCGCTAAAGCATTAAGGGATAGACAAGCTAACAGCCATAAGCCTAAAATAGTTTTTTTCATAAGATAACTCCTTAATTAAAGTAATAACAAAAGTATAAAAAGGGAATGTAAAAAAGAATGTGTAAGTATTGTAAAAGTTTTGTAAAGTTTATTTCTGGAATATGATTCTAATAAATGCAATTAAAAATATTTTGCAATTAATCCCTCAAAGAGGGCATTTAAAAGATAGATACTTAGCCTTTTGCCTCTATGATACTTTAGGTCTCTTTAAGGGGTACTCACAACACCCCCTTTAAAGAATGCACCATATTAGGATTTATCATTACATTAATCCCAAGAAAAAATGCTCCACAGATATAGGCAATTACTTGGTCGGCTAATCCACTGGTTCTAAACCTTAAAGCTTTAGGAAGCACAAAATACTTTTTACTTTTAAAAGGCAAAAAGATTGGCACACCACTTAAAGTCATCATATCTCCAACTATATGCAAAAGATTACCTAGAATAAATCCAGAGACTAGAAATACTAAAGCATTTTCATAAAATCCATTTATAAATGTTCTAACACTCTCAAAATTACATAGCACCATTAATAAAAGGATTAAGATAATAATAAAAGGCAAACTATGTGTAAATCCCCTATGTCCAAAAATAGCATTCATTAAGTGAGATACCCCTATAAACATTCTACCTATTTTGGAATGTGGTTCATCAATATCGGGGAATATTGCTCCAAAGGCTACTGCAAAATAAAAGATTAATAAATGGTTGCTTTCAATAGGTATAAATGGCTGTATTATAAAAACACCTACTGAAGTTAAAGAGAGAGCAAAGGTAATATGGGTTTTAGCTAACATTTATTACCTCCAACATTATTCCCAAAGTCAAACATAAAACAATCCTTATTACTTTCTTTTATGGGTTTTTGTTCCATTTCTTTGCTTTATTGTAACACTTTTAGAAAGTAGAATCTCTTTTTTAGGTATTGAATCTTGTGAGATTAAGATATTAATAGCTTTATTATCAGTAAGTGTAACTCTTAATTCATATTTTTTTGCATAGTTACCTCCTAAAATTCTAAATTAGTTCTTTTAGTAAATAGCTCATAGCATTGTGGAGTTTTTGTATAAGATTGTAGAGTCATTGCAATAAAATGTGCCATTGCTTGTCCTTTATTTGTGGAATAGTTTGAAATCAATATTCTTCGTGTAATTCCCTTTTTGTAAGATTTTTTCGTATTGTTCTTATTCCACTTTTATATGCAGAAATAACTTCTTTTTTTGAAATTTGTAGAATTAAAGCAATCTCATCAAAAGAATACTCTCTTTCTTTTAGCTTTAGTTCCCAAAACCATTTTAATGGATTTGAGTCTTTATGTTTTCTAGCATATTTAAGATACATAAGTTCTTCTTTTAATGGTATTACTATTTGCCCCTCTTTTTTGTTATAATGCCTACCTTAATTTTAAGATTAAGGAATCTCTAATGAATAAACTAATGCTTAATCTCTCTATTAACTTTCATTTTAAAGGATTCTT
>NZ_JRPC02000050.1 GCF_000765745.2 Helicobacter apodemus
AGTGGGTTAATAGGAGATGATTATTTAGTTATTTGTGAAAAATGTAAAATTAAGGAGAAAAGATGACAGTTGAAGTAGAAGTCAAATTAGATGAATTTTGCGATGAGGATTTATTAGAAGAAATTAGGACTAGAATAGATAGAAGTTATAATGATAACTTTAAAGAGGAATTAATAGGTATCCTTAAAAAGGAATTCTTAGATTCTAATCAAGTGCTAAATGATTTAGAATCATTGCATGTATGGAATCCAACTTATGCAAAAGAGTGGTTTGAAACCCTTCCATTTAGCAAGAGCTTAAAGAAGTGGATATTAAAAACCTACAAAGATGAGTTAGTATAGGTCCTTGTTTATTATGTTATAATCTAATCATATAAAAGGAGAAAATGATGACTAATCATCAATACCAATTAAATGAAGGCTTTAAAGCCTTACTTGATGGAATCTTTAGTGATAAAGAAATAGCCACTAAGTTAAAGATTGCTTTTGAAGAAGTGGTTAATGATAGAGCAACCACTCAAAAGATAAATCTTGATAGGCTAAAAGCTGAAGCTTTAGAGGAGATAGGAAACGAATTAGCCACTAAAGACTTTGTAGATAAAAGAATAGCAGAAGTGCAAAAAGAAATTGCAGGAGTTAGAGCTGATTATCGTTCTCTTAGGCAAGAAATGAAATTCTATGCAATAGGTTTAGGAGTCTTAATAATTATCCTCCAACCTAAAGTCTTTGATTTTATCACTACTTTTCTTAAGTAGCTAACACTAAAATACTTACATACAGCCCTAAGTTGGGATACAAGTATCCCAACAGGGTAGGTGTATCCTTGTTTATTATGTTATAATCTAATCATATAAAAGGATAAATATGTCAGGATATACTATGCAAAGAGAAACTACATATCATCTTAATGAGAGCTTCAAGGCGTTATTAGCAAGTGCTTTTAGTAACCCTCAACAATCTGAAGTCTTTATCAAGGCTTTTGAAGAAGTGGTTAATGATAGAGCGACCACTCAAGCAATTAGACTTGATAGATTGAAAGATGAAGCTATACAAGAGATTAGAAATGAGTTGCTTACCAAAGAGGTGTTTCAATCTGAAATGAAAGCTACCAAAGAAGTGTTACAATCCCAATTAAAAGCTATTGAAGCTAAATTAGAGTCTGAAATTGCAAAGATTAAAACTGAAATTGCAGAAGTAAAAACAAATACAATCCGCTGGGTTGTAGGTGTTGGTATTACTGCCACCATTGTTTCTATCACTGCAAATTTTGCACTGATTAGCTTCTTGATTGATAAGCTTATGAAATAAGTTATACTTACCGCCCTAAGTTGGGATATCTTTATCCCACTTGGGTTAGGTATATCCTTGTATGCAGTTTGGATAATCCAAACTTTAAATTAAAGGAGTAAAAAATGAATAATGAAAGAAAAATCTCCCCTAAAGAGTTTTCCGATAAGCGTAAATCTCAAGATGATGAAATTCTTAAAAAACAACTTGAATTAAGAGAGCGTGAAATTGCTCTTAAAGAGAAAGAGTTAGAGTTAAGAATGCTTCAGGCTCAAGGGAGTGAAAATAGTGTGGGACAAGGTAAATTGGAGCTTGAACGAGCAAGATTTCGCTTTGAGAAAAAAACAATGAAATTAGGTTGGGTAGTATTTATAGCTATTTTTCTGATTTTCATTATGATATTTCTTAGTAGAGTAAAACAACACGAAATCAATAGAGAAAATATGAGAAGTTTATCTGAAGAATTTGATAAACGGCGTGAAGAGTTTAGGAAAAGCAAAGAAGAATTTCGTAACTCATTTAACTCGGAGAGACGGAAAGAATACTTGGATGAAACAAGAAAGGAAATTCTTGGAAATACTAAGTAACACAAACCTATTGTGTTAGAACCTTTCACCCTTTGGGTGTTTAATCTTTTTTAAAGCTTATGTGGATAGGTTTTAAAAGTGATTAAATTATCAAGGATTGTTGAAGTTAATGTTGCTTATCTTGTTTAAAATAGAGTTTATAAGCCGTTGATAAACTCAATCAGATTTTAATCTATGCTATAATCACAATAAAAGGACTAAAGGCAGTTAAAATATTGGCATTAAAATTATCACTGTATAATTCTACATAGCTAAAGTGGGGCAAGAATGGCAAACATTGAATATAAATCTTTTAATGAAATTAATTTGCAAGATACTTTTTTTGATTCTTTGAGGCAAGATTATCAAGGCTTTGATAATTGGTATAATAGAAAGGCATCTCAAGGAGAAAAAGCTTATATTCTTTACGAAAAAGATGAGTTAGTTTGTTTTCTGTATCTTAAAGAAGAAAATCCTATTGACAATACAAATATCACACCCTCCTTAGATACAACCAAATCTTGGGTAAAAGTTGGGACTTTTAAAGTCATTCCACACAGGACAAAGCTCGGTGAGCGTTTGATTAAAAGAATGTTTGACTTTGCCATATCTAAAAATATCTTTAATCTTTATGTAACTGCTTTTGCAAAGCACGAAGCATTAATTAATCTGCTAGAACAATATGGGTTTAAGCAATGGGGTAATAAAGGTGATGAACTCGTCTTGATAAAAAACATTGCAACAACCTCAAAAGATATGCAACAGAATATATGCCTTGATTTTCCCTCAATCAATACTAAAAATGTCAGTAAATATATTCTAGGTATTCATCCGCAGTATCATACAGGAATGTTTTCAGATTCAATGCTTAAAACTGAAAATTTCAATATACTTCAAGATTCTTCGGAGGCTAATAGTATCCACAAAGTTTATATTACAAAAATACAAGGAATTGAGAATCTAAAAATAGGGGATTTATTGATTATCTATCGCACAAAAGACGAAAAAGCTTCTAATGCTAATTATTCCTCTGTTGTTACTTCTTTATGTGTAGTAGAAGAATATAGACACATTAGCCGTTTCACAGAGGAGGAGTTTATCAAATATTGTAAGCCTCACAATATTTTTACTGAAGATGAATTAAAACAATATTATAAAAGTAGGAAATATCCAAAAATCATCAAGATGACTTATAACATCTCTTTTAAAAAGCGAGTTATATTAGATACATTAAGAGGAATTGTCAAAAGAGAAAGTGAGCCTTATTGGGGATTTGTATCTCTAAATGATGATGAATTCCAACAAATTCTAAAGGCTGGAGGAGTGAATGAAAGCATTATTATCCATTAAGCCTGAATTCGCCGAAGCTATTTTCAATGGCAAGAAAAGATTTGAATATCGTAAAGTCATATTTAAAAAAGAGGTCAAATATATACAAGTTTATGTTACAAAACCTGTGGGGAAAATCATTGGGGAATTTGAAATAGGAGAAATTGTAAAAGATAATCCTGCAAAAGTTTGGGAAAAAACGAGGAGACACTCAGGCATTAAAAAATCTTTTTATATGCAATATTTTCAAGATAGGCAAGTAGCCTATGCGATAAAAATCAAAAATATCAATAAATACAAAGAGCCCCTATGCCCCTATGACGAATATGCCAATTTTACTGCTCCACAATCTTTCAAATATATAAGAAATTGAAGTAAAAATACACTTAAAGGCATTTGTATCGTGAAATTAAGTGAAAAAAAACTTTGCACTTTGCGTGTAATGGAGAATTACCAAAATAGAGGAATAGGCATTCGCCTCTTTGAAAAAAGTTTTGAAGTATTAAATACAAGAATGCCACTTTTAAGTGTATCAGGAGAGAAATTATTATCCTTTAGAAAGATATTTGATTATTATGGATTTGAATTAACAAGCATTAAAGAAGATTATTATAGGAAAGGCAAAAAAGAATATTTTTATAATGAATACCCCGCTTTTTAGTATTTCTAAGAAAAAGTATAAGCAATATACCTTTTCTTATATTTGCCTTAAATTCACTCACAAATCTATCACCTTAACTTTTTCTTGTAAATCAAATAAATGCTTAAAGATTTTAATAAAACGCATATCATCAAATCCACTCTCTATATTTAGCAGTTCTTGCGTTGGTGTATCTTTACAAGCTTGG
>NZ_JRPC02000051.1 GCF_000765745.2 Helicobacter apodemus
TTGTAAAGTATTCTTTAGGTAATTCCTCTATTCGTGCTTCAATAACATAATAGCGTTGAATTTCGCTAAGGAGTGCAAAAATATTTCTAGTATTACCAGTAAGTCCTTGTGCAAAGGAAAGGTTATTCCATTTATCATTGCCTTGATTTCTTGTATGTATAAAATCTCTTTGGTTGGTATCTCTTTGATTGTTTAAATTTGCATTCATCGTATAACCTCTACTCTCACACGCTCTCTATACAATTTAGCAAGTTCTATAATTTCTTTTTTGGGGTTTCTATTGTTTTTAGTAAAAAGTAAAATTTTTTCACCTATAATCCTATCAATGGCATAGAAATCATCGGGTTTAGTAAAAATATCTTTAATGTCGGATTTTAAAATAGCTTGATTTTTTCTGCTTAATAGAATTTTTAACTCTCCCTTTTGTATTTTTGCTTCTTTAATGCAAAACTTTAAGGCAGAACCTTTATTGTAGAAACCTTTTCTCTTTTCAGATAGAACTAAATCATTAATTCTTAGGATTGCAACTCCAAATTTTGTGGCAACAACATAAGAGTTTCTTTTTTTGTCTAATACCTCTCCAATAACAATGCCTTTTTCTTTGGAGATACAATAATTGATTTTTTGCAAGGTGTTTTGCAAAGAATAGAGCTTTAAATTTCTCACTAATATTTTTTCTATGTTTTTAGTATCACTAGGTTTTAAAAACACGACATCTTTTTTAAGCTCATTAAACTTGTTATAGAATATTTTATAGAATTGATAATTCCCATCTTTTTTAATGGATTTAATTTCAACACCACCATAATATCTTGAAAGGGCATTTTCAAGAGCCAAGATAGCTTCAGAAATAGTAATTCCATCATATTTATCAATTAAAGATTCTAAGAATTTGTGAGAAATTTTTTTCATTTGAAACTGCCTAAAAAATTAATATGACAAAACTTTAACATTAAAACATACCCAATATTTATGAAAATGAAAAAAATTTAGTTTAATATTGTTTTGATATTGTTATAATATCGTTTTAATATATTTATTGTTAATATTTTTTTAATATTGTTTCAATATTATTTAAATATCATTATGATATTTTTTCAATATAAATTTAAAACTAAGGTTTTTTGCATGATTATATCAATAGTGAATGAAAAAGGCGGGAGTGGCAAAACCACATTGGCTGTTAATCTCTCCGCAAGATTAGCAGAAGATGGAAATAATGTTTTATTAATTGATGCAGATCCTCAAAAATCTACGGAAGTATTTTCAGATATGAGAAGTCAATCAAATTTAGAGCCTTTATTTTCAAATGTTTCAAAAACAGGTATTAGCTTAGGTGATGAGATTAAAAGAATGAAAAATACCTTTGATAACATTATAGTAGATACAGGCGGTAGAGATAGCAAAGAAATGAGAAAAGCTATACTCTCCTCAAATATCATCATCATTCCAACAATCCCTAGTCAATATGATGTGAATGTGTTGGATCATATGCTAGATTTATATAATGAAGCAACAGAGTTTAATCCCAATTTAATAGCTTTGATTTTGGTTAATAGAGTTTCACCTAATCCTTTTTTAGCAAAAGAGTTAGAGCATCTAAAGGAATATATCAATCAAACAAAGCAAGAAAAAGGCTTAGATAGAGTAATAATGCTTGAAAGCGTAATTTATGAAAGACAAGCCTATCGCAAAGCTGTAATAGATGGCAAGAGCATAAAAGAATTTTGCAATAAAAATGATAAAGCTTTACAAGACTTTGAAAATTTTTACCAAGAGCTTTTAAAAATAACAAATGAAATAGGAGCATAATATGGGATTTAAAAAACTAAGTTCACCAAAAAAAGAAAATGATTTTGTAGATTCCGCTCGTGGTGAAACAAGCGATACAAAGAATGCCAAAAGAAGCAAAAAGCTTGTAATCAACTTTACTGAAGAAGAATACAAAATATTAAACCAAGAAGCTAATTTAATGGGTTTAGGCTTAAACTCTTATGTTAGATTTAGGGTTTTTAAGAAAGATTGATTGCTGTGCTATTAATATTATTATGATATTTATTTAATATTATAATAATATAGTTTTGATATTCAATTAATATTTATTTGATATTCATTTCAATAATTTTTTTTCAAGTTCTTTTAGGGATTTTTCTGTTGGGTAATTGCTTAATTTGTCTGCAAAATTGCGGTTGCCTTCTGTATCCTCAAAAACAAAAATAGATTCTCCCTCTGCATTGTGTCCTTTGCCTAAAAGTTTTTGTTTGCCAAACATACCAAAATCAAACCATTTGTTTTTGTGTTTTTCAGAAAATTCTGCGTAAATATCTGCTTGTTCTAACAGTTTTTGCACATCATCAGGCTTCCATTCAAAGCAAATTTCTACTACTCTATTCCCCCCTTTTTTGATTTTTTGATAAGTGAGGCTTTTAAAAGGTATTCGCTCTTGGTCTAAAAGATTTCTAGGTTTTATTAGCTCTTTTAGAGCAGGTTTTAAAATTCTTTGGTCAATATCAATTTGCCGATAATCTTTTGGAATATCCATAACCCTTGCAAACTCACTCCATTCCATACGCATATAACCTGTTTGGCGATATTGTTTTAAAAGGCGATAGAGTGTTTTAGTGTATTTGCCACTGAGAGTGATAAACTCTGCTAACTCAAAGCGGGTGAAGTTCTTTGTAAGCTCGTTAATAAGATATTCAAAGCGTGGATTTACAACCATTTCAATTCTTAGCAAATTTTCATAATTAACATCATCTTTTGAATACCAAAGTGTGAAACTTTGAAACAGATTCACTGTTTCTTTTCCTATCTCTTCTCTTTCTTTATCTTCAACAAGAATCGTGAAATCAGCTTTAAAAAAATTTGTTTTTAATACTGACAAGTAATTTCCTAAAGCTTTGTATGTAAGGTTCTCGGTGCTAAATTTTAAAAGTTCCTTTGGATAAAAAATAATTTTTTCTCCTGCAGGTTTTCCTTTGATTTTTGTAAGGATTCCAAAAAGTAAATTTTGTTCTTGCTCTGTAAAACTTGGAAGCTTCACTTTGTTGAAGTCATTATGATATTTCACTATTTCGTTCATTGATAGCCTTTATTTCTCAACAAAATTGGTTGTCTAACTTGGTTCGTTTTTATTATAGCATAAAAAACTACTATGTAAATAGTTTTGTAGTCTTTAGTCTTTGTGTTTCCCCATATTTTCGTTCTCCTAATTTGTAGTCTTTACTCATAGAGGAAGCAAATATTTCCTTTTGTGTTTCCCCATATTTTCGTTCTCCTAATTTGTAGTCTTTACTCATAGAGGAAGCAAATATTTCCTTTTGTGTTTCCCCATATTTTCGTTCTCCTAATTTGTAGTCTTTACTCATAGAGGAAGCAAATATTTCCTTTTGTGTTTCCCCATATTTTCGTTCTCCTAATTTGTAGTCTTTACTCATAGAGGAAGCAAATATTTCCTTTTGTGTTTCCCCATATTTTCGTTCTCCTAATTTGTAGTCTTTACTCATAGAGGAAGCAAATATTTCCTTTTGTGTTTCCCCATATTTTCGTTCTCCTAATTTGTAGTCTTTAGTCTCCTAATTTGTAGTCTTTAGTCTTGGATTCTTTAGCCTTTAAAACCTCGTATTTTACGATGTTAAACAACTCTCCTCGCGCGCGCGTAAAAAATATATAAAAAGATTCTAAAAAGATTCTAAAAGAGAAATGCTAAAAATTTTGTTTTTAAAATAAAAAACTGAAAAATACTTCTTGATTCAAAAATTCTATGACAGACATAAGAATATCTAGAGAAGAAGATTAGAGTGATTCCACACAAATTGTTAAAAATTTAAAAACACTTGACTTTATAAAAATTTTGTTATAGAATATGGTTTTCTTATTTAGTTAAGTGCTTGCGGGCTTTGTTCCTTGTTGAGTGTAGCGGTTGCATTCGAACATTGACCCTTTGACGACCGATTA
>NZ_JRPC02000052.1 GCF_000765745.2 Helicobacter apodemus
ATTAACACCAAACCCATACTTTCTATTTTTATTCTATGTTTAATTATCTTATCTTTTATGCTTATACTAATAGAGGTTTTTAGTAAGCATTATACCTTTGCATTTTTTAAAACCAATAGTTTGACAAATGTAACTTGGGTTTTATTACAAAAAGATGTAGATAAATTTGATTTAAAAGGCAAAATAATTGCTTTTGACTTTCCACTAGATACAAAATATTTTAAAAAAGATACCCCCTTTGCAAAAGAAGTGAAATGTCAAGGAGGGGATAATCTCTCTACGCAAGATAGGGATTATTTTTGTAACAACCATCATATCGGCAAAGCAAGAATAGTTGATAGCAAAGGAGCTGCTGTGAAGCAATTTGTATTTAATGGTGTGATTCCTAAAGATTCCTATTTTGTAATGGGAGATAATCCTAATAGTTTTGATAGTAGATATTGGGGATTTTTAACTAAAGATAAAATTAAAGGAGTGGCAATATGGGAATATTAAAAAAGCATTCAATGAGTTTAGCTTTAGTTATGGCACTAAGTGCAAATAGTGTTAATGCCGGAATTTCTGATTTTATTCAAAAATCTCTTAATGCCAAGACGACAGAAACTTCGGCTGGATATTATAAATCACAAGTTTCGGGTTTAGCAACATTAGGAGGTGCTAGAGTTAGATGGGGTGGAGTAGATAATATTCGCCCCTTTAATGTGCAAACTCCACATATTAATGTGGGTTGTAGTGGTATTGATATGGTATTTGGTGGTTTTTCTTACTTAAACTTTGAATATTTAATTGAAAAGCTTAAAAAAATCTCTACTGCTGCTCCTGCTTTTGCATTTAAAATGGCATTATCTACCCTTTGTAAGGATTGCGATACCATAATAACAGCGTTAGAAGATATTTCTAATGAAATTAATAAATTAAACTTTGACTCTTGTCAAGCACTATCTAATTGGTCTAACAGATTAGGAGAGAAATTATCAGGCGTTGGTTTAACAGGAGTGGAAGGAGGGCAGGTAGCAAGTTGGCTTCAAGGTATGAATGATGGATTATCCAAATGGGTAGAGAAATCCAATAATTTTATTAATGGAATAGATAACAATAATCCAGATTCTAAGAACACGACAATCATTTATGATCAAGGCTCTTTACTACAACAGGGTTTAAAAAATCTTAAGAGTGTCTTTAAGCAATTAATGGGAGAGAAAGAATATGAGAAAATCTTGCGTGCGGTTTTTGGAGATGTTATTGGGCATAAATTGGAAAATAAAGAAGATGTTATCCCTAAATACACACATTTGCCACCAAGTATCAATACTGAAGAATTCGTAAAAACACTGGGGGGTGATAAAAATAATCCTGAACAATCTATTTTTACTATTACTAATTATGAAATTGCAGAAATAGGTGATAGTGGAATGTATAGAATCAAAAATTTAGGAACAGAAGAGATAAGAGTAGAATCTTATTATGGAATCTTAAAAAAACAAATTCAAGCCATTATTGATAAAGGAATAACCGACCAACCTTTAGAACAAGCCGATATTTCCTTAATTAGCTCCCTTGATTTGCCAACTTGGCATTTAATTAATATTGCCATTGCAAATAGTATGAATGCAGATGCTTATATAGAAATCATCTCCACGAATGCTTTTAAAGGCTTAATTAACAAATTTGCAAACAATGTTTATAGCCAAATTGCAACGATTATAGGACAAATGAGTGCAAATGGTAGATATGATACCCCTGAAGCCAAAGAAGCTCTAAGTGCATTCCAAAAAGATATAAGAGAAATCTCATCAGCTATTATAAATACTATGGATAAGCAACTTGAGCATAATGAAAAAACATTAAACGCAAATACCCATCTACAAAAGCTCTACCAAGAATATCTCATTAGAAGTAAAGGTGCAAAATAAAGGGGAGTAAATATGAAAAAACTACAAACAATATTCTTAGCTTTTTGTTGCATAACTAGCTATGCTCTTAGTAATGATGCCTTTGTTAGTGGCAGTGAGAGTGCCAATAGTTTGCTTAATCATTTTAAAGGGAATATGGACACAACAATCACAAGTCCTATTACAAATGGTAGTGCATTAAAAAGTGTAGATGGAGAATCAAGCGGTAAGGTTAGCCTTACTTGTAATGGAAAAAGTGTTGAGTTTTTAAACATTGCTTATACAGGAAGTGATTTTATTAATATTTCTGTTTCTATAGATACTAATGGTGATGGTATTAAAAAATCTCATTATTCTTTTAGTGGTATTAATAATATCTGCTCTAATGGATTTGCTAGATGTTCTTCTAATGGTTCTAGTAAAAATAATAATTGTAGGTTTTATGCGTGGGAGAGTGCTGGTAATTCTTTGAAAGTCAAAGAAATACTAGAACAAGAAGCATTAAGTTGCTATTGTATCAGTAATGCTTGTGGTGGATTAGCAAGGAATGCAAAAGAGAGAATCTTAAAAGATATTGGTGGTGGTTTAATTTCTACCCTTGCAAAAAGTTCTCATAAATTTATAGTGGGTGGAAGTGAAATAAAAAATGATTCTTTAGTATATTATGGTTCAAATGCTGAGGCTTGTGAGTATATAGGAGAAATGCCAAATGTTAATAGAGGCTCTAGTTTAACAAATGCCTCTACAAAACTTGCTTCAGAGCAAAGCGGAGATGAAAATAGTGTGTATTCTATCTTTCAAAAATCCACAGATAATAATACTCCCCTTGATAAAGAAGTAGAAAGCTCTTTAAAATCCTCAATTAATAACATAGACAATTCTTTAACTTATAAGAAAAATGCAACAGGATATGATTTCTCCTATGTTGATTCTAAGGGAAATAAACAATCTTCAAACTACCAAAATCAAGATATTAATGAAATTTTATATTGTGAGATAGAATATTCTGAAGTCTCCCCTACACTCTTTTCTGATAACACTATAAGGGGTAAAACTACAAATTCTAATACCACAACCAAGACTGCTATTAAAGAATGTTTAAATAATCGTTGTCCTCTAAGTAGTGGAGAGAAAATTAAACACCAATGTGGGAAAATTGATGATTTTGCAGAGACTATCGGAATATTAAGTGGTGTTAATGAAGTAATGAGGGATATGGTATGTGCAAGAT
>NZ_JRPC02000053.1 GCF_000765745.2 Helicobacter apodemus
GCTAATTAATTCTAATTTATTTAATCTATCAGAATACGAAAAAGCTTTATTGAAATCTATTACTACTACCAAAGGACAATATTCAGAACTTCTTTTAATCACACCTGAGGAGATAAAAATTCCTTATAGACTTGTAATGGATAGATTCTTCTATTATTTAACCACAACCGACCCAAAAGATAAGGCAAAGATAAAAGAATTAACCGATAAGGGATTAGAAGTTGGTGAGGCTATTAAAAAGATTATAGTAATGGAGGAAATGGGTTTATGAAAAAAACGCAAAGGTTTTTAATATACTCCTTTTATAAAAATCTCATATAATTTTTCTTTCACAGCAAATATTCCTTTTTATTCCCTATTTAATGCTTCACTGATACCTTTGGTTGTAGCCTTAGCATAAATAGTTGTAGTGGTAATATTAGAATGTCTTAGAATTTTTTTAATAATTGCTAGATTCACATCTGCTTCTGTTAATTTAACCGCTAAAGAATGTCTTAGAATATGTAAGCCTTGCTTATTAATTTTAGCTTTTTTGTAAATCCTATTGACAATTAAAAAAGCATTGCTCCTATTGAGCAATTTTCCATTATTAGTTTTCATAATATAATCATCATTGCTAATACGATTACGAAAAAAGAGAATTTCATCTTCTATTTTATTAAATGGAATATATGCTATTTGTGCTTTATCTCCCTTAGCGTGTGGTATATTTAAATAATAAAGATTTTCTTGAGTATTTTCTGTAAAATCACATAATTTGACATTCAAAGCCTCACTTATTCTTAACCCACCAAAGAGCATAAGTTTAACCAAGAGAGCATTTCTAAAAACATTATAACACTCTTTAAACTTACCCCTTTCTAATTCATTTTCTAGTAATATAATTTCTTGATTATTTAAAGAAACAATTTTTTCTTCTCTGCCAGAAAGGTAACCATTAATTTTTACATTTTTAAATATTTTTTCAAAATTTATTAAATTCTTATGATTTTCATTAATATACTTAAAAAATATTTTTATAATAGTCAAATAATGTTTTTTTGTGCTTTTAGATAGTTTTTTAGTATCTTTATCTATATAATTCAAAAAATTTATTAAAAATATGCTATTAATTTCAATTAATGACATCTCATCCTTAAATATTGAGGAATATTCACAAAATGTTTCTAATATACGACTATACGATTCAATAGTATGTTTAGAATAATCTTTATAGTTAAAATGTGCTATAAAATCATTTTTTAGATAAATAAGTGCATTAAATATATTTTCATTTTGTAACATTTACAGGCTCTCCTCTGCCATTAATTTATTTTATATAACATAATTACTAATTATGTTATATAAATTTAGCAGAATTTTCCTTAATAACAAGTATTTTTGTAATTTTATTATGTTATATATTTAAATTATAATATCTATTTTTTATTAAAAAATTGATTTTATTAGCATTTTATATTATAATTTACTAGGTAAATAATAAGGAGTAGAATAAATGAATATGGATTCTTTAAAAGATACTAAAGATAATGAAGAGTTACAATTTAAAGCTAAAAGAGTTTTTTTAAATGAGAAATATTTAAAAATGATAGAAATGATGCTACCTGCTTATAATATTCCTACTAATACAAAAGATATTGAGAAAAACTCTAAAATAATAGAAATCGCAATAGAAAATCTTTTTAAGAATGATTTTTTGAATAGAATTAAAGAGTTTTAGAATTTAATTATTAAGAAATTTAATATTTAATTACAATTCTACAAATGAATACTATAACTACTATGATTTTTAAATCGTTTCCTCCTTTAGGAGAAATAAATATAAAAACGCCATTTTAAATCAAAGTTTTTCCATTTAAAAGCTATTTAGAATCTTTTTAAAAACATACGAGGATATGCAATGGCAAAAGAAGCTTATATTTTTGCAGGAGTCAATGGAGCTGGTAAGACAACGCTATATTATAATGAGCTAGAATCCGCAAATGATTTTGGTCTAAGGATTAATATTGATGAAATTGTGAGTTCTTTTGGAGATTGGAAAAATAGAAAAGACCAAATAAGAGCTGCTAAAATCGCTCTAAAAATTAGAGAAAAGTATATTAAAGAAGGAAAAGATTTTAACCAAGAAAGCACATTATGCGGAAATTCCATATTATCTTTATTCCAAAACTTAAAAGATTCACAATATTGTATTAATCTCTTTTATGTAGGTGTTAAGAATCCAGAGATTGCTAAAGAAAGAGTAAAAATAAGGGTGGCAAAAGGCGGACATAGCATTGACCCTAGTGTTATTGAAACAAGATATTATAAATCTTTAAAAAATCTAAATACAATTGCTCCTCTTTGTAATAGCATTATTGTTTTGGATAACACTCAAACATTTGAAAAAATTTTAGAGAAACGAGATAATTTTTTAAATATCTTTAAAGAACCACAATGGATTGTTGGCTTATTAGAAAAATTAGAAGAAATGTCTTAAAATGCAAGACAAGATGTTAAAATTAAAAAGAGATTGCTCTTAAATGATAGCTTTAGTTAAGAAGCTTCCACTTCTTAAGTGGGGGTAATTCACTTACTTTCAAGTGCAGTTTTAATTGCAAGAATCGGAATAATAAAAACCATTAAAGCCATACAAACAACAATTATTTCTGTAAGCATTACAAATCCCTTAAATTTTTGATTTTTTTATTAATATTTTTCTGTAGGAGGATGATTGCCACTCCTAGAAAAATAACCGCCACAAAACCAAATGATAGCAATAAGAAACTTATTGTCTCATAATTGGTAATACTCCAACCCAAAATAGCCAAAAAGGTAGCCACAGCAATACCAAGCCAAAATTTTAAATTGTTAATTTCCTCTTTCATTTCATCTAACTTACTCATAACAAAATTATACCCCCTCTTTTCTTAAAATATTAAAGCCCCAAAAGCTTTGTAATTTGCGTTGGCAAAAATTAAAACTAAAGAATCTCCACTATAAAGAATTAGAAAGTAAGTTTTAATTCTACTAGAGCTAATATACTAAAACCACTTCCGCTTAAAGTGGCTTTAGATTTGCAAGGGATTTAAGGATTTTATAAGCGGAAGTGG
>NZ_JRPC02000054.1 GCF_000765745.2 Helicobacter apodemus
GTATGTGTTTGGATAGCCAAATTTGGCTATCTGTAAAATCTCAACAATATCAAAGAGCAGGTTTTGGGGCAGGAAGTGTCCTTTGTCCTTAAATTAAAAGCCTTTCGAGTTAGTTGAGATTGCAAAAGTAGAAGAAGAGTTAGAATTAAAAGATATTGGCGATATACAAAAGGAAATATTGTGCTAAAAAAGGCTTTAGGAATTATGGACGATTTATTGGGTAGTGAATCACTCCCGCTTAAAGAAGCGGGAGCTTCCTAACTAAAGCCAACTAATGTTAACTAACACGAAAGGCTTTGAGTTTATAGTCCTCAAGGCTAATTCCTAACCCAAACGACTTTAATCCTCTTTCTAAAATATTTAAACTAGCATTAATATCTCTATGTATTGTATTTCCACACTTTTCACAAATATATTTTCTATCTTTAAGTGTAAGATCATCTTTTACATTTCCACATACACTACAAGTTTTGCTTGTATATTGAGGATTAACCTTTACAAAGAATTTGCCATTATGCGTAAGCTTGTATTCAAGCATTTTACTAAATTGATAGAATGAAGTATCTAAAATAGACTTATTCAAGCCACTTTTTGCTTTGACATTTTTAAGCTTAGCTCTTTTTGTCATATTCTTAACTTGCAGATTCTCAACTACTATCAAGTCAAATTCATTGCTTAATTTAGAAGTGATTTTATGGTAATAGTCACTTTTTATATTTGCACTTTTTTCGTAAATTTTGTTAATTCTTTGTTGTGTTTTTTTAAAATTTACACTAAGTTTTGTCTTTTCTTTTTTTGATTTTAAAAGCCTCCTTGATTGTTTTCTTTGTAATCTTTGAAAGATTTTAGAATACTTAGCTACATTAAAATTTTTAGAATTTGTAGGAATTAAACTTTGATTACTCAAAGCAATATCATTGATATTTAAATCAATCCCGATAGCCTTATTAATATTTAAATTTTCTTTAGACATTAATAAGGCTTTGTTTTCATAAGTGATAGACAAAGATACAAAGTATTTATTGTGAGATTTTGAAATGGTAATCTGATTAAGTTTATATTCCTTAGGTAATTCTCTATGATAACGCATTTTTAAAGCAGTATTCATTAAATGAAAGATTTTAAATTTAGGATTTTCATCATCTTTAATTTGATAGCCTTGATTGTTCCAATTAAAACTTTGTTTAGCAAATTTAGAGTTTTTAAATTTAGGAAATCCTTTATTTTTGTCTTTTAATGCTTGCTCTAGGGCACGGTTTGCATTAATCCTTGCTTATTGGGTTGTAACACTTTTATAGCTTAATTCTCTTTGTTTTAATATTTCTTTTACCTTTGTATCAATCTGACTTGCTTTAAGGTAGATTCTATCTTTTTTGTCTAGGTCTTTATTGATTTGCCATTGTTCTTTTTGTAAATTAAGGCAAATATTATAGGCTTGATTGTAGATGAAACATTGATGATTGATTAAGGCTTGTTGTTCTTTGTTTGGGTAAATTCTATATTTAAAACCCTTAGTTATTTGCATTTTCTAATCTTTTCTTTTTGGTGTTGTATTTTTTCTTGGGACGATTATCTTCTATGCCTTGATATTCTACATATTTTTTTAACACTTCCAGAGTAATGCCTCCTGTGGTAGCTAAAAAATAACTTTTACTCCAAAAATAACTTTTCCAAAGATATTTTCTAATATTTGGAAATTCTTTTTTAATAAGCCTAGAACTTGCAGATTTATAAGCATTAATGAAAGCCACTAGATCACTCTTAGGTTCAGCCTTAAAAAGAATGTGTAAATGATCTATATCGTGGTTAAATTCTATAATTTTTAAAGCATATCTTGGGGCTTTTGCAATGTATTCAAAGATTTCTTTTAATCTAGCACAAATTTCATCATCAATGACTTTTCTACGATATTTAACCACAAAGATTAAATGATATTGTAACAAAAATACTGAATGAAAATTTGTATCATATTCTAGTTTCATAGTGTAATTTTATTTAAAACAACTTAATGTGTCAAATTGTTTTTAAATATCTATTTTTATGGATAGAGATTTAGATTTTAACAAAATTTTAAATGATTTTACTTAATACTTTAAGATCGTTTAGTCTAAAAAATTTTAAAAACTGCCAAAGGTGGTAGGCAATTCATCTCTTGCTTAAAGAAGTAAGAGTTTTCTTGCCTGAGGTTAATAAAAAAATCAGCAAGTCCTAAGATATATATCTCTAAAAATTGTTTTTTTCAGCCCCTTTACTATTTCTTGGCTTTTATCCATCATAAGAGCCAAAACAATAGGAATAACGCTTAAGAGAAGGACGATTATATAGTTATACCAAAAGGCTTTGACATTTATCAAAAACAAAAGCTGTATAAATTCCAAATCTTCAGTAGTCTCTTGTTCTGTGTCTATATTTTTCTTAAAAAATGGGAGAAAGATAAAAGCAATAAAAATTTTATAGATAAACCAAAAAGAAAAAGAATGTCTTAATGCAAAAGTAGCAACAGGTTCTAATTTTTCATTTTCAAGAGCATTAATTAATATTTCTTTATGTATTTGAAATTCTTTTGTTGCTGCAATGAGGGAAAGAACAGCTAGAATAAACCAAGCAAAAAGAATAATCACCAATACTTCCATTATTTTTTCCTCTTTTTTATAGATTTTTGATTGCAAATTTTTGCAATATAAACCACAGCTATAAAGCATATAATTATAGTTACTATCGTAACCCCACAACAACCACTGCCATCATTAAAATTAAAGTGAGCATTCATTAAACTAGATTCCCAATTTTAAAAGGAAATTAATGTAGAAATTCTATCATTTTAAATACAAATGTCAATTTAACAAGGGGGGTAAATTATTTCCTTTTGAATATTTGTTTAGCTGATATTATTAAACCAATAGAGACTGCTAAGATTATATTCGCAATAAGGATAGTTATATACACTTGCAATAGTTTGCGATAAAAGAAATAAGAAATATTCAAACTCTCCCACACTTCAACAGGCAACAAAGCTATGCAATTAAACAAAAAAGCTATGTTATAGGCAATTAATTGTATTTTGAGGTTTTGAATTTTTAAG
>NZ_JRPC02000055.1 GCF_000765745.2 Helicobacter apodemus
TAATAAATGGTTGCTTTCAATAGGTATAAATGGCTGTATTATAAAAACACCTACTGAAGTTAAAGAGAGAGCAAAGGTAATATGGGTTTTAGCTAACATTTATTACCTCCAACATTATTCCCAAAGTCAAACATAAAACAACTTTGGCTTTCTGTTGTTGGCTTTTGCTCTTTTTGTTTTTTCTCAGGCCTTTTAAGTTGTGGAATCTCTTTTTTAGGTATTGAATCTTGTGAGATTGATTGATTATGTTCTAAGACTTCTTTAGTTTGAGATTTATATATTTGAAATTGTTTTTTCAAGTTCTTAGATTCTTTTTTACTCTTAGGGTCTTGCTTATTTAAATCTATTTGAATTGTAGCCTTACCTTTTGCAAACTTTATAATAGCACTTTCTATGATTTTACGCTTTAATCCATAGTTATTAAGCCCTTTTAAGATATTAATGGCTGTGCTATTTGTAAGTGTAACTCTTAATTCATATTTTTCTTGCATTTATTTATCCTTAGTATTCTATAAGTCAGTTATTTTAATAAATAACTCATAGCATTGTGGAGTTTTTGCATAGGATTGTAGAGCCATTGCTTGTCCTTTATTTGTGGAATAGTTTGAAATCAATAATCCTCGTGTAATTCCCTTTTTGTAAGATTTTTTCGTATTGTTCTTATTCCACTTTTATATGCAGAAATAACTTCTTTTCTTGAAATTTGTAGAATTAAAGCAATCTCATCAAAAGAATACTCTCTTTCTTTTAGCTTTAGTTCCCAAAACCATTTTAATGGATTTGATTCTTTATGTTTTCTAGCATATTTAAGATACATAAGTCTCGTGTGTTTATCAAAAATCTGATGTTGGTTGTTGGTGATTTTTTCCATATCAATACCTCTTTTGTATTAGTATTAATTGTTCCTTAAATATTTACTATTTGTATCTATAAAAGATATAAATTAATCAATATATTATGTTACAATTTAGTCAAATTAATAAAAATTTGTATAGGAAAAATATGGTTTTGGCATATATTAGAATTAGCACAAATAAGCAGGATATTGAAACACAAAAATTACAAATTTTTAAATATGCCCGCGAGGAAGGTTTGAGTATTGATAATTTCATTGAAGTGCAAGAGAGTTCCGCAAAAAGCCCAAAGCAACGAAAAATTGATGAATTAAAAGAAAGATTAAAAAATAATGATGTCTTAATTGTTTATGAGCTTTCAAGGTTGGGGAGGAGTATGTTTGAAACAATCAACCTTGTTTTAGAGTTATCAGAAAAAGGAGTGCAATTTATTTTTTTAAAACAACCTGAACTTAGTAGCTTTAAAAATATTCATTCAAAGCTTTTGCTTACTTTTTATGCCTATATAGCGGAAGTAGAAAAAGATTTTATCTCTCAACGCACTAAAGCTGGGCTTGAAAAAGCAAGGGCTAGTGGTAAAGTCTTAGGTCGTCCCATTGGTTCTCACTCTAGTATGTATGATGAATATTTGGAAACAATTAAAGAGTTAATCGCTAAGGAATTATCCTTAAAATCAATATGGAAATATATAGGCAAAAAAGGACATTATGTAAGCTTTTATAATTATTGCAAAGCAAGAAATCTTATATAATTTTACAATTAATTATAATTTTAATTTTAATAGGTTAGAATAGGTTAGAATTTAAGGAACCATTAATATTAATTTTTAAAAATTATCTTTAGAATCTTAAAGTTTTAAGACTTCATCTTAATCAAGAACTTCAAAAATAATTTGACATAATACATAAATTTTATTACAATTTGGTTTTAAACTTTATGTTTTTTGTAAAAGGTATAGATTGCCACCTTTTAGGTTCTTTCCACCTAGTGTAATCCACCTTGTGTAGCTTATGACTACATATAAGAAGAGAAAGTTAATTCAGGGTTAAACCATATAGCCCTTTCCCTTTGAATTGCTGGGAAGTCTTGCAATACAAGGAGGATAAAGTAAAAGATATATTATTGTCTTCAAAGGGTGTTATTCCTCTTGAAAAGCCATACATTGTCTTTTTCTGTCTCTCCTTGTTTAGAGTGTTATACTCCAACTATTTAGAAATAATAGTGCATTATTAATGCAGTTACAATTAACACTTAGAGATAATCAGCAGCTAAGCTTCTAATGGGTTAAAGTTTTAGAGAACAAATAAACACAAATAGGTTTTGTAAAGCTTTTAACTTTTTTCCTTCAAAAATCCTTTTACTTTACTTTATAAATCCTTTTAATATGTTCTTTAAGTTTCTATTTAATCTTTAATCCTATGAAGAAAGTTCAGAGACTATCCACAAGATAAAGTAATAGATCGTAATATTCAAAACCTTAATGTTTTGTAGAAATTCATAAATTACAAATTCTATCCTTTATCTAGGAGTAGGCTGTAAGCAAGTATATTTACCTCATTTATTCTCTCATTATTATTCAATCTCTTTTTTAAAGTAGTCTATAAGCATAAGCTAAAAGATGATTATCCATATAAAAAACAACAATTAAATAATAAGGAGCTAAAATGGCTAAAATCAAAGCAGGACAACAAGAACAAGAAATTGTTGAAACAAATAATCAAAATATAAAATCCACACAAAGTAATAATCCACCATCAAGACGAAGTATTATTGAAGCAAATCAAAAACGCAAAATGGCAATCATTGAAAAGAATATTAATGCAGAAGTCTTTGTTCCCCAATCTCTAAATGCTATAAAAATCTTTAAAGAATTAAGGGCAACAGATGCACTAGATTCTACATTAAGGAATCTTTGGGGTGATAAAATTAGTGCAAAAGATATGG
>NZ_JRPC02000056.1 GCF_000765745.2 Helicobacter apodemus
CCCCTTAATCTCATATTAAGCTATTTTTACTATAATTTCACTTCCTTTTTTGCATTTTAAAAGGGTTCTTTGAAAATTCAGCTTGATTTAGGATATTAAGAGATAAGTTCCTTAAACTTTTAATGAAGTTAAATTAGAGTTAGTAACTTAACTATTTAAAAGGTTGTATTTAAATTAAAGTTAAAGCCTTAAGTTTTCAATATTTATTAAAGGCTTAAAGTTAAACATTTAAGTTTTTAATATTCAATAAAGAAGCTTAAGAAATACTAAGAAATACAATGAAGCATTCCTTACTTCTATTGATTAAAAATAGAAAACTAAAGAGACATTATCCATCTTTTTAAAAAGTAATGCTCTATTATAAAGCTTTAGTATCTCTTTTAAGAATGAAAGCATTCCAAGATTTAGCTTTAAAGAAATTTCAATAACTCAAATAGATGTAAAAATGTTCTTTAATCTTTTAATGTATTACCACATTAAAGTTAAATGATCTTTGACAACTAAGCAGGAAATTCTTAAAGAAAGACATTTCTTATTGAATTTTCTAAAATCATAATAGAGAACTCATTTATTACTTTGATGTTTTATAAGAGTTAAAGAGGTTTAAGTATCTAATTGCAATAGCTATGGTTAGAATCTTATTAGCTATTAATTAATAGCTATTATATTGTTTTAATTTAGAGATAACCAATAAAGATTTCTTAACTTCTAATGCTTGTAAAACAAAAGTTTAAACAGAGATTTTGAGATTTTAGGACAAACTAATCCAAAGCCAAGAATCTACATTAAAGCTTTTAATTAAAGAAATTAATTAGATTCTTATTCTTAATTTTTAAGAAACTTCTTAAGTTAAACTTCAAGACTTCAAGAATACTTAAAAATCCTAAAGAGTTTTTCATTATCATTGATTATCATATCTTTAATCTTTCAATGAATAACACTTTTGTTAGAAGAGTTTATGTTTAATTTATGTTTAGTTTAAACTTTGATAGGGAGAGTGGCTTACTATGTATTTAGTTTGCCATACTCCTTATCCTTAGAAGTTTATATCCCAATTAATTAAAGAGATAAACTTCTAACTTTTTTGGAGAGTTTGATCCTGGCTCAGAGTGAACGCTGGCGGCGTGCCTAATACATGCAAGTCGAACGATGAAGCTTTTAGCTTGCTAGAAGTGGATTAGTGGCGCACGGGTGAGTAATGCATAGGTTATGTGCCTCATAGTCTAGGATAGCCATTGGAAACGATGATTAATACTGGATACTCCCTACGGGGGAAAGTTTTTCGCTATGAGATCAGCCTATGTCCTATCAGCTTGTTGGTGAGGTAATGGCTCACCAAGGCTATGACGGGTATCCGGCCTGAGAGGGTGAACGGACACACTGGAACTGAGACACGGTCCAGACTCCTACGGGAGGCAGCAGTAGGGAATATTGCTCAATGGGGGAAACCCTGAAGCAGCAACGCCGCGTGGAGGATGAAGGTTTTCGGATTGTAAACTCCTTTTGTTAGAGAAGATAATGACGGTATCTAACGAATAAGCACCGGCTAACTCCGTGCCAGCAGCCGCGGTAATACGGAGGGTGCAAGCGTTACTCGGAATCACTGGGCGTAAAGAGCGCGTAGGCGGAATAGCAAGTCAGATGTGAAATCCTATGGCTTAACCATAGAACTGCATTTGAAACTGTTATTCTAGAGTATGGGAGAGGTAGGTGGAATTCTTGGTGTAGGGGTAAAATCCGTAGAGATCAAGAGGAATACTCATTGCGAAGGCGACCTGCTAGAACATAACTGACGCTGATGCGCGAAAGCGTGGGGAGCAAACAGGATTAGATACCCTGGTAGTCCATGCCCTAAACGATGAATGCTAGTTGTTGTGGAGCTTGTCTCTGCAGTAATGCAGCTAACGCATTAAGCATTCCGCCTGGGGAGTACGGTCGCAAGATTAAAACTCAAAGGAATAGACGGGGACCCGCACAAGCGGTGGAGCATGTGGTTTAATTCGAAGATACGCGAAGAACCTTACCTAGGCTTGACATTGATAGAATCCTATAGAGATATGGGAGTGCCCTTTTAGGGAGCTTGAAAACAGGTGCTGCACGGCTGTCGTCAGCTCGTGTCGTGAGATGTTGGGTTAAGTCCCGCAACGAGCGCAACCCTCGTCCTTAGTTGCTAACTATTTGGTAGAGCACTCTAAGGAGACTGCCTCCGTAAGGAGGAGGAAGGTGAGGATGACGTCAAGTCATCATGGCCCTTACGCCTAGGGCTACACACGTGCTACAATGGGAAGTACAAAAAGATGCAATATTGTGAAATGGAGCAAATCTCAAAAACTTCTCTCAGTTCGGATTGTAGTCTGCAACTCGACTACATAAAGCTGGAATCGCTAGTAATCGCAAATCAGCAATGTTGCGGTGAATACGTTCCCGGGTCTTGTACTCACCGCCCGTCACACCATGGGAGTTGTATTCGCCTTAAGTCGGAATGCCAAACTGGCTACCGCCCACGGCGGATGCAGCGACTGGGGTGAAGTCGTAACAAGGTAACCGTAGGTGAACCTGCGGTTGGATCACCTCCTTTCAAGAGAATTAACTAAATATTTGTTTATTTAGTTTATGTTATATCTTTCTTTTTCCTGCTTAGTTGTCAGAGATTGTTTGGCTTTAAAAGTAGGGGCTTATAGCTCAGGTGGTTAGAGCGCACCCCTGATAAGGGTGAGGTCGGAGGTTCAAGTCCTCCTA
>NZ_JRPC02000057.1 GCF_000765745.2 Helicobacter apodemus
GTCTTTGTCCTCTTGTTTCTCCCCTTTTTTAACTTCCTCCTCTAGCGGCTCTTTCTCATAATAGTGCCAACCACGCTTTGAATCTGTGAAAAAAGAATTACTTTGCCCATATAGTAATGCAATGGTTGTTAATGTTAATAGAAGTTGCTTTGACAAATACAGCCTTTTTTAAAATATATAACTTTAGCATTTAAAGTTCAACAAAAAAGATGAAAAGGAGAAAAAATTAAAAAATTAAAAAATATTACTTAATTCTTTCTATTTTTTGCTTCTGTGTATCCCGAAGCAATCTCAAGCATTGCAATAAAAGTTTCAATATCTTTTGCATTTAAATTAAATTTACCAGCAACACAGCCATATTTATAAGCTTCAACAATTTTATATTGTGGATATTGCTTTTGTGCTTCTATAATCTTGCTAGATTGCTCCACACTTCTCTTTTGTTTTTTAATCCTGTCTTTTACTTTAGATAGAGTGAGTTTGCCATATTTATAATAAATGGCATACATTGCTTGTTCTCCAAAAATGTTTTTTAAAAATCCTTTAATATTTTTAGCCCCAATAGGAACATTTTGCCCTCTTATAGATTTTAACTCAAAGGTTATGATATAGGATTCTAGTATTTTTACAAGTTTTGATTCCCCTGTTGAGAGCTGATTAATGTTTGCCTGTGGCACCTCTTGTGCTTGTGTGCTATCTATAATCTCTTGAATTTCTTGTGTATTAAATTTATCCATAATGCTTCCTTGTGTTTATTAATATTATTAGAATTATTACATTTAAAATTCAACAAAAATTTTATTTATAGATTTTTGTCTCTATTGGTAAGAATGGAAGTGAATTTTGTAGTGAATATTTTGTATTGAGTAGAAGTGTGCTTTAAAAAGCTAAGAAATGTGAAAAAATAGGGGAGGATTTTTTGGTTTATTATATTTATATAAACAGGGAAACTAGCATATTTCAAAAAATCGGGAGTATTTTGCCTATATGGAATGGTATTAGGGGGAAAATAGCCTTGTTTTATCATTTTGGGGAGTATTTTGCCTATATGGAATGGTATTAGGGGGAAAATAGCCTTGTTTTATCATTTTGGGGAGTATTTTGCCTATATGGAATGGTATTAGGGGGAAAATAGCCTTGTTTTATCATTTTGGGGAGTATTTTGCCTATATGGAATGGCATTAGGGGGAAACTTAATATTTAATCTTAGATTCTTTAGTGTTTATTGCTTACTTAAAATTCACCAAAAAATATGGATAGTAAGTGGATACTAAGTGGATAGTAGTAGGATAGTAAGCGGATACTAAATGGATACTAAGTGGAGAGTAGTAGGATACTAATTGAATAACAGTTGGAGAGAATTTTTATATTTTTCTCCTTTTCATCTTTTTTGTTGAACTTTAAATGCTAAAGTTTTAATTTTAAAGGAGAAAAAATGCAAAATAAACCCCAGAAAATAGCAATAGACATAGGATATGGCGATACTAAAGTTATGATAAGTGGTAAAACCTTCAAATTTCCAAGTGCTATCTCACAAATTAGACAATCACAGATTCAATCATCAGAGCAAGATTCAAAGGCTTTTAGTTTTAATAATGCCCTTTATTTAGTAGGCGATGATGCCATAAATTCTGCAATTGCTACAAGAGGATATGGATTTTTACAAAAATATTCTCCCTTATTGATTTACAAGGCTATGATTGAAGCGGGATTATCTGTAGATAAACCCATAGAAATTGCTACAGGATTAAGTCTTGTCAATCAAGCGGATGTACAAGATTTTGTATCAAAAATTAGCTCTTTTATGATTAATGGAGTGCATTTAGAGCCAAAAGTTTTTCTTTTTGCTCAAGGGCAAGGCATTTACAATGATATGAAGTCCTACAAAGAAGGATTAGTATGCGTTGTGGATATAGGATACAACACTTTAGATTTTTTAGTCTTTGAAAATGGAAGACCAAACAATGCTCTATGTTTTGCAAATAAAAAAGGTGCAAACATAGCCATTGTAGATTTACAAAAAATTCTTATGCGTGAATTTAAAGTAGATTTTAGCGAGCAAGAAGCTAAGAAAGTTTTTCTAAATAAAAAAGTAAAAATTGCTGGAGAAGAAGTAGATTTTAGTGATGAAATTAACTCATCTATGCAACATTATGCAGATGAAATTATAAATGAAATCATCAATAAAAATGAGGATATTGTAGCAAAAGCAGAGAGTGTAATCATTGGTGGTGGCGGAGCATATTTTCTCTCCAAAGAGATATTACAAGAAACACAAAAAGCTAATTATATTTTTGTAAAAGAGCCTGAATTTTCAAATGTTCGTGGTTATTTTAATGGCACATTTAGTTAATAGAATTAAAGGAAAATCTATGGCACAACTTATTGCAATGGCTCTACAATCCTATGCAAAGACTCCACAATGCTATGAGTTATTTACTAAAAGAACTAATTTAGAATTTTAGGAGGTAACTATGCAAGAAAAATATGAATTAAGAGTTACACTTACAAATAGCACAGCCATTAATATCTTAAAAGGGCTTAATAACTATGGACTAAAGCGTAAAATCATAGAAAGTGCTATTATAAAGTTTGCAAAAGGTAAGGCTACAATTCAAATAGATTTAAATAAGCAAGACCCTAAGAGTAAAAAAG
>NZ_JRPC02000058.1 GCF_000765745.2 Helicobacter apodemus
AACCCATACAGACTACAAAGAAAGACCAAATATACAAGCAGTGCATAGGTTTAATACACCTTTAAGCATTAATGATAAAGAAGCCGTAGCAAAAATCACACTTTTTGAAAAGAGGCTTGGCAATAATAAGATATATTCTTTAGAATTAGAAAGTTTAAGTTCCGCTCCCTTAAGTAAAGATGCGGACAATACAGGAGCGGCAGTTAAAGCTCAATCGGTAGAATCCCCGCATAATAAATCTACTACTATTGCTAAAACTGATGAAGCCATTATACCACAGATACAACAAAAGTTTAAATATGATGCAACAAAGGCTAAAGACTTAGTAAATTGGCATAAAGAATCTCATCCCATAACTAAAGACGAGCAAGGCTTACCTAAAGTGTTTTATCACGGCAGCAAAGCGGAGAATTTACAGGTCTTTGATAATAGCTTTGATAGCAGCAAATGGGGTTTTTGGTTTGGGACAGATAAGGATTTTATTCTTGAAGCTTTTGCAGATTCTAATAAAGAGCAATTTACACAGGCATTTTTAAAAATGAAAAATCCACTAGATGCTACAAAAACCTTTGATACAAAAACACTACAAGAGTTAAAAGGCATTTTTAACCTTGATAATAAAGATATGGCATTATATAAATCTTTATCTAAAGAATTTGCTAATATCAAAAAAGAACTAGATAAAAAAGGTTTTGCGTTTGTTTCTTATGCAGGTAGCTTAGTAGAAGCAAAGCCATTACTGCATAAAAACAAAGATTTGATTAATGAACTTTATGAAGAATGGAATATTTTAACCCACAAAGAAAGAAAAGGATATACTAAAGATAGAGCAGGATTGATTGAGGCATTGCAAAAGGATTTAGGACTATTTAAAGATGATTTGACACTAAAGAATATTATAAAATATTATGATACAGAAGAAACACTATTTTTTAATCCTAGAGAATTAATAGCCTTAAACAGATTTGATAATCAAGCACCACGAGCACTAAGAAATATACAACACTTAGATAGCGAACTTGGATTATTGTTAGGAATGAAAGGAAAAGCACAATATTCTAATATCAATACAAGAGAATTGCTACAAGCCAAAGGATATGATGGAATTATTCTAAACGATGATGTATCGGTAGTCTTTGATTCTAACCAAATTAAAGCAGTGGAGAATAGAGGGCTACCTGTTGAGCCAACACAGGCGAAAAAGCTAGAATCGCAGTTAAAAGAGGTTAGCAAAGAGGAAGCATTAAAGAGTTTTGAGAATTTAGAACCAGCGCAACTACCAAAAGAACTAAATGTAAAGGAGTTTTTAGAATCTTTAGAGCACTTTAAGAACAAAGAAAACTTCATAAAACACTTGCAAAAGAAACAGGATGCACAAGCAAGAATGGCGTATTTAAATCTCATTGAGCCGACAATAAAAGAATTTGATTATCTGCTTACAAAAGGTGAGAGAAAGCAATATATTAAGGCTTTTAAGGCAGATGAAAAAAGAATTTTTGAACTTTTACTCACGCAAGATAAAGACAAAACACTAATTACGCATTTGCCAAAAGCGCGAAAGGCTTACATCAAAAGCAAGATTAAAAACGCTGACCTTATCCAAATTTTTACCAGCCGAGCAAGTAAAGAGCAATCGCTAAATGGACTTGCAGAGCCAATTATATCACAAAATAACAAAAGCGCAGAGAAACGCAAATATTTCAATGAATCTAGCCCTAATATTTATCATTCTAACCCTCACTTAGGGAGTGGATTAGTAGGGGGAAGTGTTGCAGGGTTTGAGACAGACGAACAGGGAAACTTAAGCTTTAATCCACAAAACTTCCTTTTAGGACTTGCAGGGGGTGCAATAGGAAGTAAGGCAGTAGCACAAGGATTTAAAGCCTTAAAAGATAATCCAGCATTTAAAGAGAAATTACAACAAGAATTAGCCAATACTCTAAGTAGAGGTTGGGAGAGTGCAATTAAACAATACCCTATTTTAGAATCCTTGCAACCACGATACATTATAAAAAATGAAAAAGGTAGAGACATTCAAGCAAAGGGAGTGTTAAAAGAATTAGAAATCACACCTATTCAAAACGCTTTAGAAAGTTTAGAATCTACACCTACACCGCAGAAATTGACAGATACACAAATACAAAAATTGCTTAAAGAATTTGATAATTTAGACAATTTAAAAGAACACCTTAATACAAGGACAGAGGATAGAAAACAGCTTTATAATCTTTTGTTAGACACAAAAGATAATCCACAAATTCACTATAAAAAAGATTTAAAAGATAAATATTTGAAAAAATACAAAAGCACAGGAAAAGAACCTTATTTTTATCTACTTATCACACAAGATAAAGACAAAACATTTATTACGCATTTTAAGACAAGAGATATAAAGTATTTAAGCAAGGAAATTGCTGATTCTGATAAGATTATAAAAGGTGCTGACATTATAGAGGAGCTTAGCCAGCGGACAGGCGACAATCAATCCTCTACCTCCGCTGATATTATACCACAATCTAATCCAATCTTTACACCCGATGAAATGGTAGATGCGGATTTTATCGCAAAAGAGCCCGACATCACAAAACGCATAGAATACAAAAGGCACAACCAAAGAGCCAAGCAA
>NZ_JRPC02000059.1 GCF_000765745.2 Helicobacter apodemus
TATTAAAGAACCCTTAGAAGAAGCAATGAAACTTTGGCTTGATGAGGAGGAAATAAAAGAATTTTATGCCAATAGGGATAAGCCTAAGAAAGAAAGTAAATTTCAGCAAACAATGAATAAAGAAAATGCGGAAAATATTCAGTGGATAAACGCTGTTAAAGATTCATTTGACAGTGAAATTCAGAGATTTTTTGAAGAAACTATAATCCCTTATCTAAAATATATAGATTATAAAGAATTACAATTAATTTTAAAAATTCTTACTATCTTGCAAAATAACAAAGAATGTCCTAGTGTGGTGAGTAATTATAGCGGAGACCCAAATATAATCAATTATGCTAACAAATTAGTAGCTGGTTATACTTCATTTGAAGCTCTTAAAGAGTTTGTCCCCCTCTTAAATCACTCCCTTAGCGTTGCTAAAAATACATTGGTTGTGTTAAATGAATCTAAAATTCCTAGCATTAAAAAAAATAAAATGATAGGACAATGCTTAATCTGTGGTTTAGCTCACGACTTAGGTAAAATTCAAAGGTTTGATGAAGTTATTAAACTTCAGGATTTACCACGAAAAGAAGCCTATAAGAAAATGATAAATTCTAAATCACACCAAGATATATCAGATTCTATTCTAAGAGATTTAGGGATTATAGAATTTCGTATGGATATTAAATATATCGAAAAAGTGGCTTTTGCAGTCTATAACCATCATAACGCTCAAGAATTAAATGATACTCTCTTAAATATTTTAATTAACGCAGATATAAAAACAAGAAATGAGGAAAAGGAATATTGCTATAACAAAATTATAGAGAAATTAGAGAATCTAAAAGCCCAAGAATACAAGAATAAGGAAAATACAAAAGAACAAGAAACAATAAGTAATCAAAATAATGAAGCTGAATTAGAATCAAATTCAAAAGATATATTAGTGGATTATGAGAATAGAGATTTAGAATATTCCATAAAGTTAAATCAAAATGGAAGCTATATAGCACTTCTTGGAGTTTCTAATAATAAGCAACCTATTTTGAGTAAATTGGCAGTAAATATTAAATTAACCCTACAAGATGAAATAGAAAAAAATCTTAACTCTTTAGTAATGTATTCTTATAAAAAGAATATTCTCTTATTATTCAATAGTGATAATATGACAAGAGCTAGAATGGCTTTACAAAAACTATTAACTAATATTCAAACTGATTTTACAAATCCAAACATAGGTTATTTGCACTTAAAAAATGAGAAAAGCGAACAAGAATCCTTGGATAAAGCCCTTAAAGCTTTAGAATACGCAAAAGGAAAAAATATCGGCGTTACTAATTTTTTAGATATTCCTAATACTAATGAGAATGCTAACAAAAAAATCATTAATGATGCTTCTTTAGATACAGAAAGTATTAATACACTAACAAATCTCTTTGAAAGCACCGCACAAGAGATAAAAGCATTAGAGAAAAAAATTGATATTAACAAAGAATCAAAATTTGATGCAGAACAATTTTTAAATACTATCAACCAAAAAATCATTGATAAAATCTCTATTGTTGATAGTGATTCAAATGGGAATCCCATATTTTATGCCATACCTTATAAGTTGAGAAATAGGATTTTGGTTAATCACTCATTTTTAATATCTACCATTAAAAACATTACCAACTGTGATGAGCTAGAAGCACGGAAAAGAACAAATTATTTTGTTTCTATTTACAGCGAAACGACAAATGCTCCTAGATTAATCTATGATATTCCAACAAGAAAAGGTTGTTATATTGCTATCTATAATCTAATTTTTAAAGGCAATCCCTTTAAATTCTATTGTGTGCCTTTTGATATTAAAGGACTTGGCATTGAAAAAGCAAAAATGAATTTTTATCTCAAACAAGAAAGCTTAAATGGGCTAGAAATAAAAATATCTAGCGAAAAAGAGCAATAATGCAAAAAATCACTAAAAGACAACTAGAGCTTTTAGGTCACAAAAATTCTAAAATTATAAAATATAGCAACATTCAGACCAAAGCCATGCTTGATTTGGTAATTGAATTTGAAAAAATTACAGAAGAATTAAGAAAATCAATGGGTAATGTGTATGAAACAGAAGAAGTTTTAGAAACCATTCAAAGCATTAATAAAATAATAATAGGACTATCAGACTTTACTAAAAATATCTCTCAAAAGACAAATATCTCCTACAAAGAGCCATCCTCAATTTATATAATACGCAAAGGAGTAGAAAATGAGCAAGATGAAAAATAAGTATAATGCTTCAAAGTGTGAGACTATCTCTAAAATGAGACAAATCCTGAAAACCCCACTAAAAATATGCTTAATGTTATTTCTTTTTATCCCCCTCTATGCTAATGTAATATTTTTTGATAATGTTTATGATGCACAAAAGCAAGGATTAAAAGAAGCCAAAATCATTGTTTTTATTATTGCTTCTAGTAGTTGCCATTTCTGCCACAAACTCCTTAAT
>NZ_JRPC02000005.1 GCF_000765745.2 Helicobacter apodemus
GATAGATTATGGGCATAGTCTCTATATAGGAGGAGATCTCTCTATTATCTTAAGCCCTAAAATCACTTTAGATTTAGGAGCAGAACAGAGATTCCAAACCAAACAAAAGATTAATGGGAATCAAACCTCTAATATTCGTTCCATCCCTACCTTTTCTGTTGGTTCTACTTATAGCCTAAATGCTACAACAGCCATTTCTGTTAATGCTAACTTTGGTGGAAGCTCTGCTGCTCCTGATGCAATATTTGGATTAACCTTATGGAAGAAATTTTAAAAATCACCACAAAAAACAATCATGCGACAAAGTTTAAGCATTAATATCTAATGCTCCCTCTAAAGTAGTATATCTCCTATCTACATTTTGTGCTATTTCTTGCACGATAGCAATAATATCATCTTCAAAGTTTGGATTATTAGCAAGATTATGGGATAGTGTTTGTTTATCTAATTTAGTAAGCTTTGCCATTGCTTCAAAAGCAGAGTCATTATCTTTTTGTTCTAAATTCTGTGTTGCATTCTCTAATGTATTAGAATTAAGACCACTCTCTTGTTTTTCTTTTTCTAATTGCTCCTTGATAATAGTGAGTGCTTCAACACCATTTTCTTGCTCCATAATCTTTTTAAGCACTTCTTGTAGGGGGGGGGCTGTGAGGTCGATAGAATCAGATTCCATAGTTTGTTTTAAATGTTTTTTAAGCTGCTCTTCTAGCATTTTTTTTAAGTCCTTCATTGTTTGTGTGAGAAAAGAGAAAAAACTAGCAATAGAAGGAGGGCTATATCCCCCCTTATTATCATCGCTATTATCGCTACCCATAATGTCCCTAAAATAACTAACAATATTAGCTGTTGAAGCTATATTACCAAAATAAATTTTTCCATCCATATCTCTATCGTCTTCTAAGGTTCTGTTTAATTCTTCTTCAATGGAGTTTAAAACAATCGAATTTGCTCCAGCTGCATCGTTTGAATTTGCAAAATCTGTTGCTTTAGCATAATTTTGATAGTTCGCAGCCAAGACATTATTTCCCACTTGTGATGCACCACTGCCAAAAAATGCTGTTGTGTTGTATTTCTCTTCAAGACTTAAGGTCCCATCATTATTTGAATCCGCCTTAACATAACCCCTTTTATAGGCAATATCATTAAACCAAGAGCTAACAAATTCCTCTGCTTTGCCTCTTAAGACTATATTACCATCGTTGTTTCTCTTGACAGCTTTATCCCCAAAGACTTCCCTTAATTTGTGCAAATTCTCATCACTTAAACCTACATTGACATACTCGCCCTTTAGACCTTCTCTAAAATAGACATTGTTTGCATAACTAGATTTTTCAGTATTTCTCACCTTAATATCACTAAGATTTTGAATATCCTCCACACCGACTATATTTGGTAAATCTGTCTTGTATGCGGAATATACGAGATTTTTAGCGATAGAATTTATATCATAATGTAAATTATTACTCAACATATTTCATCTTTTTCTAAAATATACAGGAAATCTTGGCGGCTTATAGGTTTGCATAAACGCATTAGACATATGGCTATTGCTTTGATTGTTTATGTTTGCATTATAGTTATTTGTAAGTGGCATTTGAATAAATGTATAAGAATACCAACTTGCACTAAAGGGTCTATACCCTCCTACAATTTCCTTTTTTTCATCAAGGGTTAGCACCTTAACTCCTGCAGAATTTTCATTCACTTTGCCTTTAGTAACAAGTGCTAATACATCAACCTCACTAGCATTAGTTACACCCATAAGCCCTAAAGCCAACACTGCAGTTAAAAACACCTTTTTCATTGAAAAACTCCTTTTTGATTTAATTTTGTATAGGATTTAATCTTAACAAATATTCTTTTAAAAACAAAATGTATTTTAGGATTTCTTCATAATTTTTTATTTTTGTTACAATTTGGAAAACAAAAAAGGAAGTTTATGCTAAGAGTTTTAGCTTTGTTAATGATGTTAGCTTTTCTTTTACAAGCTGAGTTTGTAGTGAAATCCTATCAAGAGATTAAAAACCAAAGAGTGGTAAGACAAAACTATGAAGAGAGCTGTGGAGCTGCCTCTCTTGCTACAATGATTAATCTTATTGACAACCAAAAGCTTAGTGAATTAGATGTATTAAAAGTAATGAGTGAAAAAGAACTTACTACTGATATGGTAAGTTTTTTAGATTTAGAAGAAGCTATTAAAAAACTAGATTTTAAAAGTGATTCTTTTCGTATTAATGAGCAAGTCTTAAATAAACTTATTAATATTCCCTTACTTGTTAAAATAGAAGATGACCCAAGATTTCCTCATTTTGTCATTATCATTAACCATAAAGGCGATTATTTACAAGTTCTTGATCCAAGCCATGGAGAATACATTAGCTCTAAAAGAGAATTTTATAGTATATGGGATAAAGAGAATAAAGGCGGATATGCTTTGGTAGTTCTTCCAAAGCAAGAGTTTAAAAGACTTGATTTTAATTTCCCTAATAAGCTTAATTTTGAAAAAAGGGTGTTTGGGAGGTTTTAGACTCATTAATCTACATAAGCAAGTATAAGTTAATGCTTAACAAGCAAGCTTCTACTAAGCAATCCTCTTGATACACCAAAGCTTTTTATTTACCAAGATATGCTACAATCTCGCCGACCCTTTCATCTAGTGGCCAAGGATAATGCCCTTTCACGGCAGTAACGGAAGTTCGAATCTTCCAAGGGTCGCCAATTTATAAGCAATCTGTTATCTCCTCATCTAAAAAGTAAATTTCTGAATATCCCTCCCGCACCAGCTCACTGCCTAACAAAGAAACCGTATGCCCAGAATAACAATTTAACAACACCTTTTTATGCTCTTGGAGTATCGCTTCTAATCCCTCTTTTGTTGTAATGTTTTTAGCACCTTTTAAATGACCTTTTTTAAAATCATCGGGCATTCTAATATCTATACACACCCACTCATCACTCTTTAAAATATCCTCTAAGTCTTCTTTAAAAATAGCCTTTGCCAAACTCTTATGTTTTCTACCATAATATTCCATAATCTTAACCTATCCTTATAAATATAAATTCTGATAATAGCTTAAAGCACTCTTGCCAAACTTCTTTGTTTTATGGAGTGTGAAATTCCCTATTTTCTGTGGAATTTCTAAACTTGAAATATGCTCTAAAATAACATTGCTAAAGATTTGATAATCCAAATCTTCAATCAAATCAAAGCATCGCTTATAAATCCCTTGCATATTTTCTCTAATATCAAAGGGGGGGTCTAAATACCCAATAGTCTCACTTTTAAGTGATTTTAAAGAATCTTTATAAGTTTTAAAAGTATCCCCAAAAATGGTTTTATAAGCACAATCTTGACAAATACTCCCTAAATTTTCCTCTAACACCTTATAAGATTCTTTATGGTTTTCAAAGAAAAATGCGTATTTAGCCCCTCTACTTAAAGCCTCTATACCAATACTCCCACTCCCTGCAAAAAACTCTATGAAATTTGTCCCTATAATGGTATTGCCTAAAGTGTTAAAAAAAGATTCTTTTAAAATATTCTTAGATGAGCGCGTAATCTCTAAAGGAGCCATTTTAAGCTTCCTGCCTTTAAAAGCTCCACCTATCACCCTTAAGCTATTATGCTTGAATGAGGTTTTAGGCATTTTTTCCCTTAAGGTATTCCATACTAAGGCTAACAATTTCTTGAGTATATCGCTCTAAAACCTCTTGTATTTTCTGTTGTAATTCAATATCACTTTCTTTAATGACTAATCTTTGTTCTTTAACATCATTGAATAAATAGTCGGCATTCTTAGTATTATCTAATGAGTTCTCTTGCTGCAAATCTTCTTGATGATTAATTCGCCAATAAAAAGATTCTAACTTTTCTAAGAGTATTTCCTTAGTAAAAGGCTTATTAAGATTAGTCTCCGAAAAATCCCCAATCAAAAATACTGGCTTATTTGCTTCCATAGGTTCGGTTGCTACAATAAAATCGCACATCTTATAGCTTGTCAAATAATCACGCAAATATATTTCTAAACTCTTAGTAAGCAATAAAGAATTACTAATTAATGCAATTTTCATAAGAAACTCCAAAAACTTTTAAACATTATACCTTGTTTCAATAGCCCCCACAACATAAGCAATAAAACTTTATTAAAATTGTCTTTTATAAATAGGTCAAATCCTATGCTTAAAATCCTTTTATCCTCTATCCCTAAGGCTCATTATAAAGATTTTAACTTTATTGACAAAGCCTCTTTGTGCTTAAACTTAGAATCAATGAAAAATAGATTTACACATATTAAAAGTATTCTATAGCACGCTTTTATTTTAATAATTCCTAGCTTCTATGCTTTGGGCGATAAATTGTTAATCTCCTTTAAAACTCCACCATTTCCCTTTGTCGCTGCGTGAAAGTTGCACATTTACTAAACCCAATCTCTTTAGCTAAATTTTCAAGAGCCTCCCTTTTAAATCCTATCTGCTCTATTGCGTGTGCATCACTACCGAAGGTAATAGGAATCTCTAATTCTAAACACATCTCTAAAATTTGCCTACTAGGGTATTGTTCTCCAACTTCTTTACGAAACCCTGCTGCATTAATCTCAACGACCATATTTGATTTTTTAATAGCCTTTAGGGCTGATTCTAAAGATTTTCTTAAATCTTTACTTGGATAAAATTTAAAAATCTTTAACAAATCCATATGCCCAACAATATCAAATAATCCACTCTTTGCCATCTCTTCAATGGCTGCATAATAATCTTCCCAAATTTTATTAATATCCCTTTTAGCATACTCTCCGATAAATTCTGGATTATCAAATCCCCAAGAGCCTAGAAAATGCACAGAACCTATACGATAATCTAAGGGTAAATCAAACAATCTATCCTCTAAGTATCGCGGAAGATAATCAATCTCTAAAGCACTTTTAATAAGAATCTTAGAATGATATTTTTCTTTTAACTCTTCAATCTTATCAAGATATAAAGATAATTCATCAAAACTCATACGATATTTTTCATCAAAACCCATAGGGTTATGACAAGAAAAACCAAAAATATCAATTTTCTCTTCAATAGCCTTTTGGATATACTCCTCCATACTCCCTGTTGCGTGATTACAAAAAGGTGTGTGATTATGTAAATCTACTTTCATCATTACTCCTACTTTAAGTAACCTATCCCTTTTTTTTATCCATTTCTTTTGCAATATGTAAGCTTAAAACATGTTTTTCAAAAACAGCTATATAAAACATCGCATCAAAGATTTTAATGTCTAAAACAAAACCTTCTACTTTTACTTCCCTTTTCTTTGTATCTTCTTGTAGAGTTTGAGCCTTAAAAATTACTTCATTTCCAACTTCAAGAGGAGCTAGAAACTTCACTTCTGCACCAATGACTATGGCATTAGGATTATTAACAGATAATAAAGCAGCATAAGCAGCACTTGAATAAAGATTTCCAGAGTGAATAAGCCCGCTTTTATCCAATGCCATTTTTCTGCTTGTTTCAAGAAAGACAATAGCACTACCTTGCTTTAGTTCTTTTATAGATCCATTATTAACATCTATTTCTTGACAAACCTTTTGAACAACAGTATCATAATCTAGCTTGTTTAAAAAATCTTCATCTTCCTTAGAAAATTCGTCTTCCATATCCTTAATCCCTTAAAATATGCTTAATGTTTAACATTATAGCATATTTTGTTTTACTCTACTTTTGTTACTTAATACGCTAACACCCCAAAAACTCTAAACCATACTCTATTTAGTAAAAACCTTAATTTTTAACCTTGTTATTTTTAAGCAATAATTAATGCCCATTTTCATAAAGCATGTATTGGAATCTATCAGCGATCATCCTTGCCCTATGCAAAATATTATTCGCCACATTATCCTCAAAAACCTGCCCTAAACTCTCCTCAAAAAGTCCCAACCAAGTGCTAAAAAGTTCTCTAGGAAAAGGTGGTAATTCTAAATGTGCTTTCATAGGTTGCCCAGAATAATCTCCACTGCCTAGCAACATTCCCTGCCAAAAATTTGCAATTTTAGCTTTATGCCCTCTCCACTCTTCCTCACCTTCTCCTATTTTATTATTGAAAATCTTCCCAAGCCCACTCTTATCTTTACGTATCTTGTCATAAAAAATATCCATTAACTTCATAATTCCTTCAACACAAATTTCTTGATATTTCATATTTTCTCCTTTACTAAAAATAAAATGCCATTTTTGCTAAAATCACAATCAACACACCAAGCACTAATGCAAGGGGTCATTAAATATATAATCAGAAAATGAGGATAAAAAACTTTCATAACAAGCCTCAGAAATTTTGAAAAATCATAGCATAAAGCTTTCAAAATAAAATTGATTTATGTTAATTTTTTTGATACTCTTAGAAAAATAGATAAGATTCAAATCATTAAGCAATGGAAGACTATATTAAGATACTTTACAATATTAGCTACAAACATTCTTATAATAAACAAGAAATTCTTTTTTATGAGGGGGAAACACCAAAAAAACTTTTTGTTTTGTTAGAAGGGATAGTTCGTCTTTATAAAAACACAGAAAATAATCAAGAAACAACTATTCACCAAATTTCTCATACAAGCTTCATTGCAGAAATGCCAACTTTTCTAAACATTCCCTATCCAGCAAGTGCAGTATGTGTAGAAAAATGTGAAGTGCTAGAAGTTAGCATTAATACCTTTAAAAAACTCTGCCAAGAAGATTCTAATTTTTGTCTCTCTTTTATAGCCTCGCTTTGCAATAAAATCAAAATCTTAGAAAACCATATTAGTCAAAACTCTAAAACTATCGAAGAAAAACTCAAAGACTTTTTTCTACAAAATCAAGAATTATTAATCACTCTTACACAAAAACAGATTGCCAAAAGCCTCAATATCAGCCCAGAATCACTATCAAGAGTTTTAAAAAACCTTAAAGAAAAAAATCTTATAAAAACACAAAGTGGAAAAATCATTTTTGTTGATACAAAATTTTATAAACAACCTACAATCTCAATGTAGAATCTTTTGCAATGCTTAATTTATTGGAATAAAATACTCAAAGCATCAAAAGCTTTCAAAAACTCCCTCTTAAAATGAATTATTACCGCAGGAATAATAACCACTAAAATACTAAAGGCAATACTAATCTTAACAGGAAACCCTATAGCTAAAAGGTTAAATTGTGGATGTGCTTTCATAATCATTCCAAAAATAATATCAGAGAGCAAAATAAGTGCGATAATAGGAAAAGACATTGTAAGTCCTATCAAAAATAGATGCGAAAAAGATTGAATAATGTATTGGATATAATTATGCGAATAAATAAAACTCCCTAAAGGAATTTCTTTAATGCTTTCACTTACAAAATACAAAAAAAGATGATGATAATCAAGCCCCAACATAATAAGCAATGCAAGTAATGTTAGGAGCTGCCCAACAATTGGTTTTTGAGCACCTGTTACAGGATCATAAGCATTTGCAATGGTTAATCCCATAGCAAAAGAAATAATCTCTCCACCAAAAGAAATCATACCAAAGACAATCTGTAACGCCATAGAAGCCAAGAATCCCAACATAATCTCGGATAATCCCGCCACAATAAATTCTACAATAGTCATATTAGCAGGAGGAATAATCCCAACTAATGGGATAAACAAGATGGTTAGCCAAAAGATGAAAACACCTTTAATAAAATTTGTAATTAGTTGATTTTCAAAAAAAGGAAAAAAGGCTATAATCCCCGCAAAACGCAAAAGTAATAATAAAAAATTAGCAACATTCCCCTCTGTAAGATAAGCTAAAAATTCCATTAATGTAAGGGTTTCAAGGTAGCATTCTCTAATTGATAAGAGCGGGTAGCCTTTTGTGCCAAAAGAGGGTCGTGGGTTACATAAATTAACAGAGTAGAAGTTTGATGAATATATTCAAAAAGCAGTCCCATAACTTTAAAAGCATTTTCTCTGTCTAAGTTCCCTGTGGGTTCATCCGCAAAGATAATATGAGGCTTTTTTGTTAAAATCCTGGCGATAGATAAACGTTGTTGCTGTCCTCCACTTAGGGCACTAACATTTTTAGGTAAATTTTCAAAAATCCCAAAAAACTCCAACAAGGAATCATCGATTCTTTCCTCTGAAAGCAAAGAAGCAACTTCTAAGTTTTCTCTTGCACTAAACCCCAAAAACAAATAATGCGATTGGAAGATAATCCCTATCTCTTTGCGTCTAAGAGCTAAAATCTCTGCATAGGGGATAGCGTAAATATCTTTGTTAAAAATATTCACACTTCCCTTTTGTGGCTTTAAAAATGAGGATAGAATATGTAAAAGCGTGCTTTTCCCACTCCCACTAACACCCATAATAGAAATGCTCTCTCCTCCATTTGCAGAAAAAGAAAGATTTTCTATAATCGGCTTCTCATAACTAAAAGAAATGCCTTTAACCTCTAATAAAGACATCGCTAATAACTATCCAAGCTGTGCGGCAACTTCATCAGCAAAACTACTTGTCTGCTTTTCAATCCCTTCACCAAGTTCAAAACGAATATATTCCACAACTTCAATACAATCATTACATTCTTGACTCTTTTGTTCTAAAACTTGAGCAATACTTTTCTTATCATCCATTACAAAAAACTGCCCTAGAAGCGTTAATCGCTGGTCTAAAAGTGTAGAATCTGCCTTAAATCTCTCTAATTGACCAGGCAAGATCTTATCCCAAATTTTCTCTGGCTTACCCTGGGCTTTAAGCTCCTCTTTAAAAATGGCTTCTTGTTTGCGTAAAATTTCATCGTTTAATTCCAATTGACTAATGTATTGGGGGATTTTATGCAAAGGTTTTCCCAATCTTTTAAGCTCTTCATTTTCTTTTTCTAATTCTGCGACAATCGCAACTTTCTCCCTTTCTACAAAGTCTTTATCAAAAGAATGATAACTAATTACTTGGGGTTTCATAGCTGCTGCGTGCATACAAAGATTCTTAGTAAAATCTGCTAGTTTAGCTGCATTTTCTTGCTTTTGGCATTTAAGGGCGATAATTACACCAACGCGTCCATTAGAATGCACATAGGCATTAACAACGCCACTACCCCCTGCTTGAACTTTTGCAATTCTCCTAACGACGATATTCTCACCAATCTTTGCAATTTGTGTTTTCAAATATTCTTCAAATTTGACCCCATCAAGACTTAGGGTGTTTAATTCCTCTGTATTTTGAATAGTGGAATCTTGCACCAACGCAATGGCTTTTGAACTCAACTCTTTAAAACCATCATTTTTTGCAACGAAATCTGTTTCTGAATTAATCTCTACCATACTAGCTTTCTTAAAATCTGATGAGACTTCAACACTAATCGCACCCTCTGCTGCTACTCTATCAGCTTTTTTAGCGGCTTTACTTAAGCCCTTTTCCCTCAAATATTCTACCGCTTTTTGTATATCGCCATTTGTCTCTACTAAAGCCTTTTTGCAATCCATCATTCCTGCATCAGTCATTTCTCGGAGCTGTTTTACAAGCTGTGCATTAATCTCTGCCATATTTTATCCTTACAAAATTATTCTTGGGTTTGCATAAAATCTTCTTCACGCATTGCTTCTTCTAAGACTTCTTGCTTTTCTTGCTCACTTGCAGCAGCAATCTCTTCATTCTCAATAGAGGCTTCACCTCCAGCAATAGCACGTCCTTCTGTAATAGCTTCTGTCATCTCTTTACAAAAAAGCTGGATAGAACGAATCGCATCATCGTTTCCAGGAATTGGATAATCCACTACATCAGGATCGCAATTAGTATCTAATGGTGCAACAATAGGTATCCCAAGCTTTCTAGCTTCAGCTACCGCTATTTTCTCTTTTGCCGCATCAATAACAAAAATCATATCCGGCACTTTCTTAAGATGCCTTACACCACCTAGATATTGTGTTAATTTATCTTTTTTTCTTTGAATCATTAATTTTTCTTTTTTGGTTAAAAGATCAATTTGACCGCTAGATTCCATTTCTTCGATGATTTCTAGCTTACGGATAGATTTTTTAATAGTAGAAAAGTTTGTTAGCATTCCCCCAAGCCAACGATAATTCACATAAGGAATATTAACACTTTGTGCGTATTGCTTCAAAGTTTCACTAGCTTGTTTTTTCGTCCCAACAAACATAATAACTTTTCCTTCGGCTGCTGCATCTCTGACAATATTATAAGTATAGCGGAAATATCGTAGAGTTTTTTGCAAATCTATAATATGAATATTTTTTCGCACACCAAAAATATATTTTTTCATTTTTGGATTCCAACGTCTTGTTTGATGCCCAAAATGAACACCACATTCTAAAAGGTCTTTCATTGTTACCATATTTTCTCCTTAATGTTTGGTTTTTCCTCCACGCTCTTAAACAGAATATAACCTGCAACCTAAACTAGGATTAGCGTGTGTGATATTTTCAAAAATAAAAAGGGTGTCATTCTATTAAAATTTTCTTTAATTCTAGCTTTTATTGAGGTTATCCTTGTATAGGCTTTTAAGTTTTAATATTTAGAAATGGATAAGCACAACTCTTATAAAAAGGTTATTAATTAAGATTTAGGATTGTTGCTTTATTTAAACCCTAAAACTTCTTCTTATTAACATCTTCTAATATCTCTAGCAATAGCATTAACATTTTGTGTAACACCCTCTAATTGATTAATAGCTTCATTAATTTGTGAAATACCCTCTGTTTGTTCTTTAATAGATTCACTCATATCATTAATACCTTGCACTAAGACATTAACATTAGCTTCAATCTCATTTAAAGACTTTCCTGTTCTCTCTGCTAATTTTCTAACTTCATCTGCAACAACTGCAAAGCCTCTTCCATGTTCTCCTGCTCTTGCTGCTTCAATAGCTGCATTTAATGCTAAGAGATTAGTTTGATCGGCAATATCTTTAATCACACTTACGATATTTTTAATATCTGATGAATACTATTTTTGACAAAATAAAACTAATAACACCTAAAAACAATAGTGAAGTGGTAAGCAAAATAATCGCACTTAAAGCAATCTTTATTTTTAAACTTTTTTTAAGCATTAGCCACTTCATCCAATTTAATGAAATCAAAAAATTTTTACATAAAATTCTAAATTTTTTAACTTTGCATTATACTAAAATATAAGCACCTATATTATCTAAAATTAAAACCATAGATTATCTAATAATCGAACCTCCTCTACTTTTGCAACGACTAAGATTAAAGTTGAATCTTTTTGGATAGTTAAAATAGACTCTAACTCTCTATTAACAATGGCAAAATATTCTACCTCTAACCCCTCTAACACCCTTAATGCCTCATTCTTTATTTTTAAACTCTCTCTCTCTCCTTGCATAATAACTTGCATAGCGACTTTTAAAGATTGAGAGATTTTTAGTGCTTTTCTCTTGCCCTCTAAGCTCAAATATACATTCCTTGAACTAAGCGCTAATCCTTCCTCGCTTCTAACTATCTCACAAGGGATAATTTCAATAGGAAAAAATAAATCCTCTACCATTTTTTGAACGATTAAAAGCTGTTGAGCATCCTTTTTACCAAAAAATGCTTTATGGGGCTGTATTAAATGAAATAATTTATTAATAATTTGTAAAACCCCATTAAAATGTCCGCTTCTTGCCTCCCCCTCTAATACACTTGCCATAGATAGGGGGGCATTAAAAGTAGTTTGCAAAGAGGATTTTAGAGGATACATTTCTTCTATTTCTGGCATAAAAACAATATCAACCTCTACACTTTGGCATATCTTTAAATCCGCCTCTATTTTGCGTGGGTATTTACTAAAATCCTCATTAACCCCAAACTGCGTAGGATTAACAAAAATAGAAACAATAGTTAAATCACAAGTTGTTTTAGAGGCTTTAATTAAGGATAAATGCCCCTTATGTAAAGCACCCATAGTAGGGACTAAACCTATTACTTCTTTAGGATTTTGTCTTTTATAGGTCTGAATAAAGATTTGCAACTCTTTAACACTCTTAATAACCTTCACACTTATCCCTCTAATTGCTTAAAATACATAGATGCAATTATGCGTTTATCAAACTTAAAAAAATAATAAATTCTCTAAAATATGTTAGAATCCAAACTCTAAATTAATTTTGGGAAATCTTATGGAAGAAAACAAATTCTTAAAAACACCCACACAAATTTCAGAAAACAATCTCTCAGAACTAATGGAAAACATTATCCTTAAAATCACAAAAGAAGATGGCAAAGCTTTAATTTATCATCTAAATAACCTTAATTTTGCCTTTGCTTTAGCAACTAATGAACGCAAAAGTTTTATCCTTGATAATAATCCGCTAACTAAAATTCAGATGCAATGCCAATTCTCCTACCCTAGTTCTACAGGATTAAAAAATCGATTAAAAGAAATCAAAACGAACTATTTTGAAATGCCTACTGATATGTCTAAATATTTCACTCCCAAAATCTATAATGAACTCCTTTCTTTTAAAGAATTTTTAAAACACTCCCCTAATGATTCTATTAATTTATGGATCAAATACCTTATCAATATTTTTTTAACGCCAACTAATACACAAATACCTCAAGATATGGAATTAAAAGAATTTATTCTCAATAAATACAAGCATATTTATCAAAATGTCAGCCCTGTAAAACTATTAATCTTAAACCCTTATATACCAAATTTTGTTAAAGATACTACAAACGCAGAATCTATCTTTTCACAAAAAACACACTTGATTTGCTACTCACCCCCATCTTTTGAAGGGGATAAATTTTGCAAACAAAACCTTTTAAGAATGTGGTTTTTTGATATTAAAGAGCAAGATATTTTAAATATTGGTCAAATCAACTTAGATCAGCAATTAAACCAAAATTTTATCTTTATTAACAAAATACTAGAAACAGGAGGCATACTCTACATAGAAACCCAAAATATCCAAAAAATGGAAAAGTTTTTCAAAATATCCTCATTTTATGGCTATAAAAATATTCAACATTACACAAATAGCAACGCTAAAAACATTTTATTATTGAGAAAATCCTTTTAAGAAAGAATTAAATATTTTACAATATAATTCTAGCTTTCTAAAAATTTGTTTAAATGGCTCGATAGCTCAGTCGGTAGAGCAGGAGACTGAAAATCTCCGTGTCGGTGGTTCGATTCCGCCTCGAGCCACCATTTAAAAGCATAAGCTAAAATAGAACCCTATAACGCTCCTTTCTTTCTTATCATCACGCAAAAGGACTTTTTTAAGCTATATTTTGATAGCATACAGGCTATTGCCCAATAATTCTAAAATATTCAAGGAAAAAATGGAAATTCTCTATGCACCAACTTTTCGAGAACAAAGAGATACGATACACGCCAATTGTCAATGTGGCTATGATATACAAATCCTAGAAACACTTTGCAATATCCAAAACAGCTTAAAAGCAACAAAAACCCATAAAATTCTCTACTTACCTCATCCAAAAACACCCAAAAACTATCACGCTATTATCTTAAATGCATTAAAATCCCCCCCGGGATAACCATATAAAACCATAAATTCCCTAGCACAAGCCAAAAACAGCACGCTTTTGGTTACAGATGCTGCCAACACTGCCTTATCTTTTAGCCTCTTTTACCAACAACCAAGCATTATCCATCTTCCAGCCTTTAGTAATATAGAACTAGGAGGAGATAAACTTTATTCACTATTTTCTTTTACCACATCTTTTAAAGAGCTACAAACAGAAATAACGCAAATTTTAGAAAATCCAACCCCCCCCCCAAAAAAAGAAAAAATTGCCAACTTTTTACAAGAGGATTTATTATGAATGCCAAAGAACAAATTAAAACCTTTATTAATATTACTACAAAAGATATTAAATCTCATCTTAGCACTACACAAAAAAACATCCTTTTTATTTCTTTTTATCCAACTTACCGCTCTCAATATGGGGATCTTATCCAGCAACTCTCTAAGCACTACAATGTAATTACTATTGTCGATAGAATCTTAAATGATGACTTTGAAAAAAGTGGGCATCATAATGTGCTTTTTCCTTGGAGAATTATAGAAAATAGCGAAGTTTTCTACCTTAACACACATATAGAGGGAATAGATATTATCATCACAGCTGATCAAATAGCCTACCAAGATGGAAAAATAGATAGAGAATTTCTAAGCAAAAGTGCAAAACGTATCTATCTCCCTCATAGACTAACCTATGCTTGTGGGGAGAGTTCAAGAAGTTTTGATTATATTATTGTTCCCTCTAAAAGTGCTATGAAAAGCTTTAAAAAAGCATTCAAAGATTCCAAAATTAAACTTCTACCTTGTGGCTATCCCCAGCTAGATAAAGCTATCAAAGAATACCAATACCAACCCGCCAACACAATAACTTATGGTCCTACATTAAGGGATATTGACCCTACTCGCAATGCCAACCAAAACCTTTATGCGGGATTTGATAGCAATATCATAGAATGGATAACCCAAAATACCTCCTATAATATCACTTACCGCGCCCACCCCTTTAACTCCTCTAGCAATCATTACTTTTATTAACTACTAAAAGCTAAATGGATGCAAAATCCACGAGTAATTTTTGATGAATTCCAAAATTATAACTATTTTAATACTTCAGATTTTCTGCTCACCGATTGGTCAAGCACTGCCTTTTTATTCTCCTACATAACGCTTCGTCCTTGTATTTTTTATATGCCTCACCCTTTAGATAGCACACAATATACCATTAAAAATAAAACCGCCAAAAACTTCGCACAACTCCAAGCAATCCTTGAAAATATAGATTTTAAACAAGAAAAAAATTTTTATAAACATTTAAGAGAAAGCAATATCTATCATCTTAAAAATCTAGTGAAGCTATTTTAGAATCTCTTGAAGATATTTTAAAAGGAAAATTATGAGAGCCATCATTCTAGCTGCAGGGGAGGGAAAGAGACTCCAACCCTTAACCCTCAACAAACCAAAACCTCTCCTAGAAATTCGTGGGCAAAGCATTTTAGAAAACTATGATTAACTATCTCAAAAAATCAGGTATAGAGGATATTATAGTAGTAACTGGATACAAATATCAGCTTTTTTATAAGCTCCAAAAAAAAATTAAATTTTCAACAAATTATCTTTAAGTATTATCAAGGGGCTAATAGTGCAGAGACCTTAAAATTTGTCGCTAAATACATCACAAAGGGAACTTTTATTTTAAATGGCGATTTATAATCACACAGCCCTTTATGCATTATATCAAAAAGGGGTATTCCCAAATTTTAGCACAGAAGATTCTACACACAACTCCATCTTGGGGTTATATCACCGATGAAAACCAAAAACTCCTCGATATTGATACCAATGCCATAGAAGGTTATGGTGATGGTATTACCTTTTTTGATAATGCTAAAGAAATAGAGTTATTAAAAAATGCTCTTTTAAAATGCCACAAAGAATATTATTGGGAAAAGTGCATTTTACACTCCCTTGCAAATATTGATTTTTATATCTTTTTGCAAATCCTATTATATAGAAATTGATTCTTTAAAAGATGCCCTAAAAGCCAATCTTATTACCCCTCAAGAAATAGCCCTACAATGTTCTGATGATGAAAAGTCAGAAAAGCTCTTTAGTATAACTAATACCAATTACAAAATCAATTTTCTTAAAGAATGCAAAGTTTTAAGAATCCCCTCCCAAGGGAGAGAAAAGATTATTAACACCAATGAAGAAGAAAAAATCCTTGCACTCTTACCTAAAAATATCACCCCAAAGAGTGAATTTTTTGCCAATGAATTTAAAATGACAACTTTTTTAGAGGGTTATAAACCCCTCTCTTTTGAAGATTTAAAAGATGATAAAATACTCCTTTTACTAATACAAACCCTTAAAAAACTTCATATTTATAAACACAAAGACTATCCAAATTTTCAAAAAATCCCTATGGTTGATGAAATCTACAAATACGAAAAAATAGCTAATATCAAGCTTACTACCCCCATAGAACACAAACTCCTCTTAGAGATAGCAAAAAGCTTAGATAAAGGAGTTTATTCTATGCCACAGAGATTTACAACTCCCCAATATCTTATACAATGGAAAAACCCTTAAACTTATAGATTTTGAATATGCTGGTTTTAGCTCTATTTTATGGGAATTAGGAAATCTTAGTGCAGAATTAGAACTCTCTAAAGAGCAAATTCATAAAATCGCTTCAATGTATGGGAATATATCATATAAGGATATTCTAAAAGGACAATTAATGGCTAATTATATCTGGTCACTTTGGAGCTGGTTTTATCACAAGATTGATTTAGGCAGGAGCTATCTCTTAAGATTTCATAAGAATTTACAAGAACTTTCTCATTTATGAAATATCACTTATTAGGGCATTTCTTAGCATTCCTAAGTGTCTTTTTATGGTCAGCCCTTTATGTATCTGTGAAAATCTTATTAGAATCTTTTGGTGCCTTAGAGCTTTTATTTTTACAATTTATTGTAGGGTATATATTTTTAATCCTCTTAAAGCCCAAATTCCTAAAAACAACCCTAAAACAAGAACTATCTTTAGCACTTGCAGGACTTTGTGGGATTAGTATTTATAACCTTTTTTTAAATTTAGCAATGCTGCACTCCTCAGCTTTAATGTCAGTGTTATCATCACTTTAACACCCCTTTTTGTTGCCCTCCTAACAAATCTTTTAAAAATTGAAAAACCCCAAAATATTTTTTACTAGGCTTTCTTTTAAGCCTGTGTGGAATTATGCTTTTAAACCTTAAAGATTTTAAATTAAACTTTGGCATAGGGGATATTTTTTCTCTGCTATCTACATTAGGATGGGCTTGTTATTGTATTATCATTACAAATATTTTTAAACCCCAACAAGAATCTCTAATCCTTACTAGAAAAATGGTATTTTATGGGATTATATTCATAACACCTACTCTGTTTTTTGAAAACATCTCTTTTAATCTTGCTCCCCTTTTAGAGCCTAAAATATTTTTAAATCTACTTTTTGTAGCATTTTTTGCTTCTGCTTTTTGCTTCATTCTTTGGAACAAAGCTATTATACTTATTGGGAGCATTAGGACAAATATCTATGTTTATTTAACACCTGTTATTACTCTATTTGCTTCTGTTATATTCTTAGATGAATCTATACAATCTCTTGCAATAGCAGGAATGATTCTAGTCTTAAGCGGGGTTTTTGTCGCTACAAGACAATAAAAAAATTACTCCACTTAAAAACTCTAAAATTTAAGCCATAAAAGGATAGAATAACAAAAAAAGTAAGGGTTGTATGATGAAACTTAGACTTCCACACGCACCTTATATTGCAAATAAAATAGCAATAGATTTAGCAAATTGTGATTTTGTGAATGTTTTATATGGATTGGATGGAGTTTGTAAAATTGCTCAAAACTTCTTAGAAAAAAATATTCAAGAAGAATTAAAGATTGAAGAACAAGCGAGGGATATTGTTGAAGAAAACATTGAAGAAATAGAGTTTATGCAAGCAGATGAACACCAATTATTTTGGAAAGTTAAAAAACATTTAGCCGAACAAATAGGATTTGAATTAGCTTGGGAAGATAGGTATAATAGCCTCTCACATAAGATTCTTAATGCCCTTTTGCAAGAGGATTTAATTGATTTTTCTGTATCAGAAACAAGGGTAAAAAACATTATTTTCAAGGCTATTGATAGCTACGCAAAAGCTTATGATGAAATTGAAGATATTATCACAGAAAAAATTAATCATTATAAAAGAAAAATTGTCTTTGGTAGTGAAGAATATGATTTAATTTTTGATAAGCTCTACCAAGAAGAGCTAAGAAAAAGAGGGTTTTTATAATGTCAGACTTCAAGAAAGCTTGGGTTTATTTAGAAAATGGAATGTTTTTTGAAGCTAGAAGCTTTGGAGCGAACAAAACCGCTATTGGAGAGATTGTTTTTAACACTTCCCTAACAGGCTATCAAGAAATACTAACCGATCCTAGCTATGCTGGACAATTTATCTGTTTTAGTATGCCTGAAATTGGGATTGTAGGGACAAATCCTCAAGATATAGAAAGCTCTAGCATATTTGCCAAAGGCATTCTTGTCCGACATTATAATGAAAAATATTCTAATTTTCGCTCAAATAAAAGCCTACAAGAATTCTTAATCTCCCACGACACTATGGGGATTTTTGGGCTTGATACACGACTTTTAACCAAAACTTTACGCACACAAGGGGCTATGATGATGATAGCTTCCACAGAATACTCCACCAAAGAAAAGCTTAAAGAACTCCTAAGCCAATCTCCAAGAATCGAAGAAATTGATTATGTTAAAGTAGTTAGCACCAAAGAAACTTACTCCCACAAAGAAGGAAGATTTAGCTTTAAAACTATGGACTATACCCTACCTCAAACAAAGAAAAAGATTCTAGCTATTGACTTTGGTATTAAAAAAAGCATATTAAGGGAATTAGTCAATGCCGGTTTTAGTGTCGAGGTTATACCTCACAACTTTAACGCACAAGCCATTATTACAGCTTATCAAGCAAAAGCATTTGATGGGATTTTTTTATCTAATGGTCCAGGCGACCCCAAAGTTTTAAAAACGCAAATCATAGAATTGCAAAAACTTATCTCCCATAATATCCCCATCTTTGCGATTTGCTTAGGGCATCAGCTCCTAGCTTTAGCACAAGGCTATGAAACCTATAAACTCAAATTTGGGCATCACGGAGGCAATCATCCTATCCAAAATCTCCACACCAAAAAGATAGAAATAACCGCACAAAACCATATTTATTCTGTCCCAGAAGATATTGCAAAAATAGCAACTATCACACATAGGAATCTCTTTGATGGAACGATTGAAGGGCTGCTTTATAAAAATACTCCTATCTGCTCTTTCCAACACCATCCAGAAGCAGGTCCAGGTCCCTTAGAATCTTCTGCACTCTTTAATGAGTTTTCAAAACTCCTCCAAAAAACTAAATAAGAGTCAATGCAGCAAATTCTCAATCTTTTGACTTCTCTCAACAATCAAGCCAATTATCGCACACTTACCCCACAACAACATAAGAATCTAGAAATTTCCTACAACCAAAAATGGCTTTTAAATCTTGCGAGCAATGATTACTTAAATCTTGCGAGCAATGAAAATCTTAAGGAATCATTTTTAGATTCAGAAATTTTTAGAAAAAACTGCTTTTTTAGTGCCTCCTCTTCACGAAGCTTGAGTGGAAACTTTGAAATTTATGCTATTTTTGAAGAGTTCTTAGAAAGCCTTTTTGACAAGAAAGCCCTTTTATTTAATAGTGGGTATCACGCTAATATAGGAATTATTTCCAGTCTTAATCATTTAAAGAATGTTTTATTCTTAGTCGATAAGTCTATCCACGCTAGCCATATTGATGGTTTAAAGTCCTTTAAAAAACTAAATTTTAAACGATTTTTACATAATGATATGCAATCTCTAACGAATCTCTTAGAAAAATATCATAATCACTATGAAGCAATTTTCATCCTTAGCGAGGGCATTTTTAGCATAGAGGGGGATTTTGCAAAACTCCAGAATCTAATTGGTTTAAAACATCGTTTTAAGAATGTTTATTTATACCTTGATGAAGCTCATAGTATAGGAAGTTTTGGGGATAATGGATTAGGATTAGCCCACAGCCTTGACTACTTAAAAGATATTGATTTTTTAATCCTTACTTTTGGGAAAGCTATTGGGAGTGTAGGAGCTTGTGTATTATGCAATCAAACCTTTAAAGAATATTTTATTAATACCGCTAGAAGCTTAATTTACTCTACAGCCCTACCGCCTCTTAATGTAGCGATGAGTTATTTCATATTTTCTAGGCTTCATAGTTTTAAAAAGCAACGCAAAGCACTCAAAACTTTAAGTCTAAATTTCAAATCCTCTTTAGAAAGCCTAGAACTCTTTGAAGTCTTAGGGGATTATAATATTTTAAGCATTGTTTTAAAAGAAAACCAAAAAACTATTTTCTTTCAACAAAAGCTCCAAGAATGCGGATTCTTCCTCCCAGCAATCAAACCTCCTACTACTGCAAAAAATAGAGCCTGTTTGCGTATTTCACTTTGTGCAAATATCCCACAAGAAAGACTAGAAATACTTATAAAAAGTCTGCTTAAAATTAATAATGAATATTTATCAAGATATAAAAAATAATAATAAAATATATTTAATATTTGGAGGTTTTGGCTCACAGCCTCATCATTTTACGCCTTTTTTTCCCGATAATCTTATTATTATCTATCATTACCAACATCTAAATTTCACTCCTTTAGAAAACCTCTTAACATCGCTAACATCAGAACAGACAGAGGTAGAGATTTATGCTTTTTCAATGGGAGTTTGGGTAGCAAATTTATTTTTGCAAAACTATAACCCACTAATCTTCACCAAAAAGACCGCTATAAATGGCACAGAATTTGGTATTGATAATACCTATGGGATTCCCCTCAAGGCTTTTAAGCTCACACAAAAAATATTTAATTTAGAGCATTTTAAAACTAATCTTTTGGGACAACACTCCTACAAAGCACAACACTTAAGCTTTCTTGATGAAGAATCCCTTAAAAAAGAATTAGGATTCTTTATTTCTAATCACAAAGCCTTTCAACAAGGTTCTACTTGGGATAAAGTGATTATTTCTAAAGCAGATTTGATTTTCTCCACAAGTGCTCAAAAATCCTTTTGGATAGACTTCAAAGGCTACCAAAAGCAAATTTTATGGCTAGATTCTCCACATTTTGTGTTTTTTGATTGGAAGTTTTTATGAAAGAAAGACTCCTAAAAACCTTTAAAAATTCTCACAAAACCTACGCTCAAAATGCCTTTATCCAACAAAAAATGCAAGATACACTCCTTGAAAAGCTCAAATATTACACTAATATTTCCTATTTTCCAGAGATTTTAGAACTTGGTTGTGGCATAGGATTATTTTCGCACAAAATTACCCAGCATTTTAGTTTCAAGCATTTTATAGCCTTAGACATTGTAGATTTTAGTGAATATTTTAACCAAACTCTTTTAGAGTTTCATTTGGTAGATATAGAAGATTTTACAAAGATAAAAAATTTTTATCAAGATACTAAAAATGATTTAATAATCTCTAATGCGACTTTACAATGGATTAATCAAGAATCTTTTTTGCAACAACTCCCGAGCATAGCTAATAAAAATTGTTATCTACTCATCGGGGTTTTTGGGGAAAAAAATTTTTTAGAATTTCAAGAGCTTTTTGGTATAGGCTTAAATTATCTTAATCCTCAAAAATACCAAAAAATCCTAGAAAAAGATTGGAATATCTTAGAAATAAGCCAATCCTTAGAAACTTTGACTTTCAAGAATCCTCTTGATGTTTTTAGGCATATAAAAAACACAGGAACAAATGCCCTTAATTCTATTCAAATCACCAAACAATGCCTAAGAGATTATACGCTTAAATTTGACAATAAACTTACCTATGCTCCGCTCTACATTTTAGCACAAAAAAAGTAGATTCTTATTAAAACAATGCTAATATTTTAAATCTAGCAAGGTTTAATGAAGGCTTAAGTAATGTTTGAAACCCCCACAAAAAATCCTATAGCAATAAAAAGCATTTTCTTACAATCAAAAAATGATTTTTTTAGTGCTTATATTTTACGATTAATCTTTTTACCCCTTGTTTTGGTATTAGTGTTTTGGGGCATTATTTTTTATTTTTTTATTGGGGATACTTTTAGCTCTCTTTACTCCCTTATACGCCCAGATTTATCTATTTCTAGTAATTGGTTCTCTTGGATTCAAAACCTTTTAGATTCTCTACTTAAGATAACACTTTTTTTGTTTTTAAGTATTATGTTTTTAGCTTTAACCTTACTTAGCAATCTTATCCTATGCTCCTTTTTAACCCCCTTTATTATAGGCTTTATCCACAATAAGCACTATCCAACTAAAACTATTAATAGCAACTCTTCACTCTTACAAACCTCTTTAACATTACTAAAAATATATTTCCTCTATCTCTTAATGCTATGCCTGCTTATCCCTTTGTATTTTGTTCCTTTTATAGGCTCTTTAGTGATTTTAATCCCTAATTATTGGCTTTTCTCAAAAACATTAGTCTTAGATGCAGGGGAGAGCATTTTGGATAAAAATACTCTTAAAGAGATTCAAAAAACCCATAAACAAGAAATTAGGAGTATTGTTATTCCGCTTTTTACTTTAAGCCTACTACCTTTGTTAAACTTCTTTACACCTTTTTTTGCACTTATTGCACTAGCACATTTATTATTTATACTTAAATCATAAGGAAATTTTATGCAAATACAAATCCAAAGAGCTGTTTTATCCTCTATCCTTTTTGACCCTGCTCAATTAGATGATATTCAAGCACAATTAATCCCTGAAGATTTTTCTTACAAACCCCATCAAGATATTTTTGGTGCAATGTTAGAGTTAAAAAGGCTTGATCTACCCATTGATGAAGAATTTATTTTAAAAAAATCCACCCCCTCCCACCCTATCCCTCAAGAGGAAATCCTTAATATACTAAGCACAAGCCCTATTGGGGATATTCAAGCTTATGTTGATGAAATTAAAGATTCCGCTACTAAACGCAAATTACACACTCTAGCGATGAAGATTAATGAAGCTAGCAACCAAACTGATAATGCAGCAAAAGAAATTATTGACTACCTCCAAAGTGAGCTTTATAAAATTACCAACATACAAGATAATAAGAGCTTTAGGGATTCTAAAGAAATTACAACCTCAACTTTAAAATATATCGAAGAAATGAAGCAAAAAGGCAATTCTATTCTTATTGGCATTGACACAGGTTTTCATTCCTTAAATGAGAAAACAACTGGTTTTGGCAAAGGGGATTTAATCATCGTAGCCGCACGTCCCTCTATGGGAAAAACCACGCTTGTCTTAAATATGGCACAAAAAGCCTTAGATACAGGGAGAGGTGTGGCATTTTTTAGTCTTGAAATGCCTGCTGAACAACTAATGTTAAGAATGCTATCGGCTAAAACCTCTATTGCTTTGCAACACCTAAGGGTTGGAAATTTACAAGATGAAGAGTGGGAACAATTAAGTAATGCTAGTGAAATTATGGCAAATGCTCCTTTATTTATTGATGATAGCAGCCTCCTAACCATTCACCAATTAAGGAGTAAGCTTAGAAAACTCAAATCCCAACATCCCGAAATTGGACTAGCCATTATTGATTATTTACAGCTTATGAGTAGTGCAAACAATAAAGATAGGCACCAAGAAGTGAGTGAGATAAGTAGAGGGTTAAAAATGATAGCAAGGGAATTAGAAATTCCTATTATTGCCCTCTCACAACTTAATCGTGGGCTTGAATCTAGAAGTGATAGACGCCCTATGCTCTCTGATTTAAGGGAATCTGGATCCATAGAGCAAGATGCAGATATTATTCTCTTTGTCTATCGTGATGCAGTTTATAAACAAAAAGATGAGAAAGAAAAAGAAGAAGCTGCCAAAAAAGAAGGGAGAGAATATAAAACCGCCTTTATCCCCAAAAATGAAGAGGAAGCAGAGATTATAATAGGTAAGCAAAGGAATGGTCCAACAGGCACTATTAAGCTTGTTTTTCATAAGCATTGCACCCGCTTTGTAGATATTGCCAATAATGCTTTAGAAATTATCTATGAAGATACTGCAAACACTACACAAACAGAGTTTATACCACCTAATACACATATTGAAATGCCAACAAATATTTAAGGTAATGCTTTAGCAACTGCAACATTATTTCACGACTTACAAAAAGTAAAAGGATTCTTATCTAAAAATTATTTTAAACTATGCAATTCTTTGTTATACTCCAATAAATTATATTACGAAAAGGAAATACTATGAATATTACTTACACTCTAACTGATGAATCCCCAGCATTAGCTACTTATTCTTTTCTACCCATTGCAAAAGCTTTTCTAAAAACAGCGGGTATTACCATTACCACCTCTGATATTTCACTCTCTGCAAGAGTTATCGCACAATTTAAAGAAAATCTACAACCAAACCAACACATAGAAGACGAATTAGCCCTATTAGGGGAGTTAGTGAATAAACCTGATGCAAATCTTATCAAAACTCCTAACATTTCAGCTTCTATCCCTCAACTTAAAGCGACTATTAAAGAGCTACAAGCTAAGGGCTATGCTATCCCAAACTTCCCCGATGAACCCAAAAACGCAGAAGAAAAGGCTATTAAAGAAAAATACCAAAAAGTCTTAGGCTCTGCCGTCAATCCCGTGCTGCGTCAAGGAAATTCGGATAGGAGATGCACAAAAGCTGTGAAAGAATATGCGAAAAAAAATCCCTACAAAGTAACCCCTTTTAGCAAAGATTCTAAAACAAGGGTTTCTTATATGCAAGATGGCGACTTTTTTTCTAATGAAAAAGCCATCCTAATCCCTAATCCCACAACTGCTAAAATAGAATTTATCGGTAGCAATGGTGTAGAACTTCTAAAAGAAAATATCAAATTAGAATCTAATGAAATTTTAGACGCTACTTTCATAAGCGCAAGAGCTTTGGAGGAATTTTATGCTGAACAAATCGCTATTTCTAAGAAAGAAGGCTTACTTCTATCTCTGCATTTAAAAGCTACGATGATGAAAGTAAGCGATCCTGTGATTTTTGGTTATGCGGTGAAAGTCTATTTCAAAGAACTCTTTGAAAACTTCAAAGACGAATTTGAAAAGTTAGGGATTAACCCAAACAATGGAATATCAGAACTCTTAAGCAAAGCAGAATCCTCTCCCTTAAAAGATAAAATTCTACAAAAATACCAAGAGATTCTTAGCAAAAGTGCTTCACTTTCTATGGTAAATTCTAATAAGGGCATTACCAATTTACATATTCCTAGTGATGTTATCGTTGATGCTTCAATGCCTGCGATGTTAAAAAATGGAGCGAAACTTTGGAATAAAGAGGGCAAAGAACAAGACACTAATGCACTCATACCCGATAAAACCTATGCAACCATTTATGAAGCGGTATTAGAGGATTTACACCAAAATGGCACCTTAAACCCTAGAACACTAGGTAGTGTTTCCAATGTGGGCTTAATGGCTAAAAAAGCACAAGAATATGGCTCTCATGATAAAACCTTTATCGCAAAAGAATCGGGCATTTTTAGAATCTCCGATGAAAAAGGCAATACCTTATTAGAACATAAAGTCGAAAAAGGGGATATTTATAGGGCTAATCAAGCTAAATATGAAGCAGTGCTAAATTGGATTGATTTAGGGATACAAAGGGCTGATATTACAGGCAATAAAGCAATATTTTGGTTAGATTCTAAACGTCCTAGCAATAAAATTATGAGTGATTTAGTGCAATCTCGTCTCAAAGAAAAGGGCAAAAATATTGATATTTTAGCCCCTAAAGAAGCTTGTTTAAAATCCTTAGAGCTTATTAGAGCGGGTAAAGATTGTATTTCTATTACAGGAAATGTTTTACGCGATTATTTAACCGATTTATTCCCTATTTTAGAGCTTGGGACAAGTGCAAAGATGCTCTCAATCGTGCCTATGCTAAAGGGTGGAGCTATGTTTGAAACAGGAGCTGGAGGAAGTGCGCCCAAACAAGTTGAACAGCTAGTAGAGGAAAACCATTTGCGTTGGGATAGTCTAGGAGAGTTTTTAGCACTTCAAGCAAGTTTAGAGTTTTACGCACAAAAGAATAATAATAACCAAGCAAAGGTATTAGCACAATCTCTTGATTGTGCCATTGGTGAATGGCTTAATAATAACAAAGCCCCTTCAAGAAAAGCTAGGGAGGATGATAACCGCACAAGCCATTTCTACCTTGCAATGTATTTTGCCAAAGCCCTCTCACTCCAAAATGAAGATTCTACACTCAAAACACATTTTACAAATATTGCTCAAGAATTTAAGGAAAATGAAGAAAAAATCCATCAAGAATACCTCAAAACACAGGGTGTTAAAGTAGATTTAGGCGGATATTATAAGTTTGATGATGAAAAATGCCATAAGATTATGTGTCCTAGTGCCACCTTTAATGCCATTATCGATAAAATCTCAAGGGGATAACCCTCTCCTTACCCTATACCCCCATTATAAGGGTTTTTAAGAGCATATTTTCTCTCTTATCTCAATGTATCTTTTTTGCATTATGAAATAAATGCTTTTAACCTAAAAAGCTTCTCTCAAGGCTCTGTCTTGTTCTTTAATGAATACCTTTAAAACAAGAGATATGTAAATTTTATTTTAGGTAAATTAGTATATAGTTTAATCTCATTTAAACTACTAAAAAGGATAAATAATGCAATTGCGACACACAGACATCAAACAAAAGTCCCTACTTGCTACTAATATTAAAGTAGAGCAGCTTTTAGCGGATAATTTACCCCCCCCCCCGCAGAATATAGATAATAACTTCCAAATACTAGATTTAGGTGCTGGCAAAGGATTCTTTACCAAAATAATTTATACCATTCTTGAGCAAAAGGGTTTTACACCTCAAAAACATCTTAAAGCTTGTGATTGCAATTTGAAAGAATATGCTTTCAATGAATTCATTCCGTGCGAATTTGGAGATTTTAATCAGGGTTTAAAATACGAAGATGATAGCTTTTATTGCGTTATTTCTATGGAAGTTATTGAACATCTAGAAGATCCCTTTAAATACCTTAGAGAAACTGCGAGAATAATTAGCAAAGGAGGCTTCCTGCTCCTTACAACACCCAATATCTTGAATCTTGCCTCAAGAGTTCGTTATTTTTTTAATGGCACCTATCAACTTTTTGGATTTTTACCCCAAGATCCTTTGTTATTTAGAGGTTGTTATCAACATATTAACCCACTCTCCCTTGTGTATCTAAGCTTTATCTTAAAAAAGAATAATTTTAGATTAGAGGTTACGACAGATAGATTCAAAAAATCCTCATTATTCCTCTATTACATTACAAAGCCCTTTTTCTTATTGGCTAAATTCCAAACCATCAAAAGACTTCAAAATAAAGAAAAACAACTTTATGAAGAAAATAAAGATATTATCCCATTAATGTATTCTAAAACTATTCTTTGTGGCAGAACGCTCATTATTAAAGCCATAAAGCACTAATAACTATATCCCAATAAGGCTATTATTTGCCTAGAATCTACTAGAGATTATTTAAAAGCCTAATTAAGGATTTATTGTATAGCCAAGATGTATTTAAAGATTTAAAAACAAAAAACCGCAGAGATTATCTTTTACAAACCCTAAACAATCTACCCAACAAAATAAAATAGATTTTTAGGATGTTAAATGAAGTTTTATTAAAGTTTTATTAGAGTTTTTAAAGCTTTAAGAGATTTTATCAGGGTTTAAAGCAAATAACTTATTGCTACTTTTTGCAGAGATATTTCTTGGTTTATTTTCAAGAAAATCACTCTTAAGTCGCAAATTATGTTGATACAATACTATTCATTAAAGGTGTTATTGTTATGTATGCAGATTCTGCCTTAAGTTTAATTGTGCCTCTTTGCGTGATTGCACTTGTTTTTATCACAAAAAGAGTAGTCTTGTCTTTATTTATTAGTATAGTCTTAGCTGGGGTTATGATAAGCTATCATAAGACTATCACAAATGGAACTACTTTTGATATTGGTAGCCTAGTAGAAGTAATTTCATCACTTACTCCTTACAACAACGACGCAACATTTATCATTATCCAAAACCGCAAGAATTTATGGAAATTGATAGATTTGCTCTATTTGCGTTATTTTCTAAGCTAACTCCAGATAATTTAAAGGTTAAGATTTTATACAAAAAGGGTGAGCTTTTAGCCCCACAGAGAAATAAACTTCATCGCCTACTGCGTCAAGACTTAGGTATTGCAAATGAGATTATAAACAAAAAAATCTTTTTTAAATCAAGGCATTTATTCAATCTAAGCTATGAATGGGAGATGTTTAAACCCTCATCAGATTATTTAAGGCACGAATTAACAGAATTAGCACACGAATTTTACCCAGCACCAAAAGAAATGATAATCGCAATTAATAATGTATGCAACCTACAATGTGTGATGTGCGACCTTCATAATCCAAAATTACAAAAAACCATAAAAATGATTTTTTTAAAAAACGCAAATATTTGGAGACAGAAAAAGTCTATGAAGCCCTTGATTATGCAGGTCACAATGGTGTGCATATGGTTAATCTAAGTGCATATGGCTAGGCATTGCTTGATGAGAGATTGCCAGATTTCATAAAACGAGCAAAAGAGGCTAAAATCCCCTATGTGTTTTTGACAACCAATGGCACACTGCTTGACAAACTAGGCTGCGAACTACTTGAATGCAGCTTAGATTCTATGAATATTAGCACTGATGGCCACTCATCAGAAATGTATGAAAAAATCCGCGGCTTCCCCCTTGAGAAAGTAGAGGAGGGTGTAATAAAATGTGCTAAATACGCACGAGAGTTAAACACAAAAGAACACAACATAAGCTTTAATATAAACTGCGTCTTAGTATATAATGAAATGCGAAATGATGAATTTAAAGCTACTTTTGCACATAAGTGGCGTAAATGGCGAGATATTATCACGCATATAAATTTTATTAGTTGTATCAACAAAAACAACAAAGGAGAATCCATTCTACCCTTAATAAATCCCACCAATAGTGTATGTAGATTGCCCTTTACACGAATGATGATAAACTCATATGGTGCGGTTGAATTTTGCTGCACGATGCTAGGGACACAACATTATTATCCCGTGAAACTACCTAACATCCACGATGATAGTTTAGAAAATATTTGGACAAAAGAGTTTGCCACACACTTACGCAATGAAGTGCTAAGTGATAATTATACGCGTTTTAATATATGCAAAACTTGCTTTGAACGTGAAAGTAGTGTGCTAGAACTCAATGGAGAGTCAAAACAAAATAATGTAGATATTTACTAAGACTTCTCTGCTCTCTTTACTAAAATCCTTAGTAAAGAGAAATTTAATAAGTTATAGCATACTAGAAGTTTTAAAGCTTCAATGTTAAGCAAAATTAAATGTAGCAATAATCCCAAAACCCCTTATAAGTTAGGGAATAACATAACCTACACACAAAATTAAGCAAAGACTCTTATATAAGAGTAGCTTTGTATAACCCCTATAAATTTAGATTGAAATACTAACAACGATTCTTTTAAGATAATTTATACAACTCTTTTAAAAAGGTTTCACACCCAAAAACATTTCAATATATTTATTCCCTACCAATTTGGTTTTAACCCAAGCTAAATATAGCCTTTATTGTATTATTTCTAGGAGACTATTAAGCCTCTTTATCTTAAAAAGTTTATTGAAAAATTCTTTTTGTTTATAACTAATTTCTAACATCAATTACAATGAAAATCTTGAATGATTTTTTTTGCTCCCTCTAGCATAAAAATTGCATCGGAGCCTAGTGTTAAAAAATTAAAACCTAATTTTTCCATTTTTTTAGCGTATGCTGCACTTCCATTATGGATTCCACAAAATTTTTGATATTTTTTGGTTTTTTGTAAAATTAATTTGATAGCTTGAAAAACAACTTCATCTTCTTGATCAAATTTTGGGGTAACACCTAAAGAACAAGATAAATCAGCAGGTCCAATATAGACTCCATCAATACCCTCAACACTTAAAATTTCCTCTAAATTTTCAAATGCTTCTTTAGTTTCAATCATAGCAAACACAAAAGTCTCTTCTTTAGCCACTTCAAAATAATTTTGCTTATATAAAAACTTTGCCCTAATAGGACCAAAGCTCCTCTCACCATAGGGGGGATAATAACAAGACTTCACTAATCTTTGCGCATCTTTTTTAGAGTTAATCATAGGACAAATAATTCCATTTACCCCGGCATCAAGACTCTTCATAATACTTGATTCTTCAAGCCAAGGAACCCTTACAAAAGTTGGTATAGGCTTTATAGCCTGCAACATAGGGATAAGGCTAGAATAATCACTTACTCCGTGTTGCATATCAATAGTTAAGGTATCAAATCCCGCATAAGCCATAACTTCAGCCCCAAAGGCATTATTAAGACTTATCCAACCATTAAGTGTGGATTGTTGATCCTTCCATAAATCAAGGATTCTTTTCATATTCATAACTTATATTGTTGGGTAATGATTTTAGAATTTAGATACTCAAACATCCCCTCTTCCCCACTCTCTCTGCCAAAGCCGCTTGCCTTAATGCCACCAAATGGAATTTCAGCCGCCGCTAGAGCAAAACTATTAATACCCACCATTCCCGCACTAATTTTTTGCGAACTTAAATTTGCTTTTTCTAGCGAATTGGTAAATACATAAGAAGCTAAACCATATTCTGTATTATTTGCTTTGCTAAAAACCCCATCAATATCAGAAAAGCTTTGAATAAGCGCAATAGGACCAAAGATTTCATTGCAAAGCAAATAAGAATCATCGGGTAAATCACGAATAACTGTTGGTTCAAAGAAATAACCTTTTTTAAAAGATTCTGCTCTTTTTCCTCCACAAAGGATTTTACCCCCTGTTTGCCTCACTCTTTGTATAAAACCCTCTATTTCATTAAGCCTTTTTTGTGTAACTAAAGGACCCATATCCACACCCTCTTCTAATCCATTCCCAAGCTTAAGTTTTTTAGTTTCCTCCACAAAAGCTAAACAAAAATCCTCCATAATGTTTTTATGCACATAAAATCGAGTAGGGGATACACAGACTTGTCCAGCATTAGCAAACTTGACTTTAACGCTTAATTGGGCTATTGCTTTGGGATTAGCATCTTCATAAACAATAACGGGTGCATGTCCGCCAAGCTCCATAGTAACTTTTTTAAGCGTTTGGCTAGAATCACGAATAAGTTGTTGCCCTACTGCTGTTGAACCTGTTAGAGACACTTTCCTTACACGAGGATCTTGCATAAGAATTTCTGAAATCTTTAGAGCCTTGCCACATAAAAGAGAAACCATTCCTTTAGGAAAATTTGCTTTATGGATGGCATCTAGGAGTTTCATACTCACTAAAGGAGCAATATCGGTGCTACGAATGATAATCGGACAACCAGCGGCTAACGCAGGAGCTATCTTTCTTGCCGTTAATAACATAGGAAAATTCCATGATGAAAAAGCAGCCACTATCCCTATAGGCTCATATTTAACATACACTTCTGTAGAAGGGTTTCTGCTTTGAAGAACCTGCCCTTTGATTCTTTTAGTTTGCTCTCCAAACCAAATAAATTGATCAATAGCTAAATTCATCTCTCGCATACTTTGTGCTAGAGGTTTTCCTGTTTCTAAAGAAATGATTTTTGCTATCTCATCAAGATCACTTTTTAAAAGATCTGCAATTTTTTGTAACTTTTCCGCCCTCTCCCAAGCATTGAGTTTTTTGTATTCTTCTAATGCAATACTTGCGGCATCAATAGCATTCCTTACTTGATTACTTGAAGCTGAAGCAACAGTTCCTAAAACCTCTTCATTAAAAGGATTAATAACCTCAAAACTATCCTCCTCACCTTTTACAAACTCTCCATTAATATATAAACCATAATCATTGTAACTTTTCACATTTTTCCTTTATAATGCATATTTTGCTTTAATGCTAGCAATTTCAATCATTTGTTTTTGTTGATGAGATTGCAAAGCCGCTAAGGCTAGAATAGTCGCTTCAATACTCTCATCTATTCCTACACTTGGGGGATTATTATTTTGAACATTAAAAATAAAATCCTCTAGTTCATTTTTATAAGAATCCCTATAACGTTCCAAAAAGAAATCAAGAGGATTTTCTCTGCTCTCATTTTCTTTATTACAAAGAATTACAGAATTGTCATATTTATTATCACAAAAAATGCGTCCATCTTTTCCTAAAACTTCAATTCTTTGATCATACCCATAAACAGCACTTCTGCAGTTTTCAATACTGGCTAAAGATCCATCCATTAAAGTAAAAAGCAAAAATGCTGTATCAACATCAATATCGCCATAATCAGTTACTAAATTCGTAGCATTGACAAATATACTTTGAACTTCCTTTTTGGTGATAAACCTTAACATATCAAAATCATGGATACTCATATCCAAAAACATACCTCCTGAAGCTTCCACATAATTTCTTGGTGGAGGAGAAAAATCCCTAGAAGTAATGCGGGTTTGCACTAATTTCCCAACCGCACCTTCTTGAATTTCTTTGGCAATTTTCCTAAAATTCGAATCAAATCGGCGATTAAAGCCTACTTGTAAAAAAACATTCTCTTTTTCAACCAATTGCTTAATTTCAAGAATCCTCTTTAAGTCTAAATCAATGGGTTTTTCACAAAAAATTATTTTATGAGCAAGAATGGACTTTTTAATTAAATCATAATGTGTATCACTTGGCGTGCAAATAAAAACTGTATCAATTTGGGGATTTTCAAAAATATCTTTTTCATCTTTACTAAAAGAGACGCCAAGTGCTTTTATAAAATCCTCATCAATAAAAGGATCAACCACCATTTTTAAATCCACTTTTGGATGATTAATTAAATTTTTAATATGAATTTTTCCAATTCTTCCTGTGCCAAAAATACCAACTTTTATCATTTACATACCCTTTATATTTAAAATATTCGAGGTTCTCCCTCTCTTGGACTATCTTTTACTAAAAAATCAAAATCACAACCCTCATGAGCCTGTGTTACATGGTCTGTATAGAGCTTTACATATCCACTTGTATAATCTCTCCTTGGGGGTTGAAATTCCTTACGTCTTTGTTCTAATTCTTCCTCAGAGAGACAAACTTCTAAAAGACGTTTTTCAACATCTAAAGAAATCCAATCTCCCGTTTTTACTAAGGCTAAATTACCCCCTATATAGGACTCTGGACTCACATGTAAAACACAAGCCCCATAGCTTGTTCCACTCATTCTTGCATCAGAAATACGCAAAATATCTTTTACGCCTCGTTTTAAAAGCTTTTTAGGAATAGGAAGTTGTCCCCATTCAGGCATTCCAGGAGCTCCTAATGGTCCTGCATTTTTAAGGATTAAAACGGTATTCTCATCAACATCTAAATCCTCTTTATCAATCTCCTCTTTTAGGGTTTGAATATCGTCATAAACTAAAGCTCTGCCTTTATGTTTTAAGAGTCTTTTTTCACAAGCTGATTGCTTTAAAATTGCTCCATTTAAACAGAGGTTGCCTCTCAAAACCGCCAAAGAAGGATTGCTATTAAAAGGCTTTTGCAAAGTAGCGATTACTTCTTGATTAAATACTTTTGCCTCTTCGATATTTTCATACAAAGAAGCAAGATTAACCGTTTTAATATTATGTAATTTTGGTTGTAATACCTTTTGTAACGCTAAGATTCCTCCAGCATAATAAAAATCTTCCATAACATATTTTCCAGAGGGTTTTAGATTTAAGAGCAAGGGGACATCTCTACCTATCTTTTCAAAATCATCAAGCTCTAAGGGGATCTTTGCTCTTTTTGCTAATGCGACTAAATGGATAATAGCATTAGTAGAACCCCCTATGGCGTTTAAAGTAACAATAGCGTTTTCAAAAGATTCTCTGCTTAGAATATCACTAGGTTTAATATCTTTATGAACTAGCTCAACAATTTTAACGCCACATTCTCTAGCCATTCTTTTATGGTTTGAATCTACCGCAGGAATAGAAGAAGCTCCAGGCAAAGACATTCCTAAGGCTTCTGCCATAGTCATCATAGTTGCAGCCGTCCCCATAGTCATACAAGTCCCTGCACTTCTAGCAATACCCATCTCAAGCTTTCTCCACTCACAATCACCAAAACAACCTGCTTGCCTTAAGTCCCAATACTTCCAAACATCTGTCCCACTTCCTAAAGATTCCCCTTCAAAATTACCTTTTAACATTGCTCCTGCTGGCATATAAATAGTGGGAATATTAAAAGAAAAAGCCCCCATTAATACTCCTGGGGTAGTTTTATCACATCCTCCCATAACTACCGCTCCATCTACAGGGAATGCCCTAAGAATTTCTTCAACCTCCATAGCCAAAAAATTCCTAAACATCATTGAAGTGGGTTTAATAAGCTGCTCTCCTACGCTCATAACAGGTATCTCCATAGGAAATCCACCCGCTTGAAAAACCCCTCTTTTAATATCTTCTACTCTTTCTTTAAAATGAGTATGGCAAGTATTAAAGTCATTCCAAGTATTAATAATGCCAATAATAGGTTTTCCAATATATTCTTGTGGGGAATATCCCATTTGATTGACTCTAGAGCGATGTCCAAAGCTTCTTAAATCATCTTTTTCAAACCATCTTAAACTTCTTAATTTTTTCATTAACACCCCCTAAACCTTTTCTTCTTTTTTGCTTTCAGAAGAGGCAATGATGGCATTAATAACTTTAGCAACCTTTGCAGCAGCCTCAAAATTTGCAAAATTTGCAAAATTTGGGTTATGAATTTTCTCTAAAAAATTGGCTATTTCTATAACTTTTAATTCATCATATCCAATACTAGAGCCATTAGAGGGATTGAAATAATGATGGTAGGGGTGTATTGGAGAAGAATAGATTTTTCTATACCCCATAGCAGATTCATCTTCCTCTCTTAAAAACAAATGCAAAGTATTCATTTCTTCAAAATTCCATTTAATACTTCCTTTAGAGCCATAAATTTCAAAGGAATGCTCAGATGTAGGACCAAAAAAGATTCTTGAAGCATCAATAAATCCCTCGCAACCATTTTGAAAACTAATCCTTGCTGCAACATAGTCATCATTAGTTACTTCCTTAAGGACTGCATTTTTATCTGCCTTTGCATAATGACTAGCTCCCCCCTTAGCAACAGGTCTTTGAGATATGAATGTCTTTAAAGTGCCATTAACACTTTTTATATCTCCAACCAAATAAAGTGCCATATCTATGGCGTGAGTCATAATATCTGTTATTGCTCCTAAGCCATTTTCTTTTTCAAAACGCCAAGAATAACAACTTCTTTCATCCGCTGCATAACACGAAAAAAATCTACCCCGATAGCTGTAGATTTTCCCGATTTTTCCCTCATCAATAAGTTTTTTTGTGTATTGCACTAAGGGTGCCCAACGATAATTAAAGCCTACGCAAGTCTGCTTAGAATAATTTTTAGTTAGCTCATAGGCTTCTAGAGTTTCTTTTGGGAATGCACCAATTGGCTTCTCACAATTAATATGCTTACCCTTTTGGATACAATATTTAATGATTTCTAAATGTAGAGCATTGGGAGTTGTAATATCTACAACTTCCACTTTAGGGTGATCAACAACAGCTTGCCAAGAGGTGGTATATTCTTCAAAACCAAATTTATCTTTAGCCGTTTTTGCTCTCTCTTTGAGAATTTCACTACAAATAATAAGTTTAGGGGAAATATTTTTATTGGCAAATTTGAGTTTATAATTAATATAAGCACTACTATGCACTTCTCCCATCCACCCCATTCCAATCACTCCAACACCTATTTCTTTCATGGCTTATCCTGTTATTTTTTTAATAAATCACTAATTGTATTAAACGCCATTTTTGAGTAAGTATAAGGATCTGCTCTTTTGGGATCTTGTTCTGCTTCTATAACAATCCATCCTTCATATTGTGTTGCTTTTAAAAAATTAATGATTTCTGTAAAATTAATCACTCCATCACCAGGAACGGTATAAACACCTGCTAAAACAGCTTCTAAAAAACTTTTGTCTTGTTTTATCATCTCTTTTTTAACTGCATCTCTCACATCCTTTAAATGGATATGGTAAATTCTATCTCTATGCTTTTTAAGCTCCCTAAAAGGCTCTTCACCTGCAAAGTAATAATGCCCTGTATCAAAAGTGATTCCAATATCTTTAGAACCATATTGTAAAAATAAATCCACTTCCTTGGCGGTTTGAAAAATAGTTCCTATATGATGATGATAAGCAAGGATTACACCCTTATTTTTAGCAAATTCGTGCAAGAGAGAATATTTTTCAGCGTATTGCTTGATTTCATCTTCTTTTAAAATGGGTTTATGGCTAAGCCCTAAAGGCTTCCCTTGAATAGTATTAGAGCATTCAGCATAGACAATATTATGGCTATTGCAATAAACCCTCCTTTCTATTTCTTGCAGTAATACCCTTTTTTCCTCCGCAAGAGAGTTTGTAAGCAAATTCCCGCTAAACCAACCCCCCACTAACTCAAGCTCATAATCATTCAGGATTTTCTTTAATGCCTTTTTATCTTTTGGGAATTTATTACCCAGCTCTACTCCATCAAATCCAATCTCTTTAGCGTCCCTAAGAAAAGTCGTTAATGGTGTTTCTCCCCCAAGTTCTGGCAAATCATCATTACTCCACGCAATAGGTGCAATGCCTAATTTTACATTAATAGCATATTCCATAGCATTAAACCCCTTTACGTTGTCTTTGGAAATTTTCTTCAAATTTGATTCTTGCTTTTTGTATGGATTCTTTATGGCTTACTTCTGGCACTCCAACTTGCCACCATACATTAGAATACTCTGACCAATCATATTTAGAAACTTTAATATGAATAAGAAAGCTCACTTTGCTCTCCCTTGCTTGCTTAAAAGCTTCCTTAAATGCCTCAATAGAATCCACAAATACACCCTCTGCCCCCATACTTTTAGCATTCATAACAAAATCTGTCATAAAGGGCTTATTAGCCATTTTACAATCTTCTATAAGGTTATTAAAAGGCTCTCCTCCTTGATTAATCTGTAAGCGATTAATAACGGCATATCCTTGATTATCACACACAATAATAATCATCTTATCCCCACTTAGCACCGAAGAGTAAATTTCAGCATTTAACATCATATAAGAACCATCCCCTACAAGCACAATCGTATCACCCTCTTTATGGGCAATAGCAGAACCATATCCTCCTGATATTTCATAGCCCATACAAGAAAAACCATATTCGTGATCAATAGAATTAAAACCGAGATTTCTCCATAATGTATTAAACTCCCCGGGTAACCCACCCGCTGCCAAAATAATTCTATCTTTTGGAGTAGCTAAAGCATTGATTGCCCCTATTACATTTGCATAAGTGGTTATTTCTTTTTTCTCTTGAGTTTTTTCTTCAATATATTGATTATATTTATTTTTATTTTCAAAAGCTGTTTTTAAGAAAATCTCTTCAATTTTTATTAAGGCACAAAGTTCTTTAAGGTCAATTAGTGCTTCTTTAGCGTCAGCACAAATTGCAATAAAAGAATGTTTAACACAATCTGCGGCATTGGCATTAATAGAGATAATTTTAGCACTCTCTTTAAAATTACTCCAAGAAGCGGTTGTAAAATCTTGCAACCTTGTTCCAATGGCAAGAATCAAAGTAGCACTTTTAACAAGCTCATTAGCAGAACAAGAACCCAAAACTCCAATGGGTCCAATATTATAGGATTCATTATGGGGTACTAAAGATTTCGCACTAACTGTTGTTACATAGGGTATTCCTAAAGAATGCACAAAATCCAAAAATTCTTTTTGGGCTTCAGAATAAATCAATCCAGCCCCCGCAATAATGGCTATTTTGTTATGTTTTTGCATTTCTATCACAGCTTGTCTTAAAATCTCTTTATCAGCTCTTTGTCTAGGAATAATATGCAATCTCTTATAAAAAAAAGCCTCAGGAAAATCATAAGCTTGTGCTTGAATATCTTGGCATAAGCCTATAAAAACTGGACCACAAGTGGCGGGATTAAGCATAGTTTCAATAGCCATTGGCAGACTTTGCATAATCTGCTCTGCTTGGGTGATTCTATCCCAATACTTTACAATCGGCTTAAAGCAATCATTAGCAGAAAGAGTTGGGTCATAGCTTTGTTCGATTTGTTGCAAAACAGGAGAGGGCAGGCGGCTATTAAAATAATCTCCTGCTAGAATCAATAAAGGTAGAGAATTCGTATAAGCAACCCCACAAGCGGTAATCATATTTGTAGCCCCTGGTCCAACAGAGGAAGTGGCAAACATAATCCTTTTGCGATTTTTTGCTTTGGTATATCCAATAGCTGCTAATGCCATCGATTGTTCATTTTGTCCCCTATATGTAGGAAACTCACCTTTGACATCATATAAAGCCTCCGCAAAGCAAGTAACATTCCCATGCCCAAAGATTCCAAACCCTCCATAAAAAAGCCTTTCTTCTTTGTTATTAATTTCAATGTATTGATTCATAAGATACTTAACGATAGCCTGCCCTACTGTCAATTTAATTGTTTTCATAAATTTTCTCCATTATAGGTTTTTTGTCGCTTCGCCAAGTTCAGCCGTTAGATCTTGTATAGTTTTATCTCCAGCCATTTTGTTTTGCAATTCCTCCGTTGTAATTTCATCTTTTTTAAAAGTGCCTAAAGTTTTTCCACGATTAAGAATAGTAAATCTATCCCCTACCGCATAGGCGTGAAAAACATTATGCGTAATAAAAATAACACCTAGATTCCTTTTTCTAGCTTGTAAAATATATTTTAAAACCATTGAAGATTGTGCGACCCCTAAAGCAGAAGTAGGCTCATCAAGTATTAAAACTTTTGCCCCAAAATGCACCGCTTTTGCAATAGCTAAACATTGTCTCTCCCCTCCACTTAATGTGCCAATAGGTTGAGAGGGTTCTCGCACATTTATACCTATCTCCTGCATAGCTTCAATAGTGATTTTATTCGCCTTTTTAAAATCCAAAATGTTTAAAAAGGGAATCTTTTTTAAAATCTCATCTTCTCTACCTAAAAAGAAATTTCTTGTAAGTGACATTAGAGGAATCGTAGATAAATCTTGATAAACTGTCGCTACACCTTCATCTAAAATCTTTTGGGGAGTAGGATGAATAACATCTTTACCATTGATTTTATAAATACCTGAAGTTTTTTCATGCACACCTGCTAAAGTTTTTATAAGGGTAGATTTTCCTGCTCCATTATCCCCCAATAAACACATTACTTCACCCGGATATAAATCCATACTAATTCCATTTAAAGCAATAATATTCCCAAAATGTTTCGTAATATTTTCAATATGAATAATTGGCGCACTCATTGTCTCATCACCTTTTTCCTCACAGAATTGCTAAAAATCACCGCTACTAAAAGCATACAACCTAAAAAAACCCTAAAGTAATCATTATCAATTCCTGTATAGCTAATACCAATATTGACAATACCAAAAATCAAAGCCCCCAAAGAAGCACCAATCACTGTTCCATAACCTCCAGTAAGCAATGCTCCGCCCATAACAACAGCAATAATGGCTTCAAATTCTTTTAAAATACCCCTTTGGGCATCTGCTGAACCATAATCAAAAACTTGGCAAGTAGCAAAAATGGTTGCAGATACTGCAGTAAAGATAAAAAGGCAAATTTTAACTTTATCGGTAGAAACTCCCATATTTTTAGAGGCTTGTTCATCTCCTCCTATAGCGTAGATCCAATTTCCATATTTGGTTAAACGCAACAAAATAACACCAAAAATTGTTAAACCAATCCACCATATTACAACCATTTTAATACCTGTAACAACAGGAGTCCCATCATCATAAGTAGCGATAATACCACTTTGGGCAAGAAATGTAAAAAGGCTTGTAAAAGTTTCGCCACCAAAAAAGGCAGCCAAAATACTATCTGCTGTGTATTGATTAACCCCAGAAACAAGAGTTTGGTTAGTAAAAAGCCTTGATAAAGCAACAGTTAGCCCCCTTAAAATAAATAAAGTTCCCAATGTTACGATAAAAGAGGGCAATCTTGTTTTAACAACCAAATAACCATTCAAAAAACCAATAAAGATTGAAAAAATAAAGGTTAGCACAATAGCTACTGCTGGATTTATTTTAAATTCAACAACAAAAATAGCTATCATCATTCCAGCAAACCCTATCATAGAACCAACTGATAAATCAAACTCACCAGCAATCATCAATAAACAAACGCTTACCGCTAAAATCCCAATTAAAGCAGCCTGTTCTGTCCATGACAGGACGCCCTCAAGAGAAAACATATCCCCACTTGCCAAAAAAGAAAAAATTACAAAAATTAGAACTACACCTAAAACAGGCGGGAATTCGGGTCTTTTTAAGACTTTTAAAAAAACACTTTCTTCTTTCAGACGCTCATCTGCCATAAAAACTCCTTTTATATTGATTTTTATCTATATTTACCCGCATATTCTTCAACAAATTTGACATTATCTTTTGTTATAAATGCTGGTCCAGTAAGAATCTCATCTTGACTAGGCAACATTCCATAACGGACATATTTATTTAAGAAAATAACAGGCAAGTAACCCTGTAAATAAGGTTGTTGGTCAATGGTAAAAGCAATCATATCGTTTTTAATAGCATTGACAGTTTCCTTACTTAAATCAAAAGCTACAAAATAAGGTTTATTATTTAACTTTTTATTTTTAAATAAATTAATCACAGGTTCAGTGCTTTGAGGTCCTGTTGTAAGAACTGCATCCACTTTTGTTAAAAAAGGTTCTATTCTTTTTTGAATCTCTGTAGGATCTTGTCCCACATCAACCATATCATTTTTAATACCTAAACCATCAGCAAAACCTTGACATCTTTGCTCTTGCAAAAAGTTTGTAATATCGTGATTTGCACACACAAAGCTTTTGATGGAATCTCCTCTCTCCTCTTTAGCTTTTTGTCCTGCTAACAAACCCGCACGGTATTCATTCATCCCAATAAACATTAAGATTCCTAATTCTTTTGTATATTCTTGTCCAGAATTAACATTAATTACAGGGATTTTTAAATCAATAGCTCTTTTTATCTCTTTACTCAAAGAATTTCTATCCCTAATAGTAACGACAATTCCATCGGGTCTTTTTGAAATTGCTGATTGCATTAATCTTGCTAACTCCGTTAAATCTCCTGTTGGGGAATTGCGATAATCTGTTTTGATATTTAGTTCTTTACCCGCATCTTGAAAACCATTTTTCACAACATTCCAAAAAGGATCAGTATCCTTCCCACCACTAATAAATACAATATTGACATCCTTTGCTAAAGCCATACTAAAAAGTATGCTAACCATTAAAAACTTTTTTAACATTATTACACTCCTTTCACATATTTTAAAATGATAATGTATTGTTATTATGAATTAGAATTTCATAAAAAGAAAAGTATTTTGAAAATTTGTAACAAACTTAATTTGTAGTGGTGTATTTTTGTAACATATATTTTTGATAATATTTAAGATTTCTTTTATATATATTGTCAATTTTTTAGCATTTAAGCATGGATTTAAAACACAAATACTTAAAAAGGCTGCTATAAATGCGATATATTCTTTATTGAAATTTGCCAAATAAAAATAGTTTGACATACTTTATTTGGTATTCATTGAAATGCTTTATGTATCACCAAAAATGGATATTCCTAAAATTAAAAATATATTCGGTAATAAAAAACACAATGAATAATTTTTATAGGAAGTTAAGTGAAGTTTTATTAAAGTTTTCTAAAATTTAAAAAATTTTGTAAGTTTATAACTGAAATTTTATTTTAAGACAATTTCAATATAGAAGCGTTTTTACAATGCTTTGATTTAAGGATATGATTTATGGAAACTATTAAAGCGTTAATCAATGGAAATTTTATTGAGAGCCAAACAAAGCAATTTGTTGAAGTGCTATCTCCACTCACTCAAGAATGCATAGCCAAAGTTCCTTGTATGCTAGAAGAGGAGATTAATGAAGCGGTTAAGTCCGCTAATGAGGCTTATTTACAATGGAAAAATACGCCTATTATGGCACGAACAAGAGTTATGTTAAAATACCAAGCATTAATAAAAGACAATTTAGAAGAGCTTGCTACAATTCTTTCAATGGAACAGGGCAAGACTTTTGATGATGCTAAAGGCGATTTGACACGTGGCTATGAAGTTGTAGAATTTGCTTGTTCTGCACCCACTTTAATGATGGGAGAAACCGTTGAAAATGTCGCAAAAGAAATGAATACCTTTTCTTATAAACAACCTTTAGGCGTATGTGCAGGAATTACACCTTTTAATTTTCCGGGTATGATTCCTTTATGGATGTTTCCTTTAGCGATTGTTGCCGGTAATGCTTTTATATTAAAACCCTCTGAAATGGTCCCAAAAACTGCTATGAGATTAGCTGAATTATTTTTAGAAAGTGGAGTACCCAAAGGACTATTACAAGTTGTTCATGGGCAAAAAGAACAAGTCGATATACTTTTAGAACATCCTCTAATAAAAGCTTACTCCTTTGTGGGATCTCCAAAAGTCGGAGCCTATATTTATTCAAAAGCTACTCATAATCTTAAAAGAGCTCAAGCTTTAGTTGGGGCGAAAAATCATATGGTAATTATGCCTGATATTAATGAAACACAAGTAATTAACGCTCTAATTGGTGCTTCAATGGGTGCAGCTGGACAAAGATGTATGGCTATATCCGTTGCCATTTTTGTTGGTGATTCTAAAAAATATATTCCACGCCTAATAGAAAAACTAAAAGCTATTAAACCTGGTGCTTGGAATGATCCTAATGCAGCTTATGGTCCGCTTATTACTAGAGCATCTCTTAAGCGTGTAAAAGACCTAATTGAAACAGGCATTAAAGAAGGAGCAAACCTAATATTAGATGGTCGAAATATTCAAGTTGAAGGTTATCCAGATGGAAACTGGCTAGGTCCTTGTGTTTTCACTCAAGTAAAAACACATATGGAGATTTACAAAAGAGAGATTTTTGCTCCTGTCTTATGTATCATAGAAGTCAATAATATCTATGAAGCTTTAGAAATTATTAATCAAAATGAGTTTGGTAATGGCACTTCCATCTTTACTAATTCACTCTCCTGTGCAAATTACTTTATAAAAGAAGTAACTGTAGGGCAAGTCGGGGTTAATGTGCCTATTCCTGTTCCACTGCCTTTCTTTTCATTTACAGGCTGGAAAGGTTCATTTTATGGAGATTTACACGCTTATGGAAAACAAGCGATTAATTTTTACACTGAAACAAAAACTGTTACACAAAAGTATTTCTTGGAAGCAAACAAGGAAGGTATTGTTTTCAATTTTCAGGAAAATCACTCTAAGTAACAAATTATATTTTAAATGTATTTATTAAAGGTTTAAGGTTATTTTTATGTATGCGGATTCTGCTTTAAGTTTGATTGTTCCTCTTTGTGTGATTGCACTTGTATTTATCACCAAAAGAGTAGTTTTGTCTTTATTTATTGGTATAGCTATAGCCGGTGTTATGGTAACTTATCATAACGCTACCGCAAATGGGAATTCTTTTAATATTGGTAGTCTATGGGATGTGCTTGTTTATATTTATAAAAGCATTTCTAGTGTTTTTTATAGTTTTAATGAAACTGGTAATATTCAATGGGAAAGTTCTAATCTCTATGTATTTGGCTTCTTAATCATCCTAGGAATCATCACACAAATGATAGCCTACTCTGGAGGAATAGCCGCTTTTGTGCAATGGGCAAAAAATAAAGTCAATACCGCAAAGGGTTCAGAATTTTTAGCTTTTATTGCTGGCATTGTAATTTTCATTGATGATTATTTTAATGCTTTAACTGTCGGACAGCTTACGAAATCCTTAAATGATGCTAATCACTCTACACGTGAGAGACTTGCTTATATTATTGATTCAACCTCAGCCCCTGTATGTATTTTAATGCCTATTTCAAGCTGGGGAGCCTATATCTTAGGAATAATGGCAACATTAGGTGAAGGGCAAGATTTTTTTGTTTTGCTCTCAAGTATTTGGGGAAATTATTATGCTTGGTTTGCTCTTTTTGCAGTTTTTTTGACCATTTATTGGCAAATAAATCTCCCTGCTATGAAAAAATACAAAAATAGAGGAGTTCGTGACTTTCTCTCTACCACCCAAAAAGAAGGTAGTCATATAGGATTATTAATTATCCCCATTTTTGCTTTAATTGGTTTTATTACACTTTTGATTTTATGGACAGGCTATAAAGAAAGTGGTAAGCTTGATTTATTGGAAATGTTAGCAAATACTCAAACAGGATTCTCTCTCTTTTGGGGCGGACTTGCAGCTTTAGTCCTTAATCTTTTAATTTCGTGGAAATATTTAGAAAAAAGAGCCTTCTTCCCTATTTTTAAAATAGGCACTTATTCGATGATTCCGGCAAGCTTTATTTTGGTGCTTGCTTGGAGTATTGGTCCAGTTATCAAAGAAGATATGCAAACAGGAATCTACTTAGCCAATCTTACAAAAGTTTGGCTAGAGGGCGGGGTAGGCTATTCTTCTGTAGCTATTCCTTTAGCAACTTTTATTATCTCTGCATTTATTGCATTTTGCACGGGCACAAGCTGGGGAACTTTTGCGATTATGCTACCTATTGGTTTAAATTTAGCAACCACTAATAATGTAGAATTTGCATTTGTAATGTCTGCTGTGCTTTCTGGTGCTGTTTATGGAGACCACGCTTCACCTATTTCAGATACTACAATATTATCAGCAACAGGTGCAGGTTGTTCGGTAGAAAGCCATTTTATTACACAACTACCTTATGTAAGCACAACCGCTTTAGTAGCTTTTGTTAGCTTTGCTATAGCAAGTTATTTTAATTCCATTCTATTAGGCTATGGAGTGGGTGTTTTACTATTATTGGGAATTTTTGGATTGTATAAGAAAGCCTACGCTTAATTAAACAAGCAAATTGGTTGTGCCTTTCAACCAATAGCGTAAATTTATAATAACAAAAAATTTTTCACGCTAAAGCTATAAGGTGTATCCTCTAATGTGCTTTTAAGATTCTCTAACACAAAATCCTTGAAACTCTCGCTTGTGAGCATTGGTAGTCCTTTAGGTATTTAGGTTTCTTTTGCAAATAAAAGTTGTTGATTGTATGTAAGCATAAAATTTTATTTTTGTTAGACCACTAACTTGGTAATATATATTCTTAAGCATTTATTCCAAGTAAATTTTGATTATACCTTATTAATCTCTGCTGTAATTCTACCTTGTATTTAATGTTGTCTGTATATTTCAACAAGATTTCATCGCCTATTAAATTATCAAGCACAGCGTCCAAGTCTCTAAAATTTAATCTTATCGCCTTTTTAGCACTTTTATCAAGGCTGAAAATCTTGTGAGAATTTGCGTCAATATAAATTAAATTTTGCCAATTATCAATGGCTTTTAGTGCATCAATATCTTTTGCATAATAAAAAGGCACGATATGGTGAAGCTCAAAGCGGACATCTTTTTGCACCTCGTGTTGCTTAAAATATTCTGCCTTAATTAAACTGCTGCGTTTGAATGTGATTTTTTCACCATTGATATTAGCTTTAAGCAATAGTCTTTGCCTTTCTGTATCGTATTCAAACAAAGACATCAAGTCAAAGCTATTAAACATACTTTGCGTTTCGTTTCTCCAATTATGGAAGTCTCGCTTGTCTGTTTTATTGCCTTCAAAATTTGAAGGACTGCAAAATTCACTTACGACATCTTCTACAACTTTGGCTCTTGCCTTTAAACTTCTAAATTCGTTGATAAATTCTACAATTTTATCTTTTGTTAATATGTTACCCTGATACTCCTTGCCAAGATAGGTTATAAAAAACATCATTTCACTAACGCTTATATATTGCGGTTTAAGTGCGTTTAAAATATCTAAAACATCTTGCACCACACCATCAAAAACAAAAATCCAAAGCAATACCTAAATGTCTTTGTTCATCAAAAATATCTCTTGAATGGATAAAATCCAAGCCTCTTTGTGTGATTTTTACATATCTATATTGATATTTTCTGTTTATATCACATAATTCTTTCTTTTTGCTAAATCTATCAATAAACCCCATTCTTTGCAAATTCACAAAAATAATCTTACGCATACCCATATCTGTAATACTTGCATTAAGACTTAACAAATCCTTATTAACCTTATTATTCGTTTTAGCCGCTTATTAAATTCTTTTATGGTAAAATGTATTTGTTATCGTCTTTCCTGTTATTCTAGTTTTAGCCGCTTATTAAATTCTTTTATGGTAAAATATATCCACTTATAACCCAATATAAAATCCCGTTTTAGCCGCTTATTAAATTCTTTTATGGTAAAATGGAATGTTCTCTAAGCTCTTATGCCCGATAGTTTTAGCCGCTTATTAAATTCTTTTATGGTAAAATTTAGATTTTAAAGATTTTAACTTTATCTTAGTTTTAGCCGCTTATTAAATTCTTTTATGGTAAAATGATATTAGGTTCAATATTTATCAGTGGTCTGTTTTAGCCGCTTATTAAATTCTTTTATGGTAAAATTGAGTGCTAGAGAGGGAATGTTTGTTTTAAGTTTTAGCCGCTTATTAAATTCTTTTATGGTAAAATCCTCACTTAATTTTTAGAATCTGTGAGGATGTTTTAGCCGCTTATTAAATTCTTTTATGGTAAAATGGAGGATTTACTCTCTAAATGGGCTTATGAGTTTTAGCCGCTTATTAAATTCTTTTATGGTAAAATTCTTTTAAAGCAGTATAATCACTGCTTTTGGTTTTAGCCGCTTATTAAATTCTTTTATGGTAAAATTTAGCCTATAATATTTTGCACAATTATGATGTTTTAGCCGCTTATTAAATTCTTTTATGGTAAAATACACTTTCTCAATTATCGTATTTTGCGGTATTTGAAAGGCTTTAAGGGTGTAAAATATCCTAAATGAGTGATTTTTAAGAAAATCTAAGATATAATCCCACTAAAGAATTTAACAAGCGGCTAAAATAAGGAGTTTTCGGTCTCCGCAGGGTTACAATCCCTTAAAACCGAATCTACTTTAAATCTTTTTACCAATAAGTATTTTCAAACATTTTAGCGATTAAATCTTTAGAAACTTTGTCCTTATAACTTGACAATAGACTAAAAAAGCGTAAGCTGTCTTGGCGCATTAGCTTTTTCATTCTCACTTCTACTGCCTAGCAATAATCGCATATTGTCAAATTGCTTTTCAGTAAGGATTAATGCCCTAATATGCCCTTTGGGAGGCACAATCAAACCCACCTTGTCCAAATAATTATTGGCACTTGCCACGCCTTTGCAGATTCTCATATATACGCTGTATTGCAACATCATAAAGCCATCTTTGATAAGATACTTACGAAATCTCGCATAATCTTTACGCTCTTTTTTACTGCAAGTTGGCATATCAAACATCACTAACACTCTCATAAATTTCTCTTCCATTACTCTTTTCCTCGCAAAATAGCGGCAGTTTAAGCTTAAGATTTTCTCTCTCTAAACATTTCACTACACTTTGCGCACTCACAACGCCTGCACGAGTAAGTGGATAAAGCTTATTTTCTACGATAACCGCACTCTGCAAAATACTTACCAGCTTCACGCGATTTTGCAAACTTAAGCTCTCCTCTAATTCCCCAACTTCAACCATCTGCACGACAACAGAATCTGCAAAGATTCTATAAGGTTCCATCAAATCATCTGCCAAATTAAAGGCATTAAACTGATTTTTATGATTTATCCCAAGTGCAGGATTTAGTCCGCTCACACAAAGACTTCTTGTAATCACTCCTCGTATAATTGCATAAGCATAATTGAGTGCAGCATTTATCGTTCCCATTTTACTCTCTTCAAAAATTTGCACTTTGCGGGAGAAGTTTTTACCAAAAAGAGCTTTGAAATAAATTGCTGCGGCTTTAGCTTCGTTATTGCTTGAATCTCCTAAATTCACACTTTTAGCTAAAGTTTCTAATTCCTCACTTTCTTTTTTATGCAGCATTTTTAGTAAAAGGGCTTGGTTGTGAATTTTTGCCTTGATGATTTGCTGCCACAGAATCGCCTTTCTTTGTTTGCTTAAGTTAATTTGGCATTGCAACACGCTAAAACTTCTAAAATGCCCTAAAAATGGCATAAATAGCCCACTTGGTAGGTGGGATTCATCGCAGGTAAAAACAACAATTTTATGCAGAGCAAACGCATTTAAGAGTGCATTTGTAAGCATGATTTGATGAGATTCTAACATCACGCACAAAATATCTACAAGTGGAATCTTTACACTTTCTTTGTCTTTTTGTGCTATACAAAGATGCTTATCTTCTAAGTTTAATCTCGCGGGTGTGCTTAAAAATAAGGTGCGAAAGGCTGAATCAAACATTCCTTGCCCTCCTTATAGAATCCTAGTCTTTTCCTTTAGGGCTACTTTTGAGCTTAATCTCTTGGCGATCTTCAAACTCTGCCTTTTGCACTTCGCCCAAAGGTGAGACTTGGTGTTTTTCAAAGGTTTCAAGATTTTGGATTCCTGTTCTGCCGCCTATTATTTTATATTCTGTTTCTATGCGTTCTTGATTGTCTTCTTCATCATTTAAGGTTTTCTGCTTTTTCTTTTTTTCCTTAAGTGTAAATAGCTTACATTCATTTTCTGTCATTGTTTGGTAATCATTGTTGTGTTTTGCAACAATAATACGAGAACCATCTGTATCAAAACCTACAAAATAGCACAACTCCGCCTCTTTCATTTTCTTTTTCCGCACCTTAATTAAATCGTCTTTAAAAAGACTAAAGCAAAATTCATATTTAGTCTTATCCATTTCTATCCAATCCTTAATCACTCCGTCTTCATCTTCACCTGTGGCTACCGCTTTATTTGGCAGGATTCCAAGTGCAAAATCCATTGTATAAATGGGCACAGCATAGAATTTGCCTTTTTTGTCTTTAAAAATATCCACACGCACCATTGTTTCGTTTTTTACAATTTTATCACCAATAGCAATATCTTTTTGAGTATTATTAATCCTACGAATCTTGCCTAACTTTAGAGCCTTTCTAATGTTTTCCTCTCCCTTAAATTCATCTTTGTATTTTGCCTTTGTGGCTTTTTCTTTGGTGATGTCCTCTTGTTCTTTTTTGGATTTTATTTTAAATCTTGCCACCCAATTATTGTTACCATCTAAACAAATAGAACCAAATGTCTCCTTGTGCAAAGCTCCTCTCGCTCTTTTTCTAGGAGGCTTAGAGACAAATATTTTATTAATTTTTTCTTCAACTCTTTGCCTAAAATTCGCACAAGGCTCAAAAGGATTCCTTTGCCTTTTATATTCTTGCTCTGAAATTTGCTTAGCATAGAATTTTGCCCTATTTTGCTCTTGATTCTTTTTAAAATCTGCAAATGCCTTAATTGTCTTTGCATTAGTATAAGCAATAATCACTGCATCTACTGCGTGGTGGAGGTGATTGTTTCTATCTTTATCACCCAAGCCCCAATAATGCCTAAGCATTGATGTGAGCTGTCCGCTTATCACCTCTAGATGATTCTTGCTGCCCTTTTCTCCTGCAATCGTTACTTCATTTTCACGCAAATCTTCAAACTTTAGGCAATTATTCGTCCATTGACTTGCTAACCTTGCAATATAGCCTGTATCATTGATGTTGCGTGCAATAAAGCCAAGTTCTTTATCTTTAAAGTCCTTATTGCTGATTCTACGTTGCTTTTGTTTAGGGAGTTTTGCACTAAGGCTAAGAATCCTATCCCATTTCTCTTTATCGCTCCCAAAGGCTTCAAAAGGCGTTTTATTAAGCTTATTTTGATTTTCTTTAGCAAACACAAGCACCTTATTCATATAGCTATCATCAAAACTGCGTGAGTAGGGGTAAATATGATCCACTTGCAAGGCATTAGAATCAAAAAAATGCTTACTTGTGATTTTCTCTCCACTATAAACGCAACATTCCCCTTGCTCTATCCAAAGCTTCATCTTAAGAATATTTGCGCCATTAATGGGTAATCCTAGAATCTCACGTTGTTTTATCGCTTTTTGGTTTGCCTCAAAATGCTCTCTTTGCTCTTTTTCAATTTTCTTGCGTTCATCATAGTTTTTGCCTGCCTCACGCGTAAATTCTAAATGAATCTTATGCACATTTCCATATTTTCTTAAAAGTGCGTTGAGCACCTTGCGATACTCGCTTAATGCTCTTGCAACGACTGGATTTGCCAAATAGGGTTCATACTCTTTTAGCGGGATTAAAAACTCGCCCTTTTGCTTATACTTTCTATGCTCTTGCAATCCTACCTTTTTCACCACCTCATCATAGCTCAACCCCTCACGCATAAAGGGTAGAATCTTATCAAGTGCTTTAAGGCTTAAATCAATATGCTTTGCAAAATTCAAATTGCTTAAGGCTTCTACTTGCTCCTTGCTTAATGCGGAATAGTTTTGCAATTTTTTAGCTAAATTTTCTTTGCTTTTAATGAGGACAATATCGGTAGCGATTTTATCTAGCTCCTCACGAGGAAACTTGCTAAAGTCTCCACCCATTGCTTTTTTGAAAGCTTTAAGATTTTTTAGCTCAATAAACTTTGCCTTTTCAGCTTCTTGCATTCCTTTGGTATAATCAAGCTTAGAATCTTTAGCAAATAAAATTGACTCATTAAGTTTAAGGATTTTTCGCAATTCTTTATAACTCATCTCGCCTTTATCAAGCACAATTTTTAGAATCTCTTGAATCTTATCTTTTCCATAGGTTTCACCAATGCCAAGATTCTTACTTTTTTTCTCAAGGTTTTTTAGGGTGTTGATAATGCGTGTGAGAGCAACAAACTCCATAGCACTTAAGGAATCTTTGGGTGCGCGATTTTCATTTTCATAAAACACACATTTGCCGACTTTATCTTCAAAACTTTTTAAATCCCTTTGGTAAAAGGCTGTTTCCAAAATTTGGGATTCAAAATTTTCGCTAAAAGTTGCCCCAAAGTCTTTTTGCTTTTTAAAAATAAACTCTAGCTCATCTTTTAACCATTCTTGTCGCATTGTGTGCTGATAATTGTTGGTTGTATTACGGATTCTTTGCCCTTTGTCCTGAAACTCTTTATAGAGGTATTTACCAACCAAAAAGATAGTTTTATTATTAGTTTCATCATTGGTTTTATTATTGGTTTGATAATTGGTTTGATATTTTTTAAGTAATGTTTCATTTTGATACAACGCCTTTAGCACTTTCTCTTGCTCTTTTTTAGAATCTCCATTTGTTGTAGTAGATTCTTTTTCTTGTGGGGCTTTTTCTGCTGCCTTTTTTGCTTTCTCCTCTGCTTCTAAATCGCGTTTTGCGTGTTTGTTCCCATAGCCACGATGCTTGGCAATGTGTAAAATCACTCTTGCTAACTCTTTAGGCTCTAACTTTTGCTCCAAAGCAAGAGAGCGCAATTCATAGGGGCTTTTGGTATCTTTGGTTGTCTCATATGCCTTTGGTAATTCCCCATCATTTGCAAAATAATCGCTTAAATTTAGCCCAAACTCTTTACAAAGCAATCTTTTAATCACATTAAGCCTAACTTTTCTCCGTGCTAATCTCCGTCTAACCCCTCGTGCTTCTCTGCGTGGTGCGGCAAGCGAATCACCATTTTGTGGATTCTCCGCTTTGGTAAAGATTCTCACCCCACAATCTTTTAGCTCCTCTCCCTCTACATAAGCCCAACCAATGCTCGTAATGCCTATATCAAAACCAAGAATCCTCATCTACAAACCTCCTTTTAAACTAAATTCATCAATAATACAATAAATACCATTAATAATAACTCTTCATTTTCCTATTAAACCTACTCTAACCCTAAATATCAACAACCCTTACAAAAATCAATAAAAGTGAATTTATTCCCTTGCTTTGCCCGCTATTATAAACCGCAAAGCATTAAGCTTTATAAACCCTGCCGCATCCTTTTGGTTATAGACAGAATCCTCTTCAAAAGTGCTATAAGCCGTATTAAAAAGTGATTGCTTAGATTTCCTGCCAAGAATAGTTACATTCCCCTTATAAAGCTCTAATCGCACTTCCCCCTCTACCTTTTGTTGTGTTTTATCAATCAAGGCTTGCAGAGCTTCCCTCTCGGGACTAAACCAATATCCATTATAAATCAGACTCGCATATTTTGGCATTATTTCATCTTTCAAATGCGCTTCTTCTCTATCAAGACAAAGGGATTCCATAGCACGATGTGCTTTAAGGTAAATAGTCCCCCCCGGCGTCTCATAACAACCTCTAGACTTCATACCTACATAGCGATTTTCGACTAAATCTAACCTCCCTATACCATTATTGCCTCCTAATTCATTAAGTTTAGCCCAAAAATTTGCTGGACTTAAAGCCTCTCCATCAATAGCCACTCCATCTCCATTTTTAAAGCTAATAGTAATAATAGTTGGGGTATCGGGTGCATCTTTTGGTGAAACACTCCAACGCCACATATCTTCATTAGGTGCGACATTAGGATCTTCTAAGATTTGCCCCTCATAACTAATATGCAATAAATTTGCGTCCATTGAATATGGGGATTGATTTTGTTTCTTTTCTATAGGAATCCCTGCAGATTCCGCATAAGCAAGTAATTTCTCACGACTATTTAAATCCCATTCTCTCCAAGGAGCGATAATCTTAATATCTGGCTTCAAAGCATAAGCCCCAACCTCAAAACGCACTTGATCATTTCCCTTGCCTGTCGCTCCGTGTGCAATAGCATCCGCTCCTACTTTTGTAGCGATTTCTACCAATCTCTTAGCTATCAATGGACGCGCAATGCTTGTCCCTAAGAGATATTCACCCTCATAAATAGTATTTGCTCGAAACATAGGGAATACAAAATCCCTAATAAACTCTTCTCTCAAATCCTCAATAAAGATATTTTCGCTCTTGATTCCTAGCTTCTCTGCCTTTGCTCTTGCGGGTTCTACTTCTTCACCTTGTCCAATATCAGCAGTAAAGGTTACCACCTCACAATGATAATTATCCCCAAGCCATTTTAAAATCACACTCGTATCAAGTCCGCCACTATAAGCAAGAACTACTTTATTAACCGATTGCTTCATTTTCACTCCTTAAAAGTTTTCATAATTATATCACGAACGATAAATTAATATTCTTTTGGCTACAATTATACAAAAACAAGGAGATAGATGCGGATTGACAAATTCCTCAATGCGGTAAATATAACAAAACGACGCACCATTGCTCAAGATATGATAGACAATAAAGTTATAAAAATAGCTGGAATCCCTGTTAAAGCAAGTCGCAATGTGAAAGTTGGAGATATTATTGAAATTGCCTATCTAGAAAAATCAAGATTTTTTGAAGTGTTGCAAATCCCCTCCCAAAAAACTATTAAAAAAGAAGAATCTTCTCTTTATTATAAAGAGATTCAAAAACCAAATTAAGGAAAAATTATGTTTTATTGTGCGGGAGATATAGAGACTTTCTCATTTGCAAAACCCATTGGCATAGGATTAATACAAAGTAGCATTCAGCTAACTTATTCTATTTATAAGGATAAACCTAATGAAATTATTTTTATTGGAACTTGTGGTTGTTATGATGATTCTAAAAGCCTTTTAGAGGTTTTTGAATCTAAAAGTGCTAGTAACATCGAACTATCCTTTTTGCAACAACAATCTTATACGCCTTTAGACAACTGCATTACCCTAGAAAGTGTTTCACATGAAACACTATCACAATCAACCCCCCATAAAATCATCAACTCTAGCAACTACATTAGCACAGATAATCAGCTAACAAAAAATCTACTAAAATTTGGAATTGCTTATGAAAATATGGAGTTTTTTAGTATCTTACAGGTAGCAAAGTATTTTAATTTACCCGCTCTTGGAATATTTTGCTCTACTAATCACATTCATAAAGAATCGCATCAAGAATTTCTGGCTAATCATAAAATAGCCGTGAAAAAAATAGAATCCTATGTTAAAGACAGACAAAATGGATAAACTCTATATTTTTAACTACACTTTAGAAGAACTTGCAAAATCCCTCAAAGAGCATTTTCCCGCATTTAGAGCCAAACAAATTTACCACTGGCTCTATGTGCATTATGAAAGCCACTTTGAAAATATGGTTAATCTACCCAAAGACTTAAGAGAGTTTCTAGCACAAAACTATACAAGCACATCTACAGCCTTATTAAAAAAGGAAGAAAGTAAAGATGGGAGCATCAAATACCTCTTTAAAACCTATGATAATCATAGCTATGAATCGGTGCTAATAAGAATGAAAGAGGATAAATTTACGCTTTGTCTTTCCTCACAAATTGGTTGCAAAGTGGGCTGTAGCTTTTGTCTCACTGCTAAAGGAGGATTTGTCCGTAACCTAGAAGCAGGAGAAATGGTTTATCAAGTTTTTGCTATCAAAAAAGACCAAAACATTCCACCCAACAAGGCTATTAATATTGTTTATATGGGTATGGGGGAACCTTTAGATAATTTAGAAAATACTGCAAAATGTATCCGAATATTATCCGAGCTTGATGGCTTAAATATCTCACCGCGTCGTCAAACTCTCTCTACTAGCGGAATCGCACCAAAAATCAAAAAATTAGGGACTCTCAATCTAGGAATCCAACTTGCAATTTCTTTACACGCTGTTGATGATGATTTACGCACAGAGCTTATGCCTATCAATAAAGCCTATAATATCCAATCTATCATTCAAGAAATCTCAAACTTCCCTCTTGATAGCAGAAAACGCATAATGTTTGAATACCTCATAATTGATAGTCTCAATGATGATTTAAAAAGTGCGAAAAAACTCGTAGCCTTGCTTAATAAAATCAAGGCTAAGGTCAATCTCATTTATTTCAATCCTCATCAAGGAAGCCCCTATAAAAGACCCAGCAAAGAAAAAGTAGAAGCCTTTAGAGAATATCTCCTCCAAAAGGGACTTTTATGCACCATTAGAGAATCCAAAGGCTTAGATATAAGTGCTGCTTGTGGGCAACTTAGAGAAAAAGTGCAAGAGCAAATAGAAGTCAAGGTATAGACAAAATGAGTAGCTTAGATATTATTTTGGTGATTTTTCTAACTTTTGTCTTTATCGTAGGAATGGGAACCTTTTTGTATTATGCTTATAAAAAATAAGCCCTTATAATTATTAAAGAAGCCAATGCATAAACAATAAGCTATCTAACACTTCATACCGCTTAAATACTAATCTAATTAAATACTAATCTAATCCTAATTTTTGGGCTTCCACCTATGTTAAAAAAGGCACAAGACGAATTTAGGCTACTTAAAATAATTGCATTGCTCAATTTATAGAATATATTTAGCATCAAGCCTATTACTTTTTATCTATTTCTACGCTATGACAAACAATTGCTTAGATTCCCTGCACAATATTATTTTCATATTACAACAAGCCTTATGATAAACCCTTATAAATTCTAAAAATCCCCATACAAATAAGAAAAAACTATAAAGAGCATAAAAGCTATCACCACTAATACAAACAAACACAAATAATCTTTATTTTTGCATAGCATAAAGGATTCTATAAGGCTACCAATAAGGCTTTCTAACATTACCAACGCCAACCGTGTATTCCAACTCCACTATTAATTGGATGTCTTTCATTAAAAGCACCCAATAGTATATCTAATCCCCCACATTACACCTTACTTTATCCCCCAAGCTACAATAGGTGCGATTCTATCTTGTTGCATTCTTTCCACAGCTTCATTAACATTGGCTACACCAATAAATCCTAAAGCAAAAACTGCAGTTAAAAACACTTTTTTCATTGAATCTTCTTTAAAAATATTTTGTTAGGCTTCAAACTCTAATATGCACTAACTTAAAAAGTATTAAAATAAAAATTTTTCTTAAAAGCCTTAAGATTCTTCTTATAGGCTTGTTTATTTTTTGTTACAAGAAAATAAATGGAACACCCTTTGCTTATAATTTCTACAATACTTCAAAGGGGCGATAATGAAAAAGATCTTTCTTATACTTTTAGCAATATCTAGCTATCTTTTGGCAAGTGATGAATTAAACATTGATAATCTTTTCAAAAAACAATTAGGATTAAGGAGCATTACAAACTTTTCTTTGCTTAGCACAGGCAATGCAAATTCCTATGCCCTCTATCCCACCCTTTCAATCCAAGGAGATACAACGATATGGAAAGATACTAAGCAAATCTCCCTCAATCAAACCTTTATTTACACCTTGACACCAAAATTTGATGTTTTAATATCTGGTGGAGGAAGTTACGCAAGGAAAGAATACACAAATGCTTTCAATAGCAATTTTTCAAACGAAAATAATTTAAGCTTTGATTCCCTATGGCTTGGATTAATTTATACTTTTGATAGTGTTGCAGATTTTGTGCCACAAGTTAAATTTCAAAGTGCAGTAATACAGAGAGAAACAGCCATAGAACACACAAAAAATTTCTATTTAAAATCCCAAAATTTAGAGATGGCTCTAAGAGGATATAGCGACCCTGTAGTGTATTCTGCCTATGCAGGAGTTGGATACAATCAAGGTAGAAAGTTTAAAATGGGCAAGATTGATTATGGGAATAGCATTTATATCGGTGGGAATCTCTCTATTATCTTAAGCCCAAAAATCACTTTAGATTTAGGAGTAGAACAAAGATTCCAAACAGAGAGGAAGATTAATGAAAATCAAAGTTCGGAATTGCGTTCTATCCCTACCCTTTCTTTAGGTTCCACCTATAGCCTAAATGCTACAACAGCGATTTCTGTTAGTGGTAGCTTTGGGGGAAGTTCTGCTGCACCTGATGCGATTTTTGGCTTCAGCCTATGGAAAAAATTTTAAAAATAACCCTTAACAAAAGGTAACGACATAAAGACTTTTAACATAATAAACTCAAAGAAAAGAGCTTTTTAGATTGGTTCCATTATAGTGAGATTCAATCTTAATAATTTCAAAGGAGATTCAAAATGAAAAAACTTTTCAATGTAATGGCTATTCTAAGCTTCCTTTCTATAGTTGCTTTTGCAGAGGATTTTTTAGCAAAAGTTACTAAGGGAGCGTTAAGTGATTCTGATAAAGGGGTGAGACTTTTAAGTATAGAAGAGGAAGGAAAAGTTGTTGGAGGGTATAGATTTATTAGGTATTCAAAATATGATCATTATGGATATGGTAGATCGTATGCATTTGTTGTAACAAGTGGTTCAAATACTTATGAAAGTGCATACGATGTATCTAGAGAATTTGGATTCAATGGCTTTATTGTCGCCAAATATAGATATATGAGTGGGCAAAAACAATATTATTTAACTTATGCTACTCCTGATGGTAAAACACATGAGTTTTGGCAACATTATGGTAATGCACAAGAAGTGTTAAGACAATTTAAAGCTATATATTAATCATTTAAGGATAAAGGAGGAAAAAATGAAAGTTTCAAATTCTAATTTCAATTCTAATGCTATATATAAGATTCCTAATACAGAATCTAAGACTCCTAAACAAAATATTAATACCCAAGAAGTTTTAGATTCTTCATATCCCATAGATACCAAGAATCTTGCTATAAAGCATTCCATATCCGACTTTATCCAATATATACCTAACAATCTAACTACTATAGAACATAAAAAGACAGATATAGTAGCAGAGTTATTAAAAGATGAATTACTCATAAGAAATGCTAAGACAAACAAATCCCAAATACAAGAGGTAAGGATACAAAATGAGTTTTATGGTTATAGTGTAGATAAGCAAGGTTATCTAGGAGAGGATTTTAATGCTGCCGCTGGACTTCCAAGTGGATTTAAATTGCATAAAAGCACCTTAGAAGAAATTATAAAAATTGGGCAATGGAATTATGGAAAATGGCATAATATATTCAATGAAGCACCCATATCCAATGAAGAAGTATTCAAACACATAGATATAGCTAACACCCTTAACCAATACTATAATGTCTTTACACAAATTATGCCAGAAATCAAAGAATCTTATTCTGCAGGGGAAATTGAAAAACTACCCAAGGGTTTTAGTGATAAAAGATATATGGCAAATGAATCTATGTTAGAAGATACTGAAATGATGAAAGCATTTAGCATTATGGAAAGTTTAGAGGACTTTAAAGTTACTAATCTTTATAATAAAGAGACTTTTAGGGAAGCTAAAGTTTTAAGCTCACAATTACAAAGCATTGATCTTAATCTAAGAGTATATGAACTTAATTTCTCTGTAGAAGAGATGAAAAATTTAAACTTCTATCCACAAAAAGATACAAATTTCTCTCAAGAAGCCTTGTTTGTAAGCTTTTTAAACTCACAAGACGCTAGGGTTTTAGGTGGAGGTAAAACACAACTTAGGGAGAAGATAGAAAATCGCTTAAATGAGATACTTAGTGAAGAAGTTAGCAACAGGAGCAAAAAATTATCTTTAGAAGAGATTAACTTAAGAAAACAAGCCTTACAAAGCCCAGAGAAACTAAAAGAACTCATCAAGTTTAAATTACAAGATTCTATGGAACTTTTGGGAAAATCTAAGATTTTTGCACCTAATGAGATTGCTGCAAACTTTGGAGGTGTTACAATGGATATTTATGCCTTTACACAGCTTGGGCATTATCGCTCTAGCTTAGATTCTATGGCAACAGGCATTGATTTAACGATGAAATTTACAAAAGCGGTGCATAATAATTGGACTATTAGCCAACAAGATATTCATAACTATACCCAAGATTTATACAAAAGGGCACAAAATTTCTTGCATCAAACCAATGCATAGTGGAAATAAAATTCAACCCCAATAACAGAGATTAACGATGAAAAAACTTTTACAGGGAATCACTATCGTGGCTTTTCTTTTTACTGCAACCTTTACAAATGCAGAATTTATCGTGCAATCCTATCAAACAATAAAAAACAAAAGGGTAGTTAGGCAAAACTATGAAGAATCTTGTGGTGCTTCCTCTCTTGCTACATTGCTAAATATCTTAGACAATAGAAACTTAACCGAGGTAGAAGTTTTAAGGGTAATGAACGAAAAAATAAATACCGATATGGTAAGCTTCACAGAGCTAAAAATAGCCCTCCAAAAGCTAGGCTTTGTAGCTAATTCCTATGCTTTAAATAGAGAGACTTTAGATAAGCTTACCAATATTCCTCTGCTTGTCAAAATTGAGGATGATCCAAGATTCCCTCATTTTGTCGTTATTATTAATCACAAAGGTAATTATCTACAAATCCTTGATCCAAGCTATGGGGAATATATCAGCTCTAAGAAAGAATTTTATAGTATATGGGATAGAGATAAAAAGAGTGGATATGCTTTAATCGTAGCACCCAAGAAGTTTTTAAATGCTTTTGATTTAAAATTTCCCCATTCACTCAATTTTACTTTTTCGCCTTTTAGTTTGCATTAAATTCAATCTCAATCTTTTCTATTGCCTTAAACACTTCTTTAAAGCTTCCGCTAAAGAGTAAAGCCAAAAATCGCATCAGGTGCGGCAGAACTACCGCCTAAAGAAGCACTAAGGGATATGGCTGTATAGGAATTAATGCTATAAGTAGAACCTTAGTGTAGGAATAGAACGCAATTGTGAATTTTGCTATCCATTAATCTTTTGTTTAGAGTCTCTGTCCTACCCCTAAGTCTAATGTGATTTTTGGAGACGATAGAAAATACACCACAGGGTCGCTATATCCCCTTAAGTTTTGAGATGTTAAGTAAAAGCTTTTATACTCATTGACTGCGATTTCTCTTTGCACTACTGCACTTTGAAATTTAATGTTAGCATTCCCTGTGCTTAGTAGCTGTAAGCTTGTAATGCTTCTTAAGTCCAATTTGTTTTTTGAAAAGATTATCAATATTAATTCATCTGACGCTAAAAGCGGCAACAACTAGACAAAAACTCCCAATGATATTTTTTAAACATTGAATCCTCCAAATCAAAATTACATATAGTAACTTTTATTCCAGTTTCAAAACAAATATTTGATAAGAATCTTTGGTTTTGCTTAGAATAAACGATATTTAATTAAGAATATAACAATGTTTAAAAAGCTTTTTAGTGTTGCAATAATAAGGGGATAAGGACAATCTAATCAGGGAGCAAAAAAGGGCTAAAAAGAAGATTTTAAAATCCTTTTAAGACTTTACCCTAAAGAATGCTTGTATTTTATTTTCCCTTTAAACTTAAGCTTGTAAAAAGTTCCCTTTTAGGATTTAATGCTTATAATACCAACAAAAAAGGCTTATAAATGTCAAAAATTCCTTATGATTTTAGCCAACAAAGCACGACTTTAGTCCATATTTGTTGCAGCGTAGATAGTCATCACTTCCTTACCCAACTTAAAGAAAAATACCCCCAAAAAGCATTTTGCGGATATTTCTATAACCCCAATATCCACCCTTATGAAGAATACCTTATGCGTTTAAAAGATGTGCAAAGAAGCTGTGAAATGCTAGGAATCCCACTTATTGAGGGAGAATATGATTTACAAGAGTGGTTAAAGGGTGCTAGAGGATTAGAAGATGAGCCAGAAAAGGGGGAACGATGTAGTTATTGCTTTGATTATCGTTTAGAAAAAAGTGCGAAAATAGCCCAACAAACCCATTGCATAGAATTCACCACAACCTTACTCGCAAGCCCTATGAAATCCCAAAATGAGCTATTCTCACAAGGTGAAGCCATAGCACAAAAATACCAATTAGGATTCCTCCCCATTGATGTTAGGAGCAATGGAGGCACACAAATACAAAACCAACTTGCTAAAGAAGCAAACCTCTATCGCCAAAACTATTGTGGTTGTATCTTTGCTCTCCAAAAGCAAAGAGAAGCAGCAAATAAAATATCCCTAGAGCTACTCTCTAGTCTTAATACCCCAAAGTCTTCAAGCAATCTCCCCGCATTGCGTTTAAAAATATTCCAAACTCGAGAGGAGTTAGAAAAATCCAATAAACCCTACCAAAGCATTAAAAGAAAAATCTTGCATTACCAACTTATTCAAGGCTTATTAACGCAAGAGGGCAAAGCTATCCCTAGCTTTATCTGTAATTATTCCATACTCCCTAAAAAAACAAAAGCAAAAATAGAATTTTGGGATAATGGGATTGGTTATGCTAATAAAGAGGGGATTATGTTTTTAGAATTTGAACCTTTAAGGGAATACCTCGTCAAAGATAGCTTTGAGCAACTTCTAAAAGAAGGATTAGCTACACACAAACAAAGTGATTTGCGGCATAAACTCTATCCTTATGGATTCTTCACCTCCCCCATTATTATCCTACAAGAAGCTTTCATAGGAAATTTTACGCTAGAGATACAATCTCATCTGCAAGAAGAGTTTTTAGAAGACTTCATCCCCTCTAACGCCAAGAATCCTCTTATCTTTAAATAATATTTACAAAAAATATATTACAATTTCTCATTTTATGAAAGGATTAACATTGAAAAAAACCATTACCCTATTAACCCTCATTCTAACACTAGCAAATGCTGATTTTGAGACTAATTTTAAAAAGAGCATTAAAGAGCTAACCGATATTGATGTGCAAGTTCAATTTAAAAAAGAACTAGTCAGCTTCCCCTCATCGTTTTTTGTAATTGGCAAAACAAAAGGAGGTGATATTTTCCCTGTGATTGTCAATAAAGAAGGAAATTACTTCATTGGCTTAAGCAATGTCTTAAATCTAAGCCAAGCTGATTCTACTATGATTAAAGAAGAAATTACTAAGGCTACTTTAGTTAAAGAAGAGCAAGATACTCTAGCCCTAAACAAACTCTTTAAAAGCTTCAAAAAGACAGATTTTGTTTATCTCGCAGGGAATGGCGAAAACTTGCCAACGAAATTTGTTATAACAGACCCTGATTGTCCCTATTGTAGAGAACATTTAAAAAATATAGAAAAAGACCTAGAAGAGTCTAATCTGAAACTAATTTTTGCTCCAGTACATGACAAAAAAGCTTTTATCAAAGCTCAACTCATAATGCAAGAAATTGCAAAACTTCCTAAGGCTAATACCCAAACAAAAATTAATATTTTAAGAAAATATTATCAAGACTTTGAGCTAAATAACCAACAATTGAAAACGGATTATTCACAAATTACCGCCAATACAAAAAAAATCTTTGATAGTGGAATAGTTCGTGGAGTTCCTTTTATCTTTGAAGAAAGATAAATGCCTATCTTAGCTTCTTTAGATGTCCTTATAGAAGAGAATATCACCCTAACATTAGGGGGAAACTGGAATTATAAAATCCCCAAATCTCTCCTCTGCAAACTTAATAAAATCCCAACCAATAAGCCCATAATAATCCTTTTGCAAAAGGATTTTGATTTAGATTTTTGTGGAGGAGAGATTCTAAATATTTGGCTACAAAACCCTCAATTAAAAATTATTAAAAATGAGCTTTTAGACAGCCCAAAAAGCAAAAAAATCCTTACCATCTTACAAAATAATCAACTCACAAACAACACTTCACCTAAAAAATCCTCTAACAAGATTACGATACTGCAAAGTCTATTGCACAATACGCTCTTTATTGTAGGTTTCATAGGAGAAATTCTTTATACGCTAGGCTTCATAAGCTTTAAAAATATCCGCCTAAAAGCGATTTTATACCATATACAAGAATCTTTAATTAAAGCTATTGGCATTGTGAGTTTAGCTTGTTTTTTAATTGGCATTGTTATAGCCTATCAAGGCTCTATCCAATTAGAACAATTTGGTGCTAATATTTTAATCGTAGAGATGAGCTCCATACTTACCTTACGTGAAATGGCACCTATTATTACCGCAATTATCATTGCTGGACGCAGTGCTTCTGCCTTTAGTGCAGAACTTGGCATGATGCGCGCTACTCAAGAAATTGATGCGATGAAAACGATGGGCTTTAATCCCATAACCTTTTTAGTTTTACCCCGAATCCTAGCACTTTGTATAGCTTTTCCTTTAGTTGTTTTTATTGCTGATATATTTGGGCTTTTGGGGGCTATGTTTATTAGTCAATTACAGCTTAATATCGGCTATGGACAATTTATAGAAAGATTCTTAGAAAGTGTTAATATCAAACATTTTTGGGTTGGAATTTTAAAAGCACCTTTTTTTGGCTTCATCATATCATTAATTGGTTGTTATCACGGATTTATTGTAGCTAAAGACACAAGAAGCATTGGAGTGCATACAACCAAAAGCGTAGTAGAAGCGATTTTTTGTGTGATTGCTTTTGATGCCATCTGTGCAATGATTCTAACAGGGATTTTCTAAATGGAAGCGATTATAGAAGTAAAAAATCTCACGACAAAATTTGGAGAGAGAATTATTCACGATAACATTAGCTTTAAGATTTTTAAAAAAGATATTTTCGCACTTTTAGGAGGGAGTGGAAGTGGCAAAAGCACCCTTTTAAACACAATGATTGCTTTAAATCGACCCGTTAGTGGCGTAGTAAAAATTTTAGGCAAAAATATCTTAGAGCTAGACCCTCAAGAAATGCTAAGTATGCAGCTAAATTTTGGAGTATTGTTTCAATTTGGTGCACTCTTTAGCTCACTAAATATCCTAGATAACCTCACATTGTCTTTAAGAGAATATACAATACTCCCACCAAAAGCCATAAAAGATATAGCAATGATGTGGCTTAACAAAGTAGGCTTAAAGCAAGAAGTTGCAAACCTCTATCCCAATGAATTAAGTGGGGGAATGATAAAAAGAGTAGGACTTGCTAGAGCCTTAAGCTTGAGCCCTAAAATTTTATTTTTAGATGAACCAACAAGTGGATTAGATCCAAAAGGTGCTAGAGAATTTGATAATCTCATTAAAGAATTAAGAGACTTACTAGAATTAAATATTATAATGATAACACACGATATGGATAGCGTGAAAGGAATAGTGGATAGAATGATTATCCTAAAAGATAAAAAAATATTTTTTGAAGGCTCTTTAAAAGAATTAAGCCAACAAAGCGATTCTATAGATTTGTTTTTATACCAAATTTAGGAGGAATAATGGAATCACGATTAAACTATGTTTTAATAGGCATATTTTTCTTCTTCTCACTCATAGCGTTAGCGGGTTTTATTTTTTGGTTTGGTAAATATGATAGAAGCATTGATGAATACAACCCCTATTATTTGTATGCTAAAGAACTCCCAAAAAATATAAGAATAGAAACCCCCGTTAGGTATCTAGGGATACCTGTAGGATTTGTAAAGTCGTATAGGATTATGGATAATAGCGTAGAAATTATTTTATGGATTAAAAAAGACATCATAGTCCATAAAGACTCGAAAGTAATGGTAGAAACACAAGGATTAACCGGCGGGAACTTCTTTGCACTCTCTCAAGGAGATGGTGCTCCCTTTAGGGCTAATGAAAAAGCAGTTTTAAACCTTGAAGCAAATTGGATAGAAAAAATCAGCGATAAAACCCAAATTGCTATGGAGCAATTAGGCATTAGTCTGTATAAATTTAATAATCTCTTAAATGATGAAAATATAGAGAATTTTCATACAATCCTTAAAAATCTTGCCATTGCTTCAAACAACCTCAACACAACCCTAAGCACGATAGAATATGAACTCAAAGATTTTGGCAAAACAAGAGAGCGATTTGAACAAACCCTGCTTAGAGGGGATTACAATTTTAGAGCTTTACTCACCCCCTTGCTAGTTAGCATTGAGCAAAACTCTAAAACACTCCAACAATTACTTTTAGAGAGCAAGGAAACTTTGCAGTCTTTAGAAAAATCTCCCACTGATTTTTTATTAGGTATTAGAAAAGAGAAATTAGGACCAAAGGAATAGGTAGTTTAAATACAGCATTAAAACAAAATAAACACAAAAATATAAAAATGTTACAATCTAGCCTTAAATAAATCCTAATATATGAGAGAATTATGCATACTTTAACAACCTATCTTACACAACTTCAAAACATTAATCCACAAGACAAAGAACACACGCACCGCACATATTTACATAACTTTTTAGAATCTTTCATAGCAGACTTAGCAACTCACGATAAAACTTTACAATCCCTCCATATCAAACACGAGCCAAACAACGACAAAGAGGGCAGAGGCGCACCTGATTTTTTGATACAAAATCAAGGCTTGATAATTGGCTATATTGAAAACAAACGCGTGAATGCAGATTTAGATTCTGTGGCACAAAGCCCACAGATTGAAAAATATCTGCGACTTAGCGATAATCTAATGCTTACTGATTATTTGCGATTCTGTCTTGTGCGTAAAAATGACAAAGGCAAGGCACAAATCGTGCAAGAATGTAGAATCTGCGAATTAAGCCAACTTAAAGCCACGCTCAAAAACAAGACACTTTTAGAATCTAAGCAAAAAGAACTAACCGAGCTTTTCAAACTCTTTTTCACTCACAGCCCAAAGCCTATTGTTGCTGCTAAAGAGTTTGCTAACGCTCTTGCTCAACGCACACAGATTCTAAAAAATTCTTTAATAGAGGCGCAAGAAAACACGCATATTACAAGCCTTTATGAAACTTTTAAAGAGCAGCTTTACAAAGAGTTAAATTTCACAGAGTTTGCCGATAGCCTCGCACAAACGCTCACTTATAGCCTTTTTCTTGCGAGGCTAAATAATACGAGTGGCAAGGAGATTGATTTGTATAATGCCAAAGCCTTTATCCCTAAGTCTTTTCCGCTTATTCGTGCGATGAGTGGATTTTTAGACAATTTAGAGGATTTAAATTCTATCAAATGGCTTATAGAGGAGATTTTGTATATTATCAATCATATTGATATTATAAGCATTATAAAAGAGCTAAACAAAGTAAGCGAAAAAGACTTGTTAGAGCATTACACCACGCAATTTACACATAAAGACCCTTATTTGCACTTTTATGAGACTTTTCTTTCTCAATATGACCCGAGATTGCGTGAGATTCGCGGTGTGTATTACACTCCTGCAAGTGTTGTGAGCTTTATTGTTAATGCCATAGATTCTACACTTAAAAAAGATTTTGACTTAAAAAATGGCTTAGGTGCGAGTTTGGAGAATGATAATATCACGCTTTTAGATTTTGCCACAGGGACAGGGACATTTTTGCTTGAAGCTTTCCGCAAAACCTTAGAATCCACACCTAAAGATAGCGCAAGATATGAGCCTAAAAAGCTATTAAAGCAATTCTTTGGCTTTGAGTTTCTCATTGCTCCTTATACAATTGCACATTTAAAGCTTTCCCAAAGTTTCAAAGAGGAGTTTAACGCACCTTTGAAAGAAAATGAATCACTCAATATCCGCCTAACAAACACACTTTATTCCAACAAAGAAAAAGATGAGGCAAATAAGCAAAGCAATCTTTTCGCAGGAATGATAGAGTTAGCACAAGAGTTTAAAGAAGCGCAAAAGATTAAAGAAAATGCGATTTTGATTATCACAGGCAACCCGCCTTATAGTGGGGCAAGTGCCAACAAAGGCTTATTTGAAGATAATGTGCGTATCACTTATGGTTTAGAGCCAAGCGAGGCGCATTTAACCGAAAAAGAGAGTGAAGCAATCAACTTTTATCTGCAAAATCCCAAAAAAGATGCAAATCAAAAATCTACCTTTAAAACCATTCTGCAAAAGAAAAAACTCAAAAACGAGAAAAATCCCAAATGGCTACTTGATGATTATGTAAAGTTTATCTGCTTTGCAGAATCCAAGATTAAAGAACAGCCAAGCGGTATCTTTGCCTTTATCTCCAACAACAGCTTTTTAGATAATCCCACCTTTCGCGGTATGCGCTATCACTTGCTAAAAACCTTTGATACAATCTATATTTTAGATTTGCACGGCAATGCGAGAAAAAAGGAAGCCACACCCGATGGAAGCAAAGATGAAAATGTCTTTGATATTATGCAAGGCGTAAGCATTAATATCTTTGTGAAAAATAGAAATTCGTCTCTTACGCAATCTTTAAATGATTGCGGCGGCTCGACTCGGTCATTTATGCCTGATAAACTCCCATCGCCTCACCTTGCAAAACATTCAAATCTTACGCAAGATACTAGAATTTCTCGTTCTCAACACAGCGAAGATTCCAATGAAAAACCTCAAAAACTCGCTCAAATTCACCACTATGATTTATATGGCAAAAGAAGCGATAAAACAAACTTTTTGTATGAAAATACCTTAGATTCTATTGCTTGGGCTACATTAGAGCCCAAAGAGCCTTTTTATCTTTTTATCCCACAAAATGAGGATTTAAGGGCAGAGTATGATAAGGGCTGGAGCGTCAAGGATATTTTTAAGGTTTCAAGCGTGGGGGTAGTAACAGGTAAAGATTCTGTATTGATTGCCTCTAATGAAAAACAATTAGAACAACAAGTAAAAGACTTTTATAATGAATTTGATTTAAAATTTGTCAAAAATATAGCTTATCGCCCTTTTGATTTAATGAAAGTTTATTATGATACTTCCAAAGTTACACGCCCTAGATTTGAAATAATGCAGCATTTTTTGCAAAATGATAATGTAGGGCTTATTTATAAAAGAGGTTTTCCAAACACACAAAGCGGACAAGGTTTTGCAACAGATTCAATAATTGATTTTAGAAGTTGGTCTTGTTCGGGTATGCAAGGAGGAGATTACATCTCACCTCTTTACCTTAAAAATACAGAATCTAGTAAAGATAAAAGCCCCAAAAAGAACAAAAAAGATTCACAAGAAAATGCAGATTCTAAGCAAGGACAATGGGTAGAAAATTTCACTCCTGAATTTAGAAACTTCATTGATACCAAATACAACGAACATTTCGCGCCAGAGCAGATTTTAGGCTATATCTATGCGGTGCTATTCCATAAAGATTATAGAGAAAAATATATTGATTTTCTTAAAATTGACTTCCCAAAGATTCCCTTTGTGGAATCTAAAGAAAAATTTTTAACCTTAAGTGCGTTAGGACAAGAGCTTATGCTTACGCATTTAATGCAAGATTCGCAACAAGAGAGAGAGAGAGAGAGAGCAGAAAATGATGAGAATGACTTGCAATATTGGGCTAAATGTGGCAAGACAATACAAGATGAGCGGTTCTTGGCAATGTGTGATAGTAACGAATACTCTAGTAGATTTATCGCTAATGGGTGGTGGCAACACAGGTGCAGGAACAATCTTTCCTCTCTATCTCTACCAAAAGGCTTAAATATGAATATAGGCTTAGTCTGTGATAGAGGGTGCAAGTTGCAAGAGATTAATAATATTTTCATCACACAAAACATTATTGATTTGCATTTGGTGGGTAGTGGGAGCTATGTTTTTCCGCTTTATATAAATGAAAGGGTAAGAAATGAGTGAGCAAATCGGCGAAGCCAAATACAAAGACTCAAAAAATAAAAATCTCAAAATTGAAAAAATCATTTATGAGCCAAAGGAGCAAAAGCTTTTTGTGAATGATTCTTTGCACTTTTGCGGAGTGAGCGAGGCGGTTTGGGAATATAAAATCGGTGGCTACCAAGTCTTAGATAAATATCTCAAATCCCACAAAGGCGAAGAGATAGACTATAAATATTTTGAAAAAGTCATTCAAAGCTTACATAAAAGCTTGAAAATACAAGCACAAATCGCTAAAATCACATTATTAAAGGAATAAAAATGCTAAAACAAATTTTTACCGCCTTACTAATACTCCTTTTTAGTGGTTGCTTAAATCGAGAATTACCCCCCATAAACCATTATGAACTATTCGTTAAAGAATCCTCTAACACTTGTAAAAGCTACCGAAATTATCAATGGCTAGGGATTGAAGTAGCTAATAAAATTAATAGCAAAAATATAGCCTATAAAGAAAGTCCTAATAAAATAGAATATTTTTCTAAAAATCAATGGATTACTAATCTCTCCGATATGCTAAATACCCTCATTCCCCAAATAGCAAAGAATCATTGTATTGCTCTTTTGCAAGCCCCAAATATTCCCAAATCCTTAAAAATTTCAGTTTTTGATTTACATTTTGAAGACTCTCAGGTTTTCTTTAACGCACAAGGCATCACACTTAAAAATAATGCAACCTATTCTTTACCCATAAGGACAACTATTAATGTCAAAGAAGGAGGATTTGAAACCATTATTGAAGCGATGAATAAAGCTATTGTAAATGGCCTTAATGATTTTTTTAAAAGCATTCAATGATGTATTATGAAATCTCCTTAGAAAACCTGTGCTTTGAAACCATTATAGGAATTTTACCCTATGAGAGAACAAATAAACAAAAAATCCAAATAGATTCTCACTTCACTTATGGCACAAATTCAAAAAATGACTTTTTAGATTATTGTCTATTAAAAAACTTCTTACAAGATTCTTTTAAACAAAATTTCAATCTACTAGAAGATGCTTTAAGGTATTTTGTGGAAGAAATTCCCAAAAGATTCCCACAAATTACCTATTTTTGCATTAAAATTACAAAATTAGAAATTTTTAATAATTGTAAAGTTTCTATGCAAATCCAATACCCAAAGGAACAAAATGGAATTAAGAATCAATCAAGAAGCTCCACTTTTCACACTACCCAATCAAGATAATGCAGAAATTTCCCTTAAAGACTTTAGAGGTTCTTATGTTATTGTCTATTTCTACCCCAAAGACAAAACACCCGGTTGCACCACAGAAGCTTGTGATTTTAGGGATAATTTAAAAGACTTTCAAAACCTCAACGCCATTGTGCTTGGTATCAGTCCTGATAGCGTCAAATCCCATCAAGGATTCATAGAAAAAGAGGATTTAAACTTCACACTCCTAAGCGATACACATAAAGAAACCTTAAAGCTCTATAACGCGTGGGGGGCTAAAAAGCTCTATGGCAAGGAATATGAGGGAGTGATACGTTCAACATTCATCATCAACCCAGAGGGAAAAATAGTTGCGATATGGAAAAATGTCAAAGTTAAAGGACATATTAATGAAGTTAAAGAGAAACTAGAAGCCTTACAAAAATCACCAAGTTAAGACTTCTTTTTTAATTTTATTTAGGCTATCAATTGCCTCCTTAAGCTTTGAAACTTCATTATCAATTTGTTGAAGATTCCAAGCACCTAAGCCCTCTGGTACATCTTGTGAGCCTCTTTTTATCATCACATAATCCACAAAAGAAATCTTTGCTAACCCTAAAAGCAAAGTAATCTCCGCTTGTGCCTCTTCAATTTCTCGCAAAATGCCATCAATGCGTTCAAACATCTATATTCCTTTGTTATTAACTCTCACAACCTACCAAAAGTATTAAAATATAAATCTCACAAGAATCTGTTGCTTAAACATATTGCACGATTTTCTCTAAGCTTTGTCTAGTCTTTGGACGATTAGCGTTTTTATCATCATCCCTATAACCAAAGCCAACCATAACACAGACACCAAAATGTGTAGTATCTATAACATCATTTAAAACCTTATTAGCACCCTCTTCATTAAAGCCCTCAATGGCACAAGAATCAATGCCTAAAGCCGCTGCAGTTGTTAGCATATTAGCCAATGCTATATAACACTGCTTTCCAGCCCAATCAAAAATCTTTCTATCATCCTTTAATAATGCAAATTCCTCTGCTAAAAACCGATGAAAAAACTCTTTTTTAATCTTTTGAATCTCACTAGGAAGCTTCTGCACCTCTTCTACCATATACTGAATATAGCACTATCTGCGACTAAATCTACCTTTTTTCTAGCAAGAATAACAACAAACTCACTAGCATTGTCTAAAGCATTTTCTCCACCCCAACATACAGATTTTAAAGTATTTTTTAATGCCTTATCCTTAAGGACAAGAAATTTCCAAGGTTCAAACCCAAAAGAAGAGGGGCTAAGTCTAGCAGATTCTAAAATAACACCAAAATCTTCTTGTGGAATTTCTTTAGTAGGGTTAAAGCTTTTACACGCATAACGAAAATTAAAAATTTCTAACATTTTATCCTTTTGTATCATCTTATATATCCTTTCAATTAATATAAAGAGCAATCATATCTAAAGCTTTCTTAATATCAACAAAGCCGCCCCCGCCCCTAGATTATCCCAACTACCCACAAAATGCTTCTTCAATTAAATCACAAATAATATGTGCCATAAGCAAATGCATCTCTTGAATCCTTGCAGTATCATCACTAGGGGAGATAAGCAAAATATCGCATAGCTCTTTCATTACTCCACCATCTCTACCGCTAAACCCTAAAGTTTTGCACCCCATTTCTTTAGCAAGTTTTAAAGCATTGACTACATTAGCACTCTTCCCACTAGTAGAAATACCCCATAACAAATCTCCCTCCTTTGCTAAGGCTTCCAATTGTCGAGAAAATACGAACTCATAACCATAATCGTTGCCAATGGCACTTAATGCACTTGTATCTGTTGTTAGGGCAATAGCGGCTAAACCTTTTCGCTCCCTTTTATATCTGCCTGTAAGCTCTGCTGCAATATGTTGAGAATCCGCGGCACTACCACCATTTCCACAGATGAGAATCTTCCCACCATTTTTTAAGGTTTGTATAGCACTATTAGCAGCTATCTCTATAGAGGGGACTAAATTTGTCATAGCATTTGCTACCTTAATATGAGCGTTTATTTCATCTAAAATATGGCTTGTCATAATATTTCCTTTATCAACTAAATGCCTTTATTGGTTGGTATCATAGCGAAATTTATGAAAATTTGGGTAATTTTTATACAGCAAAAAGAGACAATCTTAAAAAGATTGTCCCCCATAATAAAAACTTAAGAAGCCTGTTTAATTTCTTATTTAAGTTTGTAGTATTTGTTATTGTAATTTCTTATTGATGTTATCTCTTAAAACTTATATTTAAGTCCTGTATTTATGCTTAAATAAGTTTCATTAACGGAATTAGATTTACTAGCTTAAATTTACCCGTAAGGATTTGCATTATACCTAATAGAAACTATGGTTAATACCTTTGTTTATGGGCTAACGCTTATGCAAGTTAGTCCCTATAAAATCTCTATTTAGAGATTTACAACATTCAAATACACTAAAGCTCCCACTTGCAGGGTCTAGCACTAAATCTCCCTCCTTAGTGCAAGATTCTATCAACGCCTTTTGTAAGCCTTTTGGTTTGCTATGCGGGTGTAGCTTTAGCTCCTCACTTGGTATCTTTTCGCTCCATATATCGCGTATGCTATGATTTTTCCAAGTGTCTTTAGCTTTAATCGGGGCTTTTTGTAAGATAAGCAAATATTCACATTGTTTGCGTGTGCGATACCCCATACCCATTTTTCCCTTATCCCAAGTGATTAAATCTACAATGTGTAAGTTTGTCCCTTTAAGCCAACCCTTAATGCCCTCGCATAAGTGAAACTTATCAATCCAAAGCATTAAATAGCAACTATTCTTTAACACTCGATCAATCTCTGTGATAAATTCTATAATTGTCTCATTACTCATTTGGTGGAGTGTTGCTCTGCCTTTTTGTCTCTCTCCCTCATTGCCATACTTCATTTTATCTAGCACACCTCTATACTGCGGGTCAAAAAAGCATAAACCCACGCTTTGAGATTCTAGGCTTTGCATAAGGGTTAGTCCATCGATTGTGAGTTTAGTATTTTTTTTGATACGCATAGCATCGTCCTTATCTAATGAGTAAGCTTTTGATGTATTTTGCGAGATACGACCGATATATGCAATAACTCATCAATTACAAAATCAATATTTTTTTCGCAGGCTAAACTCCTTTGTTTATCAATATCCGCCTTATTAATACTCAAAAGACGACAAAATTCTTCTCCACTCATTGCCTCTGTTTCTGTAATACAAGATTTGAATCCACTCACAATTTTTGTTTTATCATTTTGATTAAACATACAAACTTTAATTTGTATTTTCCAAGGGTAAGGAACTTTATTTGCAAGTGCCTTAGAATAGGTTTTAAGATTTTGCACCTCACCTTTAGATTTTTTCGTATCAAAATTATCACCATCTTTAAGTTCTATAACATACAAAAAGTGTTGAATGCAATCTACGATAATATAATCTGGCTCTATAACACTTTCCATATTTAAATAAATAGTAATGTATTGCTTAATAATTTTTTTATTGATAAGAAAAATACCTTCCTTAAGGGAATTATCAAATATTTTCGGTATATCATTTGGTGGCAAACTAGGTGCAACAGAAACTATATAGTTTTCTAAAAATGTGCCAGCACTAATAGAAGTAGCATGTATTCTACTTATTAATGCTCCAAGCTCTTCATCACCAAGTAATCTTGAATATGCTCCGTCTTTTCGTCCCTCTCTAGTTTTTTCTACAAGAATCTTGTCGATTAGTTGCTTCATCTCCCCTCCCCAAAAACCCGCTTAAAAATTGCATCAACATTTTTTGTATAATAACCATACCCAAAGCATTCCTTGATAACTTCCTCGCCAATAATCTCCACTAATTCAGAATCTGCAAGCAAATACTGTAAATATAATGATTCTCCTCTTTCATTCACCGCTGCCTTGCCTTCTTGTAAATCCTGCCACACTTTCATCGCGTTGCGTTGCACGATTTTATACGCATCTTCACGCGATACGCCCTTTTTAGGCAATTCTAATAGAATCCTTTGTGAAAACACAAGCCCACCGGTTAAATTAAGGTTTTTCATCATATTTTTAGGATAAACAACAAGCTTTTCAATAAGCCCCTTAAGACGCATAAGCATAAAATCCGTAGTGATAAAGCTATCAGGCAAGATAAATCGCTCTACGCTACTATGGCTAATATCACGCTCGTGCCAAAGGGCGACATTCTCCATAGCAGGAAGCACAAAAGAGCGTATCATTCGACAAAGTCCGGTGATATTCTCACTTAACACAGGATTGCGTTTGTGGGGCATTGCACTACTGCCTTTTTGCCCTTTTTCAAAATATTCCTCGGCTTCATAGACTTCTGTGCGTTGCAAATGCCGCACCTCAACAGCAATTTTTTCACAACTACTAGCCAAAAGGGCTAAATCACTCATTAATCTTGCGTATCTATCCCGCTGAATAACTTGGTTACTAGCAGGTGCAGCTTTCAATCCTAAATCTTCACAAACAATCTCCTCTAGTTCCATAGGTGTATGGGCAAGATTCCCCATCGCTCCGCTTAACTGCCCAACAGAAATGACTTCTAAAGTAGATTCTAAAGCCTTTAAATGTCGCCCTAGCTCATCATACCAAATCGCTAAAACGAGTCCAAAGGTAATTGGCTCGCCGTGAATTCCGTGAGAGCGACCTACCATAAGTGTTTGCTTATGCTCTATTGCGCGTTTTTTAATCACCTCTCTTAACTCCTCTACATCACACAAGATAATCTTTAATGAATCTCGCATTTGCAATGCCACAGCAGTATCAATGCAATCACTTGAAGTTATCCCATAATGCACCCAACGCGACTCCTCACCCAAACTCTCCGCTACACTCGTGGTAAAGGCGATTAAATCGTGCTTTGTAACCTTTTCTATCTCATCAATTCTTGCAATATCAAACTTCGCATTCTTGCATATTTTTTCACAATCGCTATCTGGAACAAGTCCTAGCTTATTCCACCCACGAACAAGTGCCTTTTCCACTTCTAGCCAAGCGGAATATTTCGCATTTAAATCCCAAAGCTTTTTCATCTCCTCTCGCGCATATCGTTCTACCATAGAATCTCCTTTATCTTGATTTTACTTTTATAATTTAACCTCATCTCTTGCAATATTTGCACTTTGCTTTTTAGATTCCATTCTTGCGTAGTTTCATCAAAAGTTGCTAGTTTTGGAAGTGTTTTGGTTATGCTATTGCCCTCGCCTATATCTACGAGATTCCTTAGTAAAAACTCTACAATTTCTTTTTCACTAGTCAAACAAGCTCCCTTGTGTGCCTTTTTGTCTTTTAATCGCCATTCGCCTATTTCATAATTTGGAGTGGCAATATCCTCCAAAACCTCTTTAATAAGTTCATCGCTAGGGCTTACGCCATTTTTAAGCAAAGGGATAATCTCTAAGCAAGTATCATCAAAATAAGCCTTTTTGCCTTGTCTTTCCACACCGCACAAATAAGAAACTAAGAAATATCTTGCTCTTTTCTCAAGTGGGATTTTATGACTTTTAAATTTTTCACCCTTTTTGATATGATACTTGCCACTTGTTTTATCAAGATCAAAATGCTGATTAAGCAAAACAGCTAAATCTGTGCATTCATCGCCTAACTCGTGCAAAAATCCAAGCTCCATCCCCTTAATAGTAATTTCTGCGTGATTTAACACAAAGGCTATAACATCATCGCTAAAATCCTCTTTTATTCTAGCCTTTGGATTATCCACCTTTTTAAAATACATTATAAGTTGTCCGCTAAGGACTGAAAATTTATCTTGTATTTTCTTAAAAGTTGTTTGTCCATTGTTTTGCCTTACGCTACCAACATATTCAAAACCGATATTTTGTGCCTCATCTATTAGTGTTTGGAATAATGGATAATCTTGGTGCTGAAACACAAAGGCTAACCAACGATTCCACTTCAACACACGATACATTTCTTTAAGGCTTACTATCATTAGTACGTGGTATTCCTCTCTACTCTTTTCTAAACTCCCCTTTTCTATGCACTCTTTTTCTTTTAAGGCGTTATCCACAGGCAAATCTAGCCAGACATTCCACATCGTGCTTAAATCCAAATAAGGAATCTTTGCCCCATAAGGCGAGTCGGTGTAAATGAAATCTATACTTTGGGATTTTACCTCTTTTAAGTCTGTGGCGTCTGCTTGAAAGATTTTTTCTCCATTGGTTCTATCAAGGATAGAATCTTGTTTTTCTATATTTTTCCTTTGGTTTATCATCGCACCGCTAAAGTCCTTAATTATGCCCTTTAATGGATAAAAATAGCTTTGGTAAAACATATATTCTAATTCTCTTTTTCCTTTAATGACACGCTTAATTTTCTGTCTATAAATTACTACAGTATCTAAAAAATGAGGAATTTTTGCAAGTCTATAACGACCATAAAATGCAAAATAGTTACCTGCGCTCCCTTTGCGTGATTTAGTTTCGTGATAAGTCAAATTTATTAAGCTCAATGTATTATAAAACGCCAACATCAAAGCATAGCGCAGATTCCTTTTGTGGATTCTATTTTCTTTACTCCCACTTGGTGTCGTGTGCTTGAAAATAAGCTTTCTTAAAAGTGCAAGCTCGGCAAGTTGAGTTTTGCTAAAAAGCCCTAATACAGAATTTACATCGCTTCCCTTTGGCAAAATCTCATCTTGGGGAATCCAAAGTATGCTATCTTGCTCTTTTAGAGTAACTGTTTCCCCAAGCTCGCTATCTAGTGCATTAGGATAATATTTCGCATCTTTTAGAATCTGCCTTGCCTCTTTTTCATTTTTAGGCTTAAGATTCTCAAACTCTTTTAAAATCTCTTCACTTAAGTCTAGCAACACACTTAAATCCACTTTCACACTTAATGCCTTTATCATAAAAATGCTTAGAGGGTTTAAATCGGTGTGAATTCCGATTCTGCCTTGCATCATCGCTTCAATCGCAGTTACGCCACTTCCCCCAAAAGAATCTAGCACGACATCACCCTCATCGGTGAAGTTTTTGATATTTTGGGTTACAATATCCCAACTTTGACGCGTGAAATAGGCGGTGGAGCCAAAATAATGCGCCTTTGCCTGTTTTTTGGGATTTGTAATTGCCCTTGGTAGTTCCCTGCTTAAATACCAACTATCAGGCTTTTTGGGCGTTTTAGAATCTCGGGCTAGAGTTTGCTTGAGCGATTCTGTGGGAGCAGTAAGGTATTGCTTCAAAAATGCAAAACTATTGTTATATTGAGGCAAAGCCGAAATATCTTTTTTAGATTCTTCGGCTAACCCCTCAGAATGACAATTCAAAGAATTAAACAACTCCTCGCAAGAAAATTCTTTTAAGAGATTCTGCCCATTAGTCTCAAAAAGCGTGAAGCTTCTGCCATTACAAAGTGCGTAAAATGGAGCTTTCAACTCGGGGTTGATTGCATAATAAAACGCTTGTCTCTCTGCCTTACTTTGAGAATCAATCTTTACTTTTGGGACTTTTGCATCTAGCACACAATGGGGTTTAGAATCCACATATAGCGCATAATCAGGGAAGAGCGTAAAAGTGATTTTTTCATTACTGCCTGTTATTGTGGGGCTTGTAAGCTTTAGCGATAAAGCCATTTCTAGCTTAGAGTTTTTTTGCGATTGCTTAGAATCTTTTAGCACAAAGCCTAATTCTTGCAAAAATGGTGCGATAATAAACTCCCGCACAGAATCCTCTTTAAAGTCCTCATTCTCTAAAGTGGTAAAATCAAAAGTATTCATTTGCTATCTCCATTCAAATCTACACAAAGATAACAAATCAAAGCATTTTCTACTTCTTGCTCTATCATAGAATCTCCTCTTCCATACATGAAGTAAATTCTAACAAAACTTATCTAAAGGGATTTGTAAATCCTAAGGGCTTTTTATAAATATTAAATGACTTTTAAGCATCTTAAAGAATTTGCTTTTTAGAGCTTTTTGCTTATAATACTCTCTTTATAACCCCGCTAAAAAGTTGCCAAATGCCCTTTATAAGACAAAGATTCTCTATCCAAACACCTATAAAAGCCTATCAATTTTTAATCCACAATCTAGGGCTTAGTATGGCTAAAGCCCAATCACACATTAATAAAGGAAAGGTTATTTATAAAGGTAAGCCCCTTAATAACAATGAAAAAAATAAAATTCTTGAAGATTATGTAGAGATTATTCTTTTCAAACCTCTATCCCAAGGTTTAAAACCATTTTTTGAAAATGAAGATTTTGCACTCTTTAACAAACCCGCCCAAATGCTAATCCACCCAAAAGGGAATTTTCATCATTACAGTCTTATTGATGAGATAAAGTTCCATTGCGGCAAAGAAGCTACACTTATTCATAGAATCGACAAAGAAACTAGCGGATTAGTTCTTGTTGGAAAACACCAAAATGCTATTAAAGCCTTAGGAGAATTGTTTGCTAAAAGAAAAATTGTAAAAGAATATTTAGCCCTGACAAAAGGACAAATTCCCTATGAAGCCTTTTGTATAAACTGCCCCATAAGCACACAAAAAAGGGGCGAGGATTTAAGTATCCGCTCCCTTTATCTAGGACAGATTCCACACAAAGAAAACTTATCTTTTAAAACAGCGAAGACTACCTTTGAAACCCTAGGGCATTATGGAGATTCTACCTTACTTAAAGCTATCCCTATTACAGGACGAACACACCAAATAAGAATCCATCTCTTAAGTGCGGGATACCCTGTATTAGGAGACCCTCTTTATGGTTGTGAAGATAAATATGCAAGAGAATATTTAACCCGTGAATTTATTAGCAAGATTGAATCAATCCCTTTAAGCCCAAAAAAAAGATTACAATATTTTCATAGCACACGATTAATGCTCCACGCTTATAGCTTAAGCTTTACTTATAAAAGCCAATCTTACCATTTCAAAAGTCTCCAAAACTTTGAAATAAAAAGCGAATATTCTTAGAATATTCCTACAATTTGTGTAGCAATCTTATCCTCTAAGACTTGCACGACTTCATCAAATTTCAAATTTAGCTTTGTAGCCTCTGCTAACATTGAAGTCCGTTTTTGGGAAAAATCCGATTTAAAAACTTGCTTATCATAGTTTATTTGGTCATCATTAAGCTTACCACCACCTTGCGTAGGAGCTACATCTCCAGCAAAACTATTAAAAAACCCGTGTCTTCTACCATCTTTAACTTCTGCTTGTTGATTAGCAGTTGCGTTAATGCGAGTCGTTCCACCTTCAATCTTTTGTTGGATATTAATATCCACCTGCATTTGAATGATTGTATCCTCCATAAGCTTTCCTGCTAATGCTCCAACAGCAGCTCCTAATAACCCGCCAACAACAGTTCCTGTAGCAGAGCCATGGTTATATGCTCCAACTCCAGCACCCGCAACTCCTCCAACTGCTCCAGCAGGTGCTGCATTATTTTCTTTTTTCACATCAACATAAAGCACATTGACTTGCAAAATATAAGTAGCCTTTTGGGGATCATCAGAGATGCTATAACCCTTCGCTAATAATTCCTTAATAATCTTATTCTCTAAATCTACTTTCTGTCCGCTCGTATTATGGGTAGAAACAAAAATATTCTTTTTATCCTTAGAAACTGGGTCGATAAAAACACTTTGACTCATTGTTACTTTGCTTTGTGTTTGCGTTGTTAAACAACCACTTAATAATACAAGAGCCACTAAACCTAAAATTATTCTAATCATAAAATTCTCCTTAATAAATTTGCAATTTCTTTAGCGTGATAAGTAATAACAATATCCGCCCCCGCCCTCTTAAAACTTACCATTGTTTCAAGCAAAACGCGTTCATAATCAATAATGCCTGCTTTTTGTGCGAATTTTAGCATGGCATATTCACCACTAACATTATAAACCGCTAGAGGCAATAAAGTTCGCTCTCTAATATCCCGCACAATGTCTAAATACGCTAAAGCAGGCTTTACCATTAAAATATCCGCCCCTTGCTTCTCATCCTCTAAACTCTCCAAAATAGCCTCTCGCCTATTGGCTGGATTTTGCTGATAGCTTCTCCTATCTCCAAAAGCTGGTGTGCTTTGGGCAATATCCCTAAAAGGTCCATAATACCCACTTGCAAACTTCGTAGAATAACTCATAAGCGGTATATGACTAAAACCCTTAGAATCTAAAACCTCTCGCAAACTCTCAATCATTCCATCCATCATTCCACTAGGTGCAATCAAATCTGCCCCGCTTTGGGCTAAGATTAAAGCCTGCTGATTAAGTATCTCTAGGGTTAAATCATTATCCACACTTTGCAATTTAGGGTTTAAAATCCCACAATGCCCGTGATCTGTATATTCACAAAAACATAAATCAACACATATGAGTAAATGAGGAAATTTTGACTTTATACTACGCACAGCTTGAGGAATAATACCCTCTTCACTCAAAGCTTCACTCCCTATACTATCTTTAATCCTTGGAATCCCAAATAACATAATAGCGTTTATCCCTAAAGCTTCTAAGGTTTCGCATTCCCTTAAGATATTATCAAGACTTAGTTGAAAAACATCAGGCATACTCTCAATAGTATTTTTAATATTTTCTCCATAGGTAACAAATAAGGGATAAATCAAATCTTGCGTATGGATATTATTCTCACTTACAAGAGTGCGTATATTAGGATTAAACCTTACTCTCCTTAATCGCCTAAACATAGAACTTCATTTCCTTTTTGAAACTATCTCCTGCAAGATTACATTTTTTATAATAAAATTATTCTTATTATTCCAATGAAAATACTCTAAAACTAATCCTTGTGTATCTAAGATACTTTGAATGATATAAATCCCAAGCCCTAAACCACCCCTTTGGTCAGATTTTTTATTTTTAAAAAATGGTTTAGAAAGATCTTGCAAACTATAAGGCAGTGGGGGAGCATAGTTTTTAATGATTAAGTCCTTCTCTTTAACTTTTACTTCCACTTTACCTTTACTTTTATATTTCAAAGCATTATCCATAAGATTTTTTATCGCTAAAGCAATCATTTCTAAATCCACATGCAAAATAAAATCCTCTTTAGGTAAAACAAATAATTCTTCGACCTGCTCTTTATCTAACAAAAGCATAGTAAAAACTTGATTTAAAATATTACTTAATTGATAATCTTGCTTATCTAAAGAATAATTATGGGAGCTTAATTCTTCAATTTTAGCAAACTCATTAATAAGTAAATTTAAACGTTCAAACACAGAACAAAGTCGCTCTTTATGCATTGGATTATCAATCATCTCTGCAGTAATTCTACCCTTAGTAATAGGAGTTTTTAGCTCGTGCATAATAGTACGCAAAAAAAGATGCCTAGATTGGTTAAGGGCATTAATCTTTTGCACCGCATTATCAAATTCCCTAGCTAATTCCCCTATTTCATCATTTTGATAAACTTTACACGAAATACCCATCTCCCCATTAGCAAACTTTTTAATTTCTTTGCGTAAAGTCTTTAACGGAAGAATACTTTTAATAACCAATACAAACAAAAAAATTACAATAAAGAAAGCAACAATAATAATGATATAGTAATTAAAAAGCCTATTCATATGAAAATCTCCATAGAGTTTCCACTCTCTAGGAGTTTGCAAAAGCAAATAAACATTATTTTTCTTTTTAATAATCTTAGCAAGCACTTCATGATTCAAATAAGGCATCAAATACATTTGAAAACCCTCCAAGACTTTAGGGTCTTCAATAAGCTCTAAATCAAGATCATTAAGATATTTTTCAATCAACTCTATATCTCCTCTAAAACGGACAAGTTGATGAATAGTGGCTAAAAATTGTGTATATTTTAATTGATTCATTTGCATTTCTTTTTCAATTTCTTTATTTACAAAATAATAAGAAAATGCACCAAGTCCAAGAATAGCAATGACAAATAGGATAATAATTTTTACAAAAATGGAATTAATCATTATCTTTTAATTGCAACTTATAACCAATTCCACGCACAGATACAATATACTTCTTTTCATTTTTTTCTATTTTAGAACGCAATCTCCCAACAATAACATCAATACTCTTATTACCAGAATCAGGACTAATAGAATCAGAATGAGAGGCTATAGATTCTCTTGTTAGAGCTTGATTTTTATTTTCTAACATAAAACTCAAAATTTCATATTCTGCTTTGGTTAAATCTAATAATTCATCATAAAAATAGATTTCTCTACTTCCCTTATTCAAAACAAAAGGATAAGTAGAAAGCCCTAATTCATCGCTTTTTTTAACTAGATTATAACGACGAAGCACACTATGGATTCTAGCTACCATTTCTTTGGGATCATAAGGTTTTGAGAGATAATCATCAGCACCATATTCTAATCCTAAAACTTTATCATTAATATCATACCGTGCAGAAGTTATTATTATGGGGATATTCTTTTCTTTTGCGACCCTCTTGCAAACTTCAAGACCATCTAAATTTGGGAGTGTTAAATCTAAAAGGAGGATGTCAAAATGTTGAGTATTAATTGCACTCATACCCGTATATGGTTCATCATAATTGGTAACATTAATATTATGAGCCTTTAAATATTCGCTAAGAATGGTCGCTAATTCTAAATCATCTTCTATCATCAGTACTTCTAGCATAACGTTTTCCCTACAAAAAGGAGGATTGGGTATTTAGGGGGGTTCATTAAAAATTTAGGAAAACGCCCGCTAGAACTGATAATACTTTCAAAGAACTTACTCACACTAAGTGTCCTTAAACAAAGGAGGAGTGGATGAAAAAATCTTATTTCTAAGAAAAAAACAAACTTTCGTTTGTATCTCAATTCATCCAATTGAGATGGTGAAATTATAAACAAAGAAAGTAAATCAAGAGTAAATAAAAAAAATTTTTTCATTTTGCATTCTTTTTTTCATCAATAATAGCTAAAGTAAATTCTAAAAAATTCAAAATCATATCCACTTTGTTTTCAATATTTCTATTATTTGGAGACTGCAGCCCCTCAAATAAAACTAAAATTCTCTCTTGAAGTGCATTAAGAAATTTTTCCTCATCTAAATAATGTTTTTTAAGAATCTCCTTTAAAGCTTCAACATCTTTAAAATTAAGCTTTTCTATTTTTCTTTGATAAGGTTTCAATACTTCTACCTCCTTTAAAGGTTCCTCTTGTGTTGGCAAAACATCAAGTAATTCATCTCTTTCTAACTTCATTTCTTTTAAAGGCTTCTTTAAATTTGTATCCATCTCTGCTAAAGTTTGTAAAATTGCTTCTTTTAACTCCATACTTGTAATAACCACCTTTCAAACTCATTAAACTCTACTTCACTATCCATTTGCACAAATAAATTTAACATTGCTACATCCGCCTTTCCATAACTTTTACGATCACTCATTAATCGCCTTAAAGCAATTTTTGCTTCTACATTATTAGGATCTCCTTGTAAAATGGTTTTATAAATTTCTGTGGCTTCGTGCTTATATCCTTGAATCTCATAAATACTTGCAAGTGTTAATGTTTTCATAATCTTTTGTCCCTTTATGCAGAAATTGTAGCAAATTTAAACGATAATTTCCATCTAAATTTTTCTTAATTTTGCTATTTCATCACGCAACCTAGCGGCCTCTTCAAACTCTAAAGCTTTTGCGGCTTGTTGCATCTTTTTAGTCAGCTCTTTAACCATTTTCTCCCTTTCAGCCTTTGGCATTTTCTCTTTATTTTTAGTTCTTTCATAAAGCATTCCTAAATCCTGCATTTTCAAATCCTCATCAAGTTTTCTTGAAACACTTTGAGGCACAATATTATGCTCTTTGTTAAAAGCCTCTTGCTTACTCCTCCTATAATCTGTTACCTCCATTGCTTTTTTCATAGAATCAGTGATTTTGTTAGCAAAGAGCAAAACTCTCCCATTGACATTCCTAGCAGCTCTCCCCATTGTTTGGATAAGGCTTGTCTCACTCCTTAAAAACCCCTCTTTATCAGCGTCTAAAATAGCAACTAAAGAAACCTCTGGCAAATCTAACCCCTCACGCAAAAGATTAATACCCACTAAAATATCAAACTCTCCAAGCCTTAAAGCCCTAATAATTTGGTTACGCTCAATAGCATCAATATCAGAATGCATATAACGCACTTTTAATCCTAAATCCACATAATATTTAGTTAGTTCCTCTGCCATTTTCTTTGTCAAAGCCGTTACAAGCACGCGTTCCCCCTTTGCAACAACCTTTTTAGCTTCATCATAAAGAATCTCCACTTGATTATCACATTCTAAAACCTCATAAAGAGGATCTAACAATCCTGTTGGGCGAATAAGCTGCTCGGCAATATGATTTTTACTTAATTCTAGCTCCCTTGAAGCGGGAGTAGCAGAGACGAAAAGAAAATGCGGGGCTTTTTGTATAAACTCTTCATACTTAAGCGGACGATTATCCAAAGCACTAGGCAGTCTAAAGCCATATTCTACAAGTACTTCTTTACGACTCCTATCTCCAGCATACATACCCCCAAACTGCGGTAAGCTTACATGGGATTCATCGACAATGAGTAAATAAGGTTTATTTTTTTGCTCGAAATAATCCAAAAGAGAATAAGGAGTTTCACCGGGCTTTTTACCCGTTAGATGCCTAGCATAATTTTCTATTCCTTTACAAATCCCTGTGGCTTGTATCATCTCTAAATCAAACTCTGTGCGACTTTTTAGCCTCTCATATTCAACCATCCTACCCTCTTTTTTAAAAAAGCTCAAACGTTTATGTAATTCCTCCTCAATCCCCTTTAGAGCAATACTCAATCTATCCGCACCCACAATAAAAGGATTTGCCGCATAAAGCACAAAAGATTCTACTTTTTTTAAGGGCTTTTTATCGATACTATCCAAAAAAGTAATAGATTCTAATTCATCGCCAAAAAACTCTAAACGCACAACCTCATCTTCACTATAAGCAGGATAAATATCAATAACCTCCCCATTGACACGAAAATCTCCCCTATCAAAAAAATTATCATTGCGTTTATACCCCATATCCACAAGCCGCAAAAGTAAAGATTTTTGAATATAGCTACTCCCAACCTCAAATTTTTCTATCATTTCTAAATATTCTTTAGGATTCCCCAAACCATAATTTGCCGAAACAGAGGCTACAACGATGCTATCATCATACGCCAAAAGCGAAGTGGTAGCAGAAAGCCTTAATCGCTCTAATTCCTCATTGATACTTGAATCCTTTTCAATAAATAAATCTTGACGCGGTATATAAGCCTCTGGTTGGTAATAATCAAAATGAGAGATAAAATACTCCACATGATTTTTAGGAAAAAACCCTTTAAACTCGCTAAAAAGCTGTGCTGCTAGGGTTTTATTATGTGTCATAATAAGCGTTGGCATTTGAATCTTTTGAATAATCTGTGCCATAGTAAAAGTCTTGCCACTTCCTGTAACGCCAATAAGCGTTTGATACATACTTCCGGATTTTATAAAACCACTTAAAGTTTCTATAGCTTGGGGTTGGTCTCCTGCTGGGGAATAAGAAGAATTAAGAATAAATTTTTGCATCCCATACTTTTCTAAAAATAATTTCATCAAATTATAGATTTTAATGCTTATTTCTCACTTACAAAACCACCAAAGATAAATTTTTAATACCCTAAATGATAATCTAAACTATTCTTAACCAAATAATGCTAAAATGCAATATTTATTTTGAAGGGTGCAAAATGGAAGAGACACAAAACATTTCTAACAAATTACTACAAAGTATTGATGATTTACTCAATGAGCTAAAAAAAGTCCGCGAGGAAAATCAACAATTACGCAAACAAATCGTGCTACTAAAAGCAGAAAATGAAGCAAAAAATTCAGAAATTAGTTCGCTTTATGATGAAATTAGCGCTAAAGAAAGAGAGCTAGAATCGGTATTAAGCAAAATCCAAAATGTCCTTGGTCAATAATGGATAATACCTTTCGTGTTTGCATTACGGGTCGCTATTATGAGATACCCACTAGTGATATTTCAGCCACTACCCTAGAAGCACTCCATAAACTAACAGACGAAAATGGTTCTATCAATCCTCGCGATTTACTAAAGGCTTTTTTAGAGGCTTCTGAAATTTCTAATACCCTACAAAATGCAATAACACAAGCCCACACAAAAATACAAACCATAAAAAACACGGATAATATTTCTTAACATTGTTTTATTATCTCATTGCACTGCTTAAACAAAAATCTCCACTTTTAGCTTATGAGAGCATGACCCCTTTAAACATTGGTGAGGTCGTAGAAGCTCCCTTGCTTAAAAGAAGCCTTAGAGGCGTTATCCTAAAAGAGATTCCAAAGCCTAACTTTGAATGTAAGCCCCTAAAACCCCTAAAAGAATATTTTTCACCCTCACAATTCCAACTTGCAGAATTTATCGCAAATTATTATTGTAGCAGTTATGCTTCAAGCTTTGGGGTTTTCATACCCTTTAGGCAAGACTTCATACAAGACTTCCCCTTCCTTAGTTTTGAAGTCAAACCCCTAAATGAAAACCAAAGTAAAGCACTAAACTTTATTAACTCCAACCAAAGCACCCTTTTATTTGGTGATACAGGAAGTGGCAAAACAGAAATTTATATCCACTTACTCAACCAAACCCTACAAAAGGGTAAAAATGCTATTTTTCTTATGCCCGAAATTGCTTTAACCCCACAAATGGAAAAACGTCTTAAAGCCATCTTTGGCGAATACATAGCCTTTTGGCATTCTAAAGTTAGCACGAAAAAAAAGCAAGGAATTCTCCAAAGGCTCAAAGAGGGCGAACTTAGAATCCTAGCTGGCTCTCGCTCAAGCTTCTTTTTACCCCTTAGCAAACTTGGGCTAATCATCGTAGATGAAGAACACGATGACGCCTATAAATCTGCCTCCTCCCCGCGTTTAAATGTGCGTGATACCGCCCTATTCCTCGCACAACAAAACCATATAAAAATCCTTTTAGGAAGTGCCACCCCCTCACTAAATACCTATTACAAAGCCCTACAAAAGCAAAACATCTTCCGCCTCAAAGGCTCTTTTTATAACTCCCAAAAGGAATTTATCTTTTGTGAAAGCCACGATTATTTTCACCCCCTCATTATAGAAAATCTCACAAAAAATCTAGAATCCAACAAACAAGCTATCGTTTTCTTACCCACAAGGGCGAACTTCAAGCATTTGCTTTGTAGCCATTGTGGAGAAACGATACAATGCCCATATTGCAGTGTTTCTATGAGTTTGCACAAAAAAGATTCTAGCCTTAAATGCCATTACTGCCATTATGTTAGCCCACTCATATCCATTTGCCCTTCTTGTGGTTACGAACTAAAAAGCCTAAGGATTGGCACACAAGAGTTTGCTAAAGAGCTCTCTACCTACTTACCCAATGCTAAAATCGCTTGTTTTGATAGGGATTCCATTACGACCCAAAAACAACTTACCCAAACTCTAGAATCCTTTAATCGGCACGAAATTGATATTTTAGTAGGCACACAAATGCTCTCCAAAGGGCATGATTACCATAAGGTTGCTTTAAGCGTTGCTTTAGGCTTAGACTATCTCCTAAAGGGGGGTGATTATAGGGCAAGAGAAAAAACCCTCGCTTTAATGTATCAATTAGCAGGGAGAAGCGGCAGGAAAGAAGACGGCAAAGTCATCATCCAAACTTTACAAAAGGACTTTTTTCAACGATACCTACAAGATTATGAAAACTTTCTACAAGAAGAACTACAAATGCGGCAAAATCTCTATCCCCCCTTTGTGCGTCTAGCCCTTATTAAAATATCCCATAAAAACAAAGAAAAAGCCCATTTACTTATGCAAAAAGCACTATCCACCCTCCCTCCGCACAAAAAAGTAGAAATTGTAGGCTATGGTGATGCCCCCATTGAAAAGATTGCGAACAAATGGAGATGCGTTATCTTATTGCGAAGTATAGAATCTAAAGCCTTGCATAGTATCTTAAGAAGCTTAAGCGATTTCCCTTGTGAAATAGACATTGACCCCCTAGATTTCACTTAAGCACATAGGCTTTAAACCGCTCACCCCTTTGTTTATAGGAACTAAATTGGTCTAAACTAGCAGCAGCAGGAGAAAGCATAGCAACGCTTTGTAAATTATGATTTTGTTTAATAGCATTAACCGCATTTTCTAAAGTATGGCAAAGAACACAAGGTTTTTGATACCTTTTTGCTAAAGAAGCGATTTTCTCCGCATTAGAGCCAATAGCATAAAGGCTAACCTCCAAATCCTCCATAGCCACAAAAAGTGGGGTTAAATCCGCACCTTTATCATCTCCCCCTAAGATAAGATAAAGAGGCTTATCCTCATAACATTTAATCGCCTCTAAAGTCGCTTCCACATTCGTCCCCTTGCTATCATCCACCCATAAACGATGCGAACTATCATAAAACTCTTCGATTTTATGTGCCCCGATTTTAAAGGTATTTAACAAATCATAATCCAAAATATCAAAGAGTATCTTAGTAGCACTTAAGGCAAGCAGACTATCTAGCAAAAAAGGCTCTTTAAAAACGATGCGTTGCGTATCTATCCCAAAAGTCTCCGCAAGACTTTGAGAATCTTCATAAAAAATAAGTGTAGCAAGAGAGTTTTTAGCATAAGAGTGGTTTTCAAACATTTTAGGCAAAATAGCAATCTCCTTATCCCTTAAACACAAAAGAGGCTTAAGCTTATCCTTAATATAATCCTCATAGCTACTATGCCAACTAATATGATCCTCTGAAATAGGCAAAAGCAAATACAAATTAGGTTTAGCCCTATGGGTGTAATGCAAGGTAAAAGAACTAGTCTCTAAAACCCAAATGGACGCATTAAGGGGCAAATCCGCTAGAGGTTTGCCTATATTACCACCACTAATAGCCCCTTTATAGGCTAAAAGAAAGGTTAGCATTTCTGTAGTCGTGCTTTTTCCATTGGTTCCACTAATCCACACACTAAAGGGCATACAATGGCTAAAAAAATCATATTCACTCATAGGATGACTAGCAGTAATAAGGGGATTATTAGGCGGGATACCCGGACTTGTAACAACTTTAACATTGGGGTATTTTTCTAATACTTCTAAAAGCCTACAAGGAGGGAGCAAAGTATTACCAAAGCAATCTTGACTTTCTTCTTTAAAATTATCATCAAAGATAAAACAAGGGCTAAACTTCCTAGCAATAGCTTGATTAGTTAATCCAAATCCTAGCAAAATCAACATAAGCACTCTTTAAAAATAAAGTATTATACCCTAATTAACTCACCCCACCCTGCTCCTTTAAAGCTAAATTTAAGAATTAAACTAAAAATTAAAAGTTAATTAAAAAATAATCCTCTTTACTTAAATCAAAGTTTAAATTTTATGCTATACTAGGAATGTTAAAAATAGTTTATGACAAATACATAATAAAAATGCCTAAATCTCCTAATATAATAATATATTAGGG
>NZ_JRPC02000060.1 GCF_000765745.2 Helicobacter apodemus
GTTGTCAGAGATTGTTTGGCTTTAAAAGTAGGGGCTTATAGCTCAGGTGGTTAGAGCGCACCCCTGATAAGGGTGAGGTCGGAGGTTCAAGTCCTCCTAAGCCCACCAAAAATTGTTCTTTTTGCGATAAAGCACTGATTCTTTATTGTTTTTTTAGTCATTACCTACTTGGTAACTCCTTTTAAAAACAATTCACAATCAGCACTTTCTCATCAAAAATAACCAATTTTAAATTATCAAACTATTAAGAGAAAGAATAGAAAAACTAGATTCTCATTTAATAGTCCTCTTGGGGAATTAGCTCAGCTGGGAGAGCGCCTGCTTTGCACGCAGGAGGTCAGCGGTTCGATCCCGCTATTCTCCACCAAAATATAGCATTGATGAAGTGAATGTAATCAAATAATAGAAAATCTAAAGATTCTTATGTAAGTGTTTAATAATATATTCTTTTATGTTATGCATAAAGTAGTATAAAAGTAAGATTAAGACTTAGAGATAAAGTAGAAAATAAAAGATTCTTTCTTTGTATGAGTTTTCTTTTTGGGTTAAATATTTACATTAAAATCTTAAAAATTTCAAGTAAAATGTGTTAAGAGTGTAACTCTCTTTAAGGAATATTAATATGAAATTTACCATACCCATTTTCTTATTTGATTATAAAGATATAGGGGTAGATATTGTTGCTTTGAAGTCTAAAATTGCTTCTTTTTATGGTGAATTCCAACCTGATTACTATTTGTTGCATAAGAGAAAAATTGACTTCTTATTCCAAAATAATTTATTAAAATCCAAAGATTACACAATAGATATTGCTTCTTTAGATTTGCCTAATGGGATCACTAAAACTTTAGATTCTTTTGTTTCTAATAGAAAGCGTTTAATTTCGGAATATAGAATCAAAATTAAGGAAAAAGATATTAATATTCTAAGGATTCCAAGCCCCCCCCCCCCTTTTTTTTTGTCCAAGTGAATGCAAATTCACTAGAAAATCAGATTACAGACACTATGCAAGAAAGTTTAAAGAATTGCCTAATGAATTATTTGATGACAACCTTGTTGAGATTATTAAATTTGTATTTTTAGAAATTAAAAAATTTTTAGATTTTAGTGAGGCACATTTGATCATTCATCATACCTTAATTGAATGTATAAATGGTGAAAGTGCTACAAATTCTCCAGAAGGTAGCCATCAAGATGGTATGGATTATATTGTATCTGCTTTTGTTGTGGAGAGTCAAAACATTTGTGGAGCAAAAAGTATTCTATATTTAGAAGATAAAAAGACTAAAATTTTCCAAACAACCCTCAAAGAGGGGCAAGGTATTTTACAAGCAGATAAAGATTCTTTTTTATGGCATAAAGTTACAGACATTCAGCCAATCCATAGTGATTTACCCGCTTTTAGAAGTAGTATTGGTTTTGATATAGAGATAATTTGATGAAAATAAAAATCTTAGAGGGGGAGTTTTGTATTTATAAAACAAAAGAATCTCCAGCAATAGATAAAAGCATTTTTTGTTTTATTCAAGAAATAGATGGTTTTAGTATTATTACTTTTGCCTATAAAGGAGAGTATTCCCCCATCTTTAAAGCGTTTTATTTAGATGGTTTAGATGATTTAAATGAAAGTGGAATTCTTTATAAAGTTTTAAAACCTTTAAAAGAAAATAATATTAGTGTATTAGTAATATCAGCTTTGAATAGGGATTATATTTTTATTCATAAGAGGGACTTTAATAAAGCCATAAAATTAATGGGAATGAAATAATGGAGTTTTTCTTAAAAGGATTCTTTTTAACCTTATCGCTCATTGTTGCCATTGGAGCACAGAATGCTTTTATTATCAAACAAGGCATAATGAAGAACCATATTTTTGTCGTTAGTGGCATTTGTTTTATCTGTGATGTTGTTTTAATGGGGCTTGGGGTTTTTGGAGTAGGAGAATTTTTAGCCAAAAATAGAATCTTAAATTTACTCATTGCATCAGTTGGGATTTTATTTGTGCTATATTATGGATTTGCTTCTTTAAAGTCTGCATTTTTTGCGGAATCTCACCCTAAATTTTCACAATCTAAATCCTTGTCTCTTAAAAAAACAATTTTATTAACTTTAGCCGTTACACTTTTAAATCCCCATGTATATCTGGACACCGTTTTTGTAGTAGGGGCTTCAGCATTAATGTTTAGCTTTGATGAAAAAATTATTTTTGCCTCTGGAGCATTAGTTGCATCTTTCTTATGGTTTTTTGGTTTGGGGTATGGTGCTTTGAAGTTAAGTCAGATTCTTATTAAAATGGCTAGAATAATAGATATTCTTATAGCAATTATAATGTTTTTTATAGCTTTCTCACTTATTCGCTATGTTTCCCTTTCATCTTCTATTAAGCTTCCTATTGTATAATTTCACTTCCATTTTTTAAAACACCATCTTTGTATTTTCAAACTTTGTCTTTAAAAAATGAT
>NZ_JRPC02000061.1 GCF_000765745.2 Helicobacter apodemus
TATTAAAGAACCCTTAGAAGAAGCAATGAAACTTTGGCTTGATGAGGAGGAAATAAAAGAATTTTATGCCAATAGGGATAAGCCTAAGAAAGAAAGTAATGTTGAAAAAATAGATTTAGATATTCAAAAGGCTTGGATAAATGCAACACAATTAGCTTTCAATAATGATATTAAGGTTTTTTTATATGAAACAATAATGCCAAATATTGATTTTCTTACAACAAAGGAATTACAATTAATTATTAAGATTCTAACAGTGCTACAAGACAATAAGGATTGCCCAAGTGTAGTAAGTATTTATAATGGAGATTCTAATAAAGTCTCTTATGGAAATCATCTCCTTGCTGGTTACACACAATTTAAAGCATTAGAGGAGTTTGTTCCACTCTTACAACATTCACTTAGCGTTGCTAAAAATACATTGGTTGTGTTAAATGAATCTAAAATTCCTAGCATTAAAAAAAATAAAATGATAGGACAATGCTTAATCTGTGGTTTAGCTCACGACTTAGGTAAAATTCAAAGGTTTGAAACATTAAATCAAATTTCTCATTTAACAGATAAAGCTAAATTCTCAACAATGCAAAAAGAAAAGCCACATCAGGAAATTTCAGAAACTATGCTAAAAGAGATTGCTCTTTTAGAAATTCGTTTGGATTTAGCTTATGTAGAAAAAATAGCTGAAGCTGTTTTAAAACACCACAATCCACCCAATGAAAAAGATAGCCTTTTAGAGACAATAATTAATGCAGATATTAAAACAAGAAATGAGGAAAAGGAATATTGCTATAACAAAATTATAGAGAAAGTATCACAGGAGAAAAAAAACATAGACGCAAAACTTCCTCTTAAAGAAACACGCAAAAAAATAAGTAATAAAGAGGTAAAAGAAATAAAAGAAACACCCCAAAAAATAAGCGAGATAAATGAGAGAACTAAAGAAGTAGATAATCTAAGCGATGAATATGGCACAAAGGAGAATTTGTGGATAAGTAATTATGCTAAAAGAGATATTAGCCAAAATTATGGTTTAGGAGAATCTAATAGTTATTTAGCTTCCCTTTCAGTATGTCCTAATAAATTAATAAGTGAAACCATTTTAAATCATTATGAAAAAGAGCAAGGAAAAAATATAAATGAACTAACGGCTTTTCATAATGAGAAAGCCATTCTTTTATTCTTTAAAAGCTCCACTATGGCAAGGGCTGAAAATACTCTTAGAAAGCTTCTATTAAATGATGAATTAAAAAAATCCTATATAGGTTATATTCCCCTTAAAAATGAAAATAATTTACAAGAAGCTGTAGAAAAAGCAAAAGAGGCAATGGAATATTCTAAGACTAACAATTTTGGTATAACTAATTATGCCAATATTGCTAATCCTGAAACAATCACTAAAAAAGTTATCACAGACGCTTCTTTGGAAAATGAAGTTTTAAGTGGGGAAGCTTTTGCAGATGTTGCGAAAGAATTAGAACTTAACAAAGAAATGGAATTTGAAATTGATATAGAAAGTTTCAGTTCCCAAATCATTAAGAATATTGCAAAACCTGATAATAAGGGTAATTTTTTTGCCTTGCCTTATAAACGCAGAAATAGAATATTAGTAGAAGTTAATTTCTTTAAAAGTCTCATTTCAACCCTTACTCATTGCGATGAAAATGAGGCACAACAAAAGATGAATTATTTTACCAGAAAGTTTGGAGAACCAACTTCAAATCCTAGATTGATTTATGAAGTTTCCACTAGGAAGGGAAATTACAATGCAATATACAACATTATTTTGCAAGATGGAAGTGTTGTTAAATATCCCTGCATACCCTTTTGTGCTAAAGCATTAAAGATAAGCTCTGCAGAGCTTAGTATGTTTAGCAATCAAGAAACTTTAAATGGCTTAAAAATAGAATTGTTTGTTGCTAAGGAATAATCTTGAAAAATAGGAACATTTCAAAAAGACAGATAAGAATGTTGCAAAATCCTAATGCAAAAATTATTATTTGTAATACCATTGAAACCAAAGCTATGGTTGATTTAGCAATTGAACTTGATAAACTTGCCTCAGAGATAAGACAAGGGATAGGAACAAGATATGAATTAGATAGCAGTGCTAAAATTTTAAAAGCTATAAGAAAAGTTCTTTTGCATAATTCTAACTTTTTAGATGATTTATCAAACAAAATAAATATATCTTATGAAGAACCTGCTTCAATAAATGCCATTAAGGAAACTATCGGTGAAAATTAAAACACAAAGGAAATATCAATGAAAAAAATATTGTTTAGTTTTTTAATATTCTCTCTCTTATTATCAATGCAGTTAAACGCAAATATTATTTTTCATAACAATGTTTATGATGCACAAAAGCAAGGATTAAAAGAAGCCAAAATCATTGTTTTTATTATTGCTTCTAGTAGTTGCCATTTCTGCCACAAACTCCTTAAT
>NZ_JRPC02000062.1 GCF_000765745.2 Helicobacter apodemus
ATGCTTCTAATCTAGGCACCCTTGAAAACAAAGGAAACTTAGCAACCCTTACTAACACTGGAACCCTAAACTCTGCAAGTAACACTGGAACTATTGCAAATCTTGATAACACTAAGAACATAGGAACCTTTAGTAATGCTGGAACTATAATATCAGTGCAAAACACTGGGGTCATAGCAAACCTCGATAATGTTGGAACCATTACGGGTGTCTTTGAAAATAAAGCGGGTGCAACCATAGCCAACCTTAATAACTCTGGAAGTATAGGAACTCTTAGTAATGAGGGGAACCTAATTACTTTCAAAAATAGCGGAAAGAGTATTATCTTTAATAATTCTGATAAAGGGCAAGTTGATGAATTTATAAATTCAGGGGATATTACAATTAATAATAAAGGCACCATCTCTAATTTAGATTTAAATGGTGAAAATACCACAACAATTACTAATGAAGGTACAATCTCTAATTTAGGCTTTAGTGGTAAAAATACTGCAACAATTACTAATCAATCAAAGATTGGTCTTTTGAAAGTAACCGATAATACTAAGCTTACCTATTACACTAAAAATGTAGGAAGTATTGAAAATTTAGAGGTCTCTAAAGATTCATTGCTTGAGGGGGAAATTGATATTTCATCTGTTAGTGGAAATGTTATCAATCATGGAAGTGTGCATGGAACACTTATAAATAATGATACGATTGTTAATTTTGTCAATACTAGTATGCATACTGTCAATAAGTTTGTAAATAAGGCAGGAAATATTGTTAAAACCCTTAATAATACAGGAAGAATTATTGAAATTGAAAATGCAGGAACCATCAATAATTATGATAATACAGGAGTTATGACTACCTTTAACAACTCTGGAAATGTCTATAAATTCTCTAATAGGGGCACTCTTAACACATTTATCCAAACTAATGGTAGTGCCACTATTGATAATACTGGAACTATCAACACTATTAATGCTAATGGAGGGAATTTAAATCTCACTAATAAAAGAGCTATTGATAAACTTGATAATAAAGCAACCTTAGATTTATACAACACTGGAATTATTACAGACTTTAACAATGATGGGGGTCAAGCTTCTATTTTCAATGCAGGAGTTTTTGAAAAGGGTATTACAAATACTAAAGGAACCTTATCTTATAGCTCTTCTTGGAGTGGGAATGTCGCGGATAGAAAAATAAGATGGGCAAGTAATGCAAGTAATGCTGATAAATTCCATTTTAAAAATGAGGATGGAGTAATTCGTATTCTTTCTAATAATAAAGGAAACGGTTCTGTTGGTGTAAATATTAATAAGAATAATGCAGATTACAACAACATTAGCAACGCTACTGCTATTTTTAACTCTCCTATTGATGAATATATTATCTTAGCAGGAAAGAAAGCAGAAGCCATAAGTTTTGAGGGTAATTCTATTAGGATTAATCCACGTAGTAATTTCTCTTTTGGGAAAGACTATAAGCTTGATTCTTTGGTTGTAAAAAATGATTCTGGTAGTTTAACTGCCTTTGGTAAGCAAGTCAATAATGGAAAGGGAATAACATTAAGTAACTTAACACCTTCTGAGAGTTTTTATGAGATAGAGACTGGATCTTCCCCTGATACCTTTAAGATAGGTATTGAGCCATCTAATAGCTCAGGAGTGGTTGCGGCACAAACCACTCTTGATGTTTTTGCTAGAAAAAATGTCTCAGATTCTATAATTGGTAATCCTAATTTTATAAGAAGCTTACAAGTAGATCCTGCAAAAAAACAAGAAATTTACTTTTTCCCTTATTTTACTTCTAGTGGTATCACATTGAAAAATGGAACCGTGGGGGGATCAAATAAAGGGTTTGTAACAGGAGGTAGTTATCTAACTTCTTTTGGTTTATTAGAAGGTTTTATCTCCTATGATAAGTCTAACGCTCAATTTAAACATAGCAACACTACAGACTTTAATTTGAGATTTTTAACCGATTCTTATTATGGAAGTGCAAGAATAATAAAAAAATTAGGAGGAACAGATACACAATCTCTTTATCTCACTACCCAAACAAAAGGTTCCTTTGGGAAAAATACTATCTCTAATGATCGAGGAGAGGGACAAGTAAGATCTTATTCTTATGCAGCTAATGGAAATTTAACTGCAGAATTTTTTGCTGATGATCCACAACAATCCCTAAAGATTACCTTAGGGGGAGGATATGAGGGAAGTTTCATAGAAGGCTTTTCTATGAATTATGATCCTAATATCTTTTATAAGTCTTCTCTTATAAACTTTGGTTATGTGAATACTGCTGTTGGGATTGATAAGACTTTTAATGGTATTTTTACCGCTTCTGTTGAAG
>NZ_JRPC02000063.1 GCF_000765745.2 Helicobacter apodemus
AAATCCACCACTTAAGTTCCCTTTATTATCAAAGCTTGTAATGGTTCCTTGATTCTTAACTTGACTAGTGATAGTTCCAAGGTTACTAAAGGTTCCTATATTTTTAGTATTACTAAATTTGCTTAAGGTAGCCCCTGTATCATTTACAAATCCACCATTTAAGTTCCCTTTATTATCAAAGCTTGCAATGGTTCCTTGATTCTTAACTTGGTTAGTGATAGTTCCAGCATTGCTAAAGGTTCCTATGTTCTTAGTGTTATCAAGACTTGTAATAGTTCCAGTGTTAGTAGCATTTGCTAAGGTTCCAGTATTGCTAAGGGTTCCTATATTCTTAGTGTTATTAAGGTTAGCTAAGGTTCCAGTATTGCTAAGGGTTCCTATATTCTTAGTATTAGCAAGGTTAGCTAAGGTTCCAGTGTTAGTAGCAGAGGCTAGGGTTCCTTTATTAGTAATGTTTCCAGCAGTTCCAGAGTTAGCAAAATTTGTTATGCTTCCAGTGTTTTCTGCAGATGCTAAACTTCCTTTATTATCAAAGGTTCCTATATTATTAGAGTTACTAAACTTTGTAAGGATAGCATTGGCATTATTTACAAATCCACCACTTAAGATTCCTTTATTATCAAAGTTTGCAATGGTTCCCTCATTACTTACTTTATTTGTGATGGTTCCACCATTAGCGTTGCTAAAGGTTCCTATGTTCTTAGTATTAGCAAGGTTAGCTATGATTCCAGTGTTAGTGGCATTTGCTAGGGTTCCTTTATTAGTAAAGGTTCCTATATTCTTAGTATTAGCAAGGTTAGCTAAGGTTCCAGTGTTAGTGGCATTTGCTAGGGTTCCTTTATTAGTAATGTTTCCAGCAGTTCCAGAGTTAGCAAAATTTGTTATGCTTCCAGTGTTTTCTGCAGATGCTAAACTTCCTTGATTATCAAAGGTTCCTATATTCTTAGTATTAGCAAGGTTAGCTAAGGTTCCAGTGTTAGTGGCAGAGGCTAGGGTTCCTTTATTAGTAATGCTTCCAGCATTTCCAGAGTTAGTGAAGTTAGTAAGGGTAGCATTGGCATTATTAACAAGTCCATTACTTAAAGTTCCAGCATTGCTAAAGTTTGCAATGGTTCCTTGGTTGGTAACTTGCTTAGTTATAACTCCTTTATTAGCAATGCTTCCAGCACTTCCAGTGTTGCTAAGAGTAGTTAGGGTTCCACCATTAGCGTTAGTAAAGGTTCCTATATTCTTAGTGTTAGTAAGACTTGCAATGCTTCCAGTGTTAGTAGCATTTGCTAAGGTTCCAGCATTAGTAAGGTTAGCTAGAGTTCCAGTGTTAGTAGCATTTGCTAAGGTTCCAGCATTAGTAAGGTTAGCTAGAGTTCCAGTGTTAGTAGCATTTGCTAAGGTTCCAATATTAGTAAGGTTAGCTAGAGTTCCAGTGTTAGTAGCACTTCCTAAGCTTCCAATATTAGCAAGGGTTCCTATTGTTTTAGTGTTACTAAGGTTAGCTAAGCTTCCAGCATTAGTAAGGTTAGCTAGAGTTCCAGTGTTAGTAGCACTTTTTACGACTCCAAGATTCTTAAAGGTGCTTAGATTGCTAGAATTAGCAAAGTTTGTTAAGGTAGCCCCTGTATTATTTATAAATCCACCTTTTAAGTTTCCTTGGTTGGTAAAGCTTGTAATGCTTCCTTTATTAATAACTTGGTTGGTGATGGTTCCACCATTAGCATTGCTAAAGGTTCCTATATTCTTAGTGTTAGTAAGACTTGCAATGCTTCCAGTGTTAGTAGCATTTGCTAAGGTTCCTTTATTACTCAAGGTTCCTAAGTTTTTGGTGTTAGTAAGATTAGCAATGCTTCCAGTGTTAGTAATATTTGTTAGAGTTCCAGTATTAGCAATGCTTCCAGCATTTCCAGTGTTGCTAAGGTTGGCTAGAGTTCCAGTATTAGTAGCACTTCCTAAGTTTCCTTTGTTTTCAAGGGTTCCTAGATTAGAAGCATTACTAAACTTTGTTAAGGTAGCCCCTGTATCATTTACAAATCCACCACTTAAGTTCCCTTTATTATCAAAGCTTGTAATGGTTCCTTGATTCTTAACTTGGTTAGTGATAGTTCCAAGGTTACTAAAGGTTCCTAGATTAGAAGTATTACTAAAGTTTGTTAAGGTTGCATTATTATCATTTACAAATCCACCACTTAAGTTCCCTGTATTATCAAAGTTTCCTATGGTTCCTTGATTCTTAACTTGACTAGTGATAGTTCCAAGGTTACTAAAGGTTCCTATATTTTTAGTATTACTAAATTTGCTTAAGGTAGCCCCTGTA
>NZ_JRPC02000064.1 GCF_000765745.2 Helicobacter apodemus
TCATAAATATCTGCACTACTTATTGCTCTACCATTACTAAAGAGTGTGGGTTCTAATTCTTGCCTGAATGTTGGCTCTAAATTCTCTAAAAATTCAAAGAGATTTTTAGCAGGATTTTCTAATTCTTTAAACCTTGCAAAGGAATATCCTAGTATCTTGCCTAATAAATCCTCATAATAATAAGGGTTTTGTTCTATGAAAGGATTCTTGCCCTCTGCATTGGTGGTTTTTAATAAATCCTCTATCTCTTTAATAAGCTCTTGGAAGTTTTGCTTTCTGCTTTCTTTGGCAGTAGCGGTAAAATACAAAGCTTGAGCTAGATAATCCCTTAAATCAAGTTTTGGCATTAAGGTTTGTTGGCTTATGTTATAAAAGCTCCCTGCATTTTCTACAAACATTCTTAAAGCCGCTTGTTTTTCCTCTGCACTTCCCTTTAAGCTCTCTAGGCTTTCTAAGATACTTTTGTTTCTAGTTTTGGCTAAATGAGTAAAAAGGGCTAAATTCGTATCAAAGGTATTTAAGCCATTATTGGTAGTATCTAAGGTTTTAGAAACAATGCTTTGCATCTCCTCTACACTAGAGGCTGTTAGTCTATTAGGCAGTTTAGAAATACCCTCTTGGTATTTCCCTAAGGTGCTAAGGGCTTTTTCTGCTATATTTTGTTCTCTTCCTACATTAGAAGCAAAGGAGAGGTTTAGCACTTCTTGTTTAGGAATATCAAAATCTAGCATTCTAACAATGACTTCATCCTCTCTCAAATCTACATTAAAGGTTTTCTTGGCTTCCTCTTTATAAATTTGCAAGGATTCTTTACTTAGATTTTTTAGAGCTTCTGCTCTATGATTTCCTACACTTACACTACCATCTGCTAATATAACTGGTAATCCATCAAATCCACCCTCACTAAAGAATAGTTTATTAGGATTTAGGTTATTTTGTATATCCTCTATAACCCTTGTTTGTTTGATAAGTCTGCCTTGTGTGCCTGTGTTGCTAAAATTAGGTTTTAAATCTTGCTTTTTAATAATTACATATTTGGCATTATAGGTTTTATTCTCTAGGTTGATACTTGTTTGTCTAAGAGGGGTATAAGGAATACTATCGCTTAAAAGTAATTCTACTTCATTAACAGATTTACCAACATTAGAGTCTTTTGCTTGTTGTATGGATTGCCTTTTTTGGTTAAGCAGGGAGGCTCTTTTAGTTTGTTCTTGTTGGGCTTCCTGTTGCAATCTCTGCTCTTTAGCGATACCCTCTTGCTTTTCTTTTAGGGCTTTTTCTAAAATACTTTGGTTTGTAGGGGATTGTGGTATAATGTGTGTATCAAGTTTGATATTAGAATTGGCTATATCATCGTAAGGAGTAATAGCGTTAATCTGACTACTCGCTTGATAAATTTCTCTACCCCCTTTTGAGATTTTATTATTTAATCCACTCTCGCTTTTGGGTGCATTGCTTCTTACAATCCATTCCCCATTTTCATCCCTTGCTACACTTGTAAAGTATTTTTTATCGTTAAAATCCTTTGCAAAAATAATCGTATTTTCATCTTGTATAATAATTCTATCTGGATTTTGTAGTGTTGGTTTAATTCTATCCATATATTTAAGCCTATTTTCTTTTAGAAGTTTAATAAGGCTTCCCTTTGTAACCTTTATTTCTGATATATTTTCCTTATTTAGGGCTTCTTTAACTTCTGGAATAAAGCTAGGAATAAAATCTTGTTCTAAACTCTCTAAATTAAATTCTTTGAGCCATTGCTCTTTTAAATCTTGAGGAATCTCTTGGGCTTCTCTCCCCTCTTTTGCTACTCTTAAAGCTTCCTCTTTTATTTCACTAACCTGTTCTACTATTCTTTCTACTAGCTCTTTAGTAGGGGAATTAAATCCACCCCTATTAGCTCTTTGAGTGATATTAAAATTAAAATTCTCTAAAGAGCTAGATTCTTTTAAGGCTTTGCCTAAATGGTATTTTAATGCTGCCTTTTGGATACCTTGTCCCATAGTTGGGAATATCATACCAAATAGCAATCCATCGT
>NZ_JRPC02000065.1 GCF_000765745.2 Helicobacter apodemus
CACTTACTAATAAACAAATCTCTGCTTCCCAAAATAAAGAATATAAAAACTTAGAGATTACTAATAGTGGGAGTATTACTAATACCAATGCTAACTATGCTATTACTATAAGTAATAATGCAACCATAGGAACTATTAAAAATGAAGGTTTAATTAGTGGGAGTGGGAATCATAATATTAGTATCAATACAGGCTCTATCCAATCTTTTGAAAATCAAGGAACTATAACTAATACTAATACTGGTAAATTTAACTTTAATATCACTAAAGGAACCATTACTAACTTTAGTAATAGTGGAATGATAGATTCTAAAGGTTATGGTATTGCTTTACAGCCTGATACTACTATTACTAATTTTAATAATAGTGGAACTATTCTTACTAAAGAAACAAATGGTAGGGATGCAGTATTTATTAATAAATCTACCATAGAGAGTTTTAGTAATAGTGGGGTGATAGAAAGCAAGCAAAATGGGATGCAACTTGTTGGCAAAGCTACGATAGAGACTTTTAAGAATAGTGGGACGATACAAGGTGATTGGAGTGGCATATATGTAAATGGTGGGTATATTCAAACACTCATTAATGAAGGAAGTATAATTTCTAATGTTCAAAGTACTGTACATGCAGGCATAAGCTTACAAGGTGGAGGAACCATTGAAAACATTATCAATAAAGGAACGATAAGATCAAATGGTTTTGGTATTTCTGTAGCTCGGGGTAAATTTGGAAAACTCATGATGCAAGATGGTGCAGTAGTTGTTGGTGTTAAGTATTCAGGTATTACAGTAGGACCAAACCAAACTCTAGGAGAACTTGAAATTAGTGGAGCTAATACTAAGATTAGTGGAGAAAGTGGTATTTACTTAGACAGGGGCACAAATACGAACAAAATAGAAATCAAAGATGGAGCTAGAATAGAGGGAGAAACTGAGTATGGAATCGAACTTGGAACAGGTGCCAACCTTAGTGGAGATATTCTTATCTCAGGTGAAGGCTCTATGATAATAGGTAGAAATGCTGGTATTGGTAATAATAATGGAAAAATAACAGGTAATCTTACTATTAAAGATGGAGCAACTATAACTTCTTCAAAAGCAGGAACTAAAGTAGCTATTAATAATACAGGTAATGCTTCTATTGCTGGAGGTATTACCATAAGTGGTGCTAAGTTAGAGGGTAATATTGTTAATAATGGCAATGCCAATATAGGAAGTGAAATAAAAATAGAAAAAGGTGCTAGTATTAATGGAGGATTAGTAAATAATGGTAATGCTTCTATATCAGGAAATATTACTATTGATGAGAGTAGTAAGCTTAACTCTATTACTAATACTTCAACTAATGCTAATGCTATTACAGGAAGTATTGAAACTAAAAGTAGCACTCCTTTAGCTATTTCTAACTCTGGAAGTATTGGAGGAGATATTAAAACAGCAGGAAATGCTGAATTAAAAATTAACAACTCTGGAAGTGGTAGTATAGGAGGAAGCATTAGTGCTAGTGGAGATGCTCCTATTAGTATTACTAACTCTGATAATGCAAAGGTTGCAGGAAATATTGAGGTAAGTGGAGATGCCCCTATTAGTATTTCTAATTCTAGCACTCAAGGTATTGTAGGAGATATCACTGCTAGTGGAGATGCCCCTATTAGTATTACTAACTCTGGAAGTATTGGAGGAGATATTAAAACAGCAGGAAATGCTGAATTAAAAATTAACAATTCTGGAAGTGGTAGTATAGGAGGTGCTATCACTGCTAGTGGAGATGCTCCTATTAGTATTACTAACTCTGATAATGCCACCTTAGTAGGTGGAGTTAGTGCTAGTGGAGGTGGTAAAGTAAGTATTGAAAATAAAGGCAGTGCTAACATAGCAGGAGAAATTAAAGTAAGTGATGATGTTGCTTTAAATATTAAGAATACTGGTAATGCCACCTTACAATCTGATATTATTAACTCTGGTTCTGGTGCTTTAAGTCTTAGTAATACAGGTAATGCTAGTATAGGGGCTAATATTAAAAAT
>NZ_JRPC02000066.1 GCF_000765745.2 Helicobacter apodemus
CACTGCCTTTATTTTCAATACTTACTTTACCACCTCCACTAGCACTAACTCCACCTACTAAGGTGGCATTATCAGAGTTAGTAATACTAATAGGAGCATTACCACTAGCACTAATGCTTCCTCCTATGCTACCACTCCCAGAGTTGTTAATTTTTAATTCAGCATTACCTGCTGTTTTAATATCTCCTCCAATACTTCCAGAGTTAGAAATACTAATAGGGGCATTACCATTTGTTGTAATACTTCCTTGGATATTACCACCATTATTAGTAATGTTAGTTTTACCATTAGAGGTGATACCTCCATTTATCTTACCACTTCCAGAGTTAGTAATGTTTAAAGGAGCATTACCAGAGCTTGTAATACTTCCTTGGATACCTTGAGGGCTAGAGTTAGTAATAGTTATAGGAGCATCTCCTGTTGATTTAATATCCCCTCCAATGTTAGCATTGCCTTCATTTTTAATACTAATAGGAGCATTACCACTAGCACTAATGCTTCCTCCTATACTACTATTACCAGAGTTATTAATACTAATAGGGGCACTAGAGGAAGAAGTGATATTTCCTCCTATGCTACCACTCCCAGAGTTAGTAATACTAAGAGGGACATTATCACTAGCACTAATGTTTCCTCCTATGCTACCATTTCCTTTATTTTCAATAACTAAAGGAGTATCTCCAGAAGCACTAATACTTGCTTCAATCTTTCCTTGATTAGAAATACCTGTTGGAGCTTCTATCTTTCCTGCAATATCAATATTACCTGTAATTTGATTATTGGCTGCTACTGCTATAGCTGCTCCACTTTGACTTTTAATAGTGGAGCCTTTTTTGACTTCTATGCCTCCAAGTTCAAGTTTTTTAGAAGTGCCTTGAATATCAATGCTAATAGCACTTTTTTGAGATTCTAAGGAGCTACCTTCCTCTAAGATGATTTTGCCTATTTTTTCGTTATCTTTACCTGTATCTAAATTAGGAACATAAAGTTTAGTAACACTAATTGCATTATCTTTTGCTTTTATAGTTCCTTTATTGATAATCGTCTCTATACTATTACCCACCGTATAGACAATACCACTGCTATTAGCAGATATAAGAACACCCTCATTAATGAAAGTTTTTATCTTACTAACTTGCTTGTTTGGTTCTCCATATACCGTAAATGCACCAGCTTGAGAGTGTTTTCCTGTTGTTTCTATTGTTCCTTTGTTGATGATGGTTTGAATCGTGCTAGCTCGTACAGCAACACCTCTTCCACCTTTAATAATGCCTTCATTAGTAAAGGTTCCTATGGTAGATCTTCCTATATCTACAGATGTTTTAGAAGGAGAATTTGCCAGTGCTGTGCCGGTATTCTCTATCGTGCCTTTGTTGGTGAAGTTATCAACAGTGGAAGCATATATCCGCATATTTATATGTGCTGGACCTTGTATAGTCCCTGTATTTGTAAAAGTGTTTATCTTAGCACCATAAAGTGTAACATTGTCGTCAGCTATATTTTGTATTAACCCACTATTTGTCAAGGTTTTAATATCGGCATGTCTAACACTGAGACTCTTTTGTTTATGATGAAAGATTGTCCCACTATTAGTAAAGTTCTCTATGGTTACTTTTTGTCCGTTTGAACCAGCCCAATAATTACTACTCACATGATTTAGTGATACATCTGATATACTCCCACTATTCTCAAAATTACTTATACTACTCCCCCCTAAAATATTAAGACCTGTGCGATTATTCCCCTCACTCTTAATAGTCCCACTATTACTAAAACTCTCTATGGTAGATTTATTAATAAATACTGCATCCCTACTATTAGTCTCTTTAGTAAGAATAGTTCCACTATTATTAAAATT
>NZ_JRPC02000067.1 GCF_000765745.2 Helicobacter apodemus
GAAAATATCGCATATAAGAGGGTGGAAATGTTTTTGTTTTTTTAATTCCTACCATATAGAGAATGTGTTTAAAAAAGCCTCTAACTTTGCTTTTCTTTAGTTTGTTTATTAAAGAAGTTATTAGCATTCCTAAAGCTAAAATAACAATAGTTGCGGTGAAGCTCTCAGGAATAAAAAAACCTATATATGCAAAAACAAAAAACACTATGATAATATCCATTTCCCAATTACCAACCATCGGCAACTGGTCTATAAATTTATTAATACTTATGTATCCATTTGTAGCCATTTTTTAAAAAACTCCTGTATAAAGAGCAGTAACAATTTTATTAGAGTTGTAGAAAATAACGGCTAGAATAAATAAAGATGCAAACTGCACACCTCCTGCCATACCTCCTATTTGCCACCAACGCATTAAACCAACAATTACAACAATGGTCGTAATTAATAAATTTAAATTCCTATCACCTGTCCATTGCTCAATGGTTTCATAGACTTTGCCTAAACCCAAAGTATCTGTCTGATTCCCTGCAATTGCTAATGTGGCGAATAATCCAAAAAATAAGATTAAAAAAAGCCAACCTCTCTTTTTGTCAAAGGAATTATTGTTCTTCATCTGCTATCCTTTTATCGTAGATTTCTTAAAAAAGATTTTTAAGATTAAAGAACTTTAACATTAAAACATACCCAATATTTATGAAAATGAAAAAAATTTTGGAAAAGTTTCATTGTGATTTTTCTTGCTTTTGTATTTCGTTGTTTTCTGTGTGTTTTAAAATCTCAAGCATTGCAATAAAAGTTTCAATATCTTCCTTGCTTAAATGAAACTTGCCTTTCATATAGCCATATTGATAAGCTTTGATAATGTTGTATTGTGGGTATTCTTTTTGAATAGCTAAAATCTTTTCAGATTGTTTAACAGCTCTTTTTTGCTTTTTAACTCTTTCTTTTACTCTTAAAAGTGCAGGTTTGCCATATTTATAATAAATAGCATACATTGCTTGTTCTCCAAAAATGTTTTTTAAAAAACCTTTAACATTTCTTACTCCAACAGGCTTAGTTAGTTTTTTCATAGACTTAAACTCAAAAGTTAAGACATATCCCTCTATTATTTTTGTGAGTTTTGATTCTTGTTCTGTTGGTTCTTGTGATTGTGTGGTATCTAAAATCTCTTGTATCTCTTGAGTGTTTAATTCATTGTCTCTTTGTGAATTTGTATTACTCATAATGTTCCTTTGTGCCTATAAAGATATTGTTAATACTTTACCACCAAAACATACCCAATATTTATGGAAAAATGAAAACGGAATGAAAGCCTTTTGAAAAAGGCAGAAAAAACAGGGGAAAGATTTAGCTATATAATTTATTATATAAACAGGGGAAACTCAAATTTTACAAACTAGGGGAAAGATTTGCGTATATGGAATGGTGTTAGGGGGAAAAGTAGGTTTTTTTACAAACTAGGGGAAAGATTTGCGTATATGGAATGGTGTTAGGGGGAAAAGTAGGTTTTTTTACAAACTAGGGGAAAGATTTGCGTATATGGAATGGTGTTAGGGGGAAAAGTAGGTTTTTTTACAAACTAGAGTTTTTTCAGTGAATTTTTCAATTTTTTTACTTCCGTGAATATTGGGTATGTTTTGGTGTTAAAGTTTTATTTTTAAAGGAGAATATTTTGAAAATTAAACAATTAAATACCTTAAAGAGCATTTTTAAAGAAAACAAGATTAACACCAAACCCATACTTTCTATTTTTATTCTATGTTTAATTATCTTATCTTTTATGCTTATACTAATAGAGGTTTTTAGTAAGCATTATACCTTT
>NZ_JRPC02000068.1 GCF_000765745.2 Helicobacter apodemus
AAAAAAAAGCTCAGCCTCAAAAAGAGACCGAGCTTTTAGCTTACTATAAAGGTTTTTACTTTTTGTATCCATCTTGCCAAATGGATAAGTGATTATAGCACAAATTTATAAGGTAACAAAAATGATTAAAAAAGAATTAAGGCAAGAAATCAAAGCTCTAAAGAGTAAGGCTAAAAGGCTAGAGGATTCCTCTAAAGCATCAAAAACTTTAAAGAAATTAAACAAAAAGATAGGTAATACCACAGGGAAGCTTATTATAAGCTCTGCTTTTTTAGCAGAGCTTAGGTTAAAAAGCCTTGACTACAAAAAGGCAAAGCAGTATAATAACCTTGATAATAAGCGTTATGACTTGCACTTTTTATCACTCCTTTCAGGAGTTAAGATTAAGCCACAGGAGTTCAGCCTGTGGCAAACTCCTAAAAACATTATAACTAATCCTTATAAAAAAATTCGAGATACTCTAAATAGCTATTTATTGCTATACCTCTTTATTATAACTTCTTATATAGTAATATTGCTAGTTATTCGTAGTAATACAATTATATCTAAGCTATCTTTTTCATCATTCTTGCTTTTCAACCTTAATTATTTTTTTAATCACTTAAATCAAAGGCTTAGACAATGAATCAAATCCCTAAAATTATCCTATTTTTTAGTTGTTTTATCTCTTATCTTTATAGCATAGATTGTCATTTTTTTGGAGAATTTCAATCTTATGGTGGGCATTATTACACTACTACTGCTAAAAGAATGAGTTTTGAGGAGGCTAAGACTTTGGCAAAAAGGAATGGAGGTTATTTAGCTATTCCTAATAACGCACAAGAAAATCAATTTCTTTCTACTCTTGTTCCTAGAGGTAAATATGCGTGGATTGGAATACACGACCCAAATTTTATGCAAAACCATTGTCTCCCTGATAGAGGTTGCCATTTTAGTGATACAAGATTTAGGGATATAAACAATAAACCTCTTGGCTATTCTAATTGGGCAACCAATCAACCTGATAATTTGTTGAAAGAATATGATGTTATAGAGGGAAAAGAAGTTATCTCACCACTTGGAGAGCATTGGGTAGCTATGGCTTTTAATGGACAATGGGCAGATATGGGGAATCACGCTGGGGAGGAAAATCCTAAGAAAGAATATGCCCTAATAGAATTTGATACTCAACCTGTATGCCATTCTGCCCCACAAACTGATGTTTTTAATGATGGAGATTTGTTAGGAAAATGTAATTCGTGGATAAGTGATGATGCAAATTACCCTATTGATGAATCTAAGGGAGTGCAAAACCTCTCTTGCTTGAAAGACCCTAAAGGAATAAGTTTTTGTCCGATAAATTTAACAGAATGTAGAGTGGATAATGGGGATAAGGTAAATGGTGGAGTAAGAAGAATTAAAGCAAAAATGCAGAAAAGGTATATTGATATAACCTATGCCACAGGTAGAATTTATTGGCATTCAGGATTTGTAGATATAAAGTTTAATATTAATGATATTAGAACCATCACTTCTTTTAAGGCTATTGCTTTTGGAGCTGATGATTGGGCAATTCTTTATCCGCCAAATAGAGCTATTACAGATTCTCAAAGGGATAAACAAGGATTACTTTATGTTCCTTATAATTCTAATGGGAGATTTTGGGAAACTGCTAGATATAATGGAGCAACTGCAGAGGCATTGAATAGATTAGAATTGCGTGGGTATTTAAGAAATGGACGCAATTTTATAAGAATGTTTTTTTCAACTTGGGATGGAGGAAGTTGGTATGCTATCTTTAGAATTATAGGTGAGGGTATTTCTTGTGCTAATGTAA
>NZ_JRPC02000069.1 GCF_000765745.2 Helicobacter apodemus
GAGATAGAATCACTTTTTATACAAGATTCTCAACCTTTGGAGTTAATAGCCCTCTCTGATTAAGAGATGAAAACCACAGAGGGAGCGTGGTTGCCATTTATGGGTGCAGGTCTTATTGGCGGAGTCTATGGAGGGATACAAAATATTGGATACCAAATTGGCAGGAATCAAGGTTGGAATTGGTGGAGTTTTGGGGGAGCTGTAGCGTTAGGAGCTATTGGGGGTTATTTGCGGAAGTTGTGGGGGATAAAGCAGATTCCTATAAAGATGACATTGGCTCCCGCAACGATGGGTTTAAGAGTAGTTCATGGTAGGGTAATGACTAAATATGTGCAACCTCGTTGGGATTCTTTTAAATCTCGATATTTTAGGAGATAAAAATGCTTAGCAAAAAACGAATTATGCTCTCTACAAGGAGTGTGGTATGGGGTATCACACTTTTTAACTTTGGGCTTGTAGTTCTAGGGGTTATTGGTTATGTTTTTTATTATGAGACTTTTAGTATATATATAATATTTATGATTCCTACTTTCCTTATTTTTTATATCCTTATGCTTTGTTATATTGAGCAGAGATGCCATAAGTTCTTTGCTATTAGGATTTTTAGGATGAATGGTAAGGATACCCTTAATGAATTATTGGTTAGGATATTCTCTCTACCATCTTATTTCTATTAATAAAAGTTATTCTATGTGGTCGAGATTTAAAACGTTTTTAGAATCAAGAAAAGAATCTGATGCTTTTAAAGTATTTTTTTATTTTCATATTTTTATCGAAACTCTTTTTCTAATTATCTCTCTTATTTTCTTTGATACCAAATGGTGGCAGCTTCTTGGAATGCTTATTGTTATGTTAGAAAGCACCTTTATCTTTCTATGCTATCACTATAAAGTTTATACCAAGTTTTTTATCGTGCAAGGAAGTAGAAGTTATTTTTATAGATTTTATAGCTGGATAGATAATTCTTTATTGTTAGTATTTGGTTTCTTTTGTCCTATATGGACAGATGTTTTCTAAAATATTGTTACTTTTTATACTTTACATAACTTTATCTTTAATTCCCTTTCTCACCTTAAGATTATTTTAATATCGTTAAAAATAGAATAGTTTTATTAAAAATTACATTTTAAGGGGTTCATTATGAAAAAGACAATATTTGGTTTTTTAATTTCTTTTACTTTTCTTTCTAATTTGACTTTCGCACAAGATAGTTTTACACAACAAGAAATAGAATCACTTTTTATACAAGATTCTCAACCTTTAGAGTTAATAGCCCTCTCTGATTAAGAGATGAAAACCACAGAGGGAGCTTGGGTGCCATTGTTGGCGTTAAGGGTTGGAATGGGTCTAACATTTACTAATTTGACTTATTTAAATGCCCCTAGACCACAAGATTATATTTATCATGGAAGACCTTGGTTATACACTAAATGGTAATTTCAATAGAGGAATTAACTTTTGCGGTGGGTTCAGTTTATTCTCTGCTGTGGCTTTATGCTTTATGCCATTTAGATAAGATGAGCTACAAGCAATTTATTGGTTTTTTCCTCCTAACAATTTTAGTAATAGCTATTAGATTTCATAACGAAATCTTCAATCTAGTCTTTGTTGCATTAGGCTGTGTCGCATTAGTTTTAATAATTTTCTTTAAGAAGTCCATTAATAAAACTTAATCTTTGTATCAGTGATTTAATGTTTTCTTTAATGATGA
>NZ_JRPC02000006.1 GCF_000765745.2 Helicobacter apodemus
CATAGTTAGCATTGGTATTAGTAATACTCCCACTATTAGTAATCTCTAAGTTTTTATATTCTTTATTTTGGGAAGCAGAGATTTGTTTATTAGTAAGTGCTTTTATTACTTTATTGGCATTAGTATCTGTTGTTGTATCTAAAGTATCAGGACCTATTGCTACCCAATTATCTTTAGCACTAATACTATGAGGAATAGTTAATAAAACACTTGCACAGATTAAAGAGAGAAAAGAGGGAGTAAAGGGTTTATGGGCATTAAAAGTTAAGGAATTAGGAATATAAACTTTAACATTACTCTTAGATTCTAAAGTAGAATCTTTTGTATGGGATTGTAAAGTTATAGTATTTGCAGTTTTAGCATTGACTTTAGAATTTGTTTTAGAATGTAAGACTTGGCTTCTTAGAGGAGTATTATTAATATTGATTATAGTATTAGTTGATTTTCTACTTATTTGGATTCATTTAAGATTCCTTTGTGTGATATTGTGATATGTGGTTTAATAAGAAATAGTCCATTTTACTTAAAAGAATATTAAAGTTTGTTAAAATTATTTTTTTAGCTTAAATTACTAGATTTTAAGAATATGATTATAATATGGCTTTAATATAATAAAGTTCTGTGAATCTTAAGTTAATATTCTTTGCTGTGTTATTATTGATTGTTAAATATTTTAAGTGTGTAGATATTATGAATGCAATTTATTTATTAAAGTATAGAGTATGGCTATTTTATTTTTTAATTTGTTAGTTGATTAGGTTTGATTGTATTTCTTTGGACTTTTTAAATAAAATAACATAAGTTAATTTAATATTTAAAAAATATCATATTTTTCAAGGAGTATTAAAAGCCGTTTAAGAACTTTCTTTAAAGAAAGGCTTATTTTTGAAAAATAATGACTTCATAAGAGCTTTCTTTCTTTAAAACATGTTTATGAGCTTGGTTGCTTTTGAATTTTTCTAAATTTATACGTAATTCTTCTAATTCTTTGTCTTGTTCATCTAGCTTGTCTTTTAGTCTTAAAATGATATCAACACCTGCTAGATTAACCCCTAAATCCCTTGTTAGGCGTAAAATTGTTTTGATTTTGTCAATATCCCTTTGGGAGTAAAGACGCATTTTTCCATCTGTGCGTCCAGGTTCTACTAAGCCTTCGCGTTCGTATTGGCGTAAAGTTTGTGGGTGAATGGAGAGAATTTTTGCAACAACACTGATAAGATAAACGGGTTCGTCATAGCTATACATTTTAGCTCCTTATAAATATTTTTGTAGAGATTCTACTAATTCTTTAGGTAGTGAATCAATATCTGGTAAAATAATATTGGCTTCTAGGTATAAATCCCCATTACTTTTAGTTTTGCGGTTATAAGCCCCTAATTCTTTTACCCTGAATCTTTGGTGGTTTTTTGTGTTTTTGGGGATTTTTAAAGTGATGTTTTTGTAAAGTGTTTCAATCTCTATATTTCCGCCAAAGAGAGCTGTTTTTAAGGGTAAATCAAAGGGCTTAGTAAGATTGTCTCCTTCTTGAATGTATTGTGGATGTGGGGCGACTGTTACTTTTAGTAATAAATCTCCATTTTGGTTGCCCATGCTCTTGCCTTTACCTCTTAGGCGAATGGTTTCTCCATTTTTGATTCCTGCGGGGATTTTAATGTCAAAATTTTGATTTTGCAAACTTACATTATGTTTGCCCCCTAATACAGCTGTAATGAAAGGAATCGTAATTTGTGCGTTAATATCAAGGTTAGCAGTTTTAAAACCTCCTCCGAAGCTATCAAAACTTCCAAAGCCATTAAAGCCTCCCCCAAAACTTCCTTGTGAAAATCCTCCACTAGCACCGAAAATTTGGCTTAAAATATCATCTAAATTGACATTTCCTTGTCCTCTTGCAAAATCATGAAAGTTTTGTCCGCCAAACATTGAATCCCCAAATTGGTCGTATTGTTTACGCTTTTTTTCATCACTTAGGATTTCATAGGCTGCATTGATTTCTTTGAATTTCTCTTCAGCTTCTTTTTCTTTGTTTATATCAGGGTGGTATTTTCTAGCAAGTCTGCGGTAGGACTTTTTGATTTCTTCACTGCTTGCATTGGGGGATACTTCTAAAGTATCATAGAGACTTTTTGACATTGTTTGTTCCTTAAAAATTATTAAAATATTTTATACTCTTAGTGTATTATAGTATAAAACTTTAGTTTATGTCAATCAACTTTTAGAAAATTGAGGATTTTGCTATAATGTAAAAACTTTAAATTATAAGGGAAAGCAAGTGGATAAGGCTTTGTTATGTGTGAGTGCAAGTGCTGGTAGCGGAAAAACTTATAAATTAGTGTGGAGGTATATAGAATTGCTTTTTTTGGGAGCTAAACCCTCTAGTATCCTAACGCTTACCTTTACAAAAAAGGCTGCTAAAGAAATGCAAGAACGGATTATTAAGGAGATTCAAAGTATTTACTGTCATAGGAATGATAATGAATTTATAAAAAAAGTTGAGTCTAATATTGGTAGAATTAAGAGTGAGAGGATTCAAGAGAGAATCCCTTTTATTTATCAGAGTTTTTTAACAGAAGATTTGAAAATTACGACCATTGATGCCTTTTTTCAAAAGATACTTCGGGGGTTGTGCTGGTATGTGGGGGTGGAATATGATTTTAAGATTGGGCAGGATGATATAGATGCTATTACGGAGATTTTTTTAAAACTTTTGGGTAATGAGACTTTTGAGGATGTTTTGGAGCTTTGCTATGAGAGGAGAGAGCAGAGATTGCAAAGTCTTTTAAGCCTTTGCGAGTTTTTGGATTTTTTTAAGGAAATGCTTGATGAGTCTTTGTTTATAAGCTCTCTTTTAAAGAGTGATTGTAAGCAGCAAGCATTAGCTTATGCTAGGGGGATTAAAGAGTCTTATTATACGCAAAAAGGGGAGATTCATCCGCAATTACAATTTGAGGATTTTAGCACTTTGCTTAGTAAGTGTGAAACTTGGATTTTAAAAGAGGATTTGAGGGAATATAGGGGGTTTTCTAAGATACTTTTTAATGATGCGGATTTTATAGGGTTAAAAAAGGCGATTTCTAGGTTTTTTTTGGAGGATGAGGCTTTATATCTACAAAAGTTTTATAGGGTTTTTAAGGTTTATTTACAGGCAAAAGCACAATTTTATCAAGAAAATAATCTTTTAAGTTTCAATGCGGTCTCTTCTAAAGTCTATAAACTCCTTTGCAAAGAGAATTTTTCTAAGGATTTTTTGTATTTTCGCTTAGATAGCGTGATTAGCCATCTTTTAATTGATGAATTTCAAGATACGAGTATTTTGCAATATGAGATTTTAAAGCCTCTTATTGAGGAGATTAAGGCGGGGATAGGTTCAAGGCAGTTTTTGCGGAGCTTTTTTTATGTAGGAGATATTAAGCAGTCTATTTATCGCTTCCGCGGAGGTAATCCAGAGCTTTTTAAAATCGCATCTAAGCAAATGCAGCAAGAAAATATGACTAATAATTATCGTAGTGCTAGGCATATTGTGGAGTTTGTCAATGATACTTTTTTAGGCAAAATTGAGGGCTTTATCCCGCAAGTGCCTATGATTGAAAAAGAGGGTTATGTAAGGGTTTGCGGTTGTGAGGATTTAGAAGAGAGGGTGTATTTGAGCATTGTTAAAATGCTTGAATATGGGGTTAATCCCTCTGATATTACGCTTTTAGTCTTTGATAATAAATCTGTTGTTGAGTTAGCAATATTTTTACAAGAGAGGGGTTTAAGGGTGGTTATGGATACTAGTGCAAAGCTCATTTTTCATAATGAAGTGCGGGCTTTGATTGAGTTTTTAAAGTTTTTAGAGGCAAAAAATCCTCTGTTTGAAAAAGAATTTTTTATGCTTTTGGGTTTAAGGGAGCAGAGTTTAGAGGAGTTTTTGAAGCCCACAAAGAGTCCTGCTGCAATTTTGTTGCCTATTATGCAAAAGTTTGGGATTGCTAGTTTAAGTGCTAAGCGGTTTTTGGAAGTGGCTTTGAAATTTTCTAGTGTTAAAGAACTATTAGATGGGATTGAGACTTTACAAGAGGAGATTGTTTCTAGTGATTTTTTTGGTATTCGGATTATGACTATTCACAAATCTAAGGGCTTAGAGTTTGAAAATGTATTGGTTGTGGATAGAAAGAGTTTAAAGAATGTAGTTTCTAAAAGGCTTTTTTTTGATTTTGGAGCGGATGGGGTAAGTATAAAGAGAATCTTTAAATACGATAATCATAAAAGGAGTGCTATAAGAATGTCTTTAGAGCCACTTTATAAGGAGGCTCTTTTAAAAGAGAAAGAATTAACAAAGAAAGATTTAAAGAATCAACTTTATGTGGCTTTAACGCGAGCAAAAGGGACGATGCAGATTTTTTATGGATTAAAAAACGCTCAAAGTGCTTTTGGGGAGATAGGTTTAAGGGATGAGGAGAGGGGGGAGCTTATGCGATCTTTAGAGATTAGCGATTTTAAAGCTGTTATTCCAGAGACTTCTTTTGAGTATCCTCATCCAGCGATGTTAGAGAATCTTGGCAGACAAGAGCAAATGCAAGTGGCACAAAAAGAGGCGTTACAAGGGGATATTCAGTCTTTGTCCTTTGGGGTTGCTTTGCATTTTGTGATGGAGCAGAAGTTAAAAAATCATTTGGAAGATTCTTTGCTTTTAGAGATTTTGCGTAATAAAGAGGGGTTTTATTTATCCCAAAAAACCTTGCAAGAAATTCTTAATAAATGTAATTTATTGCTTAAAAATCATCAATTTAATGAAATTCTACAAAAAGGTAGTGTAAAATGCGAACTTCCTTTTTTATCTAATGGAAGACAAAAACGTTTAGACCTTTTGGTTGAAAACGAAAAAGAAGCTTTTATTGTTGATTATAAAAGCGGTCAGCCAAAGTCTGCTTATGAGATTCAAATGCGTGAGTATATGCAGAGTATTAAGGTGATTCTTAAAAAGCAAGTGTATGGCTACATTTTTTATACCGAAGATAGTGGAAAATTAGTTGAGATTGTATAGGGGAAAATATGGAATTACAAAATAATAGTGGAATCTTAGAAACTTTTAAAAAACTAACAAAAAGTGAGTCTTTTGCGGGCGTGCTGTTACTTTGTTGTGCAGTTCTAGCAATGATTGCTGCAAATTCTCCATTAAGTGAGATGTATGCAGCACTTTGGAAGAGCAAAATAGGGCTTGATATTAATGGCTCTTTTATAGGTATGAGTTTGGGGGCTTGGATTAATGATGCTTTAATGGCTTTTTTCTTTTTAGTTGTTGGTTTAGAGATTAAAAGGGAGGTTTTATTTGGAGAGCTTGCGGGGTTTAAAAGAGCTGCTTTACCTGTAATTGCTGCACTTGGGGGTATGGTTGGACCAGGGCTTATTTATTATGCACTAAATGCTGGAACACAATCAGCACACGGATTTGGGATACCTATGGCAACAGATATTGCCTTTGCTTTGGGTGTTTTATCGGTATTGGGTAAGAGGGTGTCAATTTCTGTTAAGGTATTTTTAGTTTCTTTGGCTGTAGCGGATGATTTAGGGGCTATTATTGTTATTGCGGTTTTTTATTCTAATGGGCTTAGTCTTTCTTGGTTGGTTGTTGCAGCGGGTATTATTGTTGTTTTAATGGTTTTAAATAAAATGGGGGTAAAAGCCCTTAGCCTTTATATGATTTTGGGTGTGTTTTTATGGATTGCTGTCCATAATTCTGGGATTCACGCTACCATTGCTGCGGTTGCTTTAGCTTTCACTATACCGGTATCCCCAAAAATAGATACGCTCTCTTTTATGGAGAAAATGAAAGTTGTTGTATCGCATTTTCAAGAATCGGAAAAACGAAAAGATAGTGTTTTGCTTCAAAGTGAGCAAGTAGAGGCGTTGCATCATTTAGCTCAACATAAAAATGCGGTGCAAAATCCTTTGGTGCGTTTAGAACACGCTTTGGCTCCTTATAGTAGTTTTTTGATTATGCCAATTTTTGCTTTTGCTAATGCGGGGGTAACTATTGGTGCAAATATTGATTTTGGCATTGATTATGTCTTTTTAGGGATTTTGTGCGGATTAGTATTGGGTAAGCCAATTGGTATTTTTACCTTTACTTTTTTAGCCGAAAAATTAGGTATTGCAGCTCGTCCTCAATGTGTATCGTGGGTGGAGATTTTTGGAGCGGGTGCATTAGGCGGGATTGGCTTTACTATGTCTATTTTTGTAACTAATCTTGCTTTTAGTGGTGATCACGCTTTAGTTGCCACAGATGTAGCGAAAATTTCTATTTTAATTGCTTCCTTTACAGCGGGTATTTTAGGGAGTATCTTTTTCTTTATTAGGGATAAGGTTTGCCATCATTAATGGGTAAGCTTGTCTTTCCCTTACAAAGCATTTTATGTATCCTTTAAATATCCTTATTTTAGGGAATATCATACGCGAAAGGATTGGCGATGAAATGGTTTGTATTCCTATGTATTATGCGATCAAATCTCTTTATCCTTATGCAAAAATCTCCCTTTTAATTAAAAGTCAAATATTCTTAGAGTTGTTAAAAGATGAAAAACAAAGGAAGCTTTATGTTGATGAAGTTTTACTGCTTCAAGAAAAGCAAAAATGGCAGAATCTTTGTTTTGATTTTCTTTTGATTGTGGAGCATAATGATTTTGAAGTTTTAAAAATCGCTCAAGTCATTCAAGCAAAATCTAAAATTGTTACTTTAAGTCAATCGCTTTTGTTTTCTAGGCAGGTTTTTTTATATTTTACTCGCTATTTGAGAGGGATTAAGACTTTTATTAATCCTTATTGGTTGCAAGGGCATAGTGAGATAGAAAGGAATTTAAATTTAGTTAGGCAAATTAATCGTGAAGTTTTTGATAAACGATACTCTACTCTTGATTTCTCATTAGCAAAATTACCGGTTTTAGAAGCGACTTTTGAAAAAAATAGGTCTTTATTAGCAAGTTTAAATGAAAAGGGTCGATATTCTTTGGTCGTAGGTATCTTTCCTTTTGCTAAAAATGTTACAACGAAAGTTAATTTTACAATAAATGAGTGGAAGTTTTTAGTCCAAAGTTTAAGTCAGGAGTTTTCCGAAGTTTTATTTGTATTTGTTAATTATCCTAGCACACAATATGATTTTGCACCTTTTATAGAAAAAAATATTCAAGTCTTTTATAATCAGCAAGGATTGGAGGGATTAGCTGCGTTTATTCATTCCCTTGATGGTGTATTAGGTGTAGATAGTGGGCATATTCATATCGCCGATAATGCTTGTATTTCAACTTTAGAAGTGATTGCAAAAAAGGTATCTAAGCAGTGGGGCGGGGGATTTTATGGAGGGTATTTTCAGCAATATATTATGCCGTCTAATTGGCATGAAGAAAAGTCAAAGCATTTGGAATCTTTTTTGCAAAAAGCTAGAGCATTTATTGCTTATATTCAAGATAATAAAAAATATAAGGGGCAAAATGGTGCTTTAAAATCATTTAAAGATTGGTTGTAAATGTAGCTTATGGGGAAATAGTGCAACAATACACTTGTTTTAAGATTAGCAAAAAATGTCAAAAATATAAGAATCTTTTTATACTAGGAGCATAGGAGTATATAGCCTGTTTTTAGGATATTAAAATGTTTTAGGAAAATTTTAAAATACAAGTAGCATAATACGATAAAGTAGGATGAGATAAAGGGGGCAATGCCTTAAAGGAGATTTAATATGTTTTTAAGGAATTTAGTTCAAAGGAGGGAGATTCCTCTTAAAATAGCCGTTTATTTACCCTGTGCTGGAGTGGGGGATGCGATGGTAAATTTAAAAAGTCTCTATGCCCTAAAATTTCTTTATCCTCAAGCAATTTTAAGTTTGGTTGTGAAGTTTGATACCGCAAAAAATTTGTTTAGGAATGTGGATTTTATCGATGAAATTATTGATTATGTAGAAGCTTTGCAGAATCAAATAAGGGTTTTTGATGTAGTGTTGCTTGTTATGCAACACGATAATTTAAGAGCTATTCAAGAAGTTAAGGCTATTTCTGCTAAATATCATTTAACCACTTTTTCGCAAGGACTTTTGAAAAAGGGAATTTTGTTTATATCAGGGATTAAGCGGGTGATTAATCCTTATTGGAAACAAAATCGTGCGTTTATGGAGGGGGGATTAAATCTTGTGCGTTCTATCCATAAAAAGCATTTTGATAAAGAGATTTTAAGGATTGATTATTCACAAGTTTTGTTAAAAAGGGGGGAGAAAAATATTGTATTTGTTGATGAGGTGTTAGAGGGTTTGGGGGCTAAGAAATATCTAAAAATTATTGGGATTAATCCTTTTTGCATTACTCTAAAAACCCTTAGTAATTTTTCTTTTCCAACTTGGCTAGGTATTACAGAAAATTTAGCTAAAGCGTTTCCTAATTATCTTTTTATAGTAATGGATTATCCTAAAAGTGGGGCTAAATTTTTGGGATTTTCACAGGGTAATATTAAGATTTTCAAAAACAATGAGGATTTACTCAATCTCGTGGAGTTCATTAGTCGCCTAGATTGTTTATTAAGCCCAGATACGGGTAATGTTCATATTGCGGATTATCTAAGAATACCAACTTTAGAGATTATAAGAGAGAGTGCAAAGAGAAGGTGGCAAGGTGGTGGTTGGGGTGGAGTTTGTGAATGTGTTGTTTTGCCTAAAGGTTGGCAGGAAAAAGAGGGGGAATTTGCTAAGATTTTTTTGCAAAGGGTTAAGGATTTTTTAATCCAAAATTTAACTTAAAGATTTAATTAGTAAAACTTTGCTAGAATTAAGCCATTATTTTTCAAGTTTAAAAGGTTATTTTATGGAAAATGCTGAAAATATTTTTATGCAACTTCTTCCTTTAATTGTTTTAATCGCAATTTTTTATTTTCTAATCATTCGTCCCCAACAAAAACAGGCAAAGAATCACAAAGAAATGATTACTGCTTTAGATAAAGGGGATAAGGTTATTACCAGCGGAGGGTTTATTGTAGAAGTCGTTAAACGCGAAGAGGATCATTTTATGGTGCGTTTAAATGATGATACGATTGTGAAGTTAGCAAAAGATTATGTTGCTAAAAAAGTTGGATAATCATTCTAAATGAAAAAGCCTTTTAATAGTAAGTTGTTTTTTTTTATCTTAGCTACACTTTTTGGCGTTATTTTATCTTTGCCTACTTTTTTACAAACGCAAGGTCCTAAGATTATTTTAGGGCTTGATTTACAAGGTGGATTAAATCTTTTATTAGGTGTTAAGAGTGAGGAGGCGATAAAAGTGCGTTATGCGACTTTAGCTTCTGCTCTTAATCATTATAGTATAGAGGAGCAAATCTTGCTTGATAAATTAGTTGTGGGTGAGGATAATTTAAGTTTTGAGCTCTTAGATTCTAATGAAAAATCAAAGATTGATAAATACCTAAGTCAGCAAGAGGGTTTGGAGATTGTAGAAAAGGATTTACAATATACCCTTGCTCTAAGTGCTAATGAGAAAATTAATTTAGAAAATTTCGCTATTGAACAGGCTATTGGTAATATCCGCAATCGTCTTGATCAATTTGGTTTATCAGAGCCTAGCGTGATTAAACAGGGTAGTGATACCATTTTGGTGCAGCTACCCGGTATTAAAACTCAAGAAGAGGAGCAGAGGGCTTTAGATCTCATTTCAAAGGGTGGTCATTTGCAAATGATGGCTGTTGATGAGGCTAGGAATGCTAGAGTAGCTACGATGAGTGAGAGGGAAGCACAAAGTTATGGGGATGTGATATTGCCCTTTATTAATAATCCCCAACAAACAATCTTGCTTAAAGCCATTCCCATTTTAGATGGTAGTATGCTAACAGATGCGAGGGCTGCTTATGATAATAATGGACAACCCATTATTAATTTTACGCTTAATTCTCAAGGAGGAAAAATTTTTGCGGATTTTTCGGGTAAAAATGTCGGGAATCGTATGGCAGTTGTCTTAGATGGCAAAGTGTATTCTGCACCGGTTATTCGTGAGAGAATTGGAGGGGGTAGCGGACAAATTAGTGGTGGATTTAGTGTATCTGAAGCTAGTGATATTGCCATTGCTTTACGCAGTGGAGCTTTGCCAGCTCCTATTTTTTTGCTAGAGAAAAGAAGTGTTGGACCAAGTTTAGGTGCGGATAGTATTAGGGCTTCTTTGATAGCCCTTATTAGTGGAGCAGTGCTTGTAATACTCTTTATGGTATTTTATTATGGTATTGCTGGAGTGATTGCTAATTTGGCTATGGTTGTTAATATTTTGCTTGTAGTTGCTGTTATGGCACTTTTTGGAGCTACTCTTACTTTGCCGGGTATGGCGGGCATTATTTTAACGGTGGGGATGGCAGTTGATGCTAATGTTATTATTAATGAGAGGATTAGGGAGGGATTTAGAGCAGGAGAGAATTTTATAAAATCTATGGAAAATGGCTATATGAATGCTTCAAGGGCTATTTTTGATTCTAACCTTACTTCTTTAATTGCTGCTGTTTTGCTCTATGTGTTTGGAACAGGGGCTATTAAGGGATTTGCTATTACTATGAGTATAGGTATTATAGCTTCTGTAATTACCGCTATTGTAGGAACTCACGGCATTTTTAGGTTTTTGCAAAATAGCATTATGAAGTCTGGAAACTATGCCCTTTGGTTTGGTTATAAACAACAAGTTTATAAAAGGAAGCTATAATGGATTTTTTTAAATATAATAAAATCTATGACTTTATAAAAATGTCTAATTATGGTATTACAATTTCTGCGATTTTTTTTACTGCTTCTATTATTTTGTTTATTAGACCTGGATTTTCACTAGGGGTAGATTTTGCCGGTGGGACTATCGTGCAGATTCAATATACTAAAGTTGCTCCTTTAGCCGAGATTCGTAAAAGATTAGAAAGTGTAGAATCTTTTAAGGGGGTTCAAGTTAGTGAGTTTGGCTCTCCTGAGGAGATTTTAATTAAATTACCTACAGCAAATTCTTCTGTGGAGCAAAATATTGGGGAGGAAATTGCTAAATTACTTAGTGATACTGGAGAGTTAAGTATTCGTCGTGTGGATATTGTGGGACCAAAAGTTGGGAATGAGCTTAAAGAGAAGGGGACTTTAGCCTTAATTTTAGCCCTTGTTTCTATTATGGTGTATGTTTCTTATCGTTATGAATGGCGTTTTGCCCTAACAAGTATTCTTGCTTTAATCCACGATGTAGTTATTACTGCAGGTGCTGTTGTTTTGTTTAAGATTGATTTGAACTTAGAAGTAGTTGCGGCACTTTTAACTTTGATTGGTTATTCTATTAATGATACGATTATTATTTTTGATAGGATTAGAGAAACTATTAATTTGCGGGTGAATCATAATTTAGAGAGTGTTATTAATGAGGCTATTTCTGCGACGCTTTCAAGAACGATACTCACTTCTTTGACGGTATTTTTTGTGGTTTTAACCTTGTATTTATTTGGCGGTGAAATTATTAAAGGCTTTAGTTTGCCTATGCTTGTAGGTTCTATTGTCGGTAGTTATAGCTCTATTTTTGTAGCGAGCAAGCTTGTGGTTTTATTGAAATTTGATTTAAAAAAATACCACCAAATGTTAGCGGAGAAAAATAAAAGAGCCTTAGAGAAGAAGAAGTTAAGAGAAATGTATGAAAGAGGCAGGATTTAAGGAGTATTGATGGACTGGGGAAAAGTTATTTTTATTTTTTTTATTTTAATGAGTTTAACTTCAACGATTGGTTTTTTATATGAACAAAATGTTATTATGCTCTTTATTGCTGCTGGGGTTAATATGCTTTCAACCATTTTAAAAGTGGGGGTTAGGAACTATATGTCTTCAGAAATTATGGCAGCTTCTTTAGTTGCAGACTTACATTTAATTCCTGCTTTTATTTATATGCAGGCTTTTAATGATATTGCAGTTGCGGTTGCACTTGCTTTAGGAGCCTTAGCGGCTAATATAGTTTCTATTGTTTTTGTAGTTGTTGAGAGTGTTAAGAACTATAATAATTATAGTTAGGAGTGGTGATGGAGTATAATGCAAAAGCTATCGAAACAAAATGGCAAAGTTTTTGGGAGGAGAATAATGCCTATGAGCCTAAAGAGGATAAGAATCTCCCCAAAAAATATATTTTAAGTATGTTTCCTTATCCTAGTGGGAATATCCATATGGGGCATGTCCGTAATTATTGTATTAGTGATGCTATTGCAAGAAGATTTCGTAAAAAGGGTTTTAATGTGTTGCATCCTATTGGTTGGGATGCTTTTGGAATGCCTGCAGAAAATGCGGCTATAAAGCATAAAACGCATCCTAAAGATTGGACTTATAGTAATATTGATAATATGCGAAAACAACTTTACTCGCTTGGTTTTTCCTTTTCTAAAACTAGAGAATTAGCGACTTGTGATACTCTTTATTCTAAATGGGAGCAGAGTTTATTTATTGATATGTGGGAGAGGGGACTTATTTATCGTAAAAAAGGTTTTTTAAATTGGTGTCCAAATGATAAAACAGTCCTTGCTAATGAGCAAGTTATTGAAGGGAGGTGTTGGCGTTGTGATACGCAAGTTGTTCAAAAGGAGATGTATCAGTATTTTATTAAAATCACCGATTATGCCCAAAGCCTTTTGGAGGATTTAAGTCTTTTAGAGGGTAAATGGCCAAATGCGGTTTTAACAATGCAGAAAAATTGGATTGGTAGGTCAGAGGGCTTAAGTTTTAAGTTTTTATTAGAAAGACCTTTGGAGGTTAAGGGAGAGACTTTAGAAGCAGTAGAAGTTTTTACCACGCGTCCTGATACGATTTTTGGGGTGAGTTATTGCGCCTTAGCACCAGAGCATCCTTTGGTGATGGCTTTAATCCAGCAAGGATTATTAAAAGAGGAGATTCAAAAACAAATTCAAAGGATGCAAAATGTTTCTATTAAAGAACGTTCCTTACAAAAAAAAGAGGGTTTTGCTCTAGGAATTAATGTAATTCATCCTCTAAGCAAAGAAAAAATACCCCTTTGGGTGGCAAATTTTGTTTTAATGGGATATGGTAGCGGTGCTGTAATGGGTGTCCCAGCACACGATGAGAGGGATTTTGATTTTGCTAAGAAATATCATCTCCCCCTTAAAGAAGTGATTGCTAGTGAGGGTAATAGGCAATTGCCTTATTGTGAAGCGGGGAAATTAATCAATTCTCAAGAATATGATGGATTAGATTCAAAAACTGCTAAGCAAAAAATTATAGATTATTTTCAAAGGGAAAATTTAGGCTTGGCTGTTGTTAATTATAAATTACGCGATTGGGGGGTTTCAAGGCAGAGATATTGGGGGACTCCTATACCGCTTATCCATTGTAAGAATTGTGGAATTGTGCCTGAAAATAAAGAAAAATTACCGGTTAAATTGCCAGAGGATGTAGTTATTAATGGGGAAGGGAATCCTTTAGAAAAACATATTCTTTGGAGGAAGTGTATTTGCCCAAAATGTGGAGTAGAAGCCCAAAGAGAGAGTGATACCTTAGATACTTTTGTGGAATCAAGTTGGTATTTTTTGCGTTATACCACTCCACCTAAAAAGCGAGAGGAAACAATTTTAAGTTTAGAGGATGAGAAGTATTGGATGGGCGTTGATGAGTATATTGGGGGTATCGAACACGCTATTTTGCATTTGCTTTATTCGCGGTTTTTTACTAAAGTCTTAAGGGATTTAGGATATACCCAACAAAGTGAGCCTTTTTTGCATTTGCTTACGCAAGGCATGGTGATAAAAGAGGGTGCTAAAATGAGTAAATCTAAAGGAAATGTCGTCAATCCTGAAGAGATTATTCAAGAATATGGTGCGGATACTGCAAGGCTTTTTATCCTCTTTGCCGCACCTCCTACTAAAGAGCTAGAATGGAATGATTCTGCCTTAGAGGGGGCTTTTAAATTCATTAAACGTCTATGTGCGAGGATAGAGAAAGCACAAAAGGTAAATGCACTGCCAATTATTGATTCTAATGCACTTACTAAAGTAGAAAAGTTTGCTAGAAAAAAAGTCTATGAAGCTTTAAAAAAATCTAATGAAATTTTTAGTTATGAGAGCGGTTATGCTTTTAATACTTTAATTGCTGCTTGTATGGAAGCACTTAACGCACTAAGTGAGCAAGATAATCCACAAATATGGAGTGAGGGGTATTTTGTTTTATTAAATGTTTTAGAACCTATTATCCCGCATATTTGTTGGGAGCTTAGTCAGCAATATTTTCATTTAGAAAACTTTAAAGAATTATCCATAGATGAAAAAGCTTTGCAAGATGATGTTATTATTATGGCAATTACCATTAATGGAAAGCGTAGAGCGGAGCTTGAAGTAGCTCTTGATACTCCTAAGGAGGTTATTATAGATAAAGCAAAGGTATTAGTTGCAAAATGGCTTGTTGATAAGAAGATTCTTAAAGAAATTGTCGTGCCTAATAAATTAGTAAATTTGGTGGTTGTATGAGTAGATATGTATTCTTTCTCCTTATAGTTTTTTTAGCAGGTTGTGGTTATACACCTATAGCTCATCATACTAAAGAAGTTTTTGGGGATAGGATTTTTGTGGAAGTAAAAATTGATGTAAGGGATCCTAAAAATAGCGTAACTTTAAAAGATGAGGTATCAAAGGCTATTTTTAAGAAGCTTCATACTACTATTTCAGATAAAGAGGATTCAAATGCGGTGATTGAAATTATTTTAAAAAATATTAGTTTCTCTCCTTTGGCAGAAAATACCATAGGTTTTTCGACTTTTTATCAGTGCAAAACAGAGATTGAATTTAAATACACTAATAAAGCTACCCAAAAAACAAGAATTTTCACTAAGGAGGGATATTATAATTTTGCTTTAGGGGATATTTCAGTTATTACTGATTCCATAAGAATGGAAGCGATTAATAAGGCGGTTTTAAATACTTTAGATAGTTTTATTTCACAAATTGGGATTGATATTTCATAATGCCAAATATAAAATTAATAGCTAGAGAAACTTTACGGCAACTCATAGAAAATAAAATTGAACCAACACCAGAGGCTTATGAAAAAGAATTTTATCACCAGATGAAAAAAATGGGGATAAAAAAAGAAGAGCCTATAGGTCTTAATCGGTTATTAGCAATGTTAAAAGGAGATGCTAAAGAGATTGCTAATAAATCTTTTAAAAATAAAGATGAATTCACAATTTTCTTAATCAAAGTGCTTAATCTTATCTATCATTATAGGACGAACTTTAATACGCTCTTAGAGATGGAGAGGATTTTTTTAAGGTTATTATCTACGCATCCTGATAAAGAGATTAATACTCTTGCTAAAGGGTATCTTATAGAAATTGATAAAATTAATTTTCAAGCTAAAGAGGTTTATAAAAAACGTTGGGTGGAACAAACGCAAAAAAATTTAGAGGTTAAATGGAATGATTTTGATAAAGTTTTAGAATTTGTTGGTGATTTTAAAATAGAAAATGATGAATTTAAGAATTTGCAAGAGAAAATAAAAAGGTATTTAGAGGGTAGCAGGGATAAAGAAATTGGAAAGAATCTTTTAAAAAAAATAGAAACTTTTTTTCAAGAATTTGCCGTTCCTTTCCCCCAACGAAAAGAAGAGCAAGATTTAAAACTAGAGCAAGAGTTAAACACTAAAGAAGCCGGTGTTTTAGAATATGCTGATATGGATTCTTTGCCTATTAATTCTATTACAACTCTGATAAGCAAAGAAGGTATGCAAGATATTTTGAATTTTGCTGAAGAGGAATATAGGGAAAATAAGAAAAATTATTCTGTTGTTATTTTTGGTATTGTGAGTTATCATCAAGCCCTTGAACTTTATGGAAGTGAAGCATTAAAACGCGTATTGACTATACTTGGAAAGTTTTTAAAGAAGTATAGTAATACTAGTGATTTGATTGCTTATTATGGGGAAGAGAAGTTTTTAGCTTGTTTGTTAGACAGACAAAAGGAACAGGCTATTACCTTTATTCGTAAATTAGATGCAGAAGTAAGGAAAAGTATTTTTGTGTATCAACAAACGCGTATTCCTATAAAACTTAGTGCTCAAGTCGCACACCGAATTGAGGAGGAAAGTTTGGAAAAAATGCTAAAAGTAGTTTTAGAGGAATTTGCCAAATATGAAGATACACAAGGTATTATTGATGAGGCTTGAAGATTTTTTAGAACAAAAAGGGAGTGAATATGCCCATTTTGACCCTAAAAGAGCACCAGCTATCTTACACTTTTTGCCACATTTATCTCATCTAAGATGTAAGATTATCCATATTGTTGGCACTAATGGAAAGGGCAGTGTGGGGCGATTTTTAAGCCTTTTACTAAGGCAAAGAGGTTTGAATGTAGGGCATTTTTCTTCCCCACATTTGCTCTATTTTAATGAACGTTTTTGGCTAAATGGTAGAAATGTTTCTTTAGAGGAGCTAGATAGGGCTTTTTTAAGTTTAAACCCAAAGATTCTTCAAGAAGCTAGTTATTTTGAAGTTTTAACTTTTTTAGCTTTGGAAGTTTTTAGGGAATGTGATTATTTTGTTTGTGAAGCAGGACTTGGAGGGGAGTTTGATTCAACTACAACTTGCATTAAGCCTATTTTAACGCTTTTTACCTCTATAAGTTTAGATCATCAAGAGTTTTTAGGAGAAAGCTTAGAGGCTATTGCTAGGACTAAACTTAATGCAATGAGTAAAAGAGCGATTTTGGGGATTCAAAGTTTTTCTTGTGTAGTGAAAATCGCTAAAGAGGTTGCAGAGAGTAAAAAAACACAATTATCAGTGTTAGACTCTAAGGATATTTCAGAGGCGATCAAACAATATTGCTTTAAAAATGCTTATCCTAAATATCAGCAGGAGAATCTAGCTTTAGCCTACTATGCTTTTGAGGATTTAGGGTATAGAGGGGATATTCCAAATCTTCCAAGATTAGATTTGCAAGGGAGAATGCAACAAGTATTTTCTAATGTATGGGTAGATGTAGCACATAATGTAGGGGGTGCAAAGGCAATTTTGGAGAATTTTAGTAAAGACAAATATATTTTAGTTTATAATTCTTATAAAGATAAAGACCCAAAGGCAATTTTGGAAGTTTTAAAGCCTATTATTCAAAGTGTAGAAATTTTTGTTTTGAATCACCCAAGAATAATACCTAAAGAGGATTTAGAACAGATTTTAAAGATTTTAGAAATACCTTATAGAGAATTTTCGTTTTTAAAGGAAAAAGAAAAATATCTAGTCTGTGGTTCTTTTAGTGTAGGGGGAGAGTTTTTGAGGAGGTTTAGAATATGAAAAATCGGTTTATTGTAACTATTACAGATATTAATGGATCTAAACAGTATAATATTCATCAATATATGAAACAAATTGTTTTGTATATTGTGTTGCTGGTTGTGGTGATTTTTTTCTTTAGTTTTATTTCCATTCAATTGCTTTTAAAGGAAGTGAAACAGATTGAAGATAAGCGGAATTTAATGCAAAGAGAGTATTCAAAAATTAATGAAAAAAACCAAGAACTTCAGGATTTAATTAATGAAAAAACCCAAGAACTTATGATAGTTTCTGATAGAATAGAGGATTTAGAGGGGATTGTTGGATTAAGCGATAGGATTATTGAAACAAATTTAAGTCTCGTAGAGAGGGTGGATTTAGCAAAGATTACAGGCACGCAAAAGGCATTGGTTATGCAGTTAATCCCTAATGGCTCACCTTTGCGAGGCACTCATCGTGTTACAGCAGAATGGGGAATAAGAATGCATCCTATTTTAAAGCGAACCCATTCTCATACAGGGATGGACTTTGGTGTCCCCATTGGAACTCCTATTTATGCTCCAGCTGATGGTGTAGCGGATTTTGTGGGAGGCAGTTATAATGGTGGATATGGAATTATGGTAAAATTAGAACACGCTTTTGGATTTAAAACCTTTTATGCACATTTAAATCAAGTGGTGGTGCAAAAAGGGGATTTTGTAAGACGTGGGCAATTAATTGCGTATTCTGGAAATACGGGAAGAAGCACAGGACCCCATTTGCATTATGAGATTCGTTATTTGGGAAAGGATTTAAATCCTAGAGCCTTTATAGAATGGACTATGAGGGATTATACAGAAATTTTTGAAAAGGAGAAAAGCATAAAATGGCAATCTTTACTAACGGTGATAAACAGTCTGTCGGAAATTCAGGAAACACAAGCATTATCGCTCAAGGCACTAGAATAAAAGGCGATATTCTTAGTGAGTGCAATTTACACATTGATGGGAATTTAGAGGGCGGAATTATTGCTAAGAATAATGTAATAATTGGTAAAAATGGTAATGTCAATGGGAATATTAACACCGAGCATTTAGTGGTAAGTGGTAAGGTTATGGGAAGTTGCACTTGTAATATTATAGAGATTTTACCTCAAGGTAGAATTGAGGGAGAGATTATCGCTAAAGAGCTTATTATAGAAAAAACCGGTGAGCTTGTTGGTCAAAGTATCGTGCATAAAGGTAATGAATATAAAAATGTCTATGATGCGGAATATAAGCAATCTTTTGGTGCCCCAATTAAACCTATAACTCTTCAAAATAAGGAAACTATTGAGTCAAAGTAGTATTTATGAGTTTTTAAATACTAACAAAACCCATTTTCAAAAAACTTATAAAGAGGGTTTAATCTTTGTTGTTGAAGATAACATTCAAGCCTATAAACTTAATGATGTAGCAAAATTTCTTGGCTTTGAATCTTTTGTTTTGCCTGATTTTGCAGTAGTTTTTGGTGAGGACTTAAGAAGCTATCAAGAGGAGCTTTTAGGGATTTTTAATACCCTTAAAGAATTTTATCAATGTAAAGATAAGAAATTATTATTTGCTCCTTTGCATACTATTTTGCATAAAATGCCAAAATTAGGATCTTTGCAAGGTTTTAAAATGGAATTTGGTATGCAAGTTAATTTGCAAGCATTTAAAGAGCGGTTATTGTATTTTGGGTATGAGTTTGTAGAGTTAGTAGAAGTAAGTAGAGAAGTTTCTATTCGTGGGGATATTATAGATATTTTTCTTCCTCATTTAGAAAATCCTGTGCGGATTTCTTTATTTGGTGATGAAATTGAAAGTATAAGAAGTTTTGATGTGCAAACACAAATTTCTTTTAAAGAGGAAATGGAGACTTTAGAGATTCCTCCAGCTTTTTTTAATCTTGATAGTTTGGGTTATGAGAGACTTTTAGAGAGCATAGAGGAAAATCTTGCTAAAGAGGAAGTGCAAGATAGGCATAATTCTTTGGTGGCTTCTTTTGGGCTATGGTATTTAGAGGATACCCAGTATTTATTCCAAAAATACCCTTGCAAATTATTACCACAAGCTTTAAGGTTAATTCCAGAAATTATAGAGTTTAAAGAGCAAAATCCACAGGTTTTAGAGGAGATTTCAACTTTTGATGTTTTAGAAGAATCTACAAACTATCAAGATTTTGATTGCAAGTTTAACCAGCTTTCAACCCTTTTAACATTGCATAAAGATAAAAAAATCATTATTATCTCTAAAACACAATCCCAGCTTCGTCAAGCAGGGATTATTCCTAGTGAGCATAAGGAATATGAATTTTGCTTAGATAAAGATTATGGGATTTGGATTTTAGGTAAAGAGCTTTTAATCTTATCTCTAAATACTCCTACTAGGCAAAAACGCAAGATTCAAAGCAAGATTTTAATTGATGAGTTAAAAAAAGGCGATTATGTGGTGCATATTGATTATGGAATCGCTCTTTTTAATGGCATTATCCAGGCAAATATTTTTGGGGCAACTAGGGATTTTATTGAATTAAAATATTTAGGTGATGATAAGCTGCTTTTACCCGTAGAAAATCTTGATAGAGTGGATAGGTATATCGCAGATGGAGGTGTGCCTCTTTTAGATAAATTAGGCAAAGGTTCTTTTGCTAAATTAAAAGAAAAGGTGCGTGAAAAACTGCTTGTGATTGCAGAGGGCATTGTAGCTCTTGCTGCAAAACGCGAACTCATTGATGGGATAGTTATTGATATTAATAAAGAGGAGATTTTACTTTTTCAATCGCAAAGTGGTTTTGTTTATACGCAAAGTCAAAAGAGGGCTATAGAGGAAATATTTAAAGAACTATCTAGCCATAGGGTTATGGATAGATTATTAAGTGGAGATGTTGGGTTTGGCAAAACAGAGGTGGCTATGAATGCTATGTTTGCTTGTTTTTTAAGTGGTTATCAATCTGCCATTATCGTCCCTACTACACTCCTAGCTTATCAACATTTTCAAACGCTCTCTCAAAGATTAAGTGATTTTGGGGTAAAGATAGCAAGGCTTGATAGGTATGTATCTGCTAAAGAAAAAAAGGAGATTTTGAAGGGTTTGCAAAGTGGAGAGATACATATAGTTGTAGGGACGCATATACTTTTAAATGTAACTTTTAAAAATCTTGCTTTAATTGTTGTAGATGAGGAGCATAAGTTTGGTGTAAAGCAAAAAGAAAAAATTAAAGATTTAAGCACAAATATTCACCTGCTTACAATGTCTGCTACCCCTATCCCAAGAACGCTTAATATGGCACTCTCCCATATTAAGGGATTGAGTGAATTAAAAGAACCCCCTAAAGAGAAATTAGCGGTTAGAAGTTTTGTGAAAGTGTATGGTGATTCTTTAATCAAAGAGAGTGTTTTAAGGGAGCTAAGGAGAGGGGGGCAAATTTTTTATATTTATAATAATATCGCCTCTATAAAGCATAAAAAAGAGGAGATTTTAAGGATACTGCCTACTTTGAAAATCGCTATTTTGCATTCACAAATCCCTAAGCAAGAGGGGGAGGATATATTATTAGGCTTTGCTAAAGGGGAATTTGATATGCTGCTTTGCACTTCTATTGTAGAATCTGGGTTACATTTACCTAATGCTAATACTATTTTAATTGATAAAAGTGATAGGTTTGGGATTGCAGATTTACACCAATTAAGAGGGAGAGTTGGTAGGGGCAATAAAGAGGGGTTTTGTTATTTTTTATTAGAAGATTCTATATCCATTACACAAGAGGCTAAAAAGCGGCTTTTGGCTTTAGAGAAAAATTCTTATTTAGGGAGTGGAGGTGCCTTAGCTTATCACGATTTAGAGATTAGAGGAGGAGGGAATCTTTTAGGTGAGGCACAAAGCGGGCATATTAAAAACATTGGCTATTCGCTTTATTTAAGAATGCTTGAGGAGGCGATTTATACCCTAAGTGGGAATATGAGAGAAGAAAATAATGTAGATGTGAAATTAAGCGTTAGGGCATTTTTAAGCCCTGAACTTATTGCCTCTGAAGCATTGCGTTTAGAGCTTTATAGGAGACTTTCACATTGTGAGGATACTAAAAATGTTTATACTATTGCTAAAGAGATTGAAGAGAGATTTGGACAATTAGATATTTATTCTAAACAATTCTTAGATCTTATTATAATTAAAATTTTAGCAAGAAATGCTAGAATCTCTAAAATTTTTAATTATGCAGAAAAAATTACCCTTGTTTTTTTAGATAAACAACAAGAAACTTTTTATGCAGAGACTAAAGATGAAGAGAAAGTGTTGCAAGCAGTTTTAAAAAAATTAAATATTCTTTCAAAGTAGGGAAAATGCGATTTTTTATTATTTTATGGACTTTTTCATTGGTGGAAATATTAGCAGATAATTTTGTTAATTCTCAATCTTTGGATTTAGTTAATACTTCTGATGCCTATAAGCAGGGCATTACCGGTAAGGGTGTGAATGTCGGTGTTTTAGATACGGCTATGAATAAAAACCACATTAGTTTAAAGAATAAAATAGGCGAAGAATTAATATCTGATGCTTCTAGTAATGATCATGGGAGCCATGTAGGGGGTATTATAGCTGGAGAGAAGATTGATGATAACAAGCCCTTTGGTGTGGCTTATGATTCTATGCTTTATTCTGGGCAAATCTTTGGGGGTGGTAATATTCCTAGCTTCACAGACTTTTTTACAAAAAATAATGTAAAAATTATTAATAATAGTTGGAATACTACGCTTTATCCCTTTGTCGGGATTCAAGATTTAATCTTTAATAATGCAGTTTTTTATGAGGGCAAACAACCAGAGTTTTTTTTGCAAAATGCTTATCAAGCTATTTATGCTAAAGAAATAACAGACTTAGCACAAAACAATCAAATCCTCCTTGTGTTTGCTAGTGGGAATGAGGGGATTATTGCTTCAGGATTATATTCTACTCTGCCAAGCTTTGATGAGAATTTACGCACTTTTATTAATGTTGGATCTTTAAATGCTGATGATGTTTCTAGGAGTGGAGATAAATTAATAATAAAGGCTAAGGGGGTCAGTGATTTTGGTAATGGTTTTTTAAAAAGTGAAAATTATTCTTTAATGGCTTTTGGAGGAGAAATTAATAGTGCTAATGCTGCGGATGTCAATAGTTATTTCAAAAGAAGTGGAACTTCTATGGCAGCGCCTATGGTAAGTGGTGCAGCAGCACTAATAGCACAGAAATTTCCTTTTTTGAATGGTAAGCAAATTGCGGATGTTTTATTAAGCACTGCTAATAAAGATTACCAAGCCCCTAAGTTGGTAGTGAAAAAAAGTGATGAGGCTAATGCAGAGTATTACACGATTATTTATATTGACAATGATCCACCAAAAAATGGCAATAATAACAATACAGAGCAAATCAAGAAAGATTTACAACAAGAGGGTTATACACAGGAGGAAGCAACAAAGATTGTAGAAAATCTTATTACAAAAAAAATTTCTACAAATTATGATGCAGTTATTCGATTATCTAAAGAATCCATCTTCGGACAAGGTATTTTAGATATAAAAAAGGCTTTAGGGGGCGTAGCTACCTTAGATGCTAATCGGCTTAATGATAAAGATAAGCAAACCTTAAAAAATAATACTCAAGAACTCTATTATATAGTGGATACACAAGGAAACAATGCAGAATTTAGCAATGATATTACCCAAAAACAATGGGATTCTAGTTTGCATTTAAGTAATGCTAAAAACCTACCAACAAATATGGATAATCTTAATGTTGGATTTATCAAAAAAGGCACAGGAGAATTAACTTTTAGTGGGAAAAATACTTATGCGGGTCTTACGATTATTGAAAATGGGACATTGCGATTAAGGAGAAGTGCTAAAAAAAAGGGGGAATTAGTTAATAGCAGTGTTTTTGTTGAAAAAGGTGGAAAATTAAGCGGTAATGGGATTATCCATAAAAATTTGACTAATGAGGGTATTGTAAGGGTTGGTAATGAGGATTTAAGTGATTTAGAGGTAAAAGGGATTTATACACAAAAGGGAGAAGATAGTCGTTTGCAGCTTGATTTTGGACGCCATAAAAATTCTAAGCTTCTTGCAAGTAATTACGATATTCAAAGCGGGATATTAGAATATATTCCACTTCAACAATTTTTTTATAGCGGAGAATATGTCAAGATTGATTTAGGAGGACTTAGCGATTCTATTGATAAATTCACAGAGGTTAAGGTTTCTGAAAATAATGCAATGCGTTTTGAAGCTGTGCTTGATGCAGATAAAAGAACAATTAATGCAGCTTCTGCCCTTAAAAGTAATGCCTATAATACCGCAAATAGCAACATAGGAAGTGTCTTAAGAGAAATAAGGAATAACCAAGATTTATCAGAAAATTATAGAAATTATTTTGCATTTCTAGATAATAGCCCAAATTTTGTAGAAATTTTAGAAAGCATTGAGGGAAAGAGTTATTTAGATAATGCTGCATCAGATGCCAATAATGCTTTATCTACTACACAACAAAATATGCTCTTTGCCCTTAATCCTACTGCTGTTACTTCTTTAACCTTTAATCTTAAGCAAAAGCCTCAATATGTAGCTTCTGTTAATAGTGATAGTCTAACTAATACTTGGAATTTTTTAGAAATGAATGATAAAAGCTTCTTTTGGTATCTTAGTCCTAATTATAAAAAAAATAATGGGGATGGTAATAAGGGTTATTCAAGTGGTGTAGATTTAGCTATTGGGAAAGATTTTAATGAGGATTTAAGAACAACTTTAAATCTAAAATATTCTAACACTAATTTAGATTTTAATGGAAGTGATTTTGATTCAAAGAATGTTAATTTGGGTATTAATGCAATTTATGATGTTGAAGCCTTCAAGCTTCTTAGCGGAGCTTTTGTAAATTATGGTTTTAATAAAATGGATAGGAAGGTTTTAGGTTCTCCTGACTCTATTAACGCAAATTATAATAACTTAAGCCTTTCTTTGCAAATGGGTATGGCAAAAGACTGGGAATTACAAGACTTCACTTTAACGCCTTTAGCCTATCTTAATTATGCCTATTATCACCAAGAATCTTTTAAAGAAAGCGGAATGTGGTCTAAAGAATACCAGCCTATTAATCATCATACTACTTCCTTAGCTAGCGGCTTAAATATTTCTTATAACTTTGGAGATACCTCTTTAAAGCATATTGTATCAGGCTTTGGAATCTATGAATATCGATTAAATGGAAAAACACTTAAAAATGAAGCACGATTTAATGATTTTATAACCCAAACCTTTACCCAACAAAATGAACTTAATAAATATCTCATTTCTCTAGGAGTTTCTTATTATCTTAGCTTTAAGGATTATTTTTTGAGTGTATCTTTTGTTGATGAGTTAGCAAGAAAGGAAAATAATATGAAGTTATCAGGTTCTTTTGGGATGAGATTTTAATGCGTTTTGGATTTATTGGAGATATTGTAGGAAAGATTGGCAGAGAGGGAGTGAAAAGATACTTACAAATAGCTAGAGAGGAGTATCATTTAGATTGTGTGATTGCTAATGGTGAAAACGCAAGTCACGGCTTTGGGCTTGGAATTTCTGCTTATGAAGAGTTAAAATCTTACGGAGTGGATATTTTTACAGGAGGGAATCACACTTGGGATAAAAAGGATATTTTTCCGCTTTTAGCACAAAAAGATTCTAAAGTTTTGCGTCCACATAATTACCCTAAAGGAGTGATTGGCACGGGATTATATTGTGGAGAGATTCATCAAGAATCTTTTGCTGTGCTTAACCTTATGGGGCATTTTGGAATGCCACAATGTGATAACGCCTTTATTTGTGCTAAGGAAATAGTGCAGAACTTAAGGCTTGAGGAGATAAAGAATATTATTATAGATTTTCACGCTGAAGCTACCAGTGAGAAAAGGGCAATGTTTATGATGCTTAAAGGACAAATTGGAGCAATTTTAGGCACACATACGCATATAGGCACGGATGATTTGGAGATTTTTGAAGGAACTTTTGGAGTTAGTGATGTAGGGATGAGTGGGGCTAGAGAAAGTGTTATTGGTATGAATCCACAAGAACCTATTGAGAGATTTTTAACAGGAATCCCTAATAAGCTTAGTGTATTAGATAAAAAAGGTGTTCCGAGTATTTTTCAAATGATAGTGTTTGAATTACAAGGAGGGAGATGTTTAGAGGCTTTTAAGCTAAAGGCTATTGATTTTAAAGATTTGGTAAAAACAATTTCTGCTAACTTCTATAATCCGCATTGATTTTAACATACTCATAACCTAAATCACAACCATAAGCAATAAAAGATTCCTTACCTAAGCCAATATTGCAAGTGATTTTATAAGAATCTTGTTGGAGGATTTTTGCAGCTTTTTTTTCATTATCATCATCAAAAAAAATCTGTCCTTTAGCATAAACACAGACTTCGCCAAAGTAAATTTCTAAAGTATTAGGGTCGCATTCTATGCCACTTGCTCCAATAGTCGATGCTATTCTGCCCCAATTAGGGTCGCAACCAAAAAGTGCAGTTTTAACTAATAAGGATTGACTAAGGGCTTTAGCCGCTTTGATTGCCTCTTTTTTGCTTTTAGCTCCTTTAACTTCAAAGGCGACAAGCTTTGTAGAGCCTTCTCCATCTCTTAGTATCTCTAATGCTAGGTGTTGCATAAGTTGTGTAAGGGCAAAGAGGAAAGCTTCTTTATTATAAGCTTTACTTTTACCATTACTTAAAAGCAAAATCGTATCATTGGTTGAAGTATCCCCATCTACACTAATGGCATTAAAGGTTGTTTTAGAAGCTTCCTCTAATAAGGGCTTCATATCTTCTTTAGGAATTGCTGCATCGGTTGTAATGAAGCATAGCATTGTGGCAAGTGAGGGATTTATCATACCCGCTCCTTTGCAAATGGCACCGATTCTAAAACGGCTTTTATCTTTTAAAAGAACTTCAAAAGCAAGGGTTTTATTAAATTTATCTGTTGTCATAATAGCAAGGGAGGCTTGTTTGTTGTTTTTGTGGCGTAAATGTATTTTTTGGAGAGATTGAATAATCTTTTCTTTTGGGAGCTGAACGCCAATAACTCCTGTAGAGCTCATAATAGGATTGTGAATTTGTGGGTGCAATTTTTGTAATTCTTGAAGAATTTCTTCAATATTTTTTAAACCTTGTATGCCTGTTAGCGCATTAGCGTTTTTAGAATTTATTAAAACAAAGTTTGTCTTAAAAGGAGTGTTGTAATTTTTGTAATGCAAAATAGGTGCGGCTTGAAACTTGTTTTGTGTGAAAAGTGCTTCTACTTCACAAGGGATATCAGAGTAGATAAAAGCAATATCAGGCATTGAATCTTGTTTTAATCCTGCACTTATGCCATCACAGAAAAATCCCTCTGACGCACATACCCCATTATCAATAGGAAAGAGACTAAACATATTTTAACTCTTCGGGTTTATCTTTTTTGGCGATTAATTGTTTAGTTAAACGCACTCCATTAGAAGTCCCAATAACAAGCAATTTGCATTCATTAGTAATGAGTGTATCCCCATCTGGCATAGAGATAAATTTACCCTCTTTTTGTGTGATTCCTACAATGAAGGTTTGTGTAATTTCTTGTAAATGTGTTTCTTTGAGTTTTTTTAAGATTAACCAAGAATAGCGCGGGACAACAATTTCTTCTAAATCAAGTGGTGTGTTTTTTTGATAAGCGAAACGTTCAAGCAAGTTTTCCATATCCGGACGCGTTGCCATAGCATTCACTCTTTGGGCAAAGAGTCTAGAAGGGGAGACGACATAATCTGCTCCAAGTTTTTTGAGTTTTTCTTCATCCTCATTGGTATTAGCATTGCCAATGATAAAATAAGGCTTACGTCCTAATTCTCTTTCATAAAGACGCACCGAAGCAATTTGTGCAATATTATCGGCAATATTATTAGAGAGCGTAATAACACCTCTAGCACTAGAGAGATGGGATTTTAACATAGCAATTTCTGTATGCGGATTTTCATTAACATAAAAAGGATAATGGTATTTTGCCGCAATATCCTCTAATGCATTATTGTTATCTACGACAACAAAAGGTATATGTGCTTCTCTGAATTGTTGAGAGAGTTGGATGGTGTATTCATTGTGATAGCAGATGATGAAGTGATTTTTAAGGCGGGCGATTTTGTAAATCATATTGCGTTCCTTGATGATAGAGATAAGTTTTCCACGATTTAATACATCAATAATACTAATAACAAAGAAGCTTAAAACAGCTGAACCAGCAAGCATTACAATTGCGGTATAGATAATGTCTAAAGCATCAAATTCATTTTCTTTTAGTGCCCCAAAGCCTGTTGTTGTAAAAGTATAAGAAGCTTGAAAAAAGGCTTCAATTAAAGTGTAGTCTGTGATAACTACATATCCTAATGTGCTAAGAAGCAATCCTAAAAATAAGAGTATAAAAGGAATTCTAAAAGGTTTTAATTGTTCATAAAGTGCTCCTGATAAATCAATATCGGGCTTTTGAACACCTTCCCAATGGAGGAATTTTTTAAAATTATTAAGCACTGCTTAATCCAAAATAAAGGATTAAGAGCGCTTTTTCATAGTTCTTAGAGTAGAAGCAGCGACTTTAATTTTGGCAGTTGTTCCATCTTCTAGTTTGATTCTAATAGTTCTTAAGTTTGGGAGAGATCTCTTTTTGGTTTTATTGTTTGCGTGGCTTACATTGTTGCCAACCATAGGACCTTTTCCACTAAAAAAACATCTTCTTGCCATTTCTTATCCTTGTTAATAAGATTGTAAAATAAATGGCTATTCTACTAAAATTTATATAATACAAAGCTTTAAAATCTTGTAAGCTTTTCTTGGATACTTTGAATAGAATGAAAGCCGTGATTTAATGCTGTTGCAATAGAACCTCCATTTTTAAAAAGAATATCACCAGCAATATAAATTCCATCTACAGAGCTTTGATGTTTATCATCCACTATGGGGGTGCCATCTTCATTAAGATCTAAATTACATTTTTTTAAGAAATCAATAGGTGCTATTCCACCAATGGCATAAATGATTCTATCAAAGACCTCCTCACTACCATCTGTAAAATAAACTTTGGGTTTGCCATTTTCATCTTCTATTTTTTGTATATCTATACCAAATTTTGGGGTGACCTTTTGGGATGTTAGGCAGGCATTTAGACTTTCTTGGTTAGTTTCGTTGATTCTTGAAAATTCTGTGCGTCTATAATTGAGCGTGATAGGATTAGTTTGGCTAAGCACACAAGCATATTCAACAGCGGAATTTCCACCCCCTACCACTAAGATTTTCTCTCCATCTGTAGTGGTATTTGCATTAAAGTTAATGACTTTTTTAAGAGAGAATGGAAGCGGATAGGTAGGCTTGTTAGGTTGCCCCATTTTTCCAATAGAAATTACGATAAATTTAGCTTTTGTAATTTCATTATTCGTTGTTTGAATGGTAAATAAATCTCCTTCTTTTTTAATAGATTCTACTTCTGTGTTAAAATGAACTTCTAAGCCATTTTCTTTAATAATTTTATCAAATAAATCTAAGGTGCTTTCTTTTGTCCCATCACAGAAATAGATATTCCCATTAAGTTCTACTTTTTGTCCTTTATAGTCTTTATCTACACGTTTTTTGTCTTTATAAAATTTACGGATGGTTGTAGAGTGTCCCTCACCCTTTTCAAATAAAATTACTTCTTTAATTCCTAAAATAGCGGATTCAACGGCAGAAGCAATACCTCCTGGACCTCCTCCAATAATTGCAATATTATAAATTTTATTCATTTTTTTTCCTTTTTTATTGATTGGTTATTTGCCATATGTCGTAAGTCTTCTTCACTATCAAATAAGACACCTTGCATCATTTTTTTTTCATCATCAAATTGCCCATTCTTTAGCCCCCATATGAAAGAAATAAGACCAAGTAGCCCAATAATAATTGAAGTAGCAAGCATTATAGCAACCATCCCAGTATTCATAGTGTTTCTTTTAAAAAAGGGTGTAGTGCTTGAAAGTTTAATCCCATAGCATTAGAAGTTTCCCCAATTTGTTTTTTAATATATTTTTGATGGAATCCCTCTACCATAACAGCTCCTGCTTTATTTTCCCATTCTTTACTAATAAGATATGATTCCATATCTTCTTTATTGAAATTAAAAAATTCGTAATAAGTTTGACTAAGATTTAGAAAATAGAGATCTTGGGAATGTAAAATCATACAAGTTAAAATATTAATAGAAGCGTTACTTTGTGCTGATAAAAAACTTCTTGCCTCTTCTTGAGTTTTAGCTTTTCGTTGGAGTTTCTTCTTGCATTCCACTACGCTATCGACTACTAAAAGTGGAATTTCTAGCCCATAAGTTTGGAGTGCAGCCTTATGTTTCCCAAGTGTGGCTTGATAGACGAAGCTTTTAGGTGTCGTTAAAGACAGACTTTCTTCATTAAAATTATTATCACATTGTATAAAAGGAATCTGATAGGCTGATAAGATTAGTTTTCTACTAAGTGAAGAAGAGCATAATCGAATCACAAAATTCCTTTCAAAATGAGATAAGGTCGGCATTATAGCATTTTTTTGTTAAAGCTTATTTTATTTAAAATTTGCAGCAACAATTGCGATGGCTAAACCATTATCGTGGGTTATAGAAAGGCTTAGAGAATAGAGATTAAAAGCAAGGAGTTTATCTTGCGTGAGTGTTAGAAGGGGTGCTCCTTTGGGGGATTTTGAGATTAGAATATCATAAAAAGCTAAATCTTTTGAGATACCACATTTTAAAGCTTTTGAACACGCTTCTTTTGCTGCCCAAAACCCTGCAATACTTTGGGTGGTTTTGGCAATTGCTATTTCTTCTGGAGTGAGGAATTTTAGTAAGCCCCTCTCCCCAAACCTTTGGAGGAATAACTCAATCCTTTTAATAGCAATTAAATCAATGCCAATTTCTACCAAATATTATTGCACCACAAATTCAGTAAAGAATAAATTAGAGATTCTACCATCCACTAAAAATTCGTTGATTCTTTCGATAATTTCTTCTTTAAGTTTTTGTTTGCCTCTTGTCGTTTGAACTTCTTCGAGGGTTTTAGAGCTTAAAATCGTAATAATTACATCACGTATAACATCATTTTTTGTATCAACTTCTTGTTGTAAGGGAGCCACACTTAATTCTAAAACAATAGAGGTTTTTAAGTAACGTTTGCCACTTCCTGTAGACATTAAATTGATAATAAATTGCTTGAGGGGATACATAGGACCTACACTTAAAAGACTGCTATTTGGGTTTGCCATACTTCCTTTACTTGCTGCACTTTGTTGTGTTGGTTGGATAGGTTCATTGGCTTGTGGCTCATCATCACCGCTAAAGATTAAGATGGCTACTACAATTAAAATAACTAAGAGTAATACTGCAACACCAATAATAGCAAAGAGAATCATTTTATTTTGTTTTAAGGCTGCTAATTTAGATTCTTTTTCTTCTTCTGCCATTTAGGTTCTCCTTTTGAGTTTAAAGAAGCAATTATAGTATTTTTTTAATAGAATTTTCAAGCAAATTTAGTTTTTCAAATAACTTCCAAGCCATTTTAATTCTTGGGGATAAATTTCAAAGAGTTGGTGAATATTATCATCATCAATATGTCCATCAACATCAATAAAAAAACAATAGCTAAAATTGCCATTGGAATGTGCAGGGCGCGATTGTATGGAAGTTATATTAATATTAAGCTTTTTAATATCTCGTAGTAAGTGATATAATACCCCGGGTTTATTGGTATTTACTAGATTTGCAAAAATAGAAGTTTTATCTCTACCACAGGATTGATTTTTAAAATTACTAATGATAATAAAGCGGGTTTGGTTGTTAGCATTATTTTCTATGTTTTCAAATAAAATTGGCACTTTATAGAGTTTAGCCCCAATATGTGAGCATATACAAGCCGATTGAGAGTCCTCTGCAGTAAGTTGAGCAGCTCTAGCTGTAGAATCTACAGGTATTTTTTGGATGTGATCTAAGCTTCTTTCGCTTAAGAAATGGGAGCATTGCCCAAAGGCAATATCTTTAGAGTAGATTCTTTTAATCTCTTGAATGTTTTGAGAAGAAGTAGCAAAACAATGATGGATTGGCATATAGACTTCAGCGACAATTTTTAAAGGAGTGCTTTTTAGCAAATCAAGAGTTTCCCCAACTATGCCATTTTGGTTATTTTCAATCGGGATTACGGCATAGTTTGCGCAACCTTGTTCAACGCTTTTAAGGGTTGTTTGTATGGTGTTATAAGGGAGATACTCACACACTCCTCCAAAGCGGCTTTCAGCAGCTTGGTGTGTATAACTTCCAAGGGGACCAAGATAAGCTATTCTCTCTGGAAGTTCAAGATTCCTACTTACCGCAAAAATTTCTAAATAAATGGATTCAATGGCATTTTTGTTTAAATAATGGGGGTTTTTTGCAAGTAATCGTTGGATAATTTTTTGTTCCCTTTCTGGGCGATAAATAGGAGTATTGCTTTGGGCTTTTAACTTTCCAATATGTTTTACAATTTCCATGCGTCTTTCTAAAAGCTCTAAAATATTATCATCAATGGTATCAATTTCTTTTCTAAAAGCTTCTAATTTCATTAAAACTCCTATAAATAATCCTTCTCTAAAGCAATTAAATCTTCAAAACTTTCTCTTTTGCGGATAAGTCGTAATTTTCCATCTTCAATAGCAACTTCTGCACATTTTGTACGTGTATTATAATTACTTGACATACTAAATCCATAAGCTCCCACGCTAAGAATTGCTAAAATATCTCCTCTTTCTAGCTTGGGTAGAGCAATGTTTTTTCCTAAGTAATCACCGCTTTCGCAAATAGGTCCTACAACATCTGCAAGACTTTGATGAGCTTTTGTATCTTTTAGTGGGATAATTTGATGGTAAGCATTATAAAGGCTTGGGCGAATTAAATCATTCATAGCTCCATCAACGATAATAAAACGTTTGTCTTGATTTTCTTTTTCTAATAAAACTTTGGTTAAAAATACTCCACTATTACCTACAATAAATCTGCCTGGCTCACAAATAATAGTCATATCAAGCCCTCTTAGGGTTTCTAAAATAGCTTGTGCGTAATCATAAGGGTTAATAGCGGTTTCATCATTATAAGTAATTCCAATACCGCCTCCAATATCAAAAAACTTTAGATTGATTTTTAAAGCTAATAAGCTATGTGCTAAAGAGGCGATTTTTTGTGCTGATTCTTCAATGGGGGTAAGTTTGGTTAATTGACTACCTATATGGAAGTGAATCCCAATGGGTTCTAGGACTTTAGAATTATGTGCGTATAAATAGAGTGATTTTGCCTCCTCAATGCTAACGCCAAATTTATTTTCTTTTAAGCCCGTGGAGATATAGGGGTGTGTTTGGGCGTTAATATCTGGATTAACACGGATGGAAATTCTAGCATTTATATTCATAGTTTTAGCGATTTTTTCAATCCTTAAAAGTTCCTCTTTGCTTTCGATATTAATAAATAAAATGCCAATTTTTAAAGCTTCTTGTATTTCATAATCTTGCTTTCCAACGCCACTATAAATAATCTTATAAGCAGGGATTCCAGCAATAATGGAACGTTTAATTTCTCCTAAAGAAACACAATCTGCACCACTTTCTAAAGTAGCGAGTTTTTTAATAACGCTCAAGTTAGAATTTGCCTTTAGAGCATAGCAAATAAGCATTTTTCTCCCCCCAAAGGCTAGTTTTAGTTGTTCGTATTTTTGTGCTATTTGGTTAAAATCATAAACAAAAAGCGGGGTTTGGAATTGTTGTGCTGCTTGGAGTAGGTTTTGGTTGCAAAGATTTCCGCTTAATGTAGGAATATTTAGGGCTTTCGTATCTTTCATTCTCTCTCTTTGTTGTATGGGATTTGGTATTATAATCAAACTCTCCTAAAATTAGGATATTTTTGCCTTTTTGCTAATAGATAAAACCATACCAATCATAATGCTAGAGCTTAAGATAGCACTTCCTCCATAGCTTAAAAAGGGGACGGCAATGCCTTTTATGGGGATAAGCCCAGAAATACCAAAAACATTAATCAAAAAAGAAAAACCCAAAATAATGGCAACTCCTGAACAAAAAAGGTAATAAATAGTGTTTTCACAGCGATTAGCGATTTTTAGAATCCTAAAAATAAGGCTTAAAAAAAGCAGACTTATGCAAAATAATCCTAAAAATCCTATTTCTTCTGTGATGCCTGCTAAAATAACATCGGTATGCACTTCACTTAAAAAACCAAGTTTAATAAGTCCATTGCCTAAGCCTTCTCCTAAAATACCCCCATTAGCAATGGCATTTAAGGAGTGTTGCACTTGATAAGGTTCAGGGAGGTTTTCAATGCGTAAAGAGTTAGCAATGCTTGGAGGAAAAAATGAGAGGATTAAATCTTGTGCTCCAGCCCACCAAGCTTTTATTCTCATAATGCGGTGAGCACTTGTAACAATTACAATGATAAAGAGTGTGAAAGTAAAACTTAGTAGATACAAGAAAAGTTTAAAAGAAGATCCTGCAAAAATCATCATTAAGGCTAGAGTTGTGCCAAGTAAGACAATTTGTCCTAAGTCATTTTGTAAAATGGCGATGAGATAAACAGCGATTAAAAAGACTAAGGTGTAGGGTAAGAAAGTAATAAATTCCTCTTTTAAATCTTTTTGCTCCTCTAAAGAAAATCTCCGTGAGAAACTCCAAGCTAAAAAAACTACAAAACCAATTTTAAAAAATTCTACAGGAGCTAAGGAAAAGAAAGGCAGCCTAATCCATCTTTTTGCTCCTCCAGCACTTGTTGCGAGACTTTCGGGGAGGAAATGCATAATAAACATTAAAAAAATTCCACCAAAAAATAATAAAAATCCAAATTTTAAAATAAAAGAACCAGGATTACATTTAGAGATTCCCCACATTAGCAAAATACCTAAAACTCCAGCAATACATTGACGAATCATAAAATGAAATTCATTATATTCATAATATAAAGTAGCAAAGGTAGAGAGCGAATAAGAAAATAAAATGCTAATAGTGATTAAACTTGCACTAAAGAAAAATAAAGGACGATCAACCATTTATACTATTCTACTTATAAATTATTTTGGGATTTTAGCATAAAATATTTTCAATGAGTTTAGGTTTATTAGCACTCATAAAATGAATTTTTTGGTAAAAACACCGAAGTTTTTCAAAAAAATTTTTACTTTTTGCTAACCCAATGGCTGCTTCATTATTATGGGCTTTTTCTAAGGCATCAAGCCAATCTTGTGGGACATAGACACCAGGTAGTTTATTGTGTAAAAATAAAGCGGTTTTATAAGAAGTGATAGGGAAAAAGCCAAGCACTAAAACAGATTGTGTTTTGCACTCTTGGTTGATTTCTTTATTCCAGCTTATAAGTTCTTTAGCGATTTGTAAATCATAAATGGGTTGTGTGAAAATCGCTTCTGCTCCATTTTGTATTTTTTCTTTCATTTTTTTATAGGAGGTTTCTTTTTTGTTGGGATAGGCATTTAAGACACTAAAGGGATAGATTCTTTTACATTTTCCACTAATGTTTTGATTGTTAATATCTTTTGCTTGGTTGAGTTGTTTTATGATTTTAAGCAATAAGTTGCTATTACCTTCAAAAACCCCTTTAGCCTGTGTTTGGTTGCCAAGCCTTAAAGGATCTCCTGTAAGGGCTAAAACAAGGCGTAAATCTAAGCTATTCATTCCAATAAGCTCACTTTGTAAAGAGAGCGTATTCCTATCTCGCATAGACATTGTTGTAATACTTGGGATTTTGAAAGTATTTTGCAATTTAAGACTTGCTAAGGTTGCACTATGTTTAAGTTTGGCTAATGGGGAATCTGTGCAAACAAAGGCATCAAGTTGTTGGAGTAAGGAGTCGCTAAAATCATAAAAGCTCTCTAATGAGAAGCTAGAAGGTGTTGAAAATTCATAGGTGAAGCATTTTTGGCTATTTTTTAATTTGTTAATAAAATCTTCTATCAAGCAAGTATTAGTCATAGTTAGAATAACTCTTAGTGTTTTAAGATGGAATATGTAAGATTGTATAAAAATTTTTATAAATACAAATTGAATTTAAGGAAAATTTCTAAAAACTTTAGAATCTTTAAAGGAGCATTATTCTGCTTACATTAGGAGAAATTTGTTATAATTTTACTTTATATTCCTTAAAAGTAGAGATGAAAAGAGGGAGATTAATGAAAGAATTGTTGCAAAATTTTCAATATATTCAAAGATATTCTAAAGATAATTTAGAATCTTTAAAAATCATTTTGCAATTTTTATTAGTCCATCAAAATATAAGTTTTAAAGATAAGCTGCTTAGTGTAAAAGAGAGGCAAATACCAAAATCCTTTTATCGATATTTACAATCTCTAAATATAGAACCAATTTTAATTGATGAAAAACTAAATTGGAAAAAAATCTTACGAAGTTTGGGGGATCTCCGAGTTTCTTTAGAAAATATTGAGAAATTTATACAAGCTATTGCTCTACAAAAAACTATTTTGAAATTTTATGATTATGTTACCCCTATTGAGATTAACACTCTTATTTTAGAACTTTTAGAGATTAAAAAAGGAGAGAGTATTTATAATCCTTGTTGTGGTATGGGGAGTTGGATATTTTCCTTAAAAGAGTGGGGGAAGGATTGTATTATTTATGGTGAAGATATTAATGAGGAGCTTATTGGCATTGCAAAGATTCTTGCGTCTTTAGCGGGGGTTAGGGAATCTCATTTTCAAGTTGTCGATGTTTTAGATATTTCTTTTTCAAAAGATAGTAAAACCTTTGATAAAATCTTTTGCCACCCTCCTTTAACTCGGCAAAATCTGCCTAATTTTAAAGAGGATTTACGATTTATATTCTTAGACAATTATTCCAAAATAGCTCCTGAAATACCATTTTTAGCACATTCTTTAGCACATTTTAAAACAAAAGCAATTTTTATTATTCGCTCTGTCTTGTTATATAAAGATTTAGGTAAGAAATTTTGTAAATATTTAATAAGCAGTCGATTATTAGAGTGTGTTATGGAGTTACCCAAAAATATTTTTCCTCACCAAATGGGAGAATTTTGTTTATTAGTATTATCTAAAGAGAATAAAAAAGTTCTTTTTATGGATTTTAAAAGTTTTTGTTTAAAAGAGGGTAAGTATAATAGAATTATTAATAAAGAGGAGATTTTAGATTTATATTTTTCTAAACAAAACGGAACTTATTCCCAATTAGTGAGCTATGAGTTGCTCAATGAAAGTTATTTAAAACCCTCTTTTTATATGCAAGATACTTTGATGGATAACAGAGTAAAACTTAAAGAGTATTTGAAGGCTTGCTTTAGGGGACAAAGAATTGATACAAAAGATAATAAAGATTTAATAGAATGTTATGATATGGGAATAAAAGATTTTGAAGATTATGGTTTTACCAATACTTTTGGTGAATATAGCCTCAAAACAAGTTCTAAAAAGATACAAGATATTCGTTTATGCCCTTATGATATTTTATTAGCTATTCGTGGAGTGAATCCAAAGGTAGCGATTATAGGTGAGGAGATTAAGGATAAAATTGTGATTGCTAATGCTGGGATTTTGGTTTTACGATTAAGAGATTATGCTATTGCCAAAGCTTTATATTTATACTTCATCTCTAAAGAAGGAAGGAAATCTTTAAGTGAGATTTATCAAGATAATAATGAGAGAATAGGGGAGAGGGAGATTAGAAATTTTTGTATCCCTAATAATTTCTTAAAAGATTTTCAAGAAAAATTTGAAAATCTTTGTAAAGAAAGTGCATTCATAAAAATGCACCAACAAAATATTCAATCTTTACTTGGTTTTAAAGAATAAGAAGTCATATAAGAGGAATTGTAGGGGTTTAAATGTTTGAGCTTGTAGGCATCAATATTAAAAATTAAGAAAGTGTCTTGAAACCAAACTTGCAAATCATCCAATTAATAAAAGATTTAAGGAATGATCTTTATAAGATATAAACAAAAAGAGTGAAAAATTTCTTTTTTGGGTATTGAAAATTTATGCTAAGTAGATTTTAATAAGTTTTGTTTATAGAAGCTTATTTTGAAACATTAAACCTAAAATGTATAATATCGCCATCTTTTACAATATAATCTTTTCCCTCTGCCCGCATTGCTCCTGCTTCTTTTGCTTTAGCTTCTCCCCCATATTGTATAAAATCCTCATAAGCAATCACTTCTGCTTTGATAAAGCCCTTTTCAAAGTCTTGATGTATTACACCTGCTGCTATAGGGGCTTTATCGCCTTTATGGATAGTCCAAGAACGCACTTCTTTTACCCCTGCGGTAAAATAGCTAATTAAACCTAGTTTTTCAAAGCCTAGGCGAATAATGCTATCAAGCCCGCTTTCTTTAATGCCTAATTCTTGCAAAAATTCTTTTTGCTCCTCTTGTGTTAATCCTACGAGTTCTTCTTCTATTTTAGAGCAGATTTTGATAACTTCAGAATTTGTTTTTTTAGCGTAGTCTCTAAGGCTATTAAAAAACTCATTATCTTCTCTTAATCCCTCTTCATCGACATTTGCTCCATAAATAATGGTTTTATTGGTTAAGAATCTAAGCTCTTTATCTAAATTTATAAAGGATTCATTAGACTTTTCTTGAAAATCCCTTACAGCATTTCCCTCTTGAATATGTTTGAGTAAAGATTGAGCAATTTGTAAATCTAGTTTTGCTTTTTTATCATTCCCGCTTTTAGCGTTTCTTATTAATTTTTCGATTCTTTTTTCAAGCGTTTGCATATCCGCTAAGAGTAATTCTGTTTCAATAACTTCTATATCGCGTAAAGGGTTGATATTGCCTTCAATATGTGTAACATTAGAATCTACAAAGCAACGCACAATATGCAAGATGACTTCAGTTTCTTTAATATTGCCAAGAAATTGATTGCCTAATCCCTCCCCTTTGCTTGCACCTTTAACAAGCCCAGCAATATCTACAAATTCAATAACAGAGTGTTGAATCTTTTGGGGATTAACAATCTTTGCTAATTCTGCTAATCTCTCATCGGGAACAGGAACAATTGCTTTGTTAGGTTCAATGGTGCAAAAAGGATAATTAGCCGCTTGTGCGTTTTGGGTTTTGGTTAATGCGTTAAAGGTGGTGGATTTTCCTACATTAGGTAAGCCCACAATCCCAATAGATAAGCCCATATTATGCCTTTTGTTTAACAAATTCTATGCAAGCTCTCACTCCAGCACCGGTTGCACCAAAGGGATTGACCCCCCAAGATTTTTCTACATAAGCAGGTCCAGCAATATCTAAGTGTAACCATTTTTGTAATAAAGATTCTGCGACAAATTCTCCTAAGAACATTCCTGCAGTTATGGCACTTCCATAACGACTTGATGGGATATTACAAAGATCCGCTACTTCAGATTTATAAAGCTTTTTTAAGTAAGGATTAAAAGGAAGAATACCTCCTAATTCTCCAGCACTAGAGGCTATTTTTAAAAAATCCTCTTTGAGTTTTGGGTTATATCCCATAATCCCCATTGTATAATCACCCAAAGCTACAACGCAAGCTCCCGTAAGTGTAGCTAAATCTATCAAAAAGTCAGGCTTTAAATCACTTGCATAGCTAAGACAATCGGCTAATACTAAACGACCCTCTGCATCAGTATTCCTAACTTCAATACTTTTGCCGTTTCGTGCAATTAAAATATCATCGGGTTTATAGGCATTCCCCCCAATCATATTTTCGGTTAATCCTAAAATCCCGTGTATTTCAGCCTCTATCCCAAGTCTTGCTAGGGAATCTACAATGCCAATAACCGCACAAGCTCCACTTTTATCTGCTTTCATTGTTGTCATATAATCGCTAGGTTTTAAGCTTAATCCCCCACAATCATAGGTTAAGCCTTTCCCAACAAATACAAATTTCTTGAGATTAGATTTTTTTGAAGTTTTGGGTTTATAAGTTAAATGCACTAAATAAGGGTTATGGCAACTTGCCTTAGAGACTGCTAAGAAAGCTCCCATTTTTTCCTTTTCTAAAAACTGTGTATTATGCACTTTGCATTCAAATCCGATTTCTTTAGATAGGTTTTTTACAAAATTGACTATATATTCAGGGGTAGCTTCCATAGGTGGAGTATTGATAAGTTCCCTTGTGGTATTGACACTATTAGCAATGATTTGTATTTGTGCTATGAGTGAATCAACGGCTTTTTTATCTAATGTTGGTGCGTGGATATAAACCTCTTTTAGATTGCTTTTGTTTTTTTCATTCTTAAAGGTGTCAAAAGTATAATTGCCAAGCAAGATTCCCTCGCAAATTTCTTTGATTTCTTGCAAACTTTGTGCTTCTAAGCTTATGGATTTAATTTTGAGTTTTTTAAGGCTCATTATAGCTTGTGCTAAGGAATCTCTTAAGGTATTTGGGAAGTCTTGTAGAGATTTGTCAATACCAATAACAAAAGTCTTATTCTCTGGAATAAAGATGTTTCCAATTCCTTCAAATCCTAAAAGGGATAGGGTATCCTTTTGCGTTTTGGTAAGTTGGGAGATTTTCTTATCTTTAATAAAAAGTATTTTTACTTCGCCTTTTTGATGACTATTTGAAATTTTCATTTGGTTTCTCCTAAATATTTTTTTCCAGCTTTTTGTGTAACTCTATGCAGATAATAGTAAATTCCTCCACCTAGCATAATGGCAAAAGGAATAGCAATATAATAATGCTCCTTTCCATATTCTACCAGTTGTAATAGCTCCTCTCCAAAGAAATAAGCTAATAAAATCGTAATAGTTGCCCAAATAATAGCACTAATAAAATTAATAAGGGCAAAAGTTTTTGCACTATAACGTGTAATTCCAATACTCATAGGAATAACAGTTCTCATACCATATAAATAGCGTTGAATAAAAATAATAGGCCAACCATAACGTTGCAAAAGCAGGTGTGCAAGTGCAAATTTTCGTCTTTGGGTTTTTAATTTATTGTAGATTAGAGGTTTATTATAGCGACCAATGTAGAAATAAACTTGATCGCCTACAAATCCGCCAAGTCCTGCTACAAAGATTGCAATAGGTAGGGACATATGTCCTGTATGAGACATAATCCCTGCCATTATAAGACCTAATTCGCCCTCTAATGTGCTCCAAATAAATAAGATAACATAGCCATATTCATGTAGCCATTGTATGAATAACTCTTCCATATTTTCCTTAAAGTTTAATAAAGCTGAATTCTTATTCCCGATTTTAGCAAAATTTCTCTTACAAAAACTAATTTTTTCTGAAATCTAACGAAATTGAATTTACACAATGCCTCGTGTTTTTTGGCGTAAAGCCTTCCCCTTTGAAAATATGTCCTAAATGTCCGCCACATTTTGCGCAAACTATCTCTACCCTCCTGCCATCGGCATCTAATTGTTCTTTGATAGCATTTTGTATGCAGTCATCAAAACTAGGCCAGCCACAGCCTGAATGGAATTTGCTTTCTGAAGAATAAAGCTCATTTCCACATTGTTTGCAGACATAAATACCCTTTTCAAAAAAGTTTTCGTATTTTCCGCTAAAAGGTGCTTCTGTGCCTTTATGTAAAATAACCCTTTGTTCTTCTGTATTGAGTTTGTTAAACATTTTTTATCCTTTTAAATTGAAAAATATTTTGCCTCTTTGTGAGGCACTATTAGGGCTGAAGTTGTAGCCTCTGGAGTCATTTGGTAAGTTTGGGTAAGTGTTATGCCTAATTTTTCTGGTTTTAAGAGATTAAAAAGCCCTTTACTTAAAGCTAAATCGGGACAAGCGGGATAGCCAAAAGAATATCTTTGTCCCTCTTTTATGCCTAATCCTAATTCTCTCCTTACCCTAGCGTGAATAAAATCTGCTAAAGCCTCTGCTAAATCCATCCCTAAAGCGTGGGTGAGATAATATTTGTGGTATTTGGAATCTTTATAAAGCTGATCTTCAAAGGGAGCGAAATTTAGCCCACTTGAGACTAAATGTAAGGCACAAATATCTCCTTGAGGGTTGAAATAATCCCCAAGGCATAAATAAGGTTTTTTGCAAGAGCGGGGAAAAAGAAAGGATTGAAAAGTAGAAAAATCTTTTTCTTGACTTAATTCTAAAATAAGCCCATCTTCTTTTTGTAAAGGCTCTTTGGTGCGGGTATAAAAATATCCATAAAGTACAATGGGTTCAAAAATCTTTTTTTCTAAAAACTCTTCTTTAAGGGATTGTAACATAGGTTCTAATTCTTTTTGCTTAAGGTGTAGGTATTCCTCTTTGGGTAGTTTGTTGTATCCCCATCGGTGCTTAAACAATAAATCTTTGTTTAAAAATCCAAAGACTTCATTAATTTCTTGAAGGTTGAGTTTGAGATTTTTTTCACCAAAAAAGGGAGGAGAATATGTTTGGTATTGGAAAGTTAATTCACATTTTAGAGGTTTTATAACCCTTTCTACTTCTTTACTTTCTTGCTTTTTAGCGAGTCTTTTTTGAAGTTTGGAATCTTTTTTAGCATTTTTTTGGCTAGGTAGAGTTAAATCGCTAAAATTTCTGCTTTGGATAATTTGCATTGCCGCAACACTATCAAAGGCGTCTTTACAATAAAAAATAATACCTTCATAATTAGGGCGACAATATTCATCGACAAAAGCTTGATTTAAAGCTGCTCCACCTAGCATAATGGGGATTTTGATTCCTAGTCTTTTAAGCTCCTCTAAGTTTTCTTTCATAACAAGTGTAGATTTTACAAGTAGCCCACTCATTCCTATGCAATCTACCTTTTGCGTGTTTAGCACTTCTAAGAATTTTTCTAATTCTGCTTTAATACCTATATTAATCACATGAAAACCATTATTACTTAAAATAATATCTACAAGATTCTTTCCTACATCATGCACATCACCTTTAACCGTGCCTATAACAATGGTGGTTTTGTGAGAGCTTGTTTTTTTAGGTAAAAATTCATTGAGATAATCCACGCTTTTTTTCATAACTTCTGCACTTTGCAAGACAAAGGGAAGTTGCATCTCTCCTGCACCAAACTTTTCCCCAACAATTTTCATAGCATCAATAAGAATTTCATTGACAATAATTTCTGGATTAATTTCTTCTTTAGCTTGGGGTAAGAGTTCTAGCATTGCTTTTAAATCCCCACTAATAAGATATTTTGCTATTTTTTCTTGTGTGCTAAGGTGGGAATCATTGTTTTTTGCCCTTACATTGAGATTATTCTTATTTTCAAAGTGTTTAATGAAGTCATAAAGGGGTTGGGAAGTTTTTTGGGTATTAAAAATTAAATTTTCACATATTTCTTTATCTTTTTGTTCTAATTGATTATAGGCTATGAGATGAGAAACATTGACGATAGCAGCACTTAAACCATTTTTTAATGCGTGATGTAAGAAAACAGAGTTTAAACAGATTCTCCCCTCTTTACTTAAACCAAAAGAAATATTAGAAAGCCCAAGGATAGTTCCTGCCTTAGGATAGAGCTTATTAATTTCTAAAATGGCATTGAGTGTTTGAATGCCCGCATCAAAATATTCCTCATCACCACTTCCTATGGTGAAAGTAAGGGGGTCAAAAATAATATCTTCTTCCCTTAAGTTGTGGATAGTAATAGCCCTATCCATCATCCTTTTAGCGCATTCAATCTTGCTTTTAGAATCTTTACACATTCCTTTTTCATCAATTGTTAAGCAGACTAATGCAGAGCCAAATTTCTTAGCTAATTGTGCGATGGTATCAAATTTTTCTATCCCATCTTCTAAGTTAGCAGAATTAATAATACATCTCCCACCAATGAGTTTTAAAGCGGTTTCTAAAGCTTTAATCTGTGTGGAATCTGGCATTAGGGGTAGAGGGATTTTGGTGCAATATCGGCTAATAAGCTCTTGCATATCTTTACTCTCATCTCTTCCAGCAAAAGCGACGCTTACATCAAGGCAATGAGCCCCACTTCTTACTTGCTCTGTCCCTACACTTAAAGCCATCTCATAGCTCTCTTTTAAAAGAATTTCTCTAAAAGCCTTAGAGCCTGTTGCATTGGAACGTTCTCCAATGAGCAGGGGAGATGGAGTTTGTTTAAGAGGGTAGGTATTAAAAAGTGAGGTAATGCTTGGTTGGTAATTGGCTTTAGGTGGAAGAGGGGTTTTGCCTCTAGTCTTTTCCGCTAAAAGTCTTATGTGTTTAGGAGTAGTTCCACAACATCCCCCTAGTAAAGATACTCCATTAATATTTAAAAAATCTTTTTGAATCTCACTAAATTCCTCTGCCTCCATTGGATAATAAGTAATTCCCCCTCTGTTTTGGGGCAAACCAGCATTGGTGTGGATAGAAATAGGAAACTTAGAAACCTGACTAAGGGCTAATAAATGTTTTTTAGCTAAATCAGGACCCAAACCGCAATTAATCCCTAAAGATAATATATCAAAGGGTTCTAAAATAGAAAAGAGTGTTACAATATCTGTTCCTATTAACATAGCACCATTGGTTTCAATAGTGGCTGAAACCATAATAGGAATCTCTTTTGCGATATTTTGACAAGCATTGATAGCTGCTTTAATTTGAAGGGGATCTTGTGCAGTTTCTAGGAGAATAATATCAGCTTTTGCTTCTTTAAATCCTTGCACACATTCACAATAACCCAAAAACATCTCATCATAAGTAATATGCCCTAAGCTAGGGAGTTTAGTCCCAGGACCCAAGGAAGCAGCTATAAAAAGTGCATTTTTTTGATGAGGTAATGTTGTATGGGTAGAGATACATTCTTTAGCTAGTTGGACTCCTAATTTTGCTATCTCTTTAGCCCTATCCTCTAGTCCATACTCTGCTAAAACCCAAGGCATAACTCCAAAAGTGTTTGTCTTTAGGATATTTGCACCTGCTTGCAAATAACTTGTATGGATTTCTTGAATAATAGAGGGAGCATAAAGGTTTAAGGCTTCGCTGCATCCATTGAGGCTTTCTCCTTTGGTATTTACCCCCCAAGTAGATATAGATTTTTTTTGTATTTCTGTCCCCATTGCTCCATCAAGAATAAGGACTTGATTTTTCATACATTCGTTTAGATTCATTGTTGTCCCCATTTTTTACTTACTTTACTAAGCCATAGCCATAAGCCCCCAAATAAGAGGATTATAAATAAAGGTGCAATATAAGGATAATTAGAGAGAGTATCAAAGGTTTTAATGAGAATTTCTCCTAAGAAATATCCACAAACTCCGATACTAACACTCCAAATTATGGAACCTATGGCATTATAAAATATAAATTTCGCTAAAGGATAATTGGTTAGAGCTACTCCTAGTGGAACGAGGGTTTTAAGTCCATAAATATATTTTTTAATGATTAAAATCCACGAGCCATATTTTTTCATTAACAAATGCACTAAAGCAAGTTTTCTGCGGTGTTTTGCAAAATAGGGCATAATGCTTTGTTTTTGATAACGTGCAAGATAAAAAAGTGCAATATCTCCTAAAAAGTTTGCTATACTTGCTATGATTAAAGTTAATGTTAAATCCATCTTGTCTGCATAACTTAATACGCTTGCACCTACTAAGGCAACAAAACCACCCCCTAAGGAGTATAAAAATAAGAGGATATAGCCATATTGTGCGATTAAATCAATAGTTTCTTGCATTAATATTCCTTAAATAGTATTTAGATTTGTAAAATTTTTTTAGTATAGCAAAGGCTTGATAAAAAATAAAAATTAAGCCTTAAAATTTTATGATTTAATCCTTAGAAGCTTGCTATTCTTTATGCCTTATAGTCTTTAATAAAATAATATTGTTTTAAGGAGTTTTGAGATACAAATAGATTCTAAAATTTTTAAGAATAAGGAAGTAATTATGAATGTAAGTAGTGTGGGTTCTTATGGTGCTTATAATGATTATAGTTCAACCAATCAAGATAGTAATACTTTAAATACGCAGAAATCAGAAAATACACGACAAGCTAGAGACGATGCAAATAATCGTTCAATGGATACACAAAATGCTCAAAATGGGGTAGGAAATAATGAACGTAATTCTAATACACAAGAGGGGTTTAATATTACTGCTTAGATAAGGAATAGGAATTTATTCCATTCCTTTTAAAAGTTTTTGCATTTTTGCTATTTCTCTATTTTGTTCTTTAATAATATCCCTAGCAATTTTTATAATGTCTACATCTTTAGTGATTTTTAAAATCTGCTCTGAGGCTACAACTGCACCTTGATGATGAGGTATCATATTAGCTAAAAAGTCTTTATTGACATTTCCGCTCTTTATAGGGTCATTTTCCATCAATAGGTTTATGCATAGAAGCTATAATATTTGTTGCAATATTATGTGTATTATGGGACATTTCCACAGATGAATGGGAATGATTATGTGGATGTGCTAGAGAAAAGCTAGATAAAGTAGCTATCAAAATAAATGAAGTAAGTAGTAGTTTTCATTTATGTATCCTTGAGAGAAATTTTTATTAATATTTTGGCATTTTTGCGTTTCAAAAAAATGTGTTTTTAGATGATAGTAAAATAAAGTTAAACAACAATTAAACAATATTTAAAGATGAAATTAATAACCTTTAGGAATTATGTTACAATATTTCCATATTTTGAATTTGAGGTATAGTTATGGTTGATTATGGTATTCAATATTGGGCAAATGATGATTTTTTTATTGAAGATGGTCGTGTTAAAGTGAATTATAAAAATAGTCCTGCACTTATTGAAATTGTAAAGAAGGCTAGAGAGGATGGATATAGGGGTCCTTTGCTTATCCGCTTTCCCCATTTGATAAAAAAACAAATCGAAAAGATTTTTCAGAGTTTTGAAGATTCTATTAAAGAAAATCATTACAAAGGGGAGTTTAAGGCTGTATTCCCTATTAAAGTTAATCATTATCCTAATTTTATTTTACCCTTAATGGAATTAACGCAAAAACGTTGCTATGGGTTAGAAGCTGGAAGTAAATCAGAGCTTATTATTGCTATGGCATATACTAATGCTAATGCTCCTATTACGGTTAATGGATTTAAGGATAAAGAAATGATTTCTTTAGGTTTTATTGCTGCAAAAATGGGACACGATATTACCTTAACCATTGAGGGATTAAATGAGCTTGAAACCATTATTGAAGTAGCAAAGACTATGGGGAAGCCTTACCCAAAGATTGGATTGAGAATAAGACTTCATAGCACAGGGGCTGGAGCTTGGGCGAAAAGCGGAGGATTCCATTCTAAATTTGGTTTGAGTGCAACAGAACTTGTAGAAGCTATTGATTTGCTTAAAAAAAATCATCTTTTAGAACAATTTATGATGATTCATTTCCATATTGGGAGCCAAATTAGCGATATTTCACCTTTAAAGAAAGCTTTAAGGGAGTCTGGGAATATTTATGCAGAATTGCGAAAAATGGGGGCTAAGAATCTAAGATATGTGAATATTGGCGGAGGATTAGCTGTAGAATATACACAATATGAAAATCACCAAAACCGCAACTATACTTTAGCAGAATTTAGCGGTGATGTTGTTTTCACACTTAAAGAAATCGCTAAAAACAAAAAAGAGCCCGAGCCGGATATTTTCATCGAATCTGGACGCTATGTTTGTGCTAATCACGCAGTGCTTATTAGTCCTGTTTTAGAGCTTTTTTCACAAGAATATGATGAAAAAGCTTTGCGTTTAAAAGAGAAAAATCCTCCCTTAATTGAAGAGCTTTATGATTTATACAATAGTATTGTAGAAAAAACTGCCATTGAATATTTGCACGATAGTTTAGAGCATATGGAATCTCTTTTAACACTTTTTGATTTGGGTTATATTGATTTGCAAGATAGGAGTAATACAGAGGTTTTAGTGCATTTAATTATTAAAAAGGTGATTAAAATTTTAAAGTATAAAAATCATCGTGATATTATTAGGATTCAAGAACAAGTACAAGAGAGGTATTTGTTAAATTGTAGTTTTTTTCAGAGCTTACCAGATTATTGGGGCTTAGGACAAAACTTCCCTGTTATTCCACTTGATAAACTTAATAAGCGACCTACAAGAAGTGCAAGTTTATGGGATATTACCTGTGATAGTGATGGAGAGATTGCATTTAATAAAAACACTCCTTTGTTCTTACACGATATTGATGTGAATAAAGAGGAATATTTTTTAGGATTTTTCTTAGTTGGGGCTTATCAAGAAGTGCTTGGAATGCGACATAATCTTTTTACGCACCCAACAGAATTAAGTGTGGTTTTTGATGAAAAAGGAGAATATAGCATTGAAAATCTCTTAGAAGCACAAACGATTTTAGATGTATTAGATGATTTAGATTATGATACCAAAGAAATTGAGAGACGATTAAAGCAAAAGCTTGAAGAAAGTGAAGAGATACCTGATGATTCCAAAAAAGAAGTTTTAGGGCAACTTTATGTAATGCTTAGTGAGAATGGATATTTACGGACTGTTTTTAAGGGTGAGGGGGCTATATTATGAATTATGCTACGACTTTATGGGGGACAATTAAAGAGGACTTTAAAGTAATATTAGAAAAAGATCCTGCTATTAATTCTAAAATAGAATTATTTTTTAATTATCCTGGATTAATAGCTTTAGTCCATTATCGTTTTGCGCATAGTCTTTATAATAAAGGTTTTAAAGTCTTAGCAAGGGTTATAATGGGAATTACACAATGGCTTACTAATGTTGATATTCATCCAGCTTGTAAGATAGGGCATAGAGTGTTTATTGATCATGGTATTGGGGTAGTGATTGGAGAGACTGCTGAAATTGGTAATGAAGTAACGATTTATCAAGGGGTGAGTTTGGGTGGTGTGAGTTTAGAGAAAGTCAAGAGACACCCAACTATTGAAGATTCTGTGATTATTGGAGCAGGTGCAAAAGTGCTTGGGAATATTGTTGTTGGGGCTAATTCTAAAATTGGTGCAAATTCTGTCGTTATCCGATCTGTTGCTCCAAACTCTACGGCTGTTGGGATTCCAGCTAAGGCAGTGATTAAAGGGAATAGTGATGATTTAAATAAAATACCTGATATTAGTTATCAGCTTTTTTGCTATATTTATAAACGTTTAGAAATATTACAAAAAGATTCCCAATTAAGCCAAGAAACATTAGAAGAAATCAATGATTTAAACAAAGTTTATAAAGAATTCTTGAAGATAATTCAGCAATTTTCTTAAATTTTTAAGTGATAGTTAGGTTTTATAGATTAAGTGTTGTTATTGTAAAATCCATTTTTTCAAATTTTGTAATAGGGACTTATTAGCTTTAAAGTAGGGCATAAGTAGAGAATTAAATTTAGTGCTTAATAAAAGTAGATTATAAGAAAACTTGTTTTTTAATGAATAATAAGGTGGTTATTGCAAAGTTTTTAAAAGATATAAGATTTTTGCGAAAATGAGACTTTAAAAGCAAAATTTCAAAACTTGTTACTAAAGGTTCAAGATGAGGGGAGATAATGTTAGATAAAAATGAGATTAATGAATATCAGTTAATGGCAAATACTTTAAGATTCCTTTGTGCTGATATGGTGCAAGAAGCCAATAGTGGGCATCCGGGTGCTCCTATGGGATTAGCAGATATTGCTGTTACTTTAGGTTATCATCTGCGATTAAGCCCTAAGAATCCTTTATGGATTAATCGTGATAGAGTAGTTTTTAGTGGAGGGCATATAAGTGCTTTAATTTATAGTTTATTACACTTATGGGGGTTTGATGTAAGTTTAGAGGATTTAAAGAGTTTTAGAAAAATAGGCTCTAAAACCCCCGGTCATCCAGAATATAAACATACACAAGGAATTGACATTACTACAGGTCCTCTAGGACAGGGTATTGCTAATGCAGTGGGCTTTGCTATGGCGGGGAAATTAGCGAGTTTTTTATTAGATGATAAGCTTATTTCTCATAAGGTTTATTGTTTATGTGGTGATGGGGATTTACAAGAGGGTATTTCGTATGAGGCTGCCTCCTTAGCGGGATTGCATCAATTAAATAATTTGATTGTTATTTATGATAGTAATAATATTACGATTGAAGGGGATTGCAAGATAGCTTTTAATGAGGATATTAAAATGCGTTTTGCCGCTCAAGGTTGGGAAGTATTTGAAATTGATGGGCATAATTTTTTAGCCATTGATTTAGCCTTAAATAATGCAAAGTTAAGTGATAAGCCTTCTTTAATTATCGCTAAAACACAAATAGCCAAAGGTTCCATTAATCTTTGTGGCTCTCATAAAGCTCACGGAGCACCCTTAGGTGAAGCAGAGATAGAAGAATCCAAAAAAGCCTTAGGATTTAACCCTAAAGAGAAGTTTTTTATCCCTCCTTCTTGTGCTATTCGCTTTAGAAATACTCAAGAATTAGGGGAATTAGCTAATAAACAATGGCAGGAGATTTATGCTAACCATCCTAAAAAAGATTTGTTACAGAGGCTATTAAACCCAGATTTTAACGCTATTATTTACCCAACATTTAAAGAAGGGGGAAGTATTGCAACGCGTTCTAGCAATGGAGAGATTTTAAATGCTATTGCGAAGTCATTAGAAGGGTTTATTGGGGGGAGTGCGGATTTAGCACCTTCTAATAATACAGAATTAAAGGGTATGGGTGATTTCCCTAAAGGACGTAATTTTCATTTTGGCATTAGGGAGCATTGTATGGGGGCTATTTGTAATGGTTTAGCTAATTATGGGATTTTTTTACCCTTTAGTGCAACCTTTTTTGTTTTTAGTGATTATTTAGTCCCTAGTGTGCGGATAGCGGCTCTTATGAATAGTAAAGTATTTTATATTTGGACACACGATAGCATAGGCGTAGGAGAGGATGGTGCAACCCATCAACCCATCGAGCAATTAAGCCATTTTAGGGCTATGCCAAATTTAAAGGTTTTTCGTCCTGCAGATGCTAATGAAAATATCGCAGCTTGGCAATGTGCTTTTGAAATTGAGGGTCCCTGTGCTTTTGTGCTAAGCCGACAGAATCTTAGGACTTTAGAAAAAGTCCATAAAGAGGAGGTTAAAAAGGGTGCGTATGTAAAACAAAAATCTACAAAACCTCTTAGAGTTACCCTTTTAGCAAGTGGTAGTGAAGTAAGCTTAGCCTTAGAATGTGCTTTAAGATTAGAGGAAGAAAATATAGGAGTTCAAGTCGTAAGTGTGCCTTGTTTGGATTTGTTTTTGGAGCAAGATAAAAGCTATCAAGATTTTTTATTGCAAGGTAAAGTGGTTGTGCTTGAAGCTAGTCGAGGTTTAGAATGGGGGGCTTTTGCCGATGAGATGATTGGCATAGATAGGTTTGGGGCTAGTGGTAAAGGGGAGGAGCTTTTTGCGTATTTTGGATTGAGTGTAGAAAATGTTGTAAAAATTATTAAAGGGATTTTATAAGTGAGTCTTCAAACCCTTTATTTGTTTTCTACTTCAAGGGCTATTAAATTTTTCTATCAAAATCATCAAGGTTTTTTGCCTAGCACCCAGAGTATTGGGGAGTTTTTGGAATTTATTTTAAGGGTTGAAAATAAAGTTAAGATTCCAGATTTTTTACGCCTTATTTATCTCTATGAAGCCATTAGAGAGAATCAAACTAAGAGTTTTGGAGAGTTTGCAAAGAATTTTTCACAATTTCTTTTAAATTCTAGTTTTTTTTTGAAGTTTTATGATGAGCTATGTGCAGAGTGTATAGTATTAGAACAGCTAGAGAAACTTGATATTTATGCCTTTTATGATGATCACTTGAAAGTATTAAAAGCTATTTTTAAAACCTATAAGCAAAAGTTAGATTCTAATGGATTTTTTGATAAATATTTTTTAGAGGATTTTAAAATTACTTTTGATCTTTTAAAAAATTATCATCAAATTGAAATTGCTTTAGATGGGTTTTTAAGTCGATTTGAAATGTTGGTTTTTGAGGAGATTTCTTTTTATAAGCCTGTTTTTTTTAAGCTTGATATTCAAGTTTTTAATCAAAAGTATTATGAAAATCTTTTTAATCTCTCTTTAGATTTTGGTGAAGTTATGGTGAAATTAGAATCTCAAAAAATAGAAAAAGTTTTTTTTAAAAAAAATAGTGATGATAAAGCAGGGGCGATTCATATTTTACAAACCCCAGATAGAATTACCCAAGTTGGGGCTAGTTTTATGCAAATTGATAAATGGTTAGCTAAGGGTATTACACCAGAGGAAATTTGTGTGATTTTACCCAATGAGGATTTTATTAAATATCTTCAGCTTTTTGATAAAGCAAGGAATTTTAATTTTGCAATGGGTAAAAAAATAACAGAAACTTCCCTGTTTAAGCTTTTATTAGAATCTTTAGAAAAATTTAAAGACTTAGAATCTTTAGAGACTTTTTTGGCAGAATTTAAAGAAGAAACCCAAGAAGATAAAAAAGTTAAAACAAGATTTTACGAAGTTTTAGAGAAATTTTATTGTGGGCTAAAATATCTCCATCATTTATCCCCAAAAGATCAAATAGTGGCTTTTCTTTTTATGTTAGAGCAAGAAAGTTTGGATGATGTGGGGGGAGGTAGAATTAGTGTAATGGGGATTTTAGAGACAAGGGGAATAAGGTTTAATTATGTTTTAATTCCAGAATTTATAGAGGAAAATGTTCCCGCTTTAAGCCATAAAGATATTTTTTTAAATACTACAATACGGCAAAAAGTTGGGTTACCTACTAGGGTAGATAGGGAGAATTTACAAAAATATTATTATTCGCAGCTTTTTAAAAGATCTAAAGAGGTATGGATTTTAACTCTTGATAACCAAGAGGATAAGCCCTCAAGGTTTTTATTAGATGAGAGGGTATTTTCGCAAAAACAAGTCTTAGAGGGTAATGTTTTAGCATTTGGGCAATATTTTTTGCGTGGGAGGGCGTTAAATTATCAAGAAGTGGAGATTATAGAGCCTTTAGAGCTTGAATTTAGTCCAACTAGTCTGGAGTGTTTCTTAACTTGTAAAAGGAAGTATTATTATCGCTACATACAAGGATTCAAAGAGAGAAAAGAGACTTTTAATATAGGAAGCAAAGTTCATAAGGCTTTGCAGGAGGGCTTTAGTGAGTTTTTAGAAAAAAGGGATTTTCAGCAAGTTATTCAAAAAACTTATGAAAGTTTAGAAATTTCTTTAAATCAACAAGAAAAATTTTTAAGCCAATTAGCTAAAAAATATTTAGAAGTCTTTTTCAAAAAAGAGGAAAAAAGATTGCAAGAAGGGTGGATACCTTTAGCCCTTGAGAGGGAGTTTTCTATGAAATTTTGTGGCATTCCTTTTTATGGGAAGATAGATAGGATTGATAAAAGGGGTGAAGAAATTTTGATTTTAGATTATAAATATAAAAAAGAAATACAATGCGACACCCTCAAAAATTATGAAAAATCTAAAGATTTTCAACTTGCTATTTATGCTTTAGCGGTCAAAGAGTTTGGTTTAGGAGAATCTATTGAAGCTGCTTTTTATAGTATTTGCCAATCACAAATTGTTTATGAGGAAGTATTAGTGCAAAAGCAAGAATATTTATCCAAGTATTTAGCAGAGATTAAATCTAAGGCAAAAGCCATTTCTTTTGAGCTTACTTCCAAAAGGGAAGTTTGTAGAAATTGTGTGTTTATTTATCTTTGCAACCGCTATTAATAATTCTTAAAAGGCGATAAATAAAGAGTATAAATAAACTTGCCATAAGGACTTTAAAGACTAAAACAGATTGATGATGCATAGTGGCAAAAGTTTCACTATAAAAAGATTCTTCCCCTAAACTTTGTGCTTCTACGATAAAGGGGGTGTAATAGAGGGTAAAAAGAAAAATCAAAATAACATTAATAAGTCCCAATAAAGGGGTAACTTTTTTTCTACAGACACTTAAAGTAAAGATTTCATAAATGAGGATATAGAGGGCTAAAATATTCAAGAGAACGTTAAGTTTTATGAAAATAGAAGTCATTAGGACTCCTGATTGAAATGTTGTGATTTCTAAATTTTTAACAATTTCTGCAGCACGAAAAATAGAAGAGGTTGCAAAAGCTCCACTTGCTAAAGCTGCTCCTAGAGAGACAGCAATAAGCAATAAATAGAGGGTTAAAAAGTAGGGGCGGAGTTTAAATAAATGTTGCATAACTTAAGCCTTTAATGATAGAATTTGCCAAAATTATAGCATAAGGGTGCAAAATGTGGATTTTATTCTCACCTAGTGAAAAGAAAAGAACTTCCCATTCACAAGAAATACAAAGCAAAAAAGGGTTTTATAAGGATTTTTTAACCCCCAATTTAAAAGAAGTTTTAGATTCTTATCATGCTTTTTTAACAAGTGCAAGCGATGAAGAATTAAAGAGACTCTTAGGAGTTAAGAAGCTTAATATAGATGAAATAGCTTTATTGCAAAATATCTTTAAAACTCCGCTGTTGAAGGCTATTTTGCGTTATGATGGCGTAGCTTTTAGAGCCCTTGATTATGAAAATTTGCCTTTAAACTCTCAAGAATATATTGATAGGCAAGTTTTAATCTTTTCTAATCTTTTTGGTTTGTTGAGGGCTAATTGTTGTATTCCTTATTATGATGTAAAACAAGGGATCGGATTTTTGGAATTTGAGAGTAAAAAGTTTTATGCTAGTTATAAAGAAAAATATTTCCAATTTTTAGATAAAGAAAAAGAGATTTTAGATTTAAGGGCAGGATTTTATCAACAATGCCTCCCAATACCTCCTAAATTTTTAGTCTATGAGCCTATTTTTATAAAAAACCAAAAAAAGGTCAGCCATTATGCGAAATATTATCGGGGTATTTTGTTAAAAGAATGTGCAAATAAGAATGTAAAAACCCTAAGTGAGTTAGAAAATTTGCTAATTGAGGGATTGAAGATTCTTGATATAAAGAGGGATATAACTACTTCTAAAGTCTTTATTTATTATGAAGTAACCCCTTAATTTAGGTATAATACACCTTTATTTTTAAGGATTATTATGAAGTTTTATGGTAAAAATGTTTTAATTACGGGTTCTAGTAAAGGGATTGGGGCTGATATTGCAAGATTGCTTGCACAAATGGGATTAAAAGTATGGATTAATTATCGCTCTAAACCCGAAGTTGCAGATAGTCTAAAAAATTCAATTGAAAAACAAGGTGGCAAAGCAGCTGTTATTTGCTTTGATGCTACTAATGAAGCACAATTTATAGAGGCTTTAGCACTTATTGCTAATAGTGATGGGGAGTTAGGTTATTTAGTTAATAATGCAGGTATTACTAATGATAAGCTTTCAATGCGTATGAAAGTAGAGGAATTTAATGCTGTATTAGATGCTAATTTACTCTCTTGTTTTATTGGTTGTAAAGAGGCACTTAAAATTATGCGTAAGCAGGGCTATGGCAGTGTTGTTAATATTGCTTCTATTATCGGTGAGATTGGGAATATAGGGCAATGTAATTATGCAGCAAGTAAGGGTGGTATGATAGCTATGACAAAATCTTTTGCCAAAGAAGGTGGTAGCAAAAAAATTCGCTTTAATTGTGTTACTCCGGGATTTATTCAAAGTGATATGACAAATAAACTTAAAGAAGAGATACAACAATCTTATATTGCTAATATTCCCTTGGGATGTTTTGGAAGCGGAGAGGAAGTAGCAGGAGCGGTTGCATTTTTGCTTTCTGATTATGCAAATTATATTACAGGAGAAGTTTTAAAGGTTAATGGTGGGTTGTATATGTAGAAATTTGAAGTTTTTTAAGAAAAACTTAGCTACAATACATTCTTTATTTTAAATATTGAAAAAATTAAGGAGAATGCTATATGGCAATATTTGATGATGTAAAAGCTGTGGTAGTAGAACAATTAAACGTAAATGAAGGTGAGGTTAAATCAGAATCTAAATTTGTTGATGATTTAGGAGCTGATTCTTTAGATGTTGTTGAATTGGTAATGGCATTAGAAGAGAAGTTTGAGATTGAAATTCCTGATGAAGATGCGGAGAATATTGCAACAGTAGGCGATGTGGTGGCTTATATTGAAAAGATAAAATCTTAAATTATATTTAAATAGTATGTCTTTTGGCATACTATAAAAAGTATTTTATTAAAGTTTTTAAGGGAGAGGTATGAGACGCGTTGTAGTTACAGGTATCGGAATGATTAATGCTTTAGGGTTAAATAGAGAGGATTCTTTTGAAGCTATTGTTGAGGGAAAATGTGGAATTAAAACAATCTCCTCTTTTGATATTTCTGAATTTCCTGTGAAAATTGCTGCAGAAATTACTAATTTTGATCCCGTTAGTGTAATGGATGCTAAAGAAGTAAAAAAGGCTGATAGGTTTATTCAGCTTGGGATTAAGGCTGCTAAAGAAGCTATGGAAGATAGTGAATTTTTTGATTCACAAGGGGGTTTAGCTAGTAGTATTGATAGAGAACGTTTTGGCATATCTTCTGCTTCGGGTATTGGTGGTTTAGGAAATATTGAAAAAAATTCTGTGATTAATTTTGATAAAGGACCTAAAAGAATTTCCCCTTTTTTTATCCCTTCTGCATTAGTAAATATGTTGGGTGGATTTATTTCTATTGATTTTTCACTTAAAGGTCCAAACTTGGCAAGTGTTACGGCTTGTGCAGCCGGGACACACGGCATTATTGAAGCGGCAAAAACAATTATGCTAAATCAAGCCGATAGAATGTTGGTAGTTGCAGCGGAATCTGCTATTTGTGGTGTTGGCATTGGTGGGTTTGCTGCTATGAAAGCGCTTTGTGATAGGAATGATGAGCCACAATTTGCTTCTTGTCCATTTGATGCTAAAAGAAGTGGTTTTGTTATGGGAGAGGGTGCGGCTGCCTTAGTTTTAGAAGAATATGAGATGGCAAGGGCAAGAGGAGCTAAGATTTATGCAGAATTAATTGGTTTTGGTGAGAGTGGTGATGCTAATCATATCACAGCTCCAGCTCCAGAGGGAGAGGGTGCTTACCGAGCTATGCGTAATGCTCTAAAAATGGCAAATGCTAAGATAGATTATATTAATGCTCATGGAACTAGCACAAAATATAATGACTTATACGAGACTTTAGCACTTAAGAAAGCTTTCAATGGTGATGTTCCTCTTGTAAGTTCTACAAAAGGTCAAATAGGGCATTGCTTAGGGGCAGCAGGTGGTATAGAGGCCGTTATTTCCATTATGGCTATGCAAAAGGGTATTTTGCCGCCAACAATTAATCAATTACAAAAAGATCCAGAATGTGATTTGGATTATATACCTAATATAGCTAGGGAAGCTAATATTAATACTATTATGAGCAATTCCTTTGGTTTTGGCGGAACTAATGGGGTTGTTATTTTTAAGAAGGTGTAAGTTTGCCAACTTATTTGGAATTTGAAACAAAGATTAAAACACTTCAAGAGAGTATCACAACTGCACAGCTTAAAAATGATATTCACGCAATTGAGATTTTACAAAAGGATTTAGATAAAGAAATACATAAGGTGTATTCTAATCTCTCTGATTACCAGAAGTTACAACTAGCACGGCATCCTGATCGTCCTTACACAATGGATTATATTAATTTGCTTTTAAAAGATTCGATGGAAATTCACGGCGATAGGCATTTTAGTGATGATAATGCTATTGTTTGTTATCTTGGGAAAATTGATAATCAAAAGGTTATGGTAATTGGGGAAGAGAAGGGGAGAGGGACGAAAAATAAAATCCAAAGAAATTTTGGTATGCCAAATCCAGAGGGTTATCGTAAAGCTTTGCGGGTTGCAAAAATAGCAGAAAAATTTAATATTCCTCTATTAATGTTGATTGATACTCCAGGTGCTTATCCTGGTGTTGGTGCTGAAGAGAGGGGACAGAGTGAAGCTATAGCGAAAAATTTACAAGATTTTAGTGTTTTAAAGATACCAACAATTTCTATTGTTATTGGAGAAGGTGGAAGCGGTGGAGCGTTAGCGATTGCTGTTGCGGATAGACTTGCTATGATGGAATATTCTGTCTTTAGTGTTATTTCGCCTGAGGGTTGTGCGGCAATTTTGTGGAATGATCCTAGTAAAATTGAGAGTGCGACACAATCTATGAAAATTACTCCAGAAAGCCTTAAAGAAGCAGGCTTGATTGATGCGATTATAGAAGAACCAAAAATTGGCGCACATAGGGATAAGGAGATGGCGGCTAAGAAGATTAAAGAGTATTTTTTGACTTCTTTGCAAGAGATACGAGATGATAAGGATTATTTACAAAATCGTTATAAAAAAATAATGTCTTATGGGAGTTTTCAATAATCCCTAAGATTATCATTGTTGGTGGTGGTGTAAGTGGTTTTTTGTGCCATTTTACTTTTAGAATTAGGATTGCCTATTTATCTTTTTGAGGAAAATAAGAATTTAGGTAAGAAACTTTTAGCAACAGGTAATGGATGTTGTAATATTCATAATACTTATACACACACTTCTTGTTATCAAAGTAGTAGCTTTAATATGTAAGTTATCCCATATATTTTAGAAATTTTAGTTTTTCAGCATTTCAAGAGTATTGCAAACAATTAGGTTTATTGCTTACTCAACAATTAGATGGTAGGGTATATCCAAACTCCCAGAGTGCCAAATCTGTTTTCGAAGTCTTTTCTTTGAGGTTAGAAGGGGGTAAAGTTAGAATCCACTTAGAAGGGGAAGTTTTAAAAATCCATAAGGATTCTAAACATTTTTTTATGCAAAGCACTAAAGGAATCTATTAATATTCTTATGTAATACTTTCTTGTGGAAGTGAGCCATACCTAAAGCTTGGCGGGAGTAATAAGTGATTGGAGTTAGCAAGAAATCTTGGCTTGGAGATATTGACTACTTATCCCTCATTGGTTCCCTTAAGTCTTGATATTTATGGCTTAAGGGATTTAAGTGGTGTGAAATTGAAAGTTAAAATAACCCTAAAGGTTAATGGAGTTTATAGGGGATAAAGACCATCCATTTCAACATTATGTTCTGCAATATTCGCAGTATCGGTAATATAAAGAGTGATTCCAAAATCTAAATTATACTTACCTTCAGTGTGTGTCCCCTTCTCTTTAAAATCTACGATTGTAGGTTCAACGCTCTGTATTTTCTCATTAAATCTTTGCCAAAGATTTTTTTTGCCCCTGTGTCATCTTTGTAGTATAAACTCTATCGATAATTCCAAAGCTAACTCTTCTTTCATAATCATTAATGTATAACATCACATCTCCATTTTTCTTTCTATATGGATTTACTTTAATCTTATTCATCTCTTTTTCCTTATCTTTTGGATTTAAAACACTTTATTTGTGTTTAATGTTATAATTTTAACATATAAAAAGTATAAAGTCAAGATTTTTTCGTTTTATTTATGTTTTTTGATAAGAATATAACACTTTTAAAGTGTTATTTAGCGAGAATTGCTTTAAGTGTATAGAAATCTTGTAATTGTTCTTTGAGTTTTAAATTTTCAAGATAAAGTTGTATCGCCTTTTTTAGTGGCTCACTAAGGTTTTCTTGCCTTGAGGAATTATTAATTGCACTCTCACTATACCCAATTCTCTCCCCTAGCTCTCTATAAGTAAGCCCTAGTTCTTTACAAGTCTTTTTAATGAGATTATCACTATTTTTTGCCATTTTTATCCTTTTTAAAATTCTATTTAGAAAGCCTTTAAAAGCTTGTTAAATATAAGATTCAAGACTTTAACTCTTTGTTCTTTTTCCATTTTTTAAGCCCAATAATTACCTTTTGGGCTTCTATAAGCGATAAGCTTTCTAAATACAAAGGGAGTCTGCCAACAATGCGTTTAATAAACTTTCTTAATCTTTTATTTGTGCCTTTTGCAAAAACTTTATGGATTCTTATTTTGTGATGCAATATTGAGTGTTTGCTTAAAATTTCTTTATCATATTGGCTGCCCAAATCTCAGCATGGCAAATTAAGCTTATAGCTATTGCTTATTCTACTATTTTCTCTACAAACAGCAGTTTTTATCTATCAATTCAGATATTTTGTTTTATCCATTAACCTTTTCTTCAAAAATCTCTTTATAGTAGAATCAGATAAAAAACTAGAATCTTAAAAATCAAAAAGATTAAAGGGTAGGGTTACTGCATTATTGAAGCGATGATTACATTGTTTAGCAATACCTATAAAATAATTATCAAAAAGGAGATAAAATGAAAAAAATCTTTATGTTATTACTCTTTGCTTTTATTTCTTTAGAAGCTACCACAGAATGTAAAGATGGGAAAGAATGCTTTGAAAAAGCTTGGGAATTTTATAAGCAAAAGGGTTTTAAAAAAGCGAATGAGTTTTACCAAAAGGCTTGTTATTTGGGCTACACTCAAAGCTGTTCTATTCTAATGAACTTTAATAACTTATGGTTAAATGCTTAATAATCTAAACTCATTCACAATACACAAAGGCAAGATAGCAGTTATACTTGCAACTGCTAATCTTTGTTGAAATGATACCAACGCATAAAATCTCATTACTCTTTATTCCCAATAATTAAAGTAAATATAAAATACAAAAAAATTGATAAAAGAATGTTTTATGAAAACCTTAAGTAAAAAGCCTCTACAATTCATCCTCTCAAAATTTAATAAAGGGATAAAATGCGATTCTTAATTATTCTATCAACTTTCTCATTGATAGCAGTTTTTGCAGATGACACAAGAAACTCTAAAACTTGGAATTTAATTAACGCCCATGAAGCTTATAGACAAGGCATTACAGGCAAAGGAGTAAATGTCGGCATTGCAGATAGCCCCTTAAATAAAAACCACATTAGTTTAAGAGGTAAGGTAGGTGGAGAACTACTATCTAATCGATCTGATCCATGGCATGGAACTGCTGTAGCATCTCTTATTGCTGGAAATAAGATTGACAACTTTAAGCCCTATGGTGTGGCTTATGATTCTGTGCTTTATTCTTATCAGGCCACTGGTGGTCGTGCTCGTCCTGTTGGAGACTTTTTTACAAAAAATGGAGTGAAAATCATTAATGCTAGTTGGGGTTTCCCTCGCAACAGCTGGGTTGAACGCCAACAAAGAACTCCGCAACAGGCTTTAAATGCGGCTAACACAGTTGGTGCCGCAACGCATTTATATAATCTAAGTCGTAATAATCAGACATTGCTTGTATTTGCTTCTGGAAATGAAACATTAATCAGCCCACAAATAATTGCTGCCGTTCCAACTTATGATGAAAATTTACGCTCCATTATTAATGTTGGCTCTTTAAACCCCGATCTTGTTTTTAAACAAGGAAATAAAATAAGAATAACTGCCAAAGGGACTCAAACCAATGGCAATGTATTTTTAAAAAGTGAAAATTATTCCTTAATGGCTTTTGGGGCAAATATTAATTTTGCTTATGCTGTCAGAGGACACAATTGGGGCTATGTCAAAGCAAGTGGAACTTCAGTTGCAGCTCCTATGGTGAGTGGTGCGGCCGCACTAGTAGCACAGAAGTTCCCATTTTTAAATGGTAAGCAAATCGCAGATGTTTTATTAAGCACTGCTAATAAAGATTACCAAGCCCCTAAATTGGTAGTTAAAAGAAGTTACGAAAACTACAGGAAGTTTTCAATCGCTTATATTGATAATACCCCACCAACAGATGACGAAACCATCAAGCGAGATTTAATGGCAGAGGGCTATACAGCAGCTGAAGCAACAAATATTGTCAATAATCTTGTTGAGAGCAATGCACAATATGGTAGGGTTTTTCAAGTATCTAAAGAAACTATTTATGGGCAAGGCATTTTAGATATAGGTAAAGCTATAAAAGGTCCCTCTATTTTGGATGCCAATAGGCTTAATTTGGGAGATATTCAAGAATTTGGTGGCAAAAAAGAAGCCTATTATGTTGTCAATACAGGAAACTATGATGGACATTTTGAAAATGATATAGGACAAAAGAAATGGGATGATAATCTGCATTTGATAAATGCCTTAAATTCACCAAGAGAACAAATAAAAGACTTGGATGTAGGGCTTATCAAACAAGGATCTGGGCATTTAGTCCTTACAGGGAATAATAGCTATCGGGGAAATACTATTATACAAGAGGGTAAGTTAAGCCTTCTTAAAAGACAGGATAGAAGCGGTGGTGTTTTAGATTCAGATGTCTTAGTTTCACAAGGTGCAATCTTTGCTGGAAATGGGACAATTAATAAAGATGTTTACAATGTAGGTACAGTTCGTGCTGGAAATGGAGACCTGCAAGACTTAAACGTTTTAGGCTCTTATACGCAAAATAAAGACGCTCATCTACAACTTGAATTTGGAAATACTAAAAACTCGAAACTTATTGCAAACAATTATAATATTAATGGAGGATATTTAGAATATATTCCTATACCTGCTTTCTATACTAATGGACATTCTATAAAACTTGATTTGGGTAACTTAGCACAACATATCAATAATTTTGATTATGTGAAAGTTTTACAAAATAATAGTATGGAATTTGCTATTTTAGCTTCTGATAATGTCAGCATTAATAAACGCGGAAAAGATGGGCATATAGAGCCTATTATGATAATGAATAATCCTAATGGGCGTAATATCGTATTTGAGCTTCAAGTGGCTAATAAAGAGATGTTAGCTAGTATTTTAAAGCAAATGGAAGCTTACAAAAGCTCACAAAAAGGCAAATTGAGAATTACAACTAGCGACAAAACTATTAATCATTATCTCAATACAAGCCGTGTTGTTAGAATAGTCCCTATAATAAAACCTCAAGCCTATGCGGAGATTGAAAATGATACTACGGCAAGTGCTTTAAGAAACATTAGAGGAAGAGATGATTTAAGCGATATTTATAAGAATCATTTTACTGTCTTAGATTATGTCAATTCAAGTGCACAAAGCAAAGGTTTATCTAGCATAGAAAGCTTAGATGGCTTAAAAAATATGACAGAAGTTTATACGCAATATTATCAAAATATCCATAATAATTTTATCCTTGCACTCAATCAAAGCTTCACACAAGATTATTTAGCTCAAAACACTAAAAATGATCCTGTTTTACTTGCCTCTCTTGGTGCTTATGATTTTTATCCTCTTCTTGATGAGCAAGAGCAAAAAACTTCTATGTTTTATATAAGCCCACGTTATAAGAAAGTCTTTGGCAAAGATTATAACGGGAATCTTAAAAATATAGGTTTGAATGTAGGCTCAAAAACCGCAGAAAATGGCTATGGTATTTTCAATTTTAGCGTCTTTAACTCTAAGCTTAACTTTAATTATTCAAACCTCAAAACAGATGGGGGAAGTGCATCCTATAATCATAATCTCAAATTAGAACATTTCAATGTCATTAGCAGTGCTTCTTTGGGTGTTTTTAAAAACTATATGCAGAGGACAACTTTCCTAAGAGATAGTAATATTGAAAGCTCTTATTATAGTTTTTTAGGTTCAGCACAACTTGGTTTATCTAAGGATTTTGATGTAAATTCTTTTAGATTAACTCCTTTAGCTTATTTTAATTATTCTCATCTTTTCCAAGAATCATTCAAAGAAAATCAAGCACCTTTTTCAAAATCTTATGATTCTATTAATCACGATAGCACCTCTCTTGCTGCTGGTTTAAATGCTGCATATTTAGTCAAACATAGTGCTTTTACAAATCAATTTTCAACTTTTGCAATTTATGAGCATAGATTAAGTGGTAAAAATCTTCGATTAAAATCTAATTTTAGAGATTTTTCTGAATTTCCACTAGAGCAACACTATCAATTACCAACAACACTTGTTAGTCTAGGTGCTGGCGTAGATTTCTTCTTTGATAATTCATTTTTCACTAGTTTTAAAGTTGTTAATGAATTTATAGAAGATCAATATAACCTTAATCTTTCAATGAATGTTGGTTTTAAATTTTAAATAACAACCCTAAATGGGTTTGTTAAATCTCGCTCTCTCCAACAAACAATCAAGTTTTATCATTTTATAGTATTAATTTACTTTGTAGATTTATTTTATAAATACCGATGTACGTTTAGTCGCTTATTAAATTCTTTTATGGTAAAATTAAAATCCATTTGCACTCTCTCTACACCCTGCAAATATCCTACACTTTTAGATAAAGATTTGGTGATTCTATTATAAAAAGTGCTTCGTAACAAAGCCTCTTTTGTTATTGCATATTTTCCACTAAAGAGCAACCAAGCGGAAATGGTAATACAATCTAAATCTTTTTCAGGATAGGATTCTAAAATTTCTTTTACATTTTTTGATTCTTGTGGAGTTAATTTTTCTTTTGATTGAATCTTTAGGGCTATTATTCTCTCTAAAATCTCTTGTGTAATGGGGTATGATCTAAGCCTTTCTTGGAAATTATCAAAATCATTCCAAATTACACGATTGTTTGGATACTACATTTTTAGATTATATGCGATTAATCCACTCCCACCAAAGACATCTAAAAAAATCGTATCCTTTGAAATTGTAAGCGTTTCTAAACAAGCCTTCAAGGGTTTTAACATTCTTGTTTTATTGCTCATAAAAGGTAGGGGTGGTTTGCTGAAGTTTGGGATTTGTTGTGTTTCAAATAGGCTTTCTTGCATTTTTTAATCCTTTTGTGGTAGAATTGTTGCACTTAATCCAAAATAGCCGTCTGCACGGGAGCGTGTTAAGGGATTCGCCATCTCTGAAAGGGTTATGGTTAGAAATCGGCTTCTAGCTGTTAGGTTTGGGGTTGGCAACCTCATATTTTTTTATTTCCCTTACTTAAACTCACTAAAAACACTTCTTCTTTATTTTGCGTTACTTTAAACACAGCTTTATAGTAACTCCCAAACTTACTAAAATAAACAATATGATTTTCCTTGCTTTCTTTTACCTTATACACATTGGTATCTCTGATTAAAAAGGGCAATAAAGAATAATCTAAAAGATTTATCTCAGGGTGTCTCTCTAAATGCTCTTTTAAAGTCGCTTGGCTTAGCAATAATCCATTCGTCTTTGCACCTAGTTTTTGCATAATCTCTTGTGGCAATTTGGCTAAAGTAATTTTTTCAAGTTTGCCTTCTTGCAATGCTTTAATATTTTTGTAGCCTTTTTCTTTTTGAATTTTAAAAGAGTTCCCAAAAAAGAAGTTTCTGATGATTTGCTTTTCACTGCTTATGGGGTTTTAGGTTTTGGTATTTTAGATATTTCCTCTCAAGTAGAAGAATTACAGGATAATGTTTTAATTGTAGATTTTTTGCCTAATTTTGACGAGATATTTTTAGAACAAATGGTGCTAAAACTCCATAAGAATTTTCCGCAAAGATCGTTATTGCAAATATTAAATGGTTTTTTGCCTCCTAAATTTGTTAAAGTTTTTATTGGGGTTTTAAACATAAAGCAATGTGATAGAAAAAGCATTAAAAAGCTTATTTTTCACCTAAAAAATTGGGGGCTTAAGAATCCTAAGTTGCAAGGCTTTGAAAATGCAGAGGTTAGTGGAGGGGGAATAAGTGCTAGTTCTGTAAATATTGATACTTTAGAAAGTAAAACTATTTGTGGGCTTTATATTATGGTGAAATGCTTGATGTTGTAGGGGATAGAGGAGGCTATAATTTAGCTTCTGCTTGGGCTAGTGCTAGAGTATGTGCGGAATCTAAAAAGATTATATAGCAAACTTTTTAGCATTAGCAAATCCTAGGGAGCAATTCTCCGCTAGGATATTCTAAGAAACGTTTTGAGCCATAATCTGTTTGTAAAATTACGGATTTTGGGTGATGATTATGGGTATAGCCTATCATTTGTGCGTTTTTACCATTTTGTGTTTTATGTAAAATTTCTAGAGCTTTTTTAGAATCTTCTTTGGCAATGCTTAAAACACACATCCCCTCATTGGCTAGATTATAAGCTTCAAATCCTAAAAGTTCACAAATTCCTTTGACTTCATCTTTGATTGGGAGTTTGTTTTCTTCTATAGTGATTCCAATATTAGACGCATTTGCCCATTCGTTTAAGACGCCCGCAATACCACCTCTTGTTGCATCCCTTAAAGCATAGATTTTTATATCATTTTCAAAAAGGGGTTGTAACATAGGATAAAGTAAGGCGCAATCACTTTGTAAGTTACTTTGCAAATCTATCCCCTCACGCGTAGAATAGATAATTGCCCCGTGGTCGCCAATATCTCCGCTTAAGAGTATGGCAGTATCTTCTGGAATCTTAAAAGCACTTAAGTTAGGGTAAAGGACTTCCCCAAAAGCTGTAGTGGTAATAAAAATTTTATCTAATGCCCCTTTGGGTAGAACTTTAGTATCTCCTGATATAAGTTTTGCTCCACTTTCTTTTAGGTACTTGCTAAAAGATTCTAAAATTTTTTCTAAATCTTTTATTAAGAATCCTTCTTCTATCATAAAACTAGCGGTGAGATATTTTGCTTTAGCACCCATCATCGCTATATCATTACAGCTCCCACAAACTGCAAGTTTGCCTATATCACCCCCGGGAAAAAACAAAGGAGAGATGGTATAGCCATCGGTGCTAATTGCCATTTTGTTTTTTATCTCACCTATACCCGCATCTTCCCCCATTCCTACTATAGAACCTTTTAGGTGTTTATAAAAAAGCTCTGTAATAAGAATTTGGGATTGAATACCACCGCTTCCGTGAGAGAGTTGGATATTTGAGCCTTGGAGAGATTTTTTTTTCATCATAAAAACCTTTATAAAATTTAGGTGTAGCTATAAGCCGAGTTCTGTTTATGTGGTTATTTATCTTGTTTTTAATTTGCATTAAAAATCTAGCAAAGGGCTAAAATTTGGGATATTAACCTTGCCCTTTTTGCTACGGATTGGGTTTGCAAAGCAAAATGTATTACTACATTTTCGGTAGGCTCTTACCCTACCTTTTCACCCTTGCTATTTAGCGGTTTGTTTTCTGTTGCACTTTCCCTTAGATTGCTCTAGCCATTAGTTAAATGGAATCCTATCCCAAAGTAGCTCGGACTTTCCTCTTTTAAAAAGCAACCACTCACTACACCTACAAGAATAATTTTAGCAAAAATGTAATAAATGAAGTTTTAATTTTGGCATCTTTAATAAAAAGAATTTTGTAACTAAATTTCAAAATATTTATTGATAATAATTTTCTTTTAATAAAAATATGATATATTTATGGAGTAATTTTTCTATATAAATTATAAATAATAATTAAGGAGATATTCAATGAGTAAAAAATTAACAACAGCAACGGGAACACCATTAGGAGATAATCAAAATTCTATTACAGCGGGTAAAAGAGGACCTACACTCTTACAAGATACTTGGCTTTTAGAAAAATTAGCACATTTTGACAGAGAGAGAATCCCAGAACGTGTAGTTCATGCTAAGGGAAGTGCTGCTTATGGTGAATTAACAATTACTAATGATATTACACAATATTCCAAAGCAGATATTTTTAGCTCTGTGGGTAAAAAAACAAAAGCATTATTGCGATTTTCTACCGTAGCGGGCGAGAGAGGTGCAGCAGATGCAGAACGCGATGTGAGAGGATTTGCTTTGAAGTTTTATACTAATGAGGGAAATTGGGATCTTGTAGGTAATAACACACCCGTTTTTTTTATTAAAGACGCAGTGAAGTTTCCTGATTTTATACATACCCAAAAAAGAGACCCTAAAACGAATTTAAGGAGTGCCACGGCTGCTTGGGATTTTTGGAGCTTACATCCTGAATCTTTGCACCAAGTAACCATACTTATGAGTGATAGAGGAATACCGCGAAGTTATAGGGAAATGCATGGTTTTGGTAGCCATACTTATAGTTTCATTAATGCTAAAAATGAGCGATTTTGGGTGAAATTCCACTTTAAGAGTATGCAAGGAATCCATAATCTTACCAATAGAGAAGCAGAGGAAATTGTTGCTAAAGATAGAGAATCTCACCAAAAAGATTTATTTGAAAATATAGAAAAAGGAAATTTTCCTAAATGGAGATTCTGTGTGCAGATTATGCCAGAAAAAGATGCAGCAAACTACAAATTCAACCCCTTTGATTTAACGAAAGTTTGGTCGCATAAAGATTATCCGCTTATTGAAGTGGGGATTTTAGAGTTAAATAAAAATCCAGAAAATTATTTTGCAGAGGTAGAGCAAGCAGCCTTTAATCCAGCTAATGTTGTGCCAGGAATTGGATATAGTCCTGATAAAATGTTACAAGGGCGACTTTTTAGCTATGGGGATACACAAAGGTATCGTTTAGGTATTAATCATTCTCAACTTCCTGTTAATGCTTCTATTGCACCGGTAGCTAATACCCATAGGGATGGATATATGCAAATGGGTAAATATGGCGGAGAGAGAAATTATAACCCAAGTTATTATGATGATTACAAAGAAGATACCAATGCTATTGAGCCACCATTACACATACAAGAAGGTGATGTAATGTCTAGATATAATCATCGTGAATATGAAGAGGATCATTTTAGTCAAGCAGGAGATTTGTATCGTTTAATGAGTAGTGAGCAAAAAGAAGCATTGTGCCAAAACATTAAAGAGGCAATGGAGGGTGTTCCAGCAGAGATTTGTAAGCGACAAATTGAGCATTTCACTAAAGCTGATCCAGCTTATGGCAAAAGGGTAAAAGAGCTTTTAGGTCTATAAACTTGTAGAATCTCATTGAGATTCTACAAGTAAAGCTTAAATCTACCACCTTATCTTTTAAAACCTTAAAACCCCCCCGCAAAATTTTATAAGCTCATTGTTTAGGATTATTGTAGTGCAGAAAATAATTGTATGAGGTGTCCTAGAAGCTTATCCATAGCTTCTTAAAGAGGCTGATTTTTTTATTAGAGTATTGTTTGAGAAGTTTGATAATCTCTTTTTTGCGAAATAAAATAGCAAAATCATAAGGAGTCATTCCCATAGGGTTTTTTAAATCTGGGTTTGCTCCATTTTCAAGCAATAATTTTGCAACTTCTACATATCCTTTAAAGCACACTCCAGAGAGTGGTGTTAAATTTTTATCATTTGTTTTATCAACTTCTGCTTTGTATTGTAGAAGTAATTTAACACATTCTATACTATTATGATAGCTTGCAAGCATTAATAAAGAATCACCTTTGTGGTTTGTAAGGTTAGGGTTTAATCCATTTTGTAAAAGTGTTTTTAGAGATTGGTAGTCATTGTTTCTTGCCATATCAAAAGACATCGCACAAAGTTCTTCTAGTTTTTCTTTTTCTTGGGGTGTTAGTTCCATAATTATCCCTCCTTAAGATAGCAAATTATACCAAAATACTATGATTATCATAAGATGAGATTAATTGCAGAGGGTTTAGGTGTTATACTTTCTTGACATAGCTGCTTAAAATATTGCGTATAGAACCCCCAAAGTTTATTTTTAATTTTGTTTCTTTGCCGCTTTTGGTAATTTCCAAGATTCTTCCTGCACCAAAAATTTTATGGAAGATACAATCCCCTTTTTTAAAGTTACTATCATTTTCTAGAGTTTTTAATGAATATTTAGAATTTTTGGGGTAAATAACTTCACATTCTTCTAAAAATCTAGAGGGTGAAATATTGGCACGATTGCCTTTGTAAAATCTTGAATCTACATAGCTTAAATAAAGCTCTTTTTTTGCCCTTGTGAAAGCAACATAGCCTAATCTTCGCTCTTCTTCTAAATTACTATATTCTTTAATCATAGGGAAGAATCCCTCTTCAAGCCCGATGATAAAAACATAGTCAAATTCTAAGCCCTTACTAGAATGCACGCTCATACAATTTATGCCTTTGATTCCTTTAGATTGTTGCCGCATTTCTACATCTTCTTGGTCGCTTCTTAAAGCTAACTCATTTAAAAAATCTTCTAATTCCATAAGGGGATTATGTTTGTGATATTCTCTATAAATTCCATAAAATTCTTGGATATTACTCACTCTTTCAACTTCTTCATTGCTTTTATTAAAGGATTCACAAAACCCTATTTTAGACTCAAAAATATCAAGAAAATCTTGAGGGGAATCTTTAAGGTATTTTTGCAAGGATTCTAAAGTATTAAAAAACTCTTTTAGGTTTGTTAGGGTTTTGTTCCCTAAGAGTGTTTCTAGGGTTACATCCTCTTTGTATAGCTGATAAATGCTGCAACTTTTTGCTTTTGCAAGAGATTTTAGTTTATCTATGGTGGTTTTGCCAATACCTCTTTTGGGTTTATTAATAATTCTCATTAAAGAGAAATCATCGTGGATATTGGTAAGAACTTGAAAATAACTTAAAATATCTTTGATTTCACTGCGTTCATAAAAGCGGATAGTACCAACTAAGGTATAGGGGATTTTTTCACGATTAAATCCCTCTTCTAAAGAGCGAGAGAGTGCATTAAGTCTAAAGAGTATGGCAATGTTTTGTGCTTCCACTCCATTAGCTAAAAGCTTTTTAATGATTTTACAGAGATTTTTTACCTCCTCTAACTCATCACTACTGTGTAGAATCTCAACAGCCTTTCCTTCTTCTAATGTGCTTCTCAGAATTTTTCCTAAACGTTCTTTATTTTTAGAAATAAGGTTATTAGCAGCTTCTAAGATTTTTTTGCTAGAGCGATAATTTTCTTCTAGTTTAATCATTTGGGCATTTCTAAAATGCTGTGTGAAGTTTAAAATATTTTGGATATTCGCACCACGCCAGCTATAAATACTTTGGTCATCATCCCCAACAACACAAATATTTTGGTGTGTAAAGCACAGATGTTTTAAAAGTAAATATTGAATCTCATTTGTATCTTGGTATTCATCAACCATAATATATTGGTATTTATGGCTAATTTCCTTAGCAATTTCTGGAAATTTTTGGAGAATTTCAAGTGGCAAAAGTAGTAAATCATCAAAATCAACTCTATTATTTTGTAAAAGAAAATCTTGGTAGTCTAAATAGATTTTTGCGATTTGTTTATAAGTTGGGCTATAAGCATTTTCTATAGCTTCTTGTGGGCTAATTTGGGAGTTTTTATAGCGGGATATTTCACTAAGTAATAAAGGTATAGGGAATAGGTTGTTATTGAATGTTTTGAGGATTTTTTTGGTATCTTCTCTATCAGTTAGCGTGAAATTATTTTTACGCTCTAAGTAGTGAATATGAAACTTTAAAAATAATAGCCCAAATTTATGAAAGGTGCAAAGCAGTGGAGGGTGAGGGGTAGTATTTTCTATCATATCTAAAGCCCTTTTTTGCATTTCAAAAGCGGCTTTATTGGTGAAAGTTAGCGTAAGGGTATCACTAGGCGGAATTCCAATTTCATCAATTAAATACGCAAGCCTTGTTGTAATGGTTTTTGTTTTGCCACTTCCTGCTCCTGCTAAAATAAGCAATGCCCCCTCTATGGTTTTAACGGCTTTTTGTTGGGAGGGATTGAGTTGTTGTAGAAGTTTTTTTTGCATAAGTAGCCTTGTAAAAAAGTTACAAATATTTTAATAAATTATAACAATAAAGTATTAATATTTTATATAATAATGATGTTATGATATACTATATATATCTTGGTAAATTTTTTGAGTTCGGGGGGGGGGGCGTTTATGTTAAGAGATTTTGAAAAATTACAAACTTTTATGATTGTGGCTCAAGAGAAAAGTATTTCAAAAGCTTCTATGAAAGTAGGCATCTCACAACCAGCAGTTACTCAGCACATTAAAATTATTGAATCTTATTTTAATACAAAGATGATTTATCGTAAGAAAAATGGAGTTTTGCTTACAAAAGATGGTGAAAGTCTTTTTTGGATTTTAGTAAAGCTTAATAAGACTTTAAAGGATTACCAAAAAGAGATGGTGATGATGATTAAACGTTGTGAAACGATAAAAATAGCTTGTTCTTACACCGTTGGAAAATTTATCTTACCTCAGTGTTTTACAGAAGTTAAAAGTAATATTTATCCTAATATTGAACATTATGTGGCGACTTCTGTAGAGGCTATTCACGATTTGCAAAATAAGAAATGTGAAATAGCTATTGTAGAATCCCCTTTCTTTAAAGAGAATATTATTTATAGGGAATGGCTTGAAGATGAATTGGTTTTAGTTTGTAATAAACCTTTAGAGCGAATTGTTAAAGGGGAAGATTTGTATTCCTATAATTGGGTTGGTTTAAATCCTCAAACGCAAACTGCAAGGATTATAAAAAAGCATTTAGATAAATTATCCATTAAAAGTGATAAATTAAAAATCTCATTAGAATTTGATAAACTCTCTGAGATTAAAGATTTCTTGATTTCTCAAGTAGAAGGCAAAGACATATATGTTGGTTTTTTACCTTATTTGCATATTCAAAATGAATTGAAAAACAGGATGCTTTATACTCGTAGCGTAAGAGGTTTAAAACTAAGAAGAAAAATGTTTTTAGCTTTTCCAAAACATAAAAAGAATGATTCATTAATTAAAAATATTAGCCATCATATTATCTTTAATACTGCAATTTCAATGTATTAATTTTTAAAAATTCTTTTATAGAGATAAAGATTGAAAGAATGATTTTTCCTAAACCATAAATGGATATTTTTAGGGTTTTTATCATAAGTTAAAACAAGATCCCAAAACTCTTTTTGGTGATGTGGATATTTGATATGTGCTAATTCGTGTATAACAACAGAATCAATGAGTGCTTTTGGAATTAAGCTAAGTTTTAAGCTAAAGCGGATTTTGTGAGACTTGCTATAGCAGCAACCTAGTTGTCTAATACTTTTTCCATAGGTGATTTGGCTAGGATAGAGATTCATTAAAGAGCACCAATGTTGAAGTGATAGTTGGATATAAGAGTGGAGTTCTTTTTGGTAGAATTCCTGCAATTTAGTTTTAATGGTTAAAGAGGGTGTGGTAGTGGATATAAATTCCTGCCAGAGTTTTTGAATAGAAGTATCTTTAAAGTCAATCCATTCGCCAAAAAGGAATATTTTTTCTTCTAAGAGGGTATAGGTTATTTGACTTTGGAAATTTATTTGGGTAGCAATCCACTCTTTGTTGTCTTGTAAGAAATTTAAACATTCTTTCTCACTAATATGTTTGGGGGCTGTTAGTAGGAGTGTAGAAAAATCTTTAAACCGCAAACGCAAATATTTGTAATTACGATTTTTGATAATTTTGAGATGGCAATTAGGAGGAACAATATTTTTAATATTCATAGTTAATAGGAACAAATCGATTATTTTTAGGGGTTAATATATCAATTTTATATTCTACTTGATTGTTTTTTATGGCTTCTTTGAAATAGGCTTTGGCATTAGGAATATTTTGTAAGTAAAAGTATTCAATCCCATAAGCAGTAGAATAGTTAATCCAATCATATTCTAAATCTGCATTGAGTAATTTTGCTTCTTCAACAAGTAGTGAATCAGACTTTGCAATGGAGTTTGCAATATACATATTATTCCTATCTTTTTCTTGAGTAATAGAGAGGAGGCTTGGGTTATAATTAATTTGTGTAGAGTAGATACCATTAATCTTTATATCATTATAAGTAATTTGTGAGAGAATAATACTTGAATGTGTGATGGGGGTATTGAGAAAAATTTTTGAATCTTTAAGTAGGGGTTGGATAGTCTTAATTTCTTTAGGGAATGTTGTAGCGCTCTTAGGATTAAAAGCATTAGAGTAAATAGTGCCTAAATTGTATTTTAGGACATATTCATTCATTTGGCTTCCAATATAACCTTCATCATAGAAACTTATAACTTTTGTGGAGTTGGGATTTAAAGCAGAGAGTTTTTCTATTTGTTTCTCATAGCTAATGCCTCCATAGATAATATTTGGCATAAGCGGTTCTGTAATTTGAGAGGAATGTACGCTAGGGATATAAATAGGTATTTGGGTTTTTAAATGATTGATATTATTAGCCCCTACATAGGTTAATATGGCTATGATTTGCTTATACCCTTTAGCTGTAATTGTATTTATAGTATTTTCTAAATCCTCTAAGGATTCGCTTTTGCTATCAAAAACTTCAAAATTAAAGGGTTGGTTACGATTAAATAGGTAGCTTAAGATAACATTGGTCGAAGAGATTGAATATCGCCCAATAGTTTTTTTAGGAAAGAGTAGGGCAATTTGGATTAAAGCGGATTTTTGAATATCTAAAAAATAAGGAATAGAGGCAATTTCTAATTCCATTGAGAGAGATTTTGCATTGGTAAGTAATTCTTCATTGGTGTTATTTTTATTAACATTGGCTAAAAAAGAGAAAATTTGTCCTTTTTGTAAATATTCTTTGAGGCAGGCTTTAGAGCAGGTTTGAATTTCAATGTTGAGAATTTCAGTTTTTGGTGTGGGGAGTGGGGAAGGGTATTTACCAGCAGCTAATATTAAACTTGGCAATAGGCTTAATAATAATGTTGTAAATAATCTCATAAATATCCTTTAAGTGTTAGAAATTCTTGGTGTGCTTGGATTTTTAATTGTGGTTGCCTTAATAGTTGGGTTAAGGAAAAAGTCGGAAATAAAAGAAAGTCTCCCCATTTTAAGGGTTTTCCCTGTAGGTTTTCATAAGGTGTTTTGTTGTCGCAAAAGAACTCATAAACTTCTTGTCCTAACAAAACAATAAGCTTATTCTCTGAAAATTCTAATTGCTTGAAAAGATAGCTTTTGCAAGATTGGTAGCATTGGTGTTGAGAGATTTTAGGTATCTCACATTTTAAAAGTGACAAGATTGATACTTCTTTTAGAGAAAGTAATAAGACATTTTCAATAATTTTTTTTAGCATTTGTGAGTTTTTGGAGGTAAAACGTAGTTGTATATCTAAAATAGGATTTAAACTTAAAAAAGTAATTTTAGATTTTAGATTATAAAGTCCTATATGAGGTATAGACGATTTTTGTGGACAGAGTTGGCATTCTTGGATAAGTTTTTGTAGGTTTGCGGGATTGTTAATTTTAAAAGAATCTTGAGTATATATTGGAGGTTGGGGATTACAATATTTTACGCCTAATGCTCGGAGTAAATAGAGTTTTTTTAAGGTTAAAAGTGTGTGAAGTGTTTGCACAAGAATCCTAATTTTTAAAATAATAAAATTTAAGAAATTATAAAATAAAAAGATTAAAGGTAGATAAGGAAATAAGAGGAATGTTTTTTGCTTGTTTATGTGTAAAGGAATTAGAAATTATCAAAGGATAGAGTATATAGGGAGAAACTAATGTATTCTGTCGATTCTAGAAGTGGATATGCTTCTTACGCTAATGGTTTTAGCGGTGATAGAAATAATCAACTTAGTATAACTTCTTTTGAAGATAAATATCTTCAAAAGAAGAAATTTATTCAAGAGGCTCTCCACAACTCTAAGGGGGAGGGTGTTGCTTTAGCAAATGCTACAAATAATGTTGTAGATAATGCCTTAAAAAAGGGTAGTATAGATTCTAAAATAGATGGGTTTAGTTATCATCAAACAAATTCTAATAATGCCCTACTAGAGCCTATACAAACGCAAGAAAATAAAGAGGCTATTAAGAATATTTTTGAAAAGTCTTTTATCGCAACTAATGATTCTAAACCACAAAATATAAGTGAAGAGATATTAAAAGCTTATAATCCTTTAGAGACAAAGGGTGAGGATATTCCTCAAAATGCAGTGAGTTTTGTAGATGAAGTGAGTGGAAAAACTATTTATGTTCCACTTAATGAAGCAAACGCTAAACGATTAAATGAGAAATTTGGAAGTTTAGAGAAAGCAAATAGCTATGTAAAGGGTTGGTATTATGATGCTGCTTATAAGGTGGGTTATTTAAGTGGGGATAGTGATGGGAATGGAAGCATTAGTATTGATGAGGGTATTCATTTAAAGAGTCTTGTTTCAGTTATAAACTCAAAATATTATTCTATTGCAGAGAGCATACCAGCAAGAGAGGAAGAGCAAAAAAGATTTTTAGAGCAAATAGGCTTTATTGATAATTTAGCAGATTTTATTAACCACTCTATTACTCAAGATATTAATTTAGATGGTGATTTAAGTCTCAAAGAGGTAATGAGTGGAGATAATGAAATGGTGTTATTTGTCGCTAAAAATTTGCATACCTCAGAGATTACCGATATTTTTGTGATAAAGCATTTCAATTTTTCATCAGCGGGATTTAGTTTTGATGACTTTCTCTTAAATCTTATTGGGAATAATCAAGGTAGTATCAATGTAGATGAGAAAAAAGATATAAGTTTAGAGACTATAAAGGTAGATGAGATTGATAAATGGATAAGAGGTGCTAAAAAATCTAAGGACAAGAAGCATTTAAGCTTCCTAAGTAGTGCAGAGCAAACGAAATTATTAAAAGCTGATGCAATTTTAGTGAATTTGTTAAAGAGTAGTTAAGTTGGATTATAAATCTTTAGTTGTAGAGATTATAGTATTTTTGTTAATAATAGGAATTCTCTTACTCTATAAAAGAAAATTAAAAGATTAATTTTTCTTTATATTTATTGGAGAATATAAGCTTTGATGATTTTTTGCTCTTTAAGGGGCTTATCTTGTGTGTTAGTGGGGGTATATTCTATTTTTCTTAGAGTCTTGAAGCTTTCTTCTTGATTTTCTTTGCTAATTTCCCCAAAAATAGTATGTAGTCCATTTAGATGGGGTGTTTTTGTTGTGGTAATGAAAAATTGACTACCATTAGTATTAGCCCCTGCATTTGCCATAGCAAGTATTCCTGCTTTATCAAAGGTATAACCTTGCACTATCTCATCTTCAAAATCTTGTCCCCAAATAGATTCTCCACCTCTGCCTGTCCCTGTTGGATCACCACCTTGAATCATAAATTTACGAATAGTGCGATGGAATATTGTCCCATTATAATACCCATTGTTAATATGCGTTACAAAATTTTCTACAGCCTTAGGAGCAACTTGTGGGAATAAATCTAAAGTAATTTTTCCAGCAGTGGTTTCTAAAATGGCTTGGATTTTCTTAGAATCTTCTGCATTAATAGAGTATTCTAAGAGTATAAAAAGAGATAATATCTTAAATAAAAAGAGAATTGACACTTTCATTTTTATTAATCCTTCTAATAACTTCTGCAAATAAAGGAGCTACGCTTAAAACTTTGATTTTAGGGGAAGCGATTTTAAGTGGAATGGTATCTGTAACAATAACTTCATCAATTTGGCTTTTCTCAATTTTTTCATAAGCCTCACCGCTAAAGACAGCGTGAGTTCCTAATGCAATTACGCTTGTCGCTCCTTTTTCTTTAAAAGCTGAAGCGGCTTTTACCATTGTTCCAGCTGTATCAATAATATCATCAATTAAAATAACATTTTTATCCCTTACGTTCCCAATAACATTCATCACTTCACTTTCATTAGCTTTCTCTCTCCGTTTATCAATGAGGACGATTTCTAATCCTAAGAGTTTAGCGAAATATCTAGCTCTTGCAACTCCTCCTATATCCGGACTTGCGATAATGGCATTTTGCAGATTTTTTGATCGGATATAGTCTTGGAATATCACAGAACCATAAAGATTATCTACAGGAATATCAAAAAAACCTTGTATTTGACCAGCGTGTAAATCCATAGTAACAAGTCTAGTAATACCTGCTCTTTGGAGCAGGTCAGCGACTAATTTTGCAGTAATTGGGACTCTAGGTTCAGCTTTTCTATCTTGTCTTGCATAGCCAAAATAAGGCATAATCACATTGATACAATTAACAGAACTTCTTTTTAAGGCATCAATGATAATGAAAAGCTCCATTAAATTATCATTTGCAGGAGCGCAGGTTGGTTGGATTACAAATACATCTTTTCCCCTAACACTCTCACAAAGTCTTATACTAATCTCTCCATCACTAAAGCGACTAATTTCAGCTTCTGCTAATGTTATGTTTAAATTATCCGCAACATCTTTAGAGAAGTTAGGGTGTGCACTTCCTGTAAAAATTTTAAAATCTTGCATAAAATGCCTTTTTAGAGAAATAAAGTTGTAATTATAAACTTTTAAAACTTTGAAAAGTAAAAAATTGGAATTATTTATAAAGATTTTTAAAATTAGTGTATGATTAGGTATTTAATAAGGGTAAATATGGAATTTTTAAATAATTTAAATAGTATCAACGACTTTAATGAAGCAAAGCAAGTTATTGCTGGTGGAGTAAATTCTCCTGTGAGGGCTTTTAAAAGTGTGGGCGGCACTCCCCCTTTTATAAGAGAGGGTAGAGGAGCTTATTTAATTGATGAGGATGGGAATAAATATATTGATTTTGTGCAAAGTTGGGGTCCATTAATCTTTGGACATAGTGATGAATATATACAAGAGATGGTTTTGCATACTCTTAAAAAAGGACTTTCTTTTGGTGCTCCAACTACTTTAGAGACGGCTTTGGCTAAGGAGATAATTGCTCTTTATGAAGGAATTGATAAAATCCGTTTTGTTTCCAGTGGGACAGAGGCAACAATGAGTGCTATTAGGCTTGCTAGGGCTTATACGAAAAAAGACGATATTATTAAGTTTGAGGGTTGTTATCACGGACATAGTGATTCTTTGCTTGTTAATGCAGGGAGTGGGTTAGCAACTTTTGGGAATCCTAGCTCACTAGGTGTTCCGCAAGATTTCGTTAAGCATACTTTAGTAGCCCATTATAATGATATAACAAGTGTCGAGCTATGTATTAAAGAGAGTGAAAAAAGTGGTAATGGTGTTGCTTGTGTTATTATAGAGCCTATAGCAGGAAATATGGGGTTAGTGCCTACTACAAAAGAGTTTTTAAAAGATTTAAGGGATCTTTGTAACCAACATAATATTGTTTTAATTATGGATGAGGTAATGAGTGGGTTTAGAGCAGCCCTTAATGGGTCGCAAAATTTTTATGGGGTTTATGGTGATTTGGTAACTTTTGGAAAAGTTATTGGGGGCGGAATGCCTGTGGGGGCTTTTGGTGGTATTGAAGAGATAATGAGTTTGCTATCTCCTAATGGAGCTGTGTATCAAGCAGGAACATTAAGCGGTAATCCTGTTGCGATGAGTGCAGGATTAGCAACTTTAGAAAAACTAAAACAAAACCCAAAAATTTATCAAAATCTAGAATCTTTAGCTTTGCAACTTACAGAGGGATTACAAAATATTGCTCAAGAGTTTAGTATCCCTTTGCAAGTTTGTGTAAGGGGAAGTATGTTTGGGTTTTTCTTTAATGAAAATCCTGTAAATAATTTTAAAGATGCACAAAAAAGTGATACAGAAATGTTTGCAAAATTTCATCAAGGAATGTTGCAAAAAGGTATTTATTTAGCACCTTCACAATTTGAAAGTGGGTTTATTTGTTCTTGTATGGATGAGGATTTAATTCAAAGTGTGTTAGAAAGAGCAAGAGAGGTGATTTTGGAGATTAGCAATTATGAAAGATAAAGAAAGAGATTTAGAAAATAAACCCAAATACAAGGACGCACTTTTAGCTTATTCTAATGCTACACTTGGAATCTCTATGGTAGTTGCGGTTTTAATAGGGGTTGGAGTAGGCTATGGCTTAAAATGGCTATTTGGATATTCTTGGCTATTTTGGCTAGGTGTAGTTTGGGGGATTTTAGCCGCTATTTTAAATGTCTATAAAGCCTATAAATCACAAAAAAGGGAATTTGATGCTTTAAGTAAAGATCCTAAATATGCCCATCAAAAACCTGAAAAATGGGAAGAAGATGAGGATAATTAGCGTTTTATTAGTAGGTGTTTTATTTCTAGGTATTTATCTTTTAGCAGAGCAGAAATTTGCTTGGAGCTTTATTTTTGCTTTTATTGCGTTTTGCGGCATTATTTTTGCGGTATTCTTTACTCAAAAGAATAAGATTTATCAATTAATAGCCAATGCAACACAAGAAGAATTAGAAGCTTTAGCGATGTCGGATAAAGAGGCAAAGGAAGAAGAGTTTTACAGAGAGGATAATAATTCTTCTTTAGAGGGGGAAAAAGAGAAAGCTAAATATAGAACCTTTTGGGGAAATTTTGATAAAAATTCTAATAAAGTGGGGGTTAAAATGTTTTTTATGCCCTTTAGGTTATTAGCTTATGCCTTTTTAGTGGTTGGATTTTTTATTTTATTAAAGCAAGATTTTCTTGATATTGTTGGGTTTTTTAGTGGGCTAGCTGCGGCAAATATTATTATTGTAAGTTTTTATTTTTTAAGCTTAGGTATGAAAGAATTTCAATCAAGACTAAAGTCTTGATTCATAACGTCTTAGCATATAAAGACGTTTTAACATTTTTTTACGTGCACTGATTTTTTGCTTTTTACGTTTTTCTGTCTTAGGTTCAAAGAATCTTCTAGCTCTGCTTTCTGTTACTACTAGATTTCTATCTGCTTGTTTTTTAAATTTTCTATAAGCATCATCAAAAGATTCGTTTTCTCTAACTTTAATGCCTGGCATTGGTAAATCACCACCTTTTTTAAAATTTATTAGGAGAGGATTATAGCATAAAATTTATAGGACTATCTTAATCAAGTCATAAATAAGGAAGTCAAATTTATTAAAATATGTTAAAATTCCAAAACTTAATTTTAGGGAAGTGTGATATGTCTGTTGATAAAACCAATATTACTATTACGCAATATTTCAAAAAGCGTTACATAATGTATGTTGTAACAACCATTTTAATATTTTGTCTCCCTTTCATACAAATTAATGGAAACCAAATCTTTTTGCTTTCTTTTGATCATCAGCAATTACATTTATTTGGCATTGTTTTTAATACACAAGAGTTTTATTTGATGCCTTTTTTATTAATTTTAATGTTCTTAGCAATTTTCTTTTTAACAAACTTAGCAGGAAGAGTATGGTGTGGGTGGGCTTGTCCGCAAACCATTTTTAGGGTTTTATATCGTGATTTTATTGAAACAAAGCTCTTGCGTTTGCGTAAAAAAATGCAAAATCGCCAGATAGAACCTGATATGAGCTTAAGAGCTAACCAATTTAAAAAGGCAATAGCTCTTATTCTATGGATTATTTTATCTTTTGTTGCTGCATCTAATTTTATGTGGTATTTTGTGCCTCCGCTAGATTTTTTTGCTTATATTCAAGATCCTTTAGAGCATAAATATTTATTGATTTTTCTCTTTGGGATTGCTATTTTTTTAATTGCAGATATTGTTTTTATCAAAGAAAACTTTTGTATTTATATGTGTCCTTATAGTCGAGTGCAAAGTGTGCTTTATGATAATGATACGATAATGACAGTGTATGATTATAAACGCGGTGGAGTAGTTTTTAATCCAGAGGGTATTAAGTTATGGAAAAAGCCTCCAGAATCATCTGCAGAATGTATAGGTTGTGAAGCTTGTGTGAGGATTTGTCCTACCCATATTGATATTCGTAAGGGTATGCAATTAGAATGTATTAATTGTTTAGAATGCTCTGATGCTTGCACGAAAGTTATGGGTAAGCTTGGTAAGGAAACTTTGATTTCTTGGACTAGCCCACGAGCTATTGATATGCGTAATAAAGTGAATTATATTCGTTTTAAAACGATTGCTTATGTCGTGGCTTTGGGGATTACTATCATAGGACTTTTATTTATGAGTTCTACAAAGGAGGATATGCTTTTAAATATTAACCGCAATGAACTTTATACGATTAGGGATCATCATCGTGTTGAAAATTCTTATATTTTTTTATTCCAAAACACTAAGCAAGAGCCTTATGAGTTTTATTTTGAAATTGAAAATAATCCTGCTATTAAAATTAGACGCCCTTCAAAAGCTTTTAGTATTAAAGCTGGAGAGAAGTTTAAACAAATTGTAGTGCTTTATACCGATGAAAATCTCGCACAAGATACGCAAAAGGATACTCATATACCTATAAAGATTAAAGCTTATGCTTTAGATTCTAAAGAGCCTATTGAAATCTTTAGGGAGAGCGTATTTATTTATCCGCCATCTAAAGGGCTTTAGCAATGGTAAGTAACAAAGGAACTTATTTTTTTCTTGTTGTTTTTGTCTTGAGCGTTTTAGCGTTATTGAAGCTTTATTCACCCTTTTTGATGAAGCTTTTAATCGCCTTTTTGTTGTTTTTAGCTACACAAGGAATTTATCAAGCAATTTTTATAAAAACAAAATCGAATGTTTTTTCCTCTCTTGTTGCGACTTTATCTTTGCTTATTGGCTGTTTTATGCCTATTATTTATGTAATGATAAATTTAGCAGAGTTGGCTACGAGTTTAGATTTATCAAAATTACAAAATTTTATTATTTATATCAAAGATCAATGGATAGTGGTAAATGAAGCCTTATATGAGTATTTGCCGGATTTTGCGCTTAAAGAGCTTAATCAATGGATTTTAAAAGTAGATTCTATGAATTGGGCAGAGGTTGTGAAAAGAGGATTATCTATTTTTGCACAAGCAGGGAAAAATGGCTTATTTTTCTTAAGTGATACTTTTTTTATCGTTATCTTTTTGTTTTTTTCTTATTATTATAGTAATCCTTTAGGGAGGTATTTGTTAAACCTCATTCCTCTTGAAAAAAAGCAAATCAAATCTTTATACAATGAAGTAAGCGGAGTAATTAGCGTTGTGTTTTATTCTTCTATTGCCTCTATGGTAATACAAGGAGTGCTTTTTGGTATTTTGATGTTTTTTTATGGGTATAATGCTATTTTATTGGGTGTATTTTATGGTTTTGCTTCTTTGATACCCGTTATCGGTGGGACATTAGTATGGTTGCCTGTAGCTTTATATGAGATTTATTTAGGGAATATTACTACTGCTATTGTTATAGTTTTGTATTCTATTTTAATCATAGCGACCTTAGCTGATAATATTGTCAAGCCCTTTTTGATAGCTTTTATCAATCGTGTATTGATTAAGACCCCTGTAAAAATTAATGAAATTTTAGTCTTTTTTGCCATTTTTGCAGGAATTACGAGTTTTGGATTTTGGGGGATTGTTTTAGGACCTGCTATTACTGCTTTATTTATCGCTTTATTAAGGGTTTATCAGAATATCTATCAAAAGAGTTAGCCCCTAAAAAGACTTTTTAACTCTAATTGAATTTTGTTAAGCTTTTCTTGTTGTTCTAAGAGTAGATTTTGATTATCCGCTAAGACATTTTTAGGTGCATTAGCAAGGAATTTTGGATTATTTAGCATTCCCTCTAGCTTGTTAATTTCTTTTTGTGTTTTTTCTTGCTGCTTTTGTAGCCTTTGGATGATGGGATTTAAATCAATGCTTTGAGTGGGAATATAAGTTTCTAATTTTTCGGTAATATCGACAATACAATTTGGAATTTTTTGATGAGTGATTTGAATATCCGCTACTTTTGCGAGTTTGCAGATATAGTTTTTCAATAAATCTAAGAGATTATCAGGAATGGTATCATTTAACCGAATATAAGCTTTATCAATCTTTTGATTAGCAAGATTAATTGTTGTTTTAGAGCGGCGAATAGAGATAATTGCATCTAAGATAATTTCAAAGACTTTGAAATTAGTGGCATTGTTATAAGAAAATGTGGGGTAGGGCTTTACCATAATAGAATTATTTTTCTCTAAGTTACTATTAGAGAGTCTATGCCATAGATACTCACTCAAAAAAGGCATATAAGGATGCAGTAATAAAAGAGATTCTTTAAAGATTGCACCAATTTCTATAATACAATCTTTGCTAACCTTACTAAGTTCAATCCCCCAATCACAGAAACTACCCCATAAAAACCGATAAAGTGTATTAGCCCCATCATTGAAGCGATAAGATTCTAAATGCGTTCTTATTTCTTTGATAGTTTCACTTAAAAGTTGTGCTAAATACTGTCCTAATGCACTCTTAGGTGTCCCAAACTCCTCAAGATTAGGAAACGAGTTTGCATTAAGGAGTAAAAAGTTTGTAGCATTATAAAGTTTATTGGTGAAATTTTTACTAATTTCTAGTTGGTTATTAGAGAGTTTAATATCTCTTCCTTGCACACAAAGGGTTGCTAGGGTGAAGCGCAAAACATCTGCACTATAGTTTTCAATAAGATCCAGTGGATTGATAACATTGCCTTTGCTTTTACTCATCTTTTGCCCTTTTTCATCCCGTACAAGAGCGTGAAGGTAAATATCTCTAAAAGGAAGTTTTGATAAAGAGTGTTCTCCCAAAATTAGCATTCTTGCCACCCAAAAAAACAAAATATCAAAACCCGTAATTAAAAGCGAGTTAGGATAAAAGGTTTTTAAATCTTCTTCAAACCATAGGGTATCTTTACCCCATTCGCCATTACCAAAACCTAATGTAGAAAAAGACCATAAAGCCGAGCTAAACCAAGTATCAAGTACATCAGGATCTTGATAAATGTCCTCACTTTTGCATTTGGGACAATGTTTTGTCTCTTTGGTATCAGCCCATTGTGCCTTACAAGTGTTGCAATAAAAAACAGGTATTTGATGTCCCCACCAAAGCTGCCTAGAAATGCACCAATCCCTTAACTCTTTCATCCACGCATTATAATTATTTTTCCATTGCGGAGGAAAAAATTTACTTTCATTAGCATTAGTTTTTTCAATAGCTTTTTGTGCGATTTCTTTTTTTAAAAACCATTGCTTAGAGATATAAGGTTCTACGACATTTCCACAGCGATAGCAATGCCCAACTTGATTTTTATGGGATTCAATTTTTTCGATAAAACCAAGTTTCTGCAATTTTTCTACAATAATCTCTCTTGCTTCTAATCTCTCTAATCCTGCAAACTCACCCGTAATTTCATTTAAAATGCCTTTTTTATCAAAAACTACAATTTGTTCTAAATTATGCCTTTTACCAACTTCATAATCGTTGCTATCGTGTGCGGGCGTTACTTTCACACAACCTGTCCCAAATTCCATATCTACATAAGAGTCTCCAATAATGGGAATTTCTTTGTTGCTTAAAGGCAGTTTTACGCTCTTGCCAATAAGTTTGTTAAAGCGAGAATCTTTAGGATTAACCATTACTGCAGTATCCCCAAAATAAGTCTCTGGTCTTGTAGTGGCTACTACAAGATAATCTTGACTTTCTTTGAAAAAGTAGCGTAAATAATAGAGTTTTCCCTCATTTTCTTTATATTCTACTTCAATATCTGATAATGCCCCATCGTGTGTGCACCAATTAACAAGATATTTTCCTTGAATGATTAAGCCCTCATTATAGAGTTTTACAAACACTTCCCTAACCGCTTTTTGCAATCCCTCATCCATTGTAAAACGCGTTCTACTCCAAGCAGGAGAAACCCCTAATTTTCGCATTTGTTGAAGAATTAATCCGCCGCTTTGCTCTTTCCACTCCCACACCTTTTTTATAAAAGTATCTCTCCCTAAATCCTCTTTTTTAATCCCTTGTGCTAAGAGTTGCTTTTCTACGACATTTTGCGTAGCGATTCCTGCGTGATCAAGTCCTGGTTGCCAAAGTGTTTTAAATCCATCCATTCGTTTAAATCGCACCATAATATCTATGAGCGTATGATTAAGTGCGTGCCCTATATGGAGGCTACCAGTTACATTAGGGGGGGGTAGCATAATGCAAAAGGTTTTTCCCACCTTTTGTATAGCCTCATTACCATAAATTTCAAAATATCCGCATTGTTCCCAAAGTTGGTAATAAGATTCTTCAATTTCTTTTGGGTTATAAGTGGAATTTGTTTTTTCTTGCATAAAAAACCTTTGTAAATGGAATACTTTTTGCTAGAGCGTTTTTGATGTTGAATTTTACCAAAAAATTAAATCTAAAAATTTTAAGGATAAAAATTTAAGGGTAAAATCTTAGAAATTTTAAAGTTTAAGGAAAAAGCAATGATGAAAAGTCAAAAGTTTATGGTAAAGTCCCCCATTCTAGGCTTTGAAGATGTTAATGAAGTTAAGTTTGCAGAAGTAGATGATGGTGCATTAGCCTTTTTGTCTATGGATAGAAAGGAAGTAGAATTACTCTTAGTTAATCCCTATAAAGTGCGTGAATACTCTTTTGAGGTTTCGGCAAGTATCCAAACTTTACTAGAAATCAAAGCAAGCTCTAATGTCAAGGTTTTTTGTGTTTTTGTTAGAGAAAAGGGAGATGGAATTAGGGTAAATTTCTTAGCACCTATTGTTTTAAATTGCGATAACAATACTCTAGCCCAAGTGGTTTTAAATAAAAAAGATTATCCGTTTTTTGGTGTTGCGGAGTCTATTAAAGATTATATTAAAGAATAGGAATTGTGCCTCTATCAAACCTTAATTTACAACAAAAACAAGCCTCTTTAGCCCCTAGTGGGTATAATTTGGTAATTGCATCAGCGGGCACTGGCAAGACTTCAACAATCGTTGCTAGAATCGCTTATTTGTTGCAGCAAGGTATTAGTTCTAAAGAGATTTTATTATTAACTTTCACTAACAAAGCTGCCCAAGAAATGCTTACAAGACTTTTAATGAAATTTGATGATAGTATTGTCAAACAGATTGAAGCAGGCACTTTTCATGCTGTGGCTTACCGCTATTTAAAAAACCATCATTCTATTGTCCTTAAACAACCAAGAGAACTTAAAGTGCTTTTTAAAAGCCTCTATGACAAACGTGTATTTGCTAATGTTTCTGATATTACTCCTTATGGTGCAAATTATCTCTATGATATTTTCTCCCTTTACCAAAACTCTACGATTGATAGTAATTTTAAGGAATGGATTGCTAAGTACAACCAAGACCAACTACAATATGTGGAGATTTATTTAGATGTATGGGAGGAGTTTAGAGATTTAAAAAAAGCCTATCATTACGTTGATTATAATGATTTATTGCTTTATTATAGGGAGATGGTTAAAGAGCAAAAACTTACTTACAAGGAAATTTTAGTCGATGAATACCAAGATACCAATCCTTTGCAAGATTCAATCCTTAAAGCCCTTAATCCTCCATCTATTTTCTGTGTGGGGGATTATGACCAAAGTATTTATGCTTTTAATGGAGCAGATATTAGCATTATCGCAAGTTTTAAAGAGCATTATACTAATGGAAGAATCTTTAGCCTAACCAAAAATTATCGCTCTACTGCCCCTATTTTAAACCTTGCTAATAGAGTGATTGAAAAAAACCCTAGGATCTACCCTAAGAAGTTAGAAGTTGTAAAGAGCGAAAATTTTGGGTTGCCAAGTTTATTAGTCTTTGAAGAGTTGTTTTTACAATACCAAGGGATTGCAAACAAAATTAAGCTTTCCAATCGTCCTTTTGGGGAGATTGCTATTATCTTTAGGAATAATTCAAGTGCTGATGGTATAGAGGCAAGTTTAAGGGAGATAGACATTCCCACCAAACGCAAGGGAGGCATTAGCTTTTTTGATACCAAAGAAGTAGTTTTTGTGCTTAACCTCCTCTCTTTGCTCTATAACCCTAAAGATATGATGGCTTTTATCCATATTTTAAGCTATGTAAAAGGTATCGGTAATGCCTTAGCAAAAGATATTTATGAAGCCCTAGTATTATTAGGGAATGGGAATCCTATCCAAGGCTTATTAAAGCCAGATAAAACTATCCAAGAACCCTTTAAAAAAAGGGAGCAAAATATACAATTAGGCTTATTTGATGATTTTTATATGAATAAAAGCTTGAGATTTGATGGACTGCATAAGGATTTTGAAGACAATCCGCTTTTGAAGTATTCAAAGATTAATAAAGAGGGTGCGGAGTTTTTAAACGCCTTATTTTACTTTTTTAGTGTATTAAATATTAAGGACAAACCTTATTATCTCCTCTCCAAGATTTACCAGCTTTCTATTTTTCAGATAGTTATACAAAAGCTTGCTAAAGAAAGGGCTATTACCAAAGAGGGGAATATTCATCCAGTAAAATACCAAGAATCTTTACAAAGGATTGAAAGGAGAATTTTAGTATTGAGGGATTTATCAAGCCATTATGAGGAGATAGGCAGATTTTTAAATGCTATGGTGCTTGGCTCTAGTGAGATGAGTGAGGGGGAGGGCGTGAATTTACTAAGTATCCACGCTAGTAAAGGATTAGAATTTGCAGAAGTCTATATTATTGATTTAATGGAGGGAAGATTCCCCAATAAAAAGCTTATGACGCAAGGTGGGAGTTTAGAAGAAGAAAGAAGATTATTTTATGTAGCTGTAACAAGAGCTAAGGAAAATCTGTATTTGAGCTATGCTAAAAGGGATAAACTGAAAAATATTGATTACCAAGGCTCACTTTTTCTTTATGAAGCAGGTTTATTAAAATAAGCCAGATTTATAAAAACATTAAAACTTCTCATTGCTTGACTTTATAATTGAGCTAAATCATATATAAAGGCAACTAGGATTTTAAACCCTCTTTAGAAGAGTAGGAGCCTAGATTTATCATAGAATCAATTGTTAATGCAAATAGATGATAAACAAGTTTCCTAATTACCTGTTTATTAAAATGATATTAGGATTAACCATAATAAATTCCTCTCACTCCCTTTTTGTTATAATGCCTACCTTAATTTTAAGATTAAGGAATCTCTAATGAATAAACTAATGCTTAATCTCTCTATTAACTTTCATTTTAAAGGATTCTT
>NZ_JRPC02000070.1 GCF_000765745.2 Helicobacter apodemus
CACTGCCTTTATTTTCAATACTTACTTTACCACCTCCACTAGCACTAACTCCACCTACTAAGGTGGCATTATCAGAGTTAGTAATACTAATAGGAGCATCTCCACTAGCAGTGATAGCACCTCCTATACTACCACTTCCAGAATTATTAATTTTTAATTCAGCATTTCCTGCTGTTTTAATATCTCCTCCAATACTTCCAGAGTTAGAAATACTAATAGGGGCATCTCCACTAGCAGTGATATCTCCTACAATACCTTGAGTGCTAGAATTAGAAATACTAATAGGGGCATCTCCACTTACCTCAATATTTCCTGCAACCTTTGCATTATCAGAGTTAGTAATACTAATAGGAGCATCTCCACTAGCACTAATGCTTCCTCCTATACTACCATTTCCAGAGTTTTCAATACTCAAAGGAGCATTACCATTTGTTGTAATACTTCCTTGTATATTACCACCATTATTAGTAATGTTAGTTTTACCATTAGAGGTGATACCTCCATTTATCTTACCACTTCCAGAATTAGTAATGTTTAAAGGAGCATTACCAGAGCTTGTAATACTTCCTTGGATACCTTGAGGGCTAGAGTTAGTAATAGTTATAGGAGCATTTCCTGTTGATTTAATATCCCCTCCAATGTTAGCATTGCCTTCATTTTTAATACTAATAGGAGCATTACCACTAGCACTAATGCTTCCTCCTATACTACCACTTCCTGAATTGGTAATGTTTAAGGACCCACTCCCCTCATTTTTAATATCAGCACCTATTTCTGCATTACCAGAGTTTGCAATATTTAAAGAACCAGCCCCAGAAGAAGTAATAGAGCCTCCAATTGTTGAATTCTGGTTTTTTATGGTCAAATTATTATTGCTATGATTGATAATGGATCCGCTTAGGGATGAAGGTCTATTGTTTCTATTTTGATTGAAAATACTTGTTGTTGATCCTAAATCAGCACCTTTTTCTATAGTGATGCTTCCTTGTAATTTCCCCCCAAAATTATAAATAGCCGCTTGTTTCGCTTCAAGTTTAGCTGTGCTTTTAATAATGATATTTCCTTTTCCATTCTCTCCAATAGTTCCTGTATTTCCTATAGCGGCAACTCCTCCTTTAAGAGTTCCTGCTACTTCAATATCTCCTGTAAATGCTTTTCCTCGTAAAATATGAATACCAAAATTAGTGCCTTCTACTTTAGCACCTGCTTTAATGTCAATTTTTTGAATTGTTGCTTTGGAAGGATTAAGTCTAATGCCTGCGTGTCCTCCTTTTAATAAGCCACTTTCTACAAGAATAGTATCAATTTCTATAGAACCAGTAGTTGCTTCAAAATTGATAGCATTAATGTTACTTTGAATTGTTCCAGTATTTTTTAAAGTTCCTATTTTTGTTGTTTGATTGTTTAAGCTATGAATGATTATACCATTACCACCACCATCAATCGTTCCTTCATTATTTAGATTTTCTATAGTTGCACCTTGCAAATAGATACCCTGATTATTAAACCCTGTTCCATTAACTTTAATCACCCCACTATTACTAAAATTAGTAAGAGTAGATTGATTCCCTATATTTATACCTTTACCTCCTTTAATAGTTCCACTATTACTAAAGTTAGTAATGGTTCCTTTAGTGATATTAAAGTTAAATTTACCAGTATTAGTATTAGTTATAGTTCCTTGATTTTCAAAAGATT
>NZ_JRPC02000071.1 GCF_000765745.2 Helicobacter apodemus
TATGGTAAGATGATTTATCAAGTGCTAGAAGCTGTTGCAATGGCAGTTCAAAATGCAGGACAACTTATAAAATCTGTTCTTTTATTAGCTTTTGCTTTTGTAGCGATTAAAAAAATACTAGATGGGAGAGTGCAATACTTTGCAGAAGTGGTAAAGTTCTCTGTTATTAGTGCTCTTTTAATTGGTCTTTTCATTCACGCTCCTAATAGCGATTCAAATAGATTCCAAGTCTTTGATGAAGCCATTGCAGAGACTTATGTTGTTGAGCGTATTCCTAGTGGGTTAGGTATGTTATTTTCTATAGTTTCACGAGTAGAAAGAGCTTTGCTAGAGTTAATGGAGCTATCTTTCTCTACCCCTAATTCTATTTCTATTAGGAATGCTGGATTTGGATTTAGTATGGAAACTATAAATACACTAAAGAATATGAAACCTATATTCCTAGACCCTTTATGGGTAGAGAATATAAATAATTTTATTGGAGTATGTTTGCATTATAATGCAGAGAAAGACCCAACTTTGATGAGAAGAATTATAACCTCTAATGATTTATATAATGATTTATTAGGTATGAAAGCAGGATTCCCCATAGGTAATACTATTTCAGTTAATATGATACAAGCAGAAGGAAGAGGGGTAAAAGAAACCATAGTGCCTTGTAGGGTATTAGGAGCTGAATTACAGAAAGGATTAGAAGGACAAACAGAAAAACTCAAAAAAATCCATATGGCACAACTTGGAATTAGACATATAGAATTCTATGATGATAAAATGCAAGGTGTTGCTAATTTATTCCATACTTCCCACGCTAATGCAAGAAATATGCTCCAACAAGTTATGCTCGTGCATTCTTATAGAGATGGTATTAAAAATATGGAGAGAATGTATGGTTTAGGAGAGGGAACACTTGCAACAACATCTTCTATAGCCCATTATGCTTTCTTTAACCAAATGATACAACAAAGCACACTAGCTCAAAAGTTTCTACCTCTAATGAAAGCTTTTTTGACTGCAATTATTATTGGTGTATCTTGGTTAATTATAATATTTTCAATCATAACAGGATTAAGAAGTTTAATGATGATTTTAACAATGTCTCTCTTTTTAATCTTTTGGACACCCATATTAGGATTAACTAATTACTTAAATGATATATTCTTAGAAGATAAATTCCAAACCTTTTTAAAATACACTAATGGAATGTTTGGATTTAATATCAACTTCAACACAGAATTTTTTATGGCTATACAAGAACACGCTGCTATTATAGGTTATTTAGTAATGCTAACGCCTGTGTTAGCTTATGGATTAGCAAAGGGAAGTGATATGGCTATTTCAAATATGTTATCAAGTTTTACTTCTGCTTTATCAAGTGGTGCAAGAGCAGGAGCATTAGAATCAACTAAACAAGCACAATCTACAAAATCAGATATAGCCATAGGGGAGGAGGTGTATAGCAAACAAGCTGGAATTAGAGAGATTTTAGGAACAAATTGGGCAAATGGAATGGCAACACAGCAGCAAACAAAACTTGATGAATTTGGCAATCCTATGAACTCAAAAATTAATGTTGGATATGGTGGAAGCTTTGAATTAAATAAAGATGAAAGTGGAAATATTCATTATACCAATGCACAAAGTGGGCAGATT
>NZ_JRPC02000072.1 GCF_000765745.2 Helicobacter apodemus
CCCATTTCCTCTAGCACATACTTTATAGGATAGCCTTTTTCTATGGCTTCCACTTGCTTTTGGGATAAGGGGGTGTTCCAAATTTGGAGGATTTTGCCTCCTCTACCAACGCCTTCAATATATTTAAAGTGTAAAATTTTACCTTTTATGCGGCAAATTTTTTTGTCCATATCAAAAGCTCGTTTAATAGCTTTAAAAAGTCCTTGAATACCTATGTTGCTACTTTCTGCAAACTCTTTACTGCTTATCCATTGCCCCATTTTACACCACTTCTTTAAATACTTTAACTATATAACCTTGCTCAATCATTGCATCACAGACTTCATTGGCTTCTTTTAAGCTGTCGCAGAAACGAACAAAATCCTCTCCATTTTTATCCATATAAACAACGACAAAACCAGCTATTCTTTTTTCATTTTCCATTACGCAACCCTGAATCCGTCTTTTTCTAGCATTTCCCTTAATTCTTTAGACCTGCCTCTTGCACCCTTATTCTTACCATTAGACATATCAAGCAATAGAAAATAATCTTTCTCTTGAAGCCCTTTTGACTTAGCCCAAGTGCGTAGCTTAATGCCTCTTTTAGCCATTTGCTCGGTAATTTTACTATTCTTTTTTCTCATAATTTAACCTTCAAGGGATAGGACAAGGTTTTGTTTTGCCTGATTCTGTAATGGACTCTTTTAAAAATCCTAGCACCTTTTCTTTCGGGTAAATATGTCCCTCAATATGCGTTAATACTATTGTCATAATCTCCTTTTTTCCCTCAAATTCTTCACCCTCTATAATATACTTAAGCCCAGAAATTGCCTTTTGCATAAATTCATTAGTCATTTGCCGCCTTTTTATGTTATAATACACTTAACCACCCCACGAGGGAGTGGAGAAAGTGATTATAGCTCTAGTTTGAAAGTGATTCTTAACTTCCAAACTTTGAGCTTTACAACCACCTTTTTATACTTTAAAACTCGCATTTTAAAGCTCCAAAAGTGATATTCTTCCCACCCACCCAAACCGCTTTTAAGTTTTTGTATTTTTGTGATACAATTCCCTTAAAAGTAATGTAATTATAAGTAAAATTTTACATTTTGTCAAGGTATAAAGGTAATTTTTTACATATTAAGGATAATCTGTGCATAATTTTGGTGTTAGAATTAAAGAAGCAAGGCTTGAGAGAGGTTTAACTAGAAAACAATTAGCCGAACTTACAGATACAGCAGAAAAAACGATTTATAATTATGAGACAAATAAAGTGCCAATTACTATGGAATTTTTGATTATGGCAGCTGAACAATTAGGTGTTAGTTATAATTACTTAGCACACTTGGACGATTTGTCCATAAGTGATGTCCATAAGTCCATAAGTAAAAGCAAAAATTTGTCCATAAGTAATGTCCCTAAGCCAAAAAAAATGTCCATAACTCCACCAAACCAACTGCAAACCTTAAACGATGATATTGTATCCATTCCCTTTTACGAGGATATAACAGCAAGTGCAGGAAGCGGTGCATACAATGAAGCAGAAACGGCAGAGCAACTAAACTTCCCCAAATCCTTTTTACGCCAATATTTCGGCATTGTATCTTTTAATAATTTATCTATTATTATAGGAAAGGGCGATTCTATGTATCCCAC
>NZ_JRPC02000073.1 GCF_000765745.2 Helicobacter apodemus
TATTAAAGAGCAAGAATTAACAACAGGCATTAAACCCATAGATAATCTACAAACACCTACATTAAAAGAGGAATTCGCAACTGCTAATACTTCACAAAAGATTAGCATTATTGAGAGGGAACTTCTTAAGGAGAATGAAGCACTTAGAAAAGAATATAGGGAACTTAATGAAATTATAAAAAATAAAGACTATACAAGCCTTGAAATCTCTGAAGCTACAAATTTTATAAAGACCAATACAAAATCTTTAGGAGAAAAATACATTAAGTTAATCAATCCTTTTGATACTAGAGACATTATTTTGATACAAAGAGGAACACCAAAAGAGGAAGCAGAACATTTCTTAGAGTGGAAAATAAGAAATGAAAGTTTAATCCCTATAAGCAAAACTATAAATAACAACAAAAAAGAAATAATAAGATTAAAAAATGATTTAGAGTTTTCTTGGAGTGAATCTAATAAAGCAAGATTGGAAAAGAATCTTGCACGATTAGAAAAACATTTACTAAAACAGGAGGAGGAGTATTTTAAATCCCTTTCTTTAACTTATGATTTAAACACACAAGAGGGATTAGAAAAAACAAAAGATTTGTTTTATAGAGCCAATCCTACACAAGAGCAAATACAACTCTTTGAATCTATCCTACCCATAGCAAAGAAGCTAGGGGTAGAAGTAAGAAATGCTATAAGAGAACCTTACCAAAGGGGTGGAAACACAAAGGATATAGCAGGGATTTATCTTTTAAATCAAAATAGCGCAAGAGTAAAGCATAGTATAAAGGAAAAAGAAAAAAGCAAAACATTATTGCACGAACTTATCCATAGTGTAACAAGTAGAGCAATGATTGCTTATGAGAGAGGGGCAACCCATCTTTTAAATAAGGAACAGATTCAAGCCATTGAAAATATAAATAGCCTTTATCAACAAGTCTTTAAACAAAGTGATGAGTTAGGATTATCCTTGCAAAATGATTATGGGCTTACCAATCCTCACGAACTCCTTGCAGAGCTAAGTAATCCTAGTTTTGTAGAAAAACTTAAAAAAATCAATGTGTTTGAAAAGCTTATTGATAATATAATCCAGCTTTTTGTAAGTATAAAAGAAATAGCAGGGCTTAAGAAAACCAATGCTTATGATACACTCAAAAATAATGTAGCAGATATTATACAAAACTATAAAAGCGACTTCACACAACAATATAACAATCTCAAAATAAGGAATATAACATTAAATAATAAGGACACAATACAAACAAAACCTTTTGCTTACCATACACAAACACCTAAAGGCATTGCAAGTTTAAGAGCTTCTTTAAAAGAAGCATTAAGCCCATACATAAACAAAGAAATTACCAACAAGGAAACAGGGCTTAGTGGGACAATTTCTATTAAAGAAATTAATAAAATTTCAAGCTCTAAAGCAGTGGATAAAAGTATTTATAATGGATTTAGTAGGGATGAGCATTTTAAGGTGAGTGAGAATCTTAAAGAGCTTTTTGAAAACGCACATTTAAAGCAAACCCATACAGACTACAAAGAAAGACCAAATATACAAGCAGTGCATAGGTTTAATACACCTTTAAGCATTAATGATAAAGAAGCCGTAGCAAAAATCAC
>NZ_JRPC02000074.1 GCF_000765745.2 Helicobacter apodemus
TTTAGGAACTTTTAAAAATACTGGAACCATAGAAGCTGTTGGTAATGCAGTGAATGTATATATTAATAAATCTACTCTTACAGATTTTAGTAATAGTGGAACTATTAAAGGAGAGAAAGGTATTCAGATAGGGATTTCTACTCTTACTAATTTTAGTAATAGTGGGGTGATTATCTCTAGTAAGGATGATAATAATACCATAGCCTTACAAAACACTAAAATACAAACTTTTACTAATACTGGAACTATAGAAAAAACAAGTGGTGGTGCGAGTGGTGTTGCGATTGAAAACAATACAGCCTTAGGAACTTTTATTAATCAAGGAATAATTAATCATAAAGGTAATGGGCCAGGTGTTTATGTAGGTAGTAAAGCTACGATAGAGAACTTTGAGAATAAGGGGACGATAGAGGGGAATAAAGGGATAGAAACTAACTATTCTACTATTAAGAATTTTATTAATAGTGGTTTAATTGAGACTAATAATGGAGGAGGAAGAAATGTTGCTATATTGAATCGTTCCGCTACAATAACTACTCTTATCAATAAGGGATTAATAAGGACTCAAGGGAAGAGTGGGCTACCAGAAGATGGTGGTATAACCATATGGGGTGGAAAGGTTAGTACTTTAGTTAATAGTGGGACAATAGAGAGTGCAACCTCTGGTATTCTTGTTATGAATAGGAATAGCGACCCTTCAAATATCCAAACTATCCTTAATGAAGGTCTCATTAAAGCCAAGTCTAATGGTATTGCATATGAAGCAGGGAATAATGTAGAAACTATCATTAACAAAGGAACTATACAAGCAGAAAATGGTATCAATATATTTAATGTTCCTAATGATAACGTAGGCAAAGATAATACCAAGCTTGGCAAAATCATCCTAGAACCAGGTAGTGTCATAGATGCTAAAGTAAGTGGTATCAACATTGATATCCGAAATGGTAAGATAGTCGAAGTCTCTGGCATAGAAGTGAAAAAAGGAGCAACACTAAAGAGTGAGAATGGAGCAGCTATTGCAGTAGCTACCAATAATCATATCACAGGGGATATAAATATCGCAGGAAAGATAGAAGCTAAAACTGGTATTTCTAATGCAGGAGAGATTAAAGCAAGTATTACCCTTTCTGATGAAGTTAAAAACTTTAGTGTTGAAAATAAAGGCAGTGGTAATATTACAGGAAGTATTGAAGCTAAAGATAATGTAGCCTTAAGCCTTATTAACTCTGATAATAGTAGCATAGGAGGAAGCATTACTAGTTCTTCTAATGCTCCTATTAGTATTAAAAATGAAGGCAATGCTAACATTGGAGGAGATATTAAATCAACAGGTAATGCTCCTATAACTATTACTAACTCTGGAAGTGGTAGTATAGGAGGAAGCATTAGTGCTAGTGGAGATGCTCCTATTAGTATTACTAACTCTGATAATGCAAAGGTTGCAGGAAATATTGAAGTAAGTGGTAATGCTCCTATAGTGATTAAAAACGAAGGTAATGCCACCTTACAATCTGATATTATTAACTCTGGTTCTGGTGCTTTAAGTCTTAGTAATACAGGTAATGCTAGTATAGGGGCTAATATTAAAAAT
>NZ_JRPC02000075.1 GCF_000765745.2 Helicobacter apodemus
TTACTTTCTTTCTTAGGCTTATCCCTATTGGCATAAAATTCTTTTATTTCCTCCTCATCAAGCCAAAGTTTCATTGCTTCTTCTAAGGGTTCTTTAATAATATCTTGTGGTTTAGAATTTCTTGTGTCTTTTAAAGAGTATAGCCCTATGGAATTAAAGGCTTTTAAAACGCTTTTAAAAAGCATTAAAACCCTTTTCTTTGCAGTCAAGGCTTATTAATTCTAGGGTGGTTTTTCCAAACCTTTGATTACTAATCCTCATAATCCCCCTCTTTTTGCTTTGTTGGAAATATCAGGAAATATAATTTCATATTTTCCAGCACTTACAGGAGCAGTCTTACCCTTAAACCTCCCCTCAAACCCAAAATAGTAGAATTCCCTCTTTTGTAGTTGTGTAATATCATCGGCTTCTATGTTTAATTCCTCTACTTCTCTTGAGTTAATGCCTCCTTCTAAATTTAAAAAATACGAGTATCCAGATTTCTTGCCACCCATATCAGAAATTAATTCAGCAGACTTTTGTTCATTAATACGCATTATAATTTTTGTATTGGTTAAATCAAAAAGTTTATCAGCTCTTTCTTGTCCTATCTCTGCTACCATATCTGCTAAGGATTGTGTGAGTGCAGTTAAATTTAAATTCGAGCTTCTGCCTTGTGCAAACAGCACTTCAATTCCACGATACACTGAACTAGCCGCTTCATCAATATACACATTTAATCGATGTTTAAAGCTCCTACCAGAGCTTACAACCTTACCAACGCAACATTGAATCATTGAAATAATAACTTTTGAGAGGATTGCAGAGCTTTGTCTTGTTAGCATTGAACCTGTCATAACATAAAGTAACACAGGTTTATCTTCTTCTAATCTATCAATGAAGCGATTTGTCTTAACATTCCCTATGATTTTGCCTATATTCCCAACACTCATCTCTGTTAATGTTGTTCTAAGTGTAGTAGTAACTTTTGAAAAATAATCTTGATTAGAAGAAAGGATTTGCTCTAAGAGGTTTAAAATTCTAATGCTCTCCTTATCATTAAGCAGCAATGAGTCCTCATTAACACTTTCTATTAATTCATCTTGTAGGTATTTAATCCCTTTATAATGTGCTCTTTGTGCTATTTCCTCAAAGGTTAGTGGTTCATTGTTATTATTAATCCTGCGTAAAATATTTAAGGCTTTAACAATAGCAGTTGTTGTTTCTTGTGCGACTTTTAAAAAGAATTCATCTTGTGCTGGAACACCACTTACGATATTGGCAATAATCTCCTCATCGATGAAATAATTATTGAGTGGATTAATTTTTAAAGAATACTCAGGGAATATAGAGCTAATAAACATTATATCTTTTTCTCTGCCACATTCTTTAGCAATTTGCACCATTTTAGAAAATAGAGCAATATCTCCTTTGGGGTCAATAATAACAACGCTTTGATTTTTTCTAATATCTTGCTCCATAATCCCCTCTAACAATCTTGTTTTCCCCACTCCTGTTGAACCAAATACAAAGGTATGATTAGGTCTATTATCATCATCTTGATAGATTTCTATAAAATTATTTTGTTTTTTATCATC
>NZ_JRPC02000076.1 GCF_000765745.2 Helicobacter apodemus
ATTGCTAAAGGTTCCTATGTTCTTAGTGTTATCAAGACTTGTAATAGTTCCAGTGTTAGTAGCATTTGCTAAGGTTCCAGTATTGCTAAGGGTTCCTATGTTCTTAGTGTTTTTAAGGGAAGTTATGGTTCCAGTGTTGGTAGCAGAGGCTAGGGTTCCAGTATTATTAAGGTTTGCTATGCTTCTATAGTTCTTGAGGGAATTTAAGCCTCCAGTGTTATCAAGGGAAGTTATAGTTCCAGCGTTAGTAGTAGAGGCTAGGGTTCCTTTATTAGTAAGGTTTGCTATAGTATTATAGTTAGTAAGGTTATTTAAGCTCCCAGAGTTAGCAAATGCATTGATAATTCCATTGTTACTTACATTTACTAGGGTTCCTTTATTAGTAATGTTTCCAGCTTTTTTAGTATTAGTAAAGTTAGTAAGGGTAGCATTGGCATCATTAACAAATCCATTACTTAAAGTTCCAATGTTTCTAAAGTTTCCAATGCTTCCAGCGTTGCTTACTTGGTTGGTGATAGTTCCAGTATTACTAAAACTTCCTATTTTGCTAGTATTGCTAAGAGAACCTATAATCCCATTGTTTCTTGCAGAGGTTAGGGTCCCAGTATTAGTAAGGTTCCCAATAGTTCTAATATTGGTAAGAGAATTTATAGTTCCAGCATTGGTAACTGAGTTTAAGACTTGAATATTATTAAAATCTGTAATAACATTAGTATTATTAAGGGTATTGATAGTTCCAGTGTTGCTTACCTTTGTTAGAGTTCCAGTATTATTAAGGTTTCCTATAGTTTTAGAGCTCCCAAGGTTAGCTAAGCTTCCAGAGTTAGCAAGGGTAGTGATAGTTCCAGTGTTAGCTACAGTGCTTATCTTTCCAGCATTAGTAATGTTTCCTGCATTTCCATAGTTAGTAAAATTACCAACTGTTGCATTACTTTGGTTATTAAATCCATTACTTAGCTTTCCAGAATTGCTAAAGTTTCCAATGCTTCCTTGATTTTGAACTTGGTTGGTGATGGTTCCACCATTATAGTTAGTAAAGTTTCCTATGTTTTTCGTGTTTCTAATGGTGTTTATAGTTCCAGTGTTGCTTACATTTGTTAGAGTTCCTTGGTTACCAAAGGCTTCTATAAATTTCCTGTTATCAAGGTTAGTTAATATTCCATAACTGGATAAAGATCTTATGCTCCCGTCATTAGTAATTGCTTTTACATTTCCAGATTGTTTGTTTAAAAGATAATCTATGCTTCCACTAGCTTGGTTTTCAAGGTTGCCACTTATGGTTCCAAGATTTCTAATCGTTCCTGCTTTTCCAGCATTAGTAAGGTCAGCTAGAGTTCCACTAGCTTGGTTTTCAAGGTTGCCACTTATGGTTCCAAGATTTCTAATTATTCCTGCTTTTCCAGCATTAGTAAGGTTAGCTAGAGTTCCAGTGTTAGTAGCACTTCCTAAGGTTCCAAGATTCTTAAAGGTGCTTAGATTGCTAGAATTAGCAAAGTTTGTTAAGGTAGCCCCTGTATTATTTACAAATCCACCTTTTAAGTTTCCTTGGTT
>NZ_JRPC02000077.1 GCF_000765745.2 Helicobacter apodemus
AAAATCAGCTTCTTTTGGTGGAACGCTTAAATCTCTTAGTTCCTTTATAAGCTTTGGAATATCTAAGTTAATATATTTAAAAACAATCATTAATTTACCTCTCCATTCAATTTCTTGTGTTTCATCACAATAATCTAGCAGTTCATCAATATCAGAGAATTTTTTAAGAAAACTATTTTTAATAAAATCTGGTTTTTTAAAAAGTAGATTTTGAATATCAAGCAAATCACTAAAGTTATAGCTATCAATGCCACCCACCCAAGCAATTTTTTTATCTAGGCTATTAATGGCATAATCAAATAAAGTCGCATTATTTCTTGCGAGTATGGCAATACCCTGTGTGTTTGATTGCAATTCCTTTTTTGTTCCAATAAATGGCTTTTTAGCACCAAGAGCAAGCAAGTAAAAGTTAGCAATATTTGCGACACTTAATGGACAACGGAAGCTTTGTGTTAGGAAAAGTGTTATGCTATTTTCTAATTTTGAGAGTTTTGTTAAAGAATCCACAGCACCTCTAAAGGCATAAATACTTTGGTAGGTATCCCCAATAAAGACTTTTTTAGCCTCTTGAGCTAAAACAATGTCAATAATACACTCATTAATATCTTGTGCTTCATCAACAAGGATAAAATCATAATCTAACTTAGGCTTACTTAATTGCCATTCTTTTAAATAAAAATCGTGGGGATAGGTAATCTTGCTATTTTTCGCAATAATTTTATTCCAAATCTCTTTGAGTTTAGGTGCTAGATATGCTTTATCGAGCCTTTTATTTTTTATCTCTATTTTCTCGCTTAAGAGTTTTTGGCAAAATGCTGTTATGGAATCTCCACTATTGCAGAAATCTTTTAAAAGAGAAAGAGTAGATGAAGCATTATAGAGTGCATTATCATCATTAAAATATTCTTGAATATCTTTGCTTGTTAAATTTCCTAACCTTTCTTTGTTGGAACTTCCAAATACATTATAAGCTAGAGAATGTATCGTTTTAATGGAGACATTAGGAAGCATTTTAAACTTTTTCTCTGCTTCTTTTATCATAGAGTTATTATAAGCAAGATAGAGTATCTTTTTGTCTTTACGCTTTTTGCAAAACTCTATTAAAGTGCTTGTTTTTCCTGTCCCTGCATAAGCATTAACTAATAAAATATCTTTAAAGTCAATATTGACAACTTCTTGCTGTTCTTTAGTTAGCATATTAGAATCCTAATTGTTCTTTTTTAAAATCCTGAATGTTTTTTAAAAGTTCATAAAGGTGATTTGCAGAAACTGCACCTTCTAAAGGTTGTCCTATTACATTGCCGCTTGGAGTAATAATATAGGTTGTGGGTGTTTTTCCATTAAAAATTAAATCACTAGGGATTTTTGCACTTGGGTCATCTAAATCAATGACTGCCACTGCATAATATTCTTTTAAAAGTTGCATTAAAGCGTGATGACTACTTATATCATTAAGGAGTTTGTGGCAGAAATGGCAACTACTAGAAGCAATAATAAAAACAATGATTTTGGCTTCTTTTAATCCTTGCTTTTGTGCATCATAAACATT
>NZ_JRPC02000078.1 GCF_000765745.2 Helicobacter apodemus
AATAATGTAGAGATTGTTAATGATACCAATAGTGTTACACAAAATGTTAATGCTATTGCTCAAGAGATATTAGAAGATGTTAATAAGAAGAAGTTTTAGAAGGTTTGCTTGTCTAAAGGAAAATTCAATCAAACTCATAAAATATTTTTTATATTGAAATTTAATGAATTCAATTGTATAATCCCAATAAATCTAGAATTTAATTATAAGGGAGACCTCAAATGTTTAAATCTTTAAGTATAGGCGCAAAACTTATATTGTCAGTATCTGTTGTTGTTATCATAGGCATAACAATTTTAATTGCCATTGTTTCTTCTAGGGTATCCACAAATATGAGTAATCAAATAAAACAAACTCTTATGGAATCATCTAAACGTTATGCAAATAAAATGCAAGGTGCTATAAATGAAAGTGTAGCCCTCATAGTAGGACTAACGAACTCTGTGAATGATGAAATAAAAAATGGTGAATTTAATCTCCCTGAAATTGAAACTCTTGTCAAAGCTACTTTTGATTCTTCCACTTATGCAACTTACGCATTTTTATATTTAGAAGATGAGTCCATGCTAAAAGCAACGAATATTATAAGCCAATACAAAAGCGAATTAGGCAACTTTGGAATGATATTTTCAGATAGTGATACTACTAGACCTGGTGGGGTAGAAGCTATGCAATTTAACGAAAGTCTTAAAAATTTCCCTGTAATGCAACAGCTCCGCAATCAAATGAAAACAACTCCTGATAGAAACACTATACTAATTGGTCATCCAAATAAATTTAATATTGGACAACAAGGGGAATTTATAGGAATCAATATCGCAACACCCATTGTTGATAGAAACGGAAGATATATAGGTGCTATTGCTTTTATGTTTGATTTAGCAAACTTTGCCTCTTATCTCTTAAATGACAAACTTGATTTATATCAAGGAGATACAAGGGCTTTAATAACTCAAGATGGAATCATTGCTGTGCATAAAAATAGCTCTATCGTTCTTAAAAACCTACAAGACATTAATAACACTACCCAAACAAAAGCCATCTTGGATACTATTAGGGCAGGCTCTTCTGCAATTTTTGAAAATTATGTTACAACAGCTGGAGTAGAAAGTTTTGCCGCTGTTGCTTCATTTGACACATTTAGAAATACAAATAGTTGGAGTATTTTGGTAACCTCTTCTGAAAGTTCTGTTTTAGAATCACTTTATAATCTACAATTACTACTAATTCTTATTGGCATTATATTTTTAGTCATAGTTCTAGCAGTCGTCTATTATTGCATACAACTAATAGTTGCTAAAAGACTTCCTATTTTAGCTAATGCTTTAGAAATTTTCTTCCGCTTCTTAAATCACGAAAAAATAGAGCTTAAGCCTGTTAAAATTAATGCCAATGATGAAATAGGTAAAATGGGTTCTATCATCAATAAAAATATTATCTCTACTCAAAAAGGCTTAGAACAAGATACAAAAGCTGTAGAACAATCTGTAGCCACTGCTAAAGAAATAGAAGCAGGAAATCTTACAGCAAGAATTACAGAA
>NZ_JRPC02000079.1 GCF_000765745.2 Helicobacter apodemus
GTGGGATACATAGAATCGCCCTTTCCTATAATAATAGATAAATTATTAAAAGATACAATGCCGAAATATTGGCGTAAAAAGGATTTGGGGAAGTTTAGTCGCTCTTCTGTTTCTGCTTCATTGTATGCCCCACTTCCTGCACTTGCTGTTATATCCTCGTAAAATGGAATGGATACAATATCATCGTTTAAGGTTTGGGGCAGAGATACACCATTGCTGGACATTATTTCTGTGTTTTTTGAAATATTGTCGGACATTTGTCGGACATTTTTTTGAAATATTGTCGGACATTTGTCGGACATTTGTCGGACATTATCCTCATCAATAAAAGATGCGGGAGTCATATTAAAAGCTGATGAAATTTTCTTTAAATTCCCATAGGTAAAATTATCAACCAATCCAGCTTCATATTTTTTTATGGTGCTTAGTGATACGCCAGATTTTTGTGATAAATCAAATTGAGTCCAACCATAATTCTCTCTGCATTCTTTCATTTTCAAAGAAAGTTCCATATTTTGTTCCTTTATCTTGACAAGTTCAAAATATTACACTATAATTACACTACTTTTAAGGAAATTGTATCATAAAAATACAAAAACTTAAAAGTGGTTTGGGCGGGTGGGATTTACAATCTTTGCTAAAGGGTTTAAAATGATGAGTTTTAAATTCAAAAAGGTTGTGAAAGCTCTAGGCTTCAAAGTCTTTATTAAAATAAAGATTAAGAAGTTCTAGCAAATTACAATCTTCCACCTCTTTTGAGGTGGTTAGATGTAATTATAGCACATTAAAAGGAATAGAAGTGTTAAAGAGAAAAAAATTTACATATATCACTGAAGCAATGGCTAAAAAAGGAATGAAGCTAAAAACTTGGGCTGATTCTAAAGGATTAGATAATACAGATTATCTTATTTTGCTAGACATTTCAAAAGGTAGGGTTAAGGGCAAAAGAGGAAGAGCTAAAGAGCTTGTAGAGTTGCTAAAAAGAGATGGATTTAAGGTTGCGTAATGGAAAATGAAAAAAGAATAGCTGGTTTTGTCGTGGTTTATTTAAATGAATTTGGGCAAGATGATGTTATCTTTTGCGATAGCTTGGAAGAGGCACAAAAGAACTCTGAAAAGATAGAAGAACAAGGTTATCCAACTAAAATTTTTAAAGAAGTGGTGTAAAATGGGAAAATGGATAAGTAGTAAAGAGTTTGCGGAAAAATACAATTTAAATAGAGATACTATTGTTAAATCCACAAGTAGAGCCGATAAGAAAGGTAAAAATTTTTGTTCTATAAGGTTCAATATATTATACTTTAAATATTCTGAAGGGGTTGGCGGCTATGCAGGCAAAATCCTCCAAATCTGGAACACCCCCTTATCCACAAAGCAAGTGGAAGCTATAGAAAAAGGCTATCCTGTGAAATATGTGCTAGAGGAAATGGGTGAGGTGGTGGAATCTGCTAACACAGAAAAGCATATATGTAGTGAAAACTCAAGTAAAGATGCAGTGGAAAGCAGAGAT
>NZ_JRPC02000007.1 GCF_000765745.2 Helicobacter apodemus
CATAGTTAGCATTGGTATTAGTAATACTCCCACTATTAGTAATCTCTAAGTTTTTATATTCTTTATTTTGGGAAGCAGAGATTTGTTTATTAGTAAGTGATGATGTAACTTTATTGGTATTAGCATCAGTTGTATCTAAACCAGTATTTCCTAATAAAACCCAATTATCTTTAGCTACAACATTATAAGGCAGTGTTAATAAAACACTTGCACAGATTAAAGAGAGAAAAGAGGGAGTAAAGGGTTTATGGGCATTAAAAGTTAAGGAATTAGGAATATAAACTTTAAGATTACTCTTAGATTCTAAAGTAGAATCTTTTGTATGGGATTGTAAAGTTATAGTATTTGCAGTTTTAGCATTGACTTTAGAATCTGTTTTAGAATGTAAGACTTGGCTTCTTAGAGGAGTATTATTGCCCCCCCCCCCCATAGAATTTATAATAGGGCTTACATAAAAAGATTTATTACTCATAATTTCTCCTTTTTTGCCCCCCCCCCCCTAATATATTATTATATTAGGAGATTTAGGCATTTTTATTATGTATTTGTCATAAACTATTTTTAACATTCCTAGTATAGCATAAAATTTAAACTTTATTAAATAATATTAGGATTATTGGTTGTATTAAAATTACGCAAGGATTTCTTTGTGTAATTTAGGCATTTTATATAGTTAGGGATTTAATAACCTATTTAGCTTAAGTAAAGGTTAAAATAAACAATTCATTTTTATAGAAATTAAAAATTATAGCGAAGCTCTAAGCGGAATCTCTTTCGTTGTTCTTCTTGGCTTTGTTTATTGTCATCCCAAACGGAAGTATCTTTTTTCTTTAGAAAGATTTCTTTATCACTTTTGGTATTTAAAAACATATAAAACATCGTAATACGCATTTGTTTGGTATGTTGGTAGTAAAGAATAGGTGTAATTTCTTGGAATTTGATTTGTGCATTATAGTTATCATTGCCTCTCCCCCTTTGGAATTTTGTTGCTCCTTTAGTGTATTCTATCCCTACTTTTAATTTTTTTGTGAGTTCATAAGTGGGGTTAATATAGAAAAGATTTAATGAGTTACTTTCATTTCTAGCAGGGGTTTGTGTGCCGGTATTTGGTAGCATAGAAATCGTCATCCCTGTAGCAGAGTTTTCAAAAAAGATTCTCCCAATTGGCTCACTCATATAATAACCCTCGTTATCTAAAGAAACCGTGTAGCTATCTTGTGTGTTCCCCCAATATCCTATTCTTACTCTCAAAGGAATATGGAATTTATGGAATTTAGCACCTAATTCTATCCCAAATAAATCTGCTTTGTTTTTGAATTTGTTAGTTTGTGGATTGAGTTTTTCATTGTTGTAGAGAGGGTAGAGAATACTTGTGCTGCTATTATCAAGATTAGCAAAAGAGTAAAATCCATTATAAAAGAAAATTCCTCTTTCCCAAGAGAGTTGTGTATAAAGTCCAGCTTTTAAGAGATCCTTAATGTGGAATCCCCAAATTTGTGCATGAAAATTTCCATATTTTGTTTGATAATTTCCTAATGCGGCTAAAGAAAAGAATGATTTATCAATGGAGCGATTATCCCCAAGATACCCAATATACATATCATCAACACTCCAAGAATCAAAAATAGAAGCCATAAAAGTCCAATTTTGTATATCTGAATTTGTGATGATAGCTCCTGTTGCTCTATCGTGTAAAACATCGCTATATGGAGTGTTGAGAACCATTTTGCCTAGCTTAATGCTAGTAGTATCTGTAGGGGTTAGAGTCATATTGAAATTAGAAATCCCAAAGTGTGAATCTGCACCTGCTCCTAAACCTCTCCCTAGAAAAGCACCCGCTCCATTAGTTGGAGGATTGGATTCTGGCAACCCTTTTCCGTGATTGACATTTTGTAAAGGATTGTGATAGAGCAATCCTAAATTAAAACTTATATTATTAACAGGAGCAGTTTTAAAATCAATCGCTGCTCGGTATTGATGCCTTGCTCTTCCATTTCCATTATTATTTTTAATGTAGTTTTGGTCTTTATAGCGGTCATCTGTATAGCGATAACGCAACATCCCTCTAACATCTATGTTTTTAATAGCATTTTGTAGATCTTGTGCTGGGCTTGTAGAGACTAGCCCAAATCCTAATCCTAAAATTAATAAGAATTTTTTTGACATTTGAAACTCCTTAAAAACTTTTGAAGGGATTATATTGACTTACAGCTTAAGAAGTAATATAATAGTAATTATTATCATAAGTAAAAATGAATAGTGAGGTTTTAGAGATGAAATTTTTATGGCGATTATTTTTAGGGTTTTTAATGTTCTTTGGCGGAATTTCCTTTGCTAAAGAGGAGGTTATTGTTGATGTTTTGGGTAGGGAGGTAAAAGTTAATCTTCCAGCAAAACGCATTGCGTTAGGGTTTTATTATACCGATTATCTAGCAGTTGGTGGGGTCAAGGCATTAGATAATGTTGTGGGATTTTCTAAGTCTGTTTGGACGGATTGGACTCCAGCTAGTTGGGAAGTTTATAGTAAAAAACTCCCGCAACTTCATCGGTTAGAGGATTTTGGAGAAGTGGAGGTTGGGACATTTTCTATTGAAAAAGTGCTTTCTTTAAAACCTGATTTATTAATTTTGGCAAATTGGCAGTATCAAGTGTTAGAATTAGATTTAGAGCCTATTGAAAAGGCAGGGATTCCTATTGTGGTTTTAGATTATAATCGTGAGCTTGTGCCTTTGCATATCGCTAGCACTATGATTTTAGGGAAAATTACGGGAGAGAATAAGAGGGCAGAGGAGTTAGCAAAATTTTATGAGGATATTGCCAATAAAGTTGCGAGTAGAATTGCTAAAGCAAATCTTCCTAAGCCTAGAATCTATATAGAATTTGGAAATAAGGGTCCTAATGAATATGGCTTTACTTATGGTAAAGATATGTGGGGCTCCTTGATTGATTTAGCAGGGGGAGATAATATAGCGGCTCCTTTTGTAGAGAAATGGGCACCTATCAATCCTGAACAAATTATCGTTTCAAATCCTGATGTTATTATGATTACTGGTAGAGAGACGGAATTAGAGAAAAACAAAGAATCTATGGTTATGGGGATTGGTATTAGCAATCAAGAGGCTTTAAGGAGATTAAACGCTTATAAGAAAAGGGCGGGGTGGAAATCCTTAAATGCAATTTCTAATAATCGTCTTTATGGTCTTTATATGGGGGCTTCTAGGACTTTAGCGGATGCGGCAATGATTGAATATATTGCTAAGGCTTTATACCCTACTTTATTTGAAGATATAGACCCTATTCAAACTTACATTGATTATCATAAGAAATATCTTCCCATTGTTCCAGAAGGGACTTTTGGGATTAGAGCAAGTCAATAATAGAGTCTATTTATGTCTAAGCAAATTGAAGAAACTTTAAAAAATCATAGAAAAAGTGAATACCGCCGTTTGGTAATTATTCTTAGCTTTTTAGTGATTGCTTTTATATCTTTAGTTTTTGATATTGTTACAGGTCCTTCTATGTTGCCTATTAAAGAAGTTTTTTTGGCTTTATTTCATCCTATTTTTCCACAAGAGGAGATTGATAAAATTTCTTTAATGATTGTGAATGATTTGCGGTTACCTATGGCATTAATGGCATTAATTGTTGGTGCAGCATTGGGGGTAGGTGGGGCAGAGATTCAAACGCTTTTAAATAATCCTATGGCATCTCCTTATACTTTAGGGTTAGCAGCCGCATCGGGGTTTGGAGCTTCTTTAGTGATTGCCTTTGGCTCTTTTGGGTTGCCTTTAATTATAGCTGTGCCTTTGGGGGCTTTTGTAATGTCGATGGTTTGTGCGAGTATTTTATTTGGTTTTGCGGGTTTAAAGCAATTTAATTCCTCCTTATTGGTGCTTGTAGGGATTGCCTTATTATTTCTTTTTCAATCGCTCCTGTCTTTGGTGCAGTATGTATCTTCACCAGAAATTTCCCAACAGATTCTATTTTGGCTATTTGGAAGTTTGCAAAAGGCTAATTGGGTCAATGTAGTGGTTGTTTTTATGGTTACTTTTGTTTGTATTTTATTACTTTTTAGGGATATTTGGGCATTAACTGCGTTGCGTTTAGGTGAGAGTAGGGCTATGAGTATTGGGGTAAATCTTAGTAGATTGCGTTTTAAGGTCTTAGTATTTGTTTCTATTATGACGGCTACGGCTATTAGTTTTGTCGGTGTTATTGGATTTATTGGGTTGGTTGCACCCCATATCGCAAGAATCTTAGTGGGTGAAGATCAACGATTCTTTTTGCCTAGTGCTATGCTAGTGGGGGCTGCTTTTTTATCTATAGCTTCTGTGCTTTCTAAAGTTATTATTCCTGGAGCTTTATTTCCTGTTGGGATTATTACCTCTTTTGTGGGAGTTCCCTTTTTCTTTTGGATTATTCTCTCAAAAAGGAAGTTAGTATGCTAGTTTTAAAGGATTTAAGTATTTATCGCGGTAAGTTTTGTGTGTTAGAGGGTGCTAATCTTAGTTTGCAAAAGGGAAAGGTTTATGCACTCTTAGGTGCAAATGGAGCTGGAAAATCTTCTTTGATGAAAGCAATTTTTGGGGAAATTAAGCATAAGGGTGAGATAAGCTTTGCAGGAGAGACTTTGAATTTTTTGCAACAATATACTTGGAGAAAATCCATTGGCTATATGCCTCAAGATAATAATGTCGATGTTAGCTTAAGTGTTTTAGAAGTAGTTTTATTGGGTTTAATGGATTCTTTGGGTGTTTATATAGAGGATGAGAAAGTGCGTTTAGCTGCTAAAATTATGCAAGAATTAGGCATTATTCATCTAGCCCAAAGGGATATTATGGATTGCTCTGGAGGGCAGAGGCAAATGGTGATGTTCGCACAAGTTTTAGTGAAGAATCCTAAACTCCTTTTGCTAGATGAACCCGTGAGTGCTTTAGATATGCGTTATCAATGTATCTTACTTAATTATGTGCGAAAATATACTATTAAAAAAGATTTGATTACCCTAATGATTTTGCACGATATTTCTTTAGCGGTACAATTTGCTGATGAATTAATCGTTTTATCTGATTCTAAGATAGCAGCTAAAGGAAGTGCGAGATGTGTTTTAACGCAAGAGCTGATAGAAAAAGTCTATAAGGTTTTGGCAAATATCTTTTATGATGATAGGAATTTTCCTGTTGTGGTTGCTAAAGAAGCGATTTAATTTAAGGAGTTATTATGCGATTTATTTTATTGTTATTCGCAATATGTGTAGCCTATGCAAAAGATTATGAGGTGAAAATGCTAGATTTAGATAAACAGGGGAATACTATGGTATTTGAACCGGGGTTTATCCAAATACAACCCGGAGATACTATTACCTTTGTCCCAACGCATAAAACCCATTATGTGCAAAGTAAGTTAATCCCTGATGATGCGGAGCATTTTTTGAGTGAGCTAGATGAAAGAGCTACCTTTAAATTTGATAAAGAAGGGGTTTATATTTATGTGTGTCCTCCCCATCAAATGATGAATATGGTAGGTATTATTCAAGTAGGTAATGCGCTTAATATTCAAAAGATTAGAGATTCTGTGCCTAAGTTAGATAGGAGAGCGCAAGTTAATAGGGGGCGATTGATTGAATACGCAAAAGCTATCAAAGAGTAGGGATTATTCTTTTTTAATTGCTACTTGTGCTCAATATCCACAAGGCAATGAGGGGTTAGTGCAGCTAAAAATGGCTTTGGAGCAAAAGGGGTTTGCTTGTTGGTTGCAAAATTGGCAAGAAATACCCCTAGATTATTTAGATACTAAGACTATTATTCTGCCTTTAGCCATTTGGGATTATTCCCTACATTATTCGCTTTTTTTAGAATTTTTAGAGAAAATAGAAGAATCTTCTTTAAGGATTGTAAATCCTTCTGCATTGATTTTGTGGAATTTACAAAAAGATTATTTATTGGATCTACAAAAGAGGGATTTACCTATTATCCCTAGTTTGGTTCTTTATCCCCATACACCTTTTTGGGAGGAGAGGATAGGGCAAAAACAATGGAGCAATCCTGTTATTAAGCCTCTAGTTGGGCAAAGTGGAATGGGAGTAGTGCGATTCAATACACAACCTTTGAGGCAAATGGATTATCCCTTAGGGGCAATGGTTCAGCCCTTTATAGAGAGTGTTTATACACAAGGGGAAGTTTGTTTGGTGTTCTTTTGCCAAGAATACCAATACGCTATCCATAGGAAACCCGCTCTTAGTGAGTGGAGGGCTAATTCTCATTATAAGACAACTATTCACGCAATAGAACCTAGCGATCAATGGGTGGAGATTGCAAAAAAGGTTGTGGAAAATCTCCCTTTTAGGGCTTGTTATGTGCGTGTTGATTTGTTGCCCCAAGATAGTCAAAGAGCTTTGATTAGCGAAGTGGAACTCATTGAACCCTCTTTATATTTTGATTATTATCCGCAAACTTCTCTACAAAGTTTCATTGCAAACCTTTTAGAGTTTTTAGGGGTGTAAAATCATTAATAGGTTTAAATTTATCTTCAATCCTTATAATGGGATTTAATAAGCCTAATAGAATATTGAACTTAACTATTTTAGGGTTTGTTATAAGGCTAGAATCCTTAGTGATTTATTGATTACAATAAAATTATAAAAAGGGGTTAATAAGTCAATAAGATTTCACAAACTTAATTTACCTTTAGCATTCAATGGCTTTAAGGGGATAAGATTGATTCTAAAGTGGCGTGAATAGCCTTTTTAGGATAATAATTTATATAAGGTGGTATTTTATTTCAAAGTGCTAAATTGAGAAAGTGAGTAGGCTTGATTTTGTTTTAATGGTAATTTGTTTTTTGAAACACTTTGTTTTAAAATGAAAAATTAAGAAAGCTTTTTTCACAAAATATCACAAAATCAATCACAGCAACCCATCTAAAAAGTGACTTTAAAAGCGTATTAAAGCATTTACAAAAATCATTACAAATTTAGAATGCAGGTTAAAGTAAGCTGCAACTTGCCTAGAAACTTCTAGTTTTATCCTCCAATTCTTATTGATTTATAATCTTTGAGTTATTTTATATAAAGTTCATTTTCTACGCATAATGCAAAGATTGCTATTATCTTTACCTAAAAAAGATTTGTTAATATGTTGTGTTTATTTCTAAAATATTACACACCTATCCTCTTGCACTTGCGGTTATACTCATATTGTTTAGAGACTTAGGGGAACTTTGGGTAATGGGATTTAAAATCATTGAGAGTGCATTATAGGCTCGTAAAAAATGATAAAAAATTTTGTGTGAAGTTTCTAAAGTATGGATTTTAAAAGAGTTTTGAAGATAGAAAATACATTTATAATTTATTTGAAGTGATAAAGTATATGGCAGAGAGGAAGGGATTCGAACCCTCGAAAGCTTGCACTTTACACGCGTTCCAGGCGTGCTCCTTCAACCACTCGGACACCTCTCTATATCCCCCAAAAAAGGGGTAGATTATTTTATAGTTACCATTTTGCGACGCAAATAGGCAATTTTGCTTTGAAGTGGGAGATCTTTTGGGCAAACATCATGACAGGCAAGCAAACTCATACAACCAAACACACCATCATCATCGCCTACTAGCTCATAATAATCCTCATTGTTTCTTTCATCGTGTGGGTCAAGCATAAATCTCACAACACGATTAAGCCCTGCAGCCCCAACAAAGTCTTCACGCATTAATTTCGTCCCGCAAGCTGCTATACAACAACCACATTCAATACATCTATCAAGTTCAAAAACTTCTTGGGCTACTTCTGGTTCTACCCTTTCTTCTAGTTGGCTCATATGTTCCACGCTTTTTTCTTGTGCGTGAATCCAGCTTTTTACTCTTTTGCTCATACCATTAAACCAATTACCGGTATCCACAGATAAATCTTTAATAAGTTTAAAGGCAGGGAGTGGCATAAGGGTAATTACGCCATCGGGAAAGTCTTTAGTTAGGGTTCTACAAGCAAGTCTTGGGCGTCCATTAATCATCATTCCACAACTCCCGCAGATTCCAGCACGGCATACAAAGTCAAAGCTTAAATCGGGATCATATTGTTCCCTAATCATATTTAAGACAATAAATACGGTCATTGAATGTGCTTCTTGGAGTTTATACTCTACAAAATGGGGTTTTGAAACCGCACTATTTGGGTTAAACTTTAATACTTTAATTGTTAGCGTTCTACCGCTATTTTCTGTGGTTCTACTCATTGTTTATCTCCTATTCTTTCATTGCGGGTTTTATAATATGCTTGTAAATCAAAAGGCATTAATGCTTCTTGAATGGCATACCTGTCCTTTCCTTGTGCTTCCATATCAGAGCGTATTTTATCAATTTCTTCTTGTCTCCTTAGACTTTCTGGGTTTTCAATAATCATTCCCTTAGCACCATATCCACGGAATCCTGGAGCAATTTCCATTGTCGCAATATCTAGGGACTCATAGGTGAGTGTCGGTAAGGTTTGATTGGGGTCTTCCCAAGAAGCTAAAGTTCTCTTTAACCAATTGACATCATCCCTTTTAGGGTAGTCTTCACGGCTATGTGCACCTCTTGATTCTGTCCTATCTAAAGCACCTTTAGCAACACAAAGAGCGATTTTAAGCATTTTTGGGACTCTATAGGCTTCTTCTAACTCTGGATTAGCTTCTAGTCGTTTGGTTTTAATTGCGATATTTTGGGAGCGGATATAGAGCTGCTCTAGCTCATCTACTGCTTCTTTAAGATGAGTCCCATCACGGAATATACCAACCTTTTCTCCCATAATTTCTTTCATTCTGTTTTTAATTTCAAAAACATTTTCTTTACCCTCACTAGTTAAAATGTTATTAAGGTAGGTTTGTTGTTTTTGGATAAATTCTTCCACCAATTTTGTTTCAATTGTGGCATAGGTGTTTTGGCAACTTTGTGCAAAATAATCTCCGATAATCATCCCTGAAACTACCGCTTCACTGACAGAGTTTCCACCTAATCTATTAAATCCGTGTAAATCCCAACAAGCTGCTTCACCTGCAGAGAAAAGCCCTTCTAAGGCGGTTTCCCCTTTGTAGTTTGTGCGGATACCACCCATTGAGTAGTGTTGCATAGGCTTAACAGGAGCCCATTTTTCAGCAGGGTCAATTCCTGCAAAGCACTCACAAATTTCTTGCACATCTCTTAAATTCGTTTCGATATGTTGTCTGCCTAAGATAGAAATATCAAGCCATAAATGCTCTCCATAAGGAGATTGTACTCCTTTACCCTCTCGGATTCTTTGAATCATTCTACGCGCTACAACATCACGACTTGCAAGCTCCTTTTTTTCTGGTTCATAATCAGGCATAAAACGGTATCCATCAACATCTCTTAATACCCCACCATCTCCACGACAACCTTCAGTGAGTAAGATACCACTAGGAAAAAGTGCGGTAGGGTGGAATTGCACCGCTTCCATATTGCCTAATTTTGCTACCCCTGTTTCAAGGGCGATGGCACTTCCTATTCCCTCACAAATAACAGCATTTGTAGTATCTTTATAGATTCTTCCATATCCTCCTGTAGCGATTAATGTGCCCTTTGCGACATAGCCGATTAACTCTCCTGTGATTAAGTCTCTTACAATTGCACCATAACATCGCTTATCCTTGTGGATAAGGGCAATGGCTTCTTTTCTATCGTGGATAGTAACATCGTGTTTTAAGGCTTCATTAGCTACTGCAAATAACATAGTATGTCCTGTCGCATCTGCTGTGTAGCAAGTCCTCCATTTTTTTGTCCCACCAAAATCTCTAGAATGGATTAAGCCATGCCGAAAATCTTCTTCTGTAATAGTTGTTTTTTGAGCGTTGATAATGGCGGTTCTATCCCCTTTTTTGATTCTCGTCCAAGGGACGCCCCAAGCGGCTAGTTGTCGGATAGCTTTAGGGGCAGTTGTAACAAACATTCTCGCTACTTTTTGGTCGCAACCCCAATCACTTCCCTTTACGGTATCAGCAAAGTGCAAATCCTCATTATCCCCATCACTCATTTTGGAGTTACCAAGACTTGCTTGCATACCACCTTGTGCGGCTGCAGAATGGCTTCTTTTTACGGGAATTAGGCTTAAAACAATAGTATTTAATCCCTTTGATTGACAAGCTACTGCAGCTCTAAGCCCTGCTAAACCTCCGCCAATTACTAGTGAATCACAATATATAATTTTCATTTATAACTCCTCATTTTTTACCATAGAGTGTATGATCTAGAGTTTTCATATCTTCAATGCTTGTATTAGGGGATATATCTTGTGATAGCCCGATTTTTACATATGCCCCAAAGGTTAATAACCCAAGAGTGATAAAGAAAATACTCATACCCTTTTTGATATTTCTTAAAGTGTTTAAACCTAAGTTTTCAAACCAACCCCATTTTACACAGAGGCGGTATAAACCAATAGAGGCGTGTAATTCCACTGCAAAAAGTAAAAAGATATATAAAATCCAAAAATGTTGATGCACGAAGCGGTAAGCTGAAGCATTAGGTCCAATAGTATCTGGAGCTGTTAGCATCACAAATAAATGCACACTGGCTAAAAAGAATAACGCAAAGCCACTACAGGCTTGAATCCACCATAGTGATGTATCGCCGTGTTTCATTAGGGTTTTATGTATTTTAAAAATACTGAATTGCTGAAAATTAATAGGAAATTTTCTTAATGCCAAAAAAGCATGGACAACAAAGGCTACAATTACAATTATTGCGACAATGCTAACGAGGAATGGTTGTTCTTTTTCTAAGAATACACTCCCTTCAAAAAATTTTGTTACTTTATACATAATTTCTTGACCCAATAAGATACTAGAGACAAAAAACATATGTGCTATCATAAAAAGTGCTAGAAATAAGCCTGTAGCACTTTGCCAAAAATCTAAACGCGCAGGAAGTTTGCTTTTTTTGCGCTCTGGAGTTATTTTTAAATAACCTTGGATAATTCCTTCATCATTTTGCATAAAATCCTCCCAAAGTGGAATATTTGAGTGCTTTCGCACGACATTCAGCTTAAAACTATAAAAACAGAGCATTAATTATAAGACAAAATCAATTAAATTTTATTGAATATTTAAAGTATAGAGTGCAAGATTCATGTTTGTGTGGCTAGGGATGTTGATAAAAAATGTAACTTTTAAAGAAACTTAAAGGATAAAAAAGTATTATCCAGCTTGTTATGGATATTTGCATAGAAAAAAATTACTTTAAAGAATACGATTATATTTGTTAAGGAGATATTGTAATGATGCCTTTTAGTGATGAAGAATTATTAAAGCCTGTTGAGATTGTAATTGATAAAGTGCGTCCAATGTTAGTAGCTGATGGGGGGAATGTAACTTTATTAAAAATTGAAGAAGGTAAGGTATATGTTCGTCTAGAGGGAGCCTGTAAAGGCTGTGCTAGTAGCTCTAGGACTTTGAAGTTTGGTATTGAACGGGCTTTAAAGGATGAGATTCACCCAGAAATAGAGCTTATTAATATTGCTTAAAGTAAAAATAATGGCTTATTACTGGAAAAATAAAATCAAAGAACACTTTATTAAACGGCGTTATTTAGAGGTTTTGAAAGATTGTTCTTATTTATATGCAAAAATTATAGCAGAGTTAGATTCTGAAATGGTAAAACAACAATCTAAACTCAATGAAATGAAAACCATTGAAATGTTTTCTATGCTTGCAGATATGGCATTAGAGCACGAAGAGGAAGCAAGGGCTTTATTTGAATATTATCAAGTAACAAAAACAAAAAATAATTGGCAAGCTGAAGAGAGTATTATAGAGATGATTGGGAATTTTGATAAGAATCTCTGTGAGTTAAGTATGGTTATACAGAGTATTCAAGATATTGATATTGATAAAAATGATGGAATTTTGTATAAAGACTTTAAAGAATTAGAGAAAGATATTGGATTTAAAGAAGCTTTTGAAGATTTAATGTTTAGCTCTAAGATTATTTTTACCAATAAAAATGATTTTTTATATTTTGTTAAAAATCTTGTAAAGTTTGGTTATGAAGATATTGCGATGAATTATTTTGAAAATTCTGGCAGCTTTTTGTTTTTTGATAGAGATTTTTTAAATTTTTATAAAGAAATTTTACAAAATAGAAAGCATTAATGAAGTTTTTGCTACGAAACCCTAAAACCTTTTGTTTTATTAGTGATGATTCAAGGGAAGATTCTAAAGATTGTGCGTTTTTGGTTACACAAAGCTCTCAAAAATATTTGCAACACGCTAGAGAAAATGGTTTTAAAGATTTCTTGACACCGCAGGAGTTGGGGAAATATTTAGATTTAAATTTGAAAATTATTGGTATTACTGGCACTAATGGTAAAACAACAACTGCTGCGATGATTTATTCCATTTTGTTGGATTTGGGTTATAAAGTAGGGCTTTTAGGAACAAGGGGATTTTTTATCAATGAAAAGCAAAAGCGTCCTAAAGGCTTAACAACTCCTAGTCTTTTAGAGATTTATTCTGCTATTGATGAAGCGAGGTTAGAGAAATGTGAATATTTCGTTATGGAGGTTAGCTCTCACGCGATTGTTCAAAATAGAATAGAGGGTTTAATATTTGATTTACGCATATTAACAAATATTACAAGCGATCATTTAGATTATCATAAGACTTTAGAAAATTATATTGCTACCAAAAATTCTTTTTTTATGAATCCTAATGATAAGAAGCTACTTAATAAAGATGAATCAAAAGCTCAATATGCCCTGCAAAATACGCTTACTTATGGGATTGAATCTAATGCAACCTTTAGCGTAAAAGCTTATAGTCTTAGAAATGGAATTACTGCACAAATTACCCATGGTAAAGAAGAGGCTACTCTTGATGTAGCTTTTTTTGGTAAGCATAATCTCTACAATGCTCTAGCAGCTATTGGGGCTGTTAAGATATTAGAGGATTTACCCTTAGAGAGCATTATTGCTAAATTAGAGGGTTTTGGTGGGGTCAAAGGCCGTATGCAAGTGGTTAGTGAAAATCCACTTGTTATTGTGGATTTTGCACATACAGAGGATGGAATGGAGAAAGTTTTTGAATCTTTTTTGCATAGGAAAATTGTTGTTGTTTTTGGTGCTGGAGGAGATAGGGATAGATTAAAGCGTCCAAAAATGGGTTTATGTGCGGCAAGATATGCCCATACGCTTTACCTTACAAGTGATAATCCAAGAAGCGAAAATCCTTTGCAGATTATAGAGGAAATTTTATCAGGAATCCCCGAAGAGTTACGAAAAAAAAGGAATATTTATGTAGAAGAAAATCGTTCTTTTGCTATCAAAAAAGCCTTAGAAAATCTACAATTAAATGAGGTATTGCTTATCTTGGGTAAGGGTGATGAAAATTATCAAATTATTGGTGAGGAGACTTTAGAATTTGATGATTGCAAGGAAGTTGAAAAATATATCAAAAATAAAGTATTTTAGGGATTTATTGGGGTTTTATTGACTGGGATAGAGATAATTTTCTTTGACGAGTAATTCTACCACTTCTTTAAAGAGTGGAACGGCTGTCATCGAAGCAAAATAGGCTTCTATTTCATTAGGTTCAAAAACACTAATGCCAATGGTGTATTCATTGCCTTTTGCATCACTTACAAAGCCAAAAAATGAGCTATTATATTTGCGGACATATTTACCCCCCTGTGCTATATGTGCTGTGCCTGTTTTACCCCCTATGGTTAGCCCTTTAACTTGAGCACTTCTTCCTGTGCCTTCTTTGACGACTTTAATGAGCGTATTTTTAACTTCCATAGCGGTCTTATCGCTTAAAATTCTAAGGGGTTCTTGGTGTTTGAGTTTATAGCGGATTTGTTGAGGAACTTGTAGATATTCTACAATATAAGGATCATAAGCGATTCCGTGATTGACAATCGTGTTATAACCTTTTAGCATTTGCATAAAGGTCGTTCTTAAACCATAGCCATAAGAAACGGTTGCTTTATAAACTTCACTTCTAAATCGTCTTATATCCGGAATGGTTCCGTTTTTTTCATAAGGAAGATCAATGCCTGTTTGTTTTCCAAACCCAAAGGCTTGTAAGCTTTCATAATATTCTTGAGGTTCTAAACGTTGAGCGATTTTTGCCATTCCTATATTACTTGAGTAGAGCAAAATCTCCTCTACACTAGAGGATTGAAGTTTGCGTGTATCGGTGATGTAAAAGTTGTGTAATTTATAGCGCCCATTTTCTAAAAAAATATTTTCTGTAGGAGAAATGAGATTTTTATCTAATAAAATAGAATAAATAATAGGTTTTATAATGCTTCCAGGCTCATAAGAGTATTCAACGGCACTTGCATTTAAGGCGGGATAATCCTTTTTGGTAATGGCATTAGGGTTAAATCTAGCACTACTAGCTAAAGCAATAATTTTTCCACTTTTGCTTTCCATAATACCTACTAAGATTTCTTTTGCTCCTAATGCGATTTTATTTTTATCAGTTAGCCGTTCAATCTTTTTTTGGAGTTTTAGAGGAATACTTGAGATAATATCATACCCATCTATTCTATCTTGAAAATTAGAATCTTTGTTTAAAATCACATTAAAGCCAATATCTCTTTTACCTATCATTAATAAATCGTTAATAGGTTTTAATTCCTCATTAAAGCTTCTTTCAATTCCTTTAACTCCTGTTACACGAGTGATTCTCTTATCATTTTCTTTATAGATATAGCCTAGAATTGGCTCCATAGCATCATTATAGAGATAATCTCGAGATTCTCCGCTCTCAACAATGGATAATCCATATTTGAAAATATTTCCATTTTTATCTTCATAGGAGCGGAATACATTAAGTGTGTTAAGCTTGATATTGAGTTGTTTTAAGTAACTTGCACTTTTAGAATCAATATCATAAGAGAGGACAACATTCCCTTTTTCTTGGAGTTTTAATTCAATCTCATCGCGTGGAATTTTGCTATAAATAGAAAAAAGACTAACAAATAAATCTTTTTTTTGAGGGTCGATATTGTAGGTATTCACAACGGCTTTATAGATTTTTTTGCTAGAAGCTAAGAGGAATCCATCACTGCTATAAATAGAACCTCTAATGGCACTTTCTATTTTTTTAGCTTGAAAGTTAGGGAGTTTTCTATCGGTGATAAGATGATAAAAGGTAGTGCCTAAAAAAAAGCAAAAACCCGTCCCTATACTAAGAAAAAGGAGTAGGATTTTTCCTGTTTTTTTAGAATCACAATTGTGCATTACATTTGAGTTTTAATAAGCTCTTTGTAAGCACTAATAGCTTTGTTTCTTACTTCTAGCATTAATTTCATACTATTTTCAGCTTTTCCTATAGCCACAGCGGCTTGGTGCAAATCTTTAATTTGCCCTGTTGCCATATCTGCCATAGCCTCTTCGCTAACTTTTTGGCGGGTATTGACTTCATCTACCGCTTCTTTTAACATATTCCCAAAAGTTTTATTTGAGGGGTTTAAATTATGGTTTGGCGATAGATTTGGGACATTTTGTAATTTTGATTCTAGCTTTTCTAAATCCATACCATATTTTTTAATTTCCATTTATATTCCTTTATGCTTGGAACATAGAAATAGCAGTGCTTGCCATATTTTTAGCACTTTGGAATGCAGCAACATTAGCTTGATAAGCTTTAGTTGCTTCAATCAAGTCTGCCATTTCCACGACAGGATTGATATTAGGATAGGCAACATAACCTTCCGAGTTAGCATCTGGATGGTTTGGCTCGTATTTCATTTTAGGTTGTGTGTCATCCCTGACAATCTTATCTACATATACGCTCATAAGCGTAGGCGTAGGCTCTAATCCTTTATCAAAAACATCCATTTCATCTAATGGATCTTCGTATTTTAGCAAATTATTACTTTTTTCATACTTTTGATTTAAAACTTTATCAAAATCAAAAGCTTTAAGCACTAATTCGCGTCTTCTATAAGGTCCGCCCTCATCAGTTCTTGTGGTATTTGCATTAGCAATGTTGCTAGAGATTAAATTAACTCTTTGACGTTGTGCGGATAATCCATAGCCACTTATATCAAAGCTAGATAAAAACATTAAAAATCTCCTTAAATATTTCTTGAAGATTCAAGGGCGTAAGCATAAATTCCTGCTTGTTTCCTTAAAGCACCAACTAAAGCTTGATACATAATATCATTTTTTCCCATTTCGGTAGTTTCTATATCTATATCAACACTATTTCCATCATTTCTACTTAGGTGTCCATCACGATAAAAGATAGTTGGATGATTATTATTCTTATGTTCTAAAGGCAGGAGATGATTAGCATTGGTAATAGCGACTTTTAATTCTAGTTTTCTCTCACGATTAAATATTTCATCGGATTTTTTTGCTAACATTTGTTCAAAATTTATATCTTTTGGGCGATACATAGGGGTTGAAATATTAGCGATATTGCTTGCAATCATATCTCTACGCAAAGCTCTATAATCGAGGGCTTCTTGTGCTAACTCTCTTGCTTGACTATAACTAAAAATACTCATTTTAAATCCCCTTTTAGAGATGAATAATATCTGTTTTTATGTAACCTAAGCAAGTATTATTCCAGTTTTAATAATACAAGTTTAAGCATAAAAACTATATCTTAACCTAAAGAAAAAAATTTTAAGAATCTTAGGATAATTTTAGGTTTGAGTGAAGTTAGAGAGTTCAAGCAATGGAGCAAAAATTAAAAGTTTCCCTAATCCAAATGCATAGTATCCCACAAAATGTTGAGGGTAATTTAGCACTTGCGTTAAATTTAGCCCAAGAGGGTGTTGAAAATGGTTCAAAACTCATCGTATTTTCAGAGCTTTTTGATAGTGGTTATTGCGTGGAATTAGAGGATTGTAAATACGCAAGTGATTTTGAAAATTTTAAAGATTCTAAAACCTTGCAATCTCTTTTAAAGTTTTGCCAACAACATAAAGTCTATGTAGTAGGCTGCATCATTGAAAGAGATAGCAAACATAATACCTTTTATGATACCGCCTTTATTTTAAACCAAAAGGGCTTAGTGGGTAAATATAGAAAAATTTATTTGTGGGGGGATGAGAGCAGACGCTTTTGTAGGGGTGAAGATTATCCTGTTTTTAGTTTAGATTTTGGGGGCTTTAAAGTTAAAGTTGGTTTGCAGATTTGTTATGAGATAGGCTTTAGTGAAGGAGCTAGGATTCTAGCTTTAAAGGGTGCGGATATTTTGATATTTCCATCAGCTTTTGGAAGGGCAAGGCTTTATGCTTGGAATCTCGCAAGTAGGGCTAGGGCATTAGAAAATGGAGCTTTTGTTTTAGCGGTTAATCAAAGTAAAAGCCAAAATAGTCAATTCACCCATCAAAAAATACATTTTGCTGCGAATTCTCAAGTTATTAATCCTCAAGGGAAGGTTTTAGCAAGAGCAAGAAAAAGCAATGAAGTTTTGATGTGTGAGCTTGATTTAGGAGAATGCACTAAACAAAGAAAAGCAATTCCTTATTTGCAAGATATTGATGTATCTTTGCAAATAAAAGCTCTACAAAGTTTAGATTAAACTTTGATTAAATAATTTAAGGAGTAAAAATGGCAAAAGAAATTTTAGTTGGTTATGGTATAGATATTGATGCAGTTGCAGGTTGGCTTGGAAGTTATGGAGGTGAGGATTCTCCTGATGATATTTCACGAGGATTATTTGCAGGAGAAGTTGGAATCCCACGACTTTTGAACCTCTTTAAAAAATATAATTTAAATACTACCTGGTTTGCACCTGGGCATTCTATTGAAACCTTTCCAGAACAGATGAAAATGATTGTTGATGCCGGGCATGAGATTGGAGCACACGGGTATTCACACGAAAATCCCATTGCGATGACTCCTAAGCAAGAGGAGGATGTTTTATTAAAAAGTATTGAACTTATTAAAGATCTAACAGGCAAAAAGCCCACAGGTTATGTCGCTCCTTGGTGGGAGTTTTCTAATGTAACCAATGAGCTTTTATTAAAACACGGAATTAAATATGATCATTCTTTGATGCATAATGATTTCACGCCTTATTATGTCCGTGTAGGTGATAAATGGACGAAAATTGATTATAGTGCAGAGGCAAAAGATTGGATGAAGCCTCTTATTAGGGGAGAGGAGACAGATTTAGTAGAGATTCCAGCAAATTGGTATCTTGATGATTTGCCCCCTATGATGTTTATTAAAAAATCCCCTAATAGTTTTGGGTTTGTTTCTCCCCGTGATATTGGGCAGATGTGGATTGATCAATTTGATTGGGTGTATGAAAATATGGATTATGCGGTATTTCCTATGACTATTCACCCTGATGTAAGTGGTCGTCCGCAAGTGCTTTTAATGCATGAGAGGATTATAGAGCATATTAATAAGCACGAGGGTGTAAGGTGGGTTAATCTTAATGAAATGGCAGATGATTTTCTAAAAAGAAGCCCTAGAAAGAAATAAGGAGGCTTAAGCCCTCCTAATAGGAGATATTATGTGTGTTTTATGCGGAGAGTTGATTACTAATATACATTGGAGTGAGGGTGTAAGCTCTGATGAAAAAGAAGTGGTTGTAGGGGATAAGCAAAGAGATAGAATGCGTCAAAGATTGCAAAAGGTTCAAGTTGTGAATAAGGTTTTAAGCTTCTATGGTTTGCAACTAAAGGAGTGGAATGCTTCTAAATTTGTCTTAAGTGATAAAAAGGGAAATACCAAGATTATTAATCATTTAGGAGAACTTTGGGAGAGGGCAGATTCCCTAACTTCTAAAGATATTGATGTTTTAGATACAAAACTTTTGGGGTTTTTACAAGAACATTATGGCTAAGATACCCCTTACTATTATCACAGGTTTTTTAGGAAGTGGTAAAACCACTTTTTTAAGTGAGATTTTACAGAACAATGCGGATAAAAAATTATCGATTATTGTTAATGAATTTGGTGAGGTAGGATTAGATAATACTATTTTAAACCAAGCTATTTATCACCTACAAGAAAGAACGATTTTATTGCAAGGTGGTTGTGTTTGTTGCAATAAACGCGAAGATTTGGTGCTTCAACTTAAAGAAATTTTAAATAATGCGGATATAGAGCATATTATTATAGAAACTACCGGACTTGCTAATCCCGCACCTATTATTTTTAGCCTTCTAACTGATAGTGTTTTGCAACACCACTTTTTTGTGAATGAGATTCTAACTTGTGTGGATTGTTTAAATGTGTTTTCGCATTTACAGCAAGAGGAAGCAAGGCTACAAATTGCTATTTCTGATAAGATTGTATTAACTAAGCAAGAGCTTTTTGAGGGGGATTTTGAGGAGATTATAAATTGCGTTGCAAATCATAATGCCTTTGTTGAAATTCTGCCTAAAAATCGCATAGATTTTAAGGATATTCTAACCCCAAGAGAGACCAAACGTTTAATTCCCCTACAAAGGAATTTGCACCAAGATACTACTTATTCTCTCTCTATAAGTTTTCAAGGCCTTTTAGATTGGAGTGTTTTTAGTATATGGCTTAGTATGCTTTTATATAAATATGGTGAGAAAATTTTACGCTTTAAGGGTATTTTAGATACGAATGAGGGGTATCCTATTGCTATTAATAGTGTATTGCATATCATTCATCCACCTTTACACCTTAAAACTTGGGATAAAGAAAGAGGTTCGGAGCTAGTATTTATCTTTAAAGATATTCATAAAGAGGATTTATTGGAATCTTTTAAGGTTTTTGCGCATTTATTGCAACAAAAAGTTGTGATTAGCATTCATTAGGTTTGTATTAAAAAGCTTATAAACTTAATCCCTTGTAAATTTATCCTCTTATGTTTAGTTCTTGTTGTGTATAGGAGACTTGATAAATAAGTTTTTAATGGATTTAAAAATAATCTTTTGATAAAAAGCTAATTTAGCAAAAGAGCTATTGTAATTTAATGGTTTGTTATTTTTATATTTATTAAAAAATGTTAGAATTGTAAAGTTTTTAAGGAGAGAGAATGAAAGTGTTATTGTTACAAGATGTTAAAGGGTTAGGAAAAAAAGGCGAGATTTGCGAAGTAAAAGATGGCTATGGAAAGAATTATCTTATAGCAAAAAAAATGGCAGATTTTGCTACAAATACAGTAATTAATCGTTATAGATCCGAACAAAAGAAAGCTTTAGAGATTGCTGCAGAAGAGAAAGCGTTAGTGGAAATGACCGCAAAAAAGATTGCAGAAATCACTTTAAAGATAAGTCAAAAGGTTGGTGCTAATGGCTCTCTTTATGGAGCAATTACTAAAGAGGATATTGCACAATCTTTGTTAGAAAATCACCGCTTAAATATTGATAAAAAAACCTTAGAATTGAAAAATCCTATTAAATCTACAGGGGTTTATGAAGTTGAAGTTAAATTAGGGCAGGGCATTTGTGCTGTTTTAAAAGTGGATGTTGAGGGGATATAATGTTTAAAGCTACAACGATACTTGCATATAGGAATGAAAAGGGTGCAGTCATTGGTGGAGATGGGCAGGTAACATTTGGAAACTGCGTCTTAAAGGGAAATGCTACAAAGATTCGCTCCCTTTATCATAATAAAATTTTAAGTGGTTTTGCAGGTAGCACCGCTGATGCTTTTAGTCTTTTTGATATGTTTGAGGGGATTTTAGAAAACAAAAAAGGGGATTTATTAAAATCCGTAATAGATTTTTCTAAAGCCTGGCGTAAAGATAAATATTTAAGACGATTAGAGGCTATGATGATTGTTCTTAATAAGGAGCATATTTTTATCTTAAGTGGGACAGGAGATGTTGTAGAGCCAGAAGATGGTAGAATTGCGGCTATTGGAAGTGGAGGAAATTATGCACTTTGTGCTGCTAGAGCTTTAGATAAATTTGGTAATCCCTTAGAACCTAAAGATTTGGTTTTGGAATCTTTAAAAATTGCAGGTGAGCTTTGTATTTATACCAATGAAAATATCAAAATTTTAGAACTCTAAAGGGGATATTGTGGAAAAATTTGCAAATTTAACACCTAAAGAGATTGTTGCTTATTTAGATGAATATATTATTGGACAAAATGAAGCTAAAAAGGTCGTTGCTATAGCACTTAGGAATCGCTATAGGAGATTAAAACTTCCTAAAGAGATACAAGATGAGATTATGCCAAAGAATATTTTAATGATGGGTTCTACAGGTGTTGGAAAGACGGAGATTGCTAGACGAATGGCAAAGATTATGGGATTGCCTTTTATCAAAGTTGAAGCAAGTAAATATACAGAAGTAGGATTTGTAGGGAGAGATGTTGAATCTATGGTTAGGGATTTGGTGATTGCTTCTATTAATCTTGTTAAAGAGGAGTATCGCTTAAAAAATGCCGAGGATATAGAAAAATATGTTTTAGATAAAATCGTTCAAAAGCTTATTCCGCCTTTGCCAAAGGGTGCAAGTGAGCAAAAGATAGAGGAATATGAAAAAACTGCTTCAAAGATGAAAATGCGTGTTGAAAAGGGAGAGATGGATTCTTTAAAAATCGAAATTGAAACCCCTAAACGCTCTTTAGAAATAGATGATAGCAATATGCCAGCAGAGTTTATTAAGGTGCAAGAGACAATAGCCAAAGTATTTGTTACTTCAAAAGAAAATCCCAGAAAAGAAGTTACTATTAAAGAAGCTAAAGAGATTTTAAAAATTGAAGCTAGTGAAGCACTTTTGGATATGGAGAGTATCAAACAAGAAGGTTTAAAGAGGGCAGAGAGTAGCGGGATTATTTTTATTGATGAAATTGATAAGGTTGCGGTAAGTTCTAAATCCCAAGGCAGACAGGACCCTAGTAAAGAAGGGGTGCAAAGGGATTTGTTGCCTATTGTAGAGGGAAGTGTGGTAAATACAAAATATGGGAGCATTAAAACAGACCATATTTTATTTATCGCAGCGGGTGCTTTTAGCCTTAGTAAGCCTAGTGATTTAATTGCAGAATTGCAAGGAAGATTCCCTCTAAGGGTGGAGCTTGATAGTCTTGATGAAGAGGCTTTATATAAGATATTAACACAGACTAAAAATTCTATTTTGCGTCAATATGAAGCACTCTTAGGTGTAGAGGAAGTTACTTTAAAGTTTGATGAGGAAGCCATTAGGGCATTAGCGTATTATTCCCAAAAAGCTAATGAAAAAACAGAGGATATTGGAGCAAGACGTTTGCATACAGTCGTAGAGCAGGTGTTAGAGGATATTAGCTTTAAAGCGGAGAAATACCAAGGTGAGGTGGTTAGTATTACCAAAGAATTGGTTAAAGAAAAGTTAGAAGAAATTGTTGCGAATGTTGATATGGCACGATATATTTTATAATATAGGAATAAATTGGATACTAAAGCAGGATTTATAGCGGTTATTGGACGTCCAAATGCTGGTAAAAGCACTTTTTTAAACACTCTCTTAGGGGAAAAATTAGCTTTAGTTTCACATAAGGTAAATGCTACAAGAAAAAGAATGAATCTGGTTTTTACTAAAGATGATGTGCAAATGATTTTTGTGGATACACCCGGGATAGATAAACAAGAAAAAATGCTTAATGCCTTTATGTTAAAAGAAGCTATGAAGGCTATGCAAGATTGTGATTTCTTGCTTTTTTTATCTCCTATTCACGATAAGATTAATTTTTATCAAGAGTTTTTAGAAAATATTGGGGATAAACCGCATATGCTATTATTAACCAAAGTTGATACAGCCTCTAAAGAAGAGATTCTAAAAAAAATAAAAGCTTATGAGAAATATCAAGATTTCTATAAAGCACTTATCCCTATATCCTCTAAAGATAATGGAAGCTTAAAAAAGGTTATAGAGGTATTAGCTACATTTATGCCCAAAAATCCCTTTTATTATGATGATGCAATTCTAAGCCCTAATACTACAAGGGAAATTGTAAAGGAAATGATTAGGGAATCCTGTTTTAATAATTTAAGTGATGAATTACCTTATGAGAGCGATGTGATAGTGAGGGCTTATCAAGAAAAGCTCAATATTGATTATATTAAGGCAGAAATTATTGTGTTAAAGCAGAGTCAAAAAGGTGTAGTCATTGGCAAGAATGCAACAACCCTTAAACGGATAGGAAAAGAAGCAAGAGGAATTATTGAAAAGTTTTTGAATAAGAAAATTTATTTAGAACTTATTGTAAAGGTGGTGCCAAATTGGAATAAACAAAAAGATAAACTTAAAAAAATCGGTTATAACTTTGAATATTGAAATGGAGATATTATGAGAATTATTTTGTTAGTTTTATTTGTAACATTTGTAGGTTATGCAAATCCCTATGAATGGATTGATATTTATCGCAATGGTGGCGTGAAAGCTTTAGAGAAAAAGATTGATGCGACTTTAAAAACCAAAGAATATTGGCAGGAAATTTTAAAGCAAAAAGATACCCGTTTTGGGTATTATGAGAATTTAAAATATTTATTTCTTGCCACTAAAGAAATACCTATATTAAAGCTTTATGAATTTGAAAATAATAAATGGCAAGAAAGATTAAAGGCTAATAGTTTAGTGGGTTCTAAAAAAGGTGATAAGTTAAAGGAAGGGGATTTAGCAACCCCTATTGGAGTTTATACCCTAAATGCTCGCTTAACGAATTTAGACCAATATTATGGGCCTCTAGCTCTAACTACTTCTTATCCTAATCTTTATGACAAGCTACAAATGCGAACTGGTTATGGGATTTGGATACACGGAATGCCCTTAGATGGTAATAGAGAAAATTTAAATACAAAAGGATGTATTGCTATTGAAAATGATTTGTTAGTGGATGTGGATAAAATGATAGATTATAGAAAGTCTCTTTTAATCACTTTTGAGAATCAAATCAAAGAAACCTCTAAAGAGGATTTAGCAACTATCTTAGCGGATTTATTTAGTTGGAGAGAATCTTGGATGAATAATGATACTGAAGCTTATCTTTCTTTTTATGGCAAGGAATTTATACGTTATGATAGACAAAAATATAAAGAATTTGCAGAAACTAAACGGAGAATTTTTAAGAGAAATGAAAGTAAAAGGATAGAGTTTAGCCAAATTAATATTTCCCCTTATCCCAATGATGAAGATAGGAATCTTTTTAGGATTAGTTATCACCAAGATTATAAAGCGTATTTGGGTGGTCGTTTAAATTATTCCTCTAATGGAGCTAAAGAGCTTTATATTGAGTTAAAAAATGGAAAAATGCAGATTCTAGCAGAACAATAATGCTCTAAGGATATAATTTGCCCGCATTAGTGCGATATAGCGATGAGAGATTGTATTTTTTTGTTGATTGCTTAATTCCCCAAGAGTCTTTTTAAACCCTTGAGGGATAAACATAGAATCATACCCAAAGCCATTGCTTCCTTTGGGTGTTGCTATAACCTTTCCATACATAAATCCATGAACACTAAAATCCCCATAAAAACTGCTAATACCAATAGCAGCACAATAATAAGCTTGAGAAGTTTTTGTCGGTAGATTAGCAACTTCTAATAAGAGTTTTTTTAAATTGGCTTTATCGTCTCCACCGCTATATCTTGCACTATAAATTCCCGGAGCCCCTTGCAAAGCTTCTACACAAATTCCGCTATCATCTGAAAGGATAATGTCTTTTTGGGATAAAAGATTTTTTGTTTTTAGGGTTTGAAATATTGCTTTTGATTTAAGTAGGGCATTCTCTTGAAAAGTTGTGCCATTTTCTTGTATTTCAAAAGGTTTCACTAAAGAACTAAAAGCCATAATTTGAAGACTATCTTTATAAAGAGGTGTATAAATTTCTTGGATTTCTTGTAATTTGTTTGGGTTAGAAGTCGCTATAATTAATCGCATTTTATTCCTTGTTTATGGTATTTTAGATAAAATCCTAGCTTTTATTAGTATTTTAACAAAGTTGGTGAATTTTATGGTAAAGCAATCTTTATTAAAGCAGACAATCCCTTTAGGATTAATTATAGGATTCCGTTTTTTTGGATTATTTGTTGTTATGCCCATTTTAGCCCTTTATACTTTGTCTTTAGAGGGAGTAACCCCAATTTTAATAGGAGTTGTTGTAGGTGGTTATGCACTTACACAAGTGTTATTTCAAGTTCCATTTGGGATTCTTAGTGATAAAATTGGACGCAAAAGTGTGATTTTTATAGGGCTTTTAATCTTTGCTTGTGGCTCTTTTATTTGTGCAGTTAGTGATGATATTTTTATACTGGTTATAGGGAGATTATTGCAAGGTGCTGGTGCCATTGGAGGTGTTGTTAGTGCGATGATTGCAGATTTGGTAAAAGAGGAGAGTAGGACAAAGGCTATGGCATTAATGGGGGGGATTATTTCTTTAAGCTTTAGTGCAGCATTAATCCTAGGACCTCTTTTAGGGGCAGCCTTTGGTGTTAAAACTTTGTTTGGAATTACCTCTATTTTAGCAATATTGGGTATAGCTATTTTAGTGTTGTTTGTGCCAAATACCCCCAAAATAACCTATAGCTTTAATGCAAATGATTATAAAACTAGTCATATTTTAAAAAATAGAAATCTTCAAATTATGAATCTTACAAATTTTTTGCAAAAAGGTTTTATGACTCTAGCTTTTTTAATTATTCCTATTGCTCTTGTTAAAGCATTTGGTATGTCTAAAGATGAGCTTTATCAAATCTATATCCCTGCTGCTATTTTAGGGTTTTTAGCTATGGGACCAGCAGCTATTTTAGCAGAAAAAAAGGGCAAGTTTAAGAGTGTGCTAATCTTTGGTATTTTGTTATTTGTTTTAGCGTATTTTTTGATGTTGAGTTCTAATAAATGGGTTTTTATTGTAGGGATTTTAATATTTTTTATTGGTTTTTCTATGCATGAACCTATTATGCAAAGTCTTGCTAGTCGTTATTGTAAAGCGCACCAAAAAGGAAGTGCTTTGGGGGTTTTTACTTCTTTTGGGTATTTGGGTTCTTTTGTAGGAGCACTTGTTGGGGCACATTTGTATGAATTTTTTGGAATGCTCTCTATTAGTATTTTTGTTGCGATAGTTTCTTTATTGTGGATTTTATCTTTTGTTTTTTTAGCTAACCCAACCTCCCAAAAGATGCTTTATTTGCCTTTAAGAGAGGTTAAAGCATTAGAATCTTTAGCTGCACTTAAAGGGGTATTGGAATGGTATGTGAATGAGTGCGAATGTGTAGTTATTATTAAATATGATAAGCATTTAATATTAGAAGAAGAGATTGTGGCATTTATAAAGGCTGCAAATGTAAGATAAGTTTTGCTACCATAGCTCTTAGGGTTTGATTGGAAGTAAAGATGAGGGATAAAGATTGGTTGATGTCAGAGTAGGGATTTTAGTTGTGAAATTAAGCTTTGCCTTAAAGAGGAATTGTAGGATGAGAGTGTTTTAAGTGAGAAAGTAATGGATAAAATCAAAGAAAATATTGAAATTAGTAAAAAAATCCTGAAAATTACAGGAAGCACTAATGCGAAATTTAATCTTATCAAAGAGGGTGATAAAGTCCTATTGGGGCTTAGTGGGGGGAAAGATTCTATACTTTTAGCAACCCTTTTAGCGAGATTGAAGCAATATGCGCCTTTTGATTTTGCATTTAAAGCTTTGACGGTAGATTATGGTAGGGGTGGTGAATATGAATATATTTTTGAATATTGTGAGAAATTAGGAATCCCTTATGAGCTTTATCGAACAGATATTTATAAAATCTTAGAGGAGAATAAAAGAGAGGGGACTATCTATTGCAGCTTTTGCTCTCGTATGCGTAGAGGGGCTTTGTATTCTAAAGCCATAGAGGGAGGGTTTAACAAAATAGCCTTAGCCCATCATTTAGATGATGCTGCAGAGAGTTTTATGATGAATCTTAGTTATAATGGTGCTTTGCGTTCTATGCCACCTATTTATAAAGCAGAGAATGGCTTATATGTGATAAGACCTTTGATTTTTCTGCGAGAGAGACAGATTATTGATTTTATCGCAAAAAATAATATTTATATCGCCCCTGATTGTAATTGTCCTATTATGTGGCAGAGTGATGATAAAAAGCCTTATGCTAGAGAGAGGACAAAACAAATGCTAAAAGAGATGGAATCCCTTAATCCTGACTTTTTTACTTCTTTGAAAGTTGCTTTAGGGAATGTGCATTTAAAAAGTCTTTTTGATGAGAAGTATTTAGAAAGACAAGATAATTAGTGGGTTCTGAATATTGGAAATGTTTGGGGAATAATTTCGTGTTAAAATTTTTAGACTCTTAACTTAGTTTTATAGATAGAAAAAAATAGTTTATATAATAATGGATTTTAAAGAAGAAATAAAAAGAGTTACGAATTTTATTTCATTGCTAAGCAACCTTTAGAGAATAAAAACTTTGATAATCTATACTCGAGGGATTTTATTTATAAATTCTAAGATTCCTGCCCTTACTACTTAAGATTGTTTTTGATAGGATAGGAAAGTATAAGTCTATGGATTTAATAAAGGTTTATTTCTAGACCTTATTGATTTTTTATAAAAAGCTTTTTTGTTTGTGAAATTTAGGTTTTAGTATATGATTTATATGTATAGGTAAGGATTTAGGTGTAAATCTAAAGAAGTCCTAATTAAGATACCTATTTGATAAACAAAGTGAGCTATTTATTGAGAGTGTAAGAGTAATAAAGCGTAAGGATAAAGGCATTTGAATATAGTTATGAAGTTTTTTAGGCTTAAGAATTATCCTACAACTATAAAAAAGGAGTTAATGGTTTCTTTGCTTTTGTTATTAGAGATTGTTTTGTTTGGCTTAAAAACAAGCAAGTAAACAAGGAACTTTGTTAATAAAGCTAGAATCTTACACTCGTTTGTGAGTTTTTAAGGTTTTTAGGGCTTAAGTCTTTAATACTTTTTAAGATTTTTTGAAATTTAGATTCTTAGTTTTTATTTATTAGGCAGTAAGAGTTTAGATGTAAGCATAAAAGGGATTATTATAGTGGTTAGAGGAATTTTTATTTTTGTGTTAAATATATAGATTAATCTAGGGATTGATAGTAATATAAGGATAGTTTATTTTCCTATCAAAATATGGGAGTTTGGTTTGAGGTGTTATGAATTACAAATTCATAACAATATCTCTTGTATCCCGTGCTATCATCAATTCTTCATTAGTGGGGATAACACAAACTTTAACTTTAGAATCAGGAGTAGATACAATCCCTTCTTTACCTACGGTTTCTAAGTTTGCTTTCTCATCAAGCTTAATGCCTAAAAATTGTAAATGGGAGATAATCATTCCACGGATAAATTTCGCATTTTCTCCTACTCCTGCACAAAAGGAAATGGCATCTACGGTAGTTAATGCGGCTGTATAAGAACCAATATATTTTGCAACGCGGTAAGCAAAGGTCGCCCTAGCAAATTTTGCTTTTTCATTACCCGCTTCTTCTGCTGTTAATAAATCTCTAAAATCGCTAGATAGTCCAGAGATACCAAGCACTCCGGATTTTTTATTAAGGATATTCATCATCTCTTTGGTGCTTATATTTTCTTTTTGGCAAATATAATCAACAATAGCAGGATCTAAATCTCCGCTTCTTGTTCCCATAATTAGTCCCTCTAGTGGCGTTAATCCCATACTTGTATCAATGCTTTTGCCATTTTCAATCGCACAGATGCTAGAACCATTGCCTAAATGACAAGTAATGATTCTAGAGTTTTCTAAAGGGATATTTAGAAATTGTGCGGTTCTTTTAGAAACATAGCTATGACTTGTCCCATGAAAGCCATAGCGACGAATTTTATATTTTTCATAATATTCAGAGGGGATACCATACATAAAAGCTTTGGGAGGCATAGTTTGATGAAAAGCGGTATCAAATACTGCTACCATAGGAGTATTTGGCATTAGGTGCTGACAGGCTCTAATCCCAGATAGGTTTGCAGGATTATGCAAAGGTGCTAAATCTATGCATTCTTCCATTTGTGTGATAACTTCATCATTAATAAGGGTTGATTTTGTGAAATATTCCCCTCCATGCACGGTTCTATGTCCTACGGCTTTAATTTCATCTAAGGAATTGATAACGCCAATTTGGGGGTCAATTAAAGTGTCTAAAACAATCTTAATGGCAACCTCATGGTCTTTCATATCGACTTTTTTAGAGAGTTTTTCTCCATTGGCTGGTTTATAGCTAAACTCTCCCTCACTAATACCTATTCTATCACACATTCCAGAAGCTAAAACAGCCTCTGTATCAGCATTAATAATTTGGTATTTAAGGGAAGAGCTCCCACAATTAATAACTAAAATATCCATTTTTTCTCCTTTATTTTTGTTTGTCGGTAAATTTGTAACTTTTAATATATAGGTTTATCCTTTGTTTTGTTGAGCCTGTAGAGCAGTCAGTGCAACAACCGCTACAATATCATCACTACAACAACCTCGAGATAAATCATTAACAGGTGCTGCTAGACCTTGTGTAACAGGTCCATAAGCTTCCGCATTACCTAGTCTTTGGGTGAGTTTGTATCCGATATTTCCAGAATCTAAGTCAGGGAATATTAAAACATTTGCTTCTCCTGCGATTTTACTATTAGGTGCTTTTGATTTACCAATGCTTGGGACAATAGCAGCATCAAGTTGAAATTCACCATCTAATGCGATTTCTGGTGCTAGAGATTGTGCGATTTTTGTAGCTTCTATGACTTTATCAACATCGGGGTGTTTAGCACTTCCTTTGGTAGAGTGTGAAAGCATTGCTACAATAGGTTCTTTACCAACAAAGGTTTGGAAGTTTTTTGCAGAATCAATAGCAATACAGGCAAGCTCTTGTGCATTTGGGTTTTGCACTAATGCACAATCAGAAAATAAGAGGATACCATCTTCTCCATAATCGTGATTTGGAACTAACATTAAAAAGAAACTTGAAACAATCTTAGAATCTTTTTTTGTCCCTAAAATTTGTAAAGAAGCACGTAAAACATCTGCTGTAGAATTAATAGCTCCTGCAACCATTCCATCTGCTTTTTGCGTCTTAACTAAAGCTACTCCAAAATAAAGTGGATTTTCTAAGAGTAGAACTCTTGCAGATTTTTCACTAAGCCCTTTATGTTTTCGTAATTCTACAAAAAGCTCTACATAACTATCTAATTCGTCGCAATATTGTGGCTCAATGAAAGTTGCATTATCTAATTTTAAATGAGGGGCAGAGTTTTTTATGGTGTCTTTATTGCCAACTAAAATAAGGTTAGCAATTTTTTCTTCTAAAATCTTATGTGCTGCTTCTAGCGTCCTTATATCCGTTGTTTCTGGTAAGACTATGGTTTGCAGATTGCTTTTTGCCTTTTGTTTGATAGTGTTAAGAAAGCCCATAACAAATCCTTATTTATATATTTAATTTGGTTGTAATATTGTAAAGTAAAAATTCTAAAGATAACTAGCCAATGAGTAAAAAACATGCGATTTTATTTGGAATGTGTAAAATTTTCCCTTAAAACTTTTTGCTAGATTCAACCTCGGGTTAATTATTATGTATAAGATTATGTATAAATTTGTAACAAAATTTTTGCATAAAAGCTAAGTAATTCGTAATAAAAAATTCCCTAATACTTTTTTTACATAATTTTTATAAAGCGATAGAATCTGTTGTAATATTTTATATTATTAATGTTTTATAGGGTTGATTAAAAGAAAATTCATTACCAAAATCTGTGTTTTCTAATCTTTCTTCAGTTGATTTTCATTAATATTTCTAAGTAAGCCCAATAGATGTTTCCCTAATTTGTGTCGATGAATATTAAGCTTTCTTAAAATCTTCTCCTAATAAGAGAAAAGCCTATTAACTAGGAAAATTTTTCATTATTTGGAAAATAATGCTTTTTAAAACATCTTTTTTCTTTGTTATAAAGAATTGTTACTTAATTTTTGCAATACTAATTCCTAATGACACTTAAAGAAATTCCCATTTTAGATAAATTAAGTGATAGATTTGAAGTTATCTTGATGAATAAGATGAGGAATATTCTGTAAAATTTTAGTAAGTGTTACTTATTTTAATAGTTATGGGATACTTTTTGCTACAAAACTTGCTATATCTACAAGTCTCATTGAATACCCCCATTCATTATCATACCACGCTACGACTTTAAGTTGATTCTTATTAACAACTGCTGTGCAATCTGGAATCAAAATTGCACTATAAGGAGAGCCTATAAAATCACTAGAAACACGTTTATCTTCATCGACTAAGATAAGATTTTGCATTGTGGTTTTTGATGCTTTTAAAAAAGTTTCATTAATAAGCTCTTTAGTAACTTCTTTTTCTACAATACAGGTTAAATCTACAATACTAACATCAGGAGTTGGCACACGGATAGCAAAGCCATTAAGCTTACCTTGTAGTTCTGGCATAACAAGCCCAATGGCTTTTGCTGCACCTGTTGAGGTTGGAATCATATTTAATCCCGCAGCTCTTGCACGGCGAAGATCTTTGTGTTTAGAATCAAGAAGATTTTGGTCATTAGTGTAACTATGGATGGTAGTCATTAAACCGCTTGTGATAGTAAAGTTTTCGTGTAGAACTTTTGCAATAGGTGCCAGAGCATTTGTCGTGCAGCTTGCATTAGAAATAATGGATTCTTGTTGGTAGGTTGTATGATTTACTCCATACACAAAGGTAGGTGTATCTGTTGCAGGAGCAGAGATAATAACCCTTTGTATCCCTCCATAAAGATGAGCGTTAGCTTTGTGAAACTCATTAAAAGCACCCGTGCATTCTATAACAAGTTTTGCACCATAATTCCCAAAGTTTAATGCCTTAATATCTCTTGAGCTAATAATTTGGATATTTTTTTGTTTGCCAATATGGATTTTATCATCAGAGGCTTTTATAACTTCGCTATTTCTATGCACGGAGTCATATTTGAGTAAATGGATAAGTGTATCAATAGGCATAGTGGTATTGATAGCAACAAGCTCTAAATCTTCTTTTTGTTCTAAAATTTTACAAACACATAAACCAATTCTTCCCGTTCCATTAACTGCTACTCTTAAAGCCATCTATTTCCCCTTATTAAAGCGATTTTCTATACTCATTATGGTAAATAAAATATCCTTTAAAACCAATAAACAAGACAATAAATGAATATTTTCCTTTAAAAATGCTTGAAAAAGCCTAAATTTATGTTAGAATACTTGCCTAAAATTTAATTTTCGGAGGTTATTTCGGATGAATAAATCAGAATTTGTAGATTTAGTTAAGAGTGTCGGTGAGTATGAGACTAAAAAAGATGCTGAAAAAGCTATTAGTGCTTTCGTAGCTTCTGTTGAGAAAGCTCTTTCAAAAAAAGAGAGTATTGAATTAGTCGGTTTTGGTAAATTTGAAGCAGTTCTTCAAAAAGGTAAAGAAGGCACTGTTCCAGGAACTAATAAAAAATACAAAACAAAAGATAAATTTGTTCCAAAATTTAAAGCTGGAAAAGGTCTTAAAGACGCTGTTGCAGCAGCAAAAAAATAAAAATTCTTCTTTTCCCTTTTTAGGGAATCTTCATTTATAATAATAACGATGTCCTCGTAGCTCAGCTGGATAGAGCACACGATTCCTAATCGTGAGGTCATGCGTTCAAATCGCATCGTGGACACCAAGTTTTATTCTATGGTGTTTTCGATAAAATCTTTGGTTGTTTTACATTTTTAGTTTCTTTTGCTTAAAGGTTTAATAGTGAGTAAAGTTAGCGTTAGTCTTTTATAGGAGTATTTTAGTTATTTGTAGTGTTTATATTGCTTGGAATTTTTCTTAAGTGGTATTAGATTTTAAATCTATGGAATGCAGTGTAGTTGTTAAAGGTCTTAGCCAAAGGGAGGTTAAAGCAGATGTAATGATACTCCCTATTGAATTTACCCAAACCCATAATGATTTAAATGTTCTTTATCAAAACTTAGATTAAGATACTAAAAAAATATGAATTTTTTTAAAACAATGGGCTTTAAAGGAGAGGATATTAGTCTTTAATCTCTATAAATTATAGATAGATTAGGGAAACTTTATGAGCAAAATAAAAAAGTAACTTATGTTGGAGTAGGTAAGGTATTGCTTCACCCAAGAAGTAGATTTAAGCAAGAAAGCTTTGGGGGGTGTTTTTAAGTTTTGGTAAAGTAGGGAATAGTTTAAAATACAAGAGTATGATTTAGAATATATTTACACTAAGCTTAATGCAATTTAATATCTATCAAGAGAGGCAAGAGAGGCTGCTATGAAATTTGCTTCTAAAAGCTAATTAGGAAAAATTAAGAAAACCTCTCAAGGGCAATTTGGCATAATTAATCGTGATAAAATGCTCTTTATATTAAGACTAAGGGTGATTTCAACTATTGGATACTATCTCAAAGATTGATTTAATAAGCTTTTAGTAGAAAATTTGTGATAATTATAAAAATTTTTAAAGTAGGGCTAGATTTATGGTTATTAAAGGTGCTATGGTTTGTGATGCTAATGGAGAGCAAAGAGGTGATATTAGGATAAAAGAAGGAAAAATAATTAAGGTAGAGAGGAGCATTCTACCTCGAGCTAATGAAGAAGTTTTAGAGGTTCAAGGTTTGGTGTTAATGCCAAGTGCAATAGATTTAAATGTTCGTGTTCAAGATTCTATTTTTACAAAAGAAAATCTTTTGAAATTATCCGCTAAAGCTTCAGCTGGAGGCATTGGTTTGGCAGTTTTGATGCCAGATTGCAAGCCTCTTTTAAACACAGAGACAGGAATAGAGCTTTTAAATGCTCTAAAGAGTGATTTTAAGGCAAACATTGTAGGTGTTGTAGGCAGTAGAGGAGAAGAATTACAACAGGGTAAATACACTTTAGCTCCTCTATCAATTTTACATAAAAAGGGTGCGGTGGGTATTTATTCTCAATCTAGTGAAGATGGGAATTTGTTGCGTAGGGCTTGCGAGTTTGCTTCAATGTTGAATATCCCTATGTTTTTTAATTGCGAAGATTCTTCTTTAAGCGCTAATGGGGTGATGAATGATGGTAGGCTTAGTGCTAGACTTGGACTGCCTTCTATTCCTGCATTAAGTGAAACTAAAGAAGTGGCAATGGTAAGTGAGATTGTTTGCTTTATGCAAGTAAGAGCAATCTTTAATACAATCGCAACAAATAGAAGTATAGAGATTTTGCAAGAAGCTAAAAAACGCAATTCTAGTATTTTTATCCAAACCTCTATCCATCACTTATTATTAACAGAGGATTTGTGTAATAACTATAACACTGCTGCTAAGATAAAACCCCCTTTAAAATCTGAATCCACTAGAATAAAGCTTATTAAAGCTGTGAAAAATTTAGAGATTGATTTAATTACTGCTTTGCAATCAGAAAAGTCCTTAGCACAAAAGGATTTAGCATTTGAAGAAGCTGCTTTTGGCGTGGATATGATTGAATATTTCTTACCGATGTGTTATAGTCTTTTTGTAAAAAGTGAGGGGATGACTTTAAAAGAGATGAGTAAAATTTTATCCCTTAATCCTGCTAAAGCTTTAGGTATGGATTCTCATAAGGGTTTAATTAAAGAAGGGTATGATGCGGATTTATTATTGTTTGATACCAAGCAAACACAAATTATTGATAATCCCAACTCCCCTTTTTGTGATTGGATTTTTAATGGTAAAGTTAAGCAGCTATTTGTAAATGGCAAAGCTGTATAAGGAGTAAAATATGGAAACAAAAATAATAGGAATGTCTGATAAAATTGTGGAGTGGTTTATTAACTTTGCCCCTAATTTGGTGAGTGCTAGTTTAATTTTGCTCTTTGGTTATATTTTAGCAAAGCTTCTTTCAAAATATATTGCCAAAGTTTTAAAGAAAATTACAAAAGATGAAACTTTAGGAATCTTTTTTAAAAATGTTATTTTTGTGGGTGTTTTGTTATTAACTATTGTTACGGCTTTAACAAATCTTGGTGTAAAAACAACTTCTATTATCGCAGTTTTAGGGACAGCTGGTTTAGCTATTGCTTTATCTTTAAAAGATTCTTTGACAAATTTAGCTGCGGGTATTTTATTGGTTGTCTTGAGGTTTTTTAGTCGGGGGGATACCATTAGTGTGGGTTCTATTACAGGGAAAGTAGATTCTATTAATCTTTTTGAAACAAGACTTACAACTTTAGATAATCAGATGGTTATTTTGCCTAATTCTTCTATTATCTCTTCTCCTGTTATAAATATTAATGCTAACCAAACAAGACGTATGGATTTGATTTTTGGGATAGATTATAAGAGTGATATATTGCAAGCAAAGCAGGTTTTAGAGGGTATCTTTAAAGAAGATGAGATGGTATTAAATGACCCAGAACCTGTTGTTGGTGTCAATGCACTTAATGCAAGTAGTATTGACTTAGTCGTGCGTTTTTGGGTGAAAAGTGAGGATTATTTTAGGGCTAAGATAATCCTCACCCAAAAAGTTAAGATGGCTTTTGATGAGAGGGGCATTGAAATTCCTTATAATAAACTTGATATTAATATTAATCCTACACAACTTCCTAGTTTTAAAGATGGGCAATAATGAAGTTAATGGGTGCAGATTTTCTTTTAATATGTGATGAAAAATTTGAAATACTTAAAAATGCAGGAATCTTGTTTGATAAGAAGCAGATTTTAGAAATTGGAGAGTATGATAAGCTTATAAAAAAATCCCCTCAAAATACACAATATTATAAAGAATGTGTTGTAACTCCTGCCCTTTGTAACTTACATATACATTTAGAGTTTAGTCAAAACAAGGGAATTTTAAATTTTGGGAATTTTGGGAATTGGCTAGATAGTGTGATTATTCATAGGGAGACCCTTATGGGTGGTGATTTGCAAGAAACTATGCAAAAAGAAATTAAACATTTGTTGCAAAGTGGGGTTGGATTTGTTGGTGCTATAAGTAGCTATGGGTATGATTTAGAGGTTTTAGCTAATAGCCCTTTAAGGGTTTTGTATTTTAATGAAGTTATGGGCTCTAAAGCAGAAATGGTAGATGTTTTATGTCAAAATGCCCTAACGCGTTTAAAGGCATCAAAAGATTTTGCTTCCGAGAAATTCCTTCCTGCATTGGCTATTCATTCCCCTTATTCCGTGCATTCTAAACTTTTTTCTTATATTCTTGCCTTAGCTAAGCAAGACCATTTACCCCTTAGTATTCATTTTTTAGAATCTTATGAGGAGAGAGAGTGGTTAGAGCATAAAAGTGGTTATTTTAAAGATTTTTTTGAAAAGTTTTTTAATGTGAGAATGCAGCCTTTTTATAGTGTTGAGAGTTTTTTAGATTCCCTTAAAGGATTGCAACCTTATCTTGTGCATTGTCTGCAAGCTACAAAAGAGGAGCTACAAAAGATTAAAAACTTAGGGGGATTCTTAATTTCTTGCCCAAAATCTAATCGGTTATTAAATAATACCTTATTGGATTTAAAACTTTGTGAAGAGCTAGGCATAAATCCTATTTTTGCAACCGATGGTAAAAGTTCTAATGATTCTCTCTCTCTTTTAGATGAATTAAGGGTAGCTTTATATGCTTATAAAGAATATGATGTAGAAGAGCTTGCAAAAATATTGCTTTTAGGTGTTACTTATTATGCAGGGAAGAGCTGTAATATGAAGGTAGGGAGTTTGCAAGTGGGTTATAAACCAGATTTTGCAGTGTTTAGGGTAGAAGCAAGAGAACAAATTGCCCTTTCTTTGTTGTTACAAGCAAGGACCGCAGAGGCTTTGTATATTGCAGGAGAAGAGATTGATTTAGGGAGTGAAATATGAGCGTATCAAGTATTTTTAGGGAATATGATATTCGGGGTATTTTTGAAAAAGAATTAAATGAAGAAAATGCCGTTAAGATTGGTTATTTATTAGGGGTAGAATTACAAAAACAGGGTGGAAAGAATCTAGGTATTGGCTATGATGCTAGAGTGCATTCTAAACAAATTTTTGATTGGTTTTGTAGTGGAGTAGCTAGAAGTGGTGCTGTCCCTTATGGATTAGGAGAGATTCCAACCCCTGTTGGGTATTTTTCGCTTTTTTGTGATTTTAATGGGTTAGTTTTAGATGGTAATGTGATGATTACAGGTTCGCATAATCCCCCGCAATATAACGGCTTTAAAACAACTTTTTTAAAGAAGCCTTTTTTTGGAGAGGAAATTTATGCTCTAAAGGAGAAGTTTAATGCTCTAAAGCCTTTAGAGTTTATAGCTACAAAACCTAAAGAGTTGAATGTATTAGATAAATATGTAGAATTTTTAGCAAAAGAATTTAAGCATTTAGAGGGCTTTTGTATGCCGCTTTGTATTGATTGTGGAAATGGAGTGGCGGGCATTGGGATTAAGGGGATTTTTGATAAATTACAAATTCCTTATGAGGGGCTTTATTTTGAACCTGATGGAAACTTTCCTAATCATCATCCAGACCCAAGTGAAGAAGAAAACTTGAAGGATGTTAAAAAAAATATTGCTAAAAATGGAGGTATTGGGTTTGCTTTAGATGGTGATGGTGATAGGTTGGCAGTTGTTAGGGGAGAGAGGGTTTATAAAGGTGATGAATTAGCCATTATATTTGCCCATAAGATTCCTAATCCTGTTGTTATTGGGGAAGTGAAATGCTCTTTAAATATGTATGAAAGCATTAATAAGATAGGCAAAGCCATTATGTATAAAACCGGGCATAGTAACTTAAAAGTCAAATTAAAAGAAGCTAATGCCCATATGGCATTTGAAGTAAGTGGGCATATCTTTTTTAATGATAGATATTTTGGGTATGATGATGCTACTTATACGCTTTTGAGAGTTTTAGAGCTTTTAAAAGAGGAGGGGATGGAGTTTGATAGGATTCTTGCTAGTCTCCCTAAGCTTTATGCAACTGATGAGATAAAAATACCAGCTTCTGATGAGGAGAAATTTCTACTTATGGATAAACTTAAAGAATCACTTAAAAATCCCCCTAAAGACTTTCCTGAAATAATAGATATTGTTACTATTGATGGTATTCGCGTGATTTTTAAGGAAGGGTGGGGGTTAATTCGGGCTAGTAATACTACGCCCATGCTTGTAACGCGTTTTGAAGCAAAAAGTCCTACACTCAAAGAGGTTTATCAACAAAAATTGCTAGAATTATTAGAAATAATTAAAGGATAAGTATGGAGACATTGACTTTAAAATCGCCCTTTGATATGCATCTTCATCTACGTGATGGAGAGATGTTGGAAAATATTATAAAATATACCGCACAAAATTTTGCTTCAGCCTTAGTTATGCCAAATTTAGAATTGCCTATTGTAAGTGTGGATTTAGCAGTAGCGTATAAGCAGAGAATTTTAGAAGCTTGTAAGAAGCAAGGGATTGAGGATTTTATGCCCCTTATGAGCCTTTATCTTACCCCCTCCCTTACAGAGGTAGAATTAAGAAAGGCTAAAGAATTAGGGATTTTTATTCTAAAGCTTTATCCAAAAGGTGCTACTACAGGTAGCCAGAGTGGTGTTAAAGAGGTTTTGGATTCTAAGATTTTAGAGATTTTAGGGATTGCTGAGAGCTTGGGTATGGTCTTAAGTATTCACGGGGAGAGTAATGGGTTTGTTATGGAACGAGAGGTAGAGTTTCATCCCGTTTTTGAAGTTTTAGGTAAGAGTTTTCCAAAACTTAGAATTATTTTTGAACATTTAAGTGATTATCGCTCTGTTGCTTTAGTGGAAAAGTATGAGAATCTTTTTGCTACACTCACTTTGCACCATATGTTATTAAGTTTAGACAGTGTGGCTGGAGGTATGCTAAACCCGCATTATTTTTGTAAGCCTATTTTAAAAACTAAAAAAGATCAAGAAGCCCTTTTACAAGTAGCCCTAAGCGGACATTCAAAATTTTCTTTTGGGAGTGATTCAGCTCCTCATTTAAGAAACGCAAAAGAGCAAAAGGGTGCAGCGGGTATTTTTAGCGCACCTATTTTATTGCCTCTTTTAGTGCAAACTTTTGAATCTAATAGGGCTTTAGAGAAATTAGAAACTTTTATAAGCTATAATGCTAGTAAAATTTATCAATTACCTTTAAGTAAAAAGAATGTTAGGTTGTGTAAAAAACCTATGATAATCCCGCAGGAGTGCTATGGTGTAGTGCCGATGTTAGCTGGAGAAACTTTAGAGTGGAGTGTTGCGTAAATGCAAAAGATTGCGATTTATCCGGGAACTTTTGATCCAATTACCAATGGGCATTTAGATGTTATTAAGAGAGCTTCTTTATTGTTTGATGGATTAATTATTGCTGTGGCAAAATCAGAGAGTAAGAATCCTTTTTTTAGTATAGAGAAACGTTTTGCTATGGTCAATCTTGCTTTAGAGGGCGTAGAGGTTGGTTGTAAGGTGGAGGTATTAAGCTTTAATAATCTTGTGGCAGATTTTGCTAGGGATCAGGAGGCAAATATTCTCATAAGAGGTCTTAGGGCGGTAAGTGATTTTGAATATGAGTTACAAATGGGCTATGCCAATGCCTCTTTAAATGAAACTTTAGAAACTATTTATCTAATGCCCTCTTTACAAAATGCCTTTATTAGCTCTACGGTTGTTCGATCTATTTTATTGCATAATGGAGATATTTCTCATTTGGTTCCAAAATCTGTTAGAGATTTTATTAAGGAAGATCAATGTATGTTGCCTTAGAGGGGATTGATACAAGTGGTAAAAGCACACAAATACAGGCTTTAAAAAATATTTTTAAAGAAGCAGTTTTTACCTTTGAACCAGGAGCAACAGAGATTGGGGAAAAACTTAGAGAGATTTTATTAGAAGATTCTATTTTTTTAGATAGTAGGGTGGAGATGTTACTTTTCTTAGCCGATAGAGCCGAACTTATTGCTAAGGTTATAAAGCCTAATCTTCATAAGCTTGTTATCTCTGATAGAAGCCTTATTTCTGGTATGGCTTATGCTAAAGACTTTGATTTGAGGGTTTTAAAAACCTTTAACCTTTTTGCTACACAGGGGATTTTACCCAATAAAGTTGTTTTTTTAGAATTACAAGAAGAGGAATTAAAAAAACGTTTAAGCCATAAAAAGAATGATAAGATAGAGTTAAGAGGATTAAAGCAGCTCTTAGAATCTCAAAAAAGATTTAAATGTGTTATTCAGGATTTATCTTTGCAAGCTTTGATTTTAGATGGCTCTTTACCAAGAGAGGAAATTACGCAAAAAATTATCACTTTTATCGAGGAATAATGCGGTGTTTGCTCTGTGGCAAATGGTGTTTTAGCTTTCTTTGTTCTATTTGTCGTGATAGAATTAATATCTCTCCAAAAATGCGTCAGCTTCCTTTTAACTTTAGGGTTTATAGTTTTTATGAATATTTGCATATGCAGTATTTACTACAAGCAAAATATCATCTCATAGGGCATAGAATTTATGAGGTTTTATCCCATAGGGCAGTTGCTTATTTGCAAGATTCTTTAAAAGTTCCTTTTAATACTTATGGAGTGGGTGTTGATGATAAAATAGGTTTGAAGGGATATGCGCATAATGCGATTTTTTTAAAACATTTAAAAAAGATAGGGATAAAACCCCTTTTTCATACCCTTATTGCAAGCAATGAAGTCTCTTATGCAGGGAGAGATTTAAAATTTCGTCAAGATAATCCAAGAGATTTTGTTTTATACAGGAATCTTAGGGGCAAGGAGATTATTTTAGTTGATGATATTATTACAACAGGATTGACACTTCAAGAGGCAAAAAGAAGCATAGAGGAGGCTGGAGGTAGGGTGCTAATGGCATTTGTTTTAAGTGATGCTAGCACTTAATAGATGAGGGTTTTTTCTAACAAATCTAGCAATTTTATATCATTACCAAAACCTTGTTGGTAAATTACATAATTAGCTAAGACTTTTTTACCATAAGTTCTTGTCTCTTCATAGGGAATCATTTCCATACTATACCAAGGATCAAGGGGATTATTTTTCTTAAAAAGATAGTTTTTCTCTAAAAGCCTACGCGTAAATCCTGGTCCCCCATTATAGGCATAAGAGACAAAGAGGGGATGTTTAAATTCACGCACCAAAGGACGCGTGAAATATTCCGCATAGGGCACATTAATAGCAGGATTAAACATATCAAGATAGCTAACCTTATCACTCTCTCCTAATTCTTTAGCAATGGCTGTTACATTAAAGGGCATAAGTTGCATAAGCCCTAATGCATAAGAAGTTGAGATAGCTGTGGGGATAAATAGGCTCTCTTGTCTCCCCAATGCGTATAAAAGAGCTTGTTGATCTGGAGAGAAGGCAGAAAAAACTTCTCTATAAGGCATTAAGAAATATTCTGTCTCTTGTTGTTTATTTAGCCAAATATAATGTGCTTTTGTATCGGCATAATTGACTTTTTCTAAAAGCTTAGCCTTATCTTGCGAAGTTTTATAAGAATCTCTAATTCTTTGCCATTCAAAAGGGTTTTGTGTATTCCATTGTGCAAAAGTATTGTTTGTGTCTATATCACGAACAATTGTAAATTGAGCTTTAGCATTGGTAAGCTCTAAGCTTGCAAGGGAATAAATATCTAAAGTTTTAGATTGTGCTAGAGTGTCTAAATATTGCGTATCTTGGCTAATAAGATAAGCCCAAAAAATTCCGCGATTTTTATAAAAAGGATATTTTGCCCTTTGTGCAGAATGATTAAAAAGTGTTAAAGCTTCTTGATTTTTATTGTATTTTGCAGCATTTAATCCCAAATAAAAAGCAGCTTCAGCATCAATATAGGGTAGAATTTCTTGAGGGTTGATAGAAGTTAAGGATTTATTAAATTTCTGCATATTGGGATTTAAAATAGCCTGTCTTAAAACCTTTTGAAAGAGTGGGTTTTGGGATTTGAGATAATCTTTTAAGATATTTGTAGGTAGGGGTTGATTGAGTTTAGTGCGGTAGTTTGGGCTAACATTGAGGTAAAAATCTGCAAAGTTATTAGCATTAGTTTGTATTAGACGATTAAAAGCATTGCTAGAAGCAAGAATCTCTAGGTTTTTAGAGAGGGTAGAATGTGTAGTGGAGAGTTTTTTTGCTAAGTTTAGTAAGCTTTGTTTATCAAGAGATTCTGCTTTTTTGAGTGTAAGTGCATTAGCGATGCATTGGGAATCTTGTTTAAGGAGTGTTTGTAGATTCATTTGTTCACAACGCGTTTTATAAGAGAGTGCTTTATTGTCCCCTTTTTTGTAATAAAGTCCAAAGAGTTGTTGGTTTTTTCTATTAGCAAGTTCATAGGCTTCAAAAGCTTCTTGGGGGGTAATATTTTGTTGTAAATAAAGCCAAATATAAAAATCACGAGAGATTCCATTGGGTTGTTGTTTGAGATAATCTAAAGTAATGGTGTTAGCATAAGTAAAGATAAAAAAGAAAGGGCAAAGGATAAAGAGCTTTTTCATTATTATTCCTTTAGAGGCTTCTTGCGAGGCTAAAAAGTAATTTGATAAAAAATAAATTAATAAATTGTAAGACTAAAATTACAATAAGTGGAGTTAAATCTATCCCTCCAATAATAGTGGGGATAAGAGAGCGAATTTTTACATAAAGCGGTTCTGTGAGTTTATAAAGAATTTGCACTATGGGGTTATAAGGATCGGGTCTCACCCAAGAAACAAGAGCAGCAATAATAACAATCCAAACATAAATATTTATTATCATACTTAAAATTTGTGCAACTGCTTCAATAAAAGTTCCTAAAATCATCTTATCTCCTTAAAATATCTTGTAAAAAAAATCTTAAAATAGGGAATAAATCACTAAGTTCTGGTCCATTGCTACAACCGGTTAATAAAAACCTTAGAGGTTTAAAAAATGCTTTGCCTTTAAGATTAGATAGTCGCATAGCTTCCTTTTTAAAATCCTCATAAGAAATTTGTTGCTGATTACTAGTTTCTAGCATTGCTAAAAGGATATTTTGTAAAACAAGAATCTCTTCTTTAAATTCTGGATTTTCTGTTTTTAAAAGAAGTGATTTTTTCATAAAGATTTTATCAATTTTTTGACGCAATTCATTAAGCGTGCTAGATTCTTGTAAATAAAGCTTTGCTAAAGCCCCAATGCTTAAGTCTTTATAGCCTAAAAGTAGGGCTAAATCTTGTTCATTACTAAGTTTAAAATGCTCACGATTTAAAAACTTTAATTTGTCTAAATCAAATCTTGCGGGAGCTTTAGCTATTTTGGAAATATCAAACCAAGCAATGGCTTCTTTTAGCGTAAAGACTTCTTGGGGAGTCTTATTTCCTATTAAAATTAAGTAATTAGCAATAGCTTGGGGTAAGAATCCCTCATCAAGTAGCCATCGCACACTTGAAGCATTATCGCGTTTGCTCATTTTTTTGCCTTCATTGTTTAGCAAAATAGGTAAATGTGCAAAGGATATATGCTTAGAGTAATTAAGGTATTGATGGATTAATATTTGTTTAGGCGTATTACTTACATGATCTTCCCCTCGTATAATATAATCTATATCATAGAGCATATCATCTGCAGCACAAGCGAAATTATAAGTTGGGGTTAAATCTTCTTTTAAGATAACAAAGCTATCAATCTCATCCCCTGCAAATTCTATATGTCCTTTAATAATATCTTGAAAATGTAGGGATTTCTTAGGGCTTTTTAGTCGGACAACAGGATTGTTGTTGCTTGCTTTATGCAGTGTAGCCCAGCTATCATCATAGCGAAAAGCTTGGTGTTTAGCTTTAGCTTCCTGCCGTTTTTGTTCTAAAAAATCTTTAGTGCAATAACAATAAAAAGCTTTATTTTGAGCGATTAAATATTCTGCTAATCGCCGATGATGCTCTAAGTTATGACTTTGATAGATAAGGTTGTCCCATTTAACCCTAAAGAGGGTAAGCAAGAACATAATATCTTTATCTTTATCTTTGATATTTCTTGCTGTATCTGTATCTTCAATCCTTAAAAGCAGCTTTTCATTTTTTTGTTGTGCTAAGATATAATTAAAAATGGCTACGCGTAAATTCCCTATATGCATATCACCCGTTGGGCTTGGTGCAAATCGAAGCATAGAATACCTTTTAGTATAAGCTTTATATTTCTTTAATATCTTGGGGATTCTACCATAAAGAAAATTACAAATTATTTTAGTTTTGGGAAAATTAGATTTTATGGATTCTTTTAAAGGAGGTATTTATTTTTTTAAAATGTAATGTTAAAATTCTAACGATAAACTTAAATAGGTCTTATAAAGAATTTATAGAGGGAAGTAATGTATAGAATCTTATTAGTAGAAGATGATTTGGAAATGCAAAGATTGCTTATAGAATATCTTAAGCAAAGTGGTATGGAAGTAGTCGCTACAGATAATCCTAATAAAGCTTTAGAGATGCTAGAGAATAAAGAGAAATTTCATTTAGCGGTGTTAGATATTATGCTGCCCCAAATGGATGGTTTAGAGCTTTGTAAAAAAATACGCAAAATTAATGATTTGCCTATTATTATGTCCTCTGCTAGAGGGGATATTAGCAGTAAGGTTTTAGGCTTTGAATGTGGAGCTGATGATTATTTGGCAAAGTCTTATGAACCTTTAGAATTGATTGTGCGAATCAATGCACTTTTAAAACGTTATTCTACAAATGCTGTGATTATTTATAAGGATTTAGAGTTAGATATAATTAAGCATAAAGTGAGTTTGCAAGGTTATTTGTTAGATTTAACTCCAGCAGAATTTGAAATTTTAAGTCTTTTGCTTACACATAAGGGGAAGCCTTATTCTAGAGAATCTTTAGCACAAGCTATTTCAAGCATTGATAGTAATTCTTCTTTGCGGAGTATTGATACCCATATTAGAAACTTACGATTAAAACTAGGGGATGATGCTAAAGCCCCAAAATATATCCAATCTGTTTGGGGGATTGGGTATAAATTCTGTGAGTGAAAATGCAAGCAACTTCTAGATTCATGCCTTCTTTATTTGTGCAAATTTATAGTTTATTTTGCATTTCTATGATTTTAAACGCTATGATTGCTTATTATTCTAGTTTAGCAAGTTTAAGGCAAAATGAGGAAAGCATTATTTCTCAAGTTGCCTTTTTAGCCCAGCAATCAATGATTGAATTTATTAATGGCAATACAACACTTGTAGAATCCTTTGTAAAATATTATGGGTTTTCAAGAATAGAAAATATGGAAGCTGATGCACATATTGTTTATGGTTATGGTAATAATTTAACTTTAATCAAGATTTTTAGATATCAAAAAAATTATGGTTTTATGTTGGAATATTCAGGGAATACCTATATCGCACAGAAAAATTTTTCTAAAGAATTTATTGGTAGTGATGCGAATTTATGGATATTGTTAGATTTTTTCGTTTTGGTTTTAACTTTTGCGATAATTTTAGCTATTTTACATCCTATGAAGATCTTGCGATTCTCTTTAGAGGAATTTACAAAAGGGAATTATAATATTAAAGTCCCCATTCCCAAAGAACCACAATTAGCACTTTTAGCAAAAAGTTTTAATACTATGACTATAAAGATTTCAAAGCTTATTATTACAAGGGAATTTGTTTTGCGTAATATTGGGCACGAGTTAAAAACACCTCTATCCAAAGCAAAATTAGCCCTAGAATTAATGCCACAAAATCCGCAAAAATCCATCGTTATTAAGTGCATTAGGAATCTTGATGCGCTTGTTAGCCAAATACTCACTTTTGAGAAGGTTCAAGAGGGAGAGGATTTATTAGATAAAAAAGATTTTTTTGTAGAAACTTTAATCTTGAGAGTCTTAGAAGCTTCATTTTTGCAAGAAGAAGATTTGGATTTAGAAATCTCTACAAACTTTAAAATTTATGGAGATTTAGATTTTTTAGCCATTGCTTTGAAAAATCTTGTTGAAAACGCGAAAAAATATAAAAGTGGCGGTAAGATTAGGGTTATTGCTAAAGAGAGTGAGAGAGGATTTATTCTAGCAGTTAGCAATCAAGGGCAGAGATTGCAAAGGGATATACAAGAGTATTTTGAACCTTTTTATAGGGATAAAAAGCACGAATTAATAGCAGGTTATGGACTTGGGCTTAGTATTGTTAGTAGGATTTTAGAATTGCATAATATGCAATTTATGTATGAATACCAAGAAAATCAACATGTTTTTTATTTTTTAATGCCGAAGTTAAACTAATGAAAGAATATATAGGGATAGATTTGGGGAGCAATTCTTTGCGGTGTGTGCGGATGAATAAAGATTTTGAGGTATTAGGGGAATATGAGGAGACTATACGCACTGCAGAGGGTTTAGAAGAGAATAAAGTCATAGGGGAAGCGGCGTTAGGGCGGATTATTAAAGCCCTAAAAAAGGCTAAGGAAGTTTTAAATATTACTCCAAATGATGAGGTCATAGCCCTTAGCACGCAAGCATTAAGGGAGGCTAAAAATAGAGATTTTATTTTACGCTCTATTAAAGAAGCGACTGCGATTAGCTTTCAGGTTATTTCTGGGGAGGAGGAATCTTTTATTACTTCTTTAGCACCACAAAGAGCGGTTTTAGCATTATCACAAAAATCTTTGAAATACCAACAAGAATGTTTTTTACTTATTGATATGGGTGGGGCAAGCAGTGAATTTATTTTTTGCACCCCACAGGGAATCTTTGCTAAGAGTTTTGCTGTTGGGATTGTAAGTGTTAAAGAGCGGTATGGGAGCATAGAAAATCTTTTAGCCCATAAAGAGGAGATTATAAGCCCTATTAGGGATTTTATGCAACAAAACGCTAAAGAGGGCAGAGTGGCTAAATTTTTAGTGGCTAATAGCGGGACACCTACGAGTGTGTGTGCAATGAAGCTTGGGTTAAAGGTTTATGATAGTAAAAAGATTTTTGGGATGGAACTTCAAAGGAGTGATTTTGAGGAGCAATTACAGAAGTTTTTGTTGCTTTGCCAAGAGGAGAGGGAAACTTTGTGGGGAATTTTTAAGGCTGATGTTGTGCCTTTTGGGATTTTGTTATTCTTATCTTTTATGGAAGTTTTAGGGTCTAAGGAAGTCTTAGTAATAGATGAGGGTTTAAGGGAAGGTGCTGTGATGGCTAGAGTATATGGTAAGATTTAATCCACCCCTTAAGTAGTGAAATCTTGTTTTAAATCTTGATATTTTGCAGGAAGTTTCATCCAAGTTTTAGCGGATTTTTTAGTAATTTCTAAGGTGGCGTCCATTCCTCCTGCAAGTGAGAAAAGCCAAAATTTATGTGCATAGAGCCAATCAATTTGTTTAACTTGCCTATCAATAGCAGTTCTCATTGGACGCGTAGCGATTTTTGCAAATTCTAATTCTTGATGCACAATGTAAGATTGCACCGCATCAGAAAATATTTTAATAAATTTATCCTCTAAAAAGAGATTTTTTATATCATCAATTTCTTCCAATAACTTATCCATTTTTTTAAAATTGATTTTTTCTAATTTATTTTTTTTATTTAATTGCTCTAATTCTTCTGTCATTTGCATCACTTTTAAAAAGATCTTTTCAACAACTTTTTTCTTTTTATAGCCATAATCTAAAAAATCTTTAATTTTAGCTTTAATAAGTTTCTCGTTAGCTTTGATCTGTTCTTTTGTTGGGGGTTTTAAAGAAATTCTTTTTTTCTTATTTTTAGGAAGTAGTTTTAAGGCTTCTTTAAAGGGTATTTCTTTAGTTCCTTGGATTCTAGCTCCACCTTCTGTTGCGTTGATAATCTCTAATTCATAGGGGGTTTCTGCAATATCTTTTTCAAAAAAGTTTAAAAACATTTTCCACACAGGAGTGGTTTCTACATATCCATCTCCTCCATAAGCTGGAATAAGGAGTTTTTCTGAAATATTTTCTTTTTGTTGGTATTGCTCCTCTTTTTCACCAAAGAGAGAGTTTTTAGAATGTGTTTTTCCCTCGGGTGAAAATGATAAATCTTGCCCTATAAAGATACATCGTTCAAATCGTGCTAATACAACAATTTCATAAGCCATATTTGCCGCACTCATACCAATCCCTGCATAACCATATTCTTTTAAATCAAAGAAACGGGTATAACCAAAGGGACGCATACTATAAGTTTTGATACCCTGTGTAATGGCATTGGTAGTGGCACTATCAACAATACTTGTAATGGCAAAAATAATATCTTTTTGGGATTGTGGCGGTGTTTTACGATAAAAATCCGCAGTTAGCTCTACTCTTTCTAGGGTTGTTACAACATCGGGTTTAATGCCATATTTGGTTAAAATCGGATAAGAGGCATCCACACTTATAATAGTGATATAAGGGGCATATTCTTTTAAAAGGGGTAATTGTTTATGGAGTGAAGGTCCTGTTGAAACAATTATTGCGGTATTAGTATTTTTGATATTATCAAGTAGCTCTCTAAAAGAGGGTGTGGTAATAAGCTCTGGAAGATTTAAAATATGGTGGTTTAATCCAATAAGTGCATCTGTTGAATCATTCCCTACAGAAATCACATGATGTTCAAAACTTCTTGTGATAATAGCGTTAATATCAAGGCATTCTTGAGAATATCTGCCATAATAGCTATTAAAAATATGTAAGTTATAAATCTTAGAATAAATCCATTGCCCATCTTTTACTAGATATTGGTCTAAAACTCCAAAATTGCTTGTTTTTGTCCAAAAAATCATTAATTTTTCACTTAAGATTTCTTCTTCAAAATCTGCAAAATTTAGTGCGATATAAAGCATTTCTAATTCCGGTTCAAAAATAAAAATTTTTTGAATATTTTTCTCGTGGAGTAAAAGTTTAAAAAAGATTCCATTTCCAATACCAAAAAAATACAAAAAAGGATAAAGTTTAAAGGGTTCAAACTCTTGTATTTTTTCTTGTGTTTCTACCAAAGGTTCTTTATGAAAAAGAGCAATTTTATTTTCTTTATCATAAATATTAATATTAAGGGGGTCTTTACCGATATAAACCTCATATTTTTTATTGGGTTCTAAGATTTCAAGCTGGGCTGCTAGGAGTGGATTTTTTTGATAAAGAGCTTTAAGGTTTTTTTCAAATCTTGGGTTGAGATATTTAGTCATAGGAATCCTTGGGTAGGGCGTCTAAGCTCAAAAGAGCTTAGGAGTTATTGTAAGAGTCTAAGAACATTTTGTTGTACTTGGTTAGCCTGTGCCATCGCGAAATTTCCTGATTGTGCTAGGATATTTGTTTTTGAGAAATTCGATGATTCTTCTGCAAAGTCTGTATCACGGATTTGAGATTCTGCTGCTTTAACATTAACTTGCGTTACGGTGATGTTATTAATAGTTACGACAAGTTGTTGTTGCACTGAACCTAAATCCGCACGAATTTTGTCTAAATGTTCTTGTGCAGATTGTGCCATATCCATAACCGCCATTGCTCCTACTAAGCTTGTAACTCCTGCTCCAATCCCATTAGCATTGACTACCCCCATAGAGGTATTAGCATTAGCTCCAATAGCCGAAGCGACATTGGCATTAAATTCCCCATTAACGCTTCTTAGATTAACCGTATATTGGGCTAATCCTGAATTTTGTTGAATATTTGCTGCACCAGAGTGAAGACCTACTTGGGAGAAATTTGTTCCAGAGACTAGAATATCTCTAGCGTTTAAACGAATAAGCGTTAAACGACCAACGATAGCGTGAGTTGTCCCTGAAATACCGGCAAATGAGCCTCCACCAATGATGGAAGAACCACTTGTTGCTCGCATAGAAATGGCTCTACCATCTCTACTTGTAAGTTGTAAAGCTCCAGAGATGCTTAAAGAGGCTTGAACGCCTGTTCTTTCTTTTTGGGCGTTAATGGCATTAATTAACCTTCCATCATTATCATTTTTTTGAACATCATTAATATCCCCAATGGCAACTCCATTAATCACTAATCCTCTAATAGTCCCTGAACCAATAGCTTGTGCTCCTTGTCCTATAACTTTATGGGAAGCCCTAACGCCTAAAACATCCGAGTTTTTATTGATAGCTTCTGCTAAAGCCCCAATACCTGTTCCAGCACTTGTAGAAATCTTTATAGATTCTATAGAGTAATTATTAGTTCCATCAGTATTGAGGAATTTTAATGTAACTTCATTAAGGCTGCCCGCACCCGCACTTACAGACATTTCCGCTGCTGTTTCATAGCGAACATGCCCTATTTTGTGGGATTGTGTTGGTTGAATAGAAGCTTTGACGGTTGTATTAGAATACGCCCCAATTTGGAATTCTTTATTAGTAAAAGCACCAGAGAGCATTTGCTGACCATTGAAGCTTGTAGTATTTGCGATATTGTCTAATTCTTCTAACAGACGTAAAATATCACTTTGAAGAGCGTTTCTTGTAGTGGTGGTTTGACCATCTTGAGCTGCTTGTGTAGCTTTGGCTTTAATGGTATCTAGAATCTTGATTTGCTCATCCATAGCCTTATCGGCAGTTTGAATCATACCAATGGCATCATTAGCATTTCTTGTTGCCTGTCCTAATGCTGATGCTTGAGAACGTAAGCTATCAGCAATTGCCATACCTGAAGCATCATCGGCTGCTTTATTGATTCTTAAACCGGTGCTTAATTTTTCAAGTGCTTCTGACATATTTCTGTTATTAACAATACCAGATGTATGTGCATTGAGTGCATTAACATTTGTATTTATCCTAAAACTCATTGTGCATCCTTTGCAAAAATATTTTTCAAAGACATAATAAGCAATAGCCATTCCATTTTTTATTTTATTTCTATTTTTAAGCTATTGGTGGGATAATTATGAGAGTTGACAAGAAGAAGTTTTAAGAAATTAAGAATTAAAGGAAGCATTATTAAAGTTTTGTTACAATATCTCAATTTTTACTAAAAATACAAAAATGGCAAGATTATCAATGCAAACACAAGAAATTCTCACTCGCTTAGAGGTAGCAACGAACAAACAAGAGTTAAAAGAAATCTCAATGCTTATTCGTGCATTTGGGCAAGAATGGCAAAAAACATTAGATGTGGCAAAAAAAACGGAAATTATTACTCTTTTGCGGAATAAAGCTTTAGAAATAGTTTTATTAAAAGGTGATGTTTTAGAGAGAGATTTATTATGGGCTTATGGAATCTTTGATGAGGCTCTAAGGGATGAGAGATTTGATAAATATATACAAATGTGTATCACTTATATAAGGGATACGAGCTTATCAGATTATGAGCGGCTTTTATTTATAGATTTTTTAAGTGTTGCTTATTTGCTTAATGGACAAAGGGAGAAAGCCATAGAGAGCTTTTTTTCTAATATTATTTATTTAAGTATTCGTGAAAACTATATGATAGAACTAGACCCTTTTGTTACAAGCTTTTTATTTTATTATGAAGTTCCCATTGATTGGATTTTAAAAATACAAAGAGAAGCCTTAGAAGGGGAGTATTATTGGAGTTTAGATGATTTGCATAAAAAAAGTGTGTTTTTATGGAGTATGCATTGTTTTTGGAATGTGAAACATTATTTAAATAATCTTAAATGGGTAGATAATTATCCTTGCTGGTTAGGAACTTTAAAAAAGTTTTTAGAGATGGGGAATCTTGATTTAGCGATGTATATGGAGTTTTATATTTACCATAAATTTGGAAATTCCGCACAAAATCAAGAGGATTGGCAACAATATAATGATGAGGTTATAAAACTTATTGAACCTTATTTTGTAGAATATGGTAAAACTTTGCCACAATGTAAAGAAAAAATCGATAATAGCAAGGGCAGAAAGATTCGCATTGGGATCTTAAAAGATAGAATTGTAGAAAATTCTCCTTATAAGGTGGAATATTCTTTATGTAAGGCATTAATGCAAGATGAAGCTTTTAGGGGAAAATATGAGATCGTTATTTTTTCTATGTCTTATATCCAAAAAAGCCAAGATTCTTTATCCATTATGCAAAGTTTTTGTGAAATAGGTATCCCCGTAATCTCCCCTGCTTTTAAGCTTGTTGGCGAATATACTTATTATTACTCCCATTTGCAAAGGGCTATGCTTTTAAGACAAGCTATTCTTGATGAGGGGATTGATATTTTAATCTCTACGGTGGGTATGGACGCTAGTGATTTTTTATTTGCTACTAGAAGTGCGCCTAAGCAAATTTTTTGGAGTCATGGTAATGGTAGATATGATATAGTGGGTATTGATGAGAGAATGACCCATTGTGCTTTAGATGGAACCTATAAATTTGATTTAATTGCTGTGCCTATGGATAGAGACAAGTTTTATAATCCTCCACGAACCAAAGAGGCAATAGATGCAGAAAAAGCTAAATATCCTATTGCAAGAGATACCATAGTGCTTGGAGTTATTGGAAGGCTTGTAAAGGTCGATAGTGATAGATATTTGCAATGTATCGCTGAAGTGATGAAAGAGCATCCTAATACTATTTTTATTGCAGCAGGCACAGGGAATATCCCAGTAATGAGAGAGAAAGTAGAAAAATTAGGTATTAGTGAGAGATTTTTTATGCCCGGCTTTGTAGATCCGCATATTTATGGGTATATTATTGATATATTTTGTGATACTTTTCCATTGGTACAAGGAGAGAGTTTAAGTGAATTTATGGCAAAAGGAAAGGCGTGGATATGCCTTGATTTAGGAGGATATTATGATAAATTTCAAGAGCAAAAATATCCTCAAGAGCTTGTAGATTTAAAATATTCTACTAAAGTTTTAACTTATATTAAAAATGTGGATGCAATAGATGAGAATTTAAAAAATTTCAGGGAATTATTGGATTTAGATGATATAGTATTACTTTACCATAAGAAAAACCGATCAGTATTATCAAAACTCCCAAAGTTAAAATGTGAAATTTTAGAGGTTGAAGATGATTGCAATGTTGAAATTTTAACGGATATAACTTTAGAAGTTAAGGAAAAGTCTCTTGATCTTGTTGGGGGTGCGTGGGTATTCGTCAAAAAACCTATTTTTAGGCTTTTACCTTATTATAAAGATAGTGAAATTTATAATGATCTTTATGCGGTATTTCTTCCTAAATATCCTGATATTTTTGAAGAAGATGGCGGTAATAGTGCAGGCGTATTCCGTCAAACTTTTGCTTATACCCCTCACCAATATATAGAGTTTTTATCCTCATTGATTGATAATTCTAAACTTAGGAATAAGATTGCAAAAGCTATTGCTATAGAGTTACAAGAACTGCATAGGGTTCAGCAAATATTTAGCACTAGAGATTTTCAGAATATTTTAAAATGAGATAAAAATATTTTCTTTTTTATTGAGAGTTATGGGTAGAGTTTAGAATATCCATAAAAGGTAGGGGATTTGTTTAGCAAATCCCTGGTGTTATTGGATTACTCCACAAGCTATTCTTGCTCCACCACCACCAAGTTTAGCTGGGTAGTCATGATGGTTATCTCCCCCAATATGCACCATTAAAGCATGATTTTTTAATTCTTCGAGTGTCTTGATTTTTGGTGATAAAACAGGATTGGTTGCTTTGCCATCTTTATCAACATAGAGTGCTGGTAAGTCTCCTTTGTGTCCTTTGTCGTCCCAAGGAAACGAATGCCCTCCTGTTTTTTTAGGATCCCAATGCCCTCCTGCTTTCAAGCCTAAGCCTTTTTCTGTTGCTCCGCAATCTGGTTTTTCATGTACATGGAAACCATGCAAACCAGGTTCTAAATTTGTTAGATTTGGATAGAATGCGACACCATATTTTGTTTGCACAGCTACAACTTCGCCTATTGGTGTACTTTCACTTTTATTGAGCATATCTAATTTGATAGTAATATGTTTAGAATCTTTTGGATTAAACATTTCTGTATTTTCTGCAAAGAGTAAAGTTGTTGCTGCCAAAGAGATAAAAATCATTTTTTTCATTAATAAATTCCTTATAGTCATATAATTTTAAAGCCGAAACTTTACAGAAAAATATATTAATTATTTCTGAAAATCTTGTTTTATTTCCTCTATTGAAATTTAAAATGATACATTTAGTAATATCTTAAAATATACAATAATAAAGAAGTTATTAATTTTAGCTATAGCTAAGGGGTGAATTTTAGAGACTAGTTGAGACTTATTTTTTGTAATTATATGGTATAATTAAAACTCTTGAAGTAAAATTATTATGAACTGTAGAGAGTATTTATTTAATATTTTCAACAGATATTAGGCGAGATATGATTCAATCTTTTCCTTCTCGTATTGTTTTAGAGCTTACTCCGCTTTGTAATCTTGCTTGTTTTATGTGTCCTAGACATTATATAGGCGATAAAGATGGATTTATGGAGGAAGGTCTTTTTAAAAAATTGATTGATGAAGTTGTTGTAGAGAACCCAAAAGCAACTATTCTTCCTTTTTGGAGGGGGGAGAGCTGTTTGCATAAGAAGTTTTCTATACTCTTACAATATGCTATAGACAAGGGTTTAAAGATACATTTATCTACCAACGGGCATTTTATGAGTAAGGAAAATTGTAAAATATTTTATCAATGTGAATTTATAACTTTTAGTATTCATACAGACATTGGATATAAAAATGCTTTGTCCCTAATAGAGAATAAGCCTAAAAATTGTCAAACGACTTTTCAAATCTCTTTTGTAGATACTGAAAAGACAACCAATAAATATCTTGATGAATGTGCTAGTAGCTCAATTTTACTCGGTTTTGATAGTATTAGATTGTATAAGCAACATACTATTGGTGGAGAGTTTGGAAAAACTCAAAAAGAGAGAGGCAAAAAGCGTCATTTTTGCCCAAAATTAGTGCATACTTTTGTTGTAAGCAGTGATGGGTATTTTAGTCGTTGTAATCATATTTGGGAAACTTGTAGAGAAATTAATTTGAATGAGGCTAGTATTAAAGAAGTGTGGCATAGTGAAGTTATGAAAAAAATACGAGAGGAATACCCAGATTCAAAATGCTTCCCTTGTGATCAGTGGAGTGGGCATACTTGTGGTGAGGTGTGGAATAAGAAAAATGGGCAAATAGTGCATAAAATTTTTAATTAATAAAATTAATACATAAAGTAGATTGATGATTAGTGTTTTGTATTTTTTTATGAATAATATAGCAATTCTCTTTCATTCCAAGTTATTGTATATCAAGAAAAGATTCTTGAGCTTTTTGTTGTACTATTGAGGATATTTATGTATGGATATACAGACCATAATTGTATCTTAAGTGAGTGGATGCAGAGACTAGTTTTTAGCAATCTACTGATGGAGTGTGGTTCTATTGCTACGAGTATTTTTAAAATTTTGTATTTTCTTAAAATCCTGTGTCGTATTATAGGATTAAATTGCTATAACAATAGGTATCGTGGGTATGTAATAAATGAAGTTTTTGTGAGTAATCAATGGATATTAGTTGATTCTGATAGAAAGATTTTTGTAGTGGATTTACAAAATCAATATTTATCTTTAAGAGATATTATTTTAAATGGTGGATTTTCTTCAAGTGAGTTTAAGTCTATATGTATAGGTAGTATTTCAAGTAGCGGTATGGCTTATCATATTATACAAAAGGGTTATTTGCAAAATGATGGTTTTTTCGCAGGATTTTATAGTTTAGAGTTTTCTAAAAACTTAAAGGATTGGTATAGTGAGTATAATGTGTTTATGAATTTAGAGAATCCTATCTATGAAATGTTTGTGTGATGATGTGCAAAATCCTTTTAAGAATCGCTATATTGAAGCAAGATGAGCGACAAAAGTCTTGCTGTTAAGATTTTACAAAAAAAGGAATTTTAATAAAATTTTATGGAGAAAAAATGAAGATCCCTATTAGTAAGCCTTACTTTGATGATGAAGAAGAGAAAATAATAATAAAGCCTTTGCAAAGCGGTTGGGTTGTGCAAGGTCCTTTTGTGAAAGAATTTGAAGAAAAATTTTCTGCCTATACAAAAATACCTTATGCAGTTGCTTCTAGTAATTGTACTACGGCTTTGCATTTGGGATTGATAGCATTGGGAATTAAAAGGGGTGATAAGGTAATAGTCCCTTCTTTTACTTATGTAGCTTCTGCAAATGCTATCGAATATGTTGGGGCTACTCCAATTTTTTGTGATATTGATTTAAGAAGTTTTAATTTGGATATTCAAAAGCTTGAAGATATTGTTGTTAATAACAATGATATCAAGGCTATAATGCCTGTGCATCTTTTTGGATTATGTGCAAATATGCCTAAAATTATGGAGTTAGCTAAGGAATACAAGCTAAAAGTTATTGAAGATTGTGCCTGTGGTTTTGATTCTTGGATTGGGACGAAACATGGCGGAAGTTTTGGTGATTGTGGTTGTTTTAGTTTTCATCCTAGAAAAGCAATTAGCACAGGTGAAGGAGGAATGCTAGTTACTGGTATTCAAACTCTTGCAGAAAAAGTAAGATGTTTAAGAGATCATGGAGCAAGTAAATCAGACTTAGAGAGACATCTTCAAGAAGGTGGTTCTTTACTTCCTAATTTTAATATCTTAGGTTACAATTATAGGCTTACTGATATGCAGGGGGCTTTGGGTGTAACACAAATGAATAAAGCACAAAAGATTATGCAAGCTAGAAGAAAAATCGCACAATGGTATAATGAAGCTTTAGCCGATTTTCCTTTATTGCTTTTGCCGCAAACGCCAGAAAATTTTAAACACAGCTATCAAAGTTATGTAGTTCTTTTTTCCCCTTCTTATGAGGGATTAACCTTAGAAATGATTGCTAAATATAATAAAAAAAGAAATATTTTTATGCAAAAATTAGAATCTTTAGGGATTTCTACAAGACAAGGTACGCACGCAGTGCATACCTTAAAATATTATTGTGATAAATATTATTTTAAAGAAGATGATTACTTGACTTCTTTAGCGGCTGATAGGCTCTCTATATCTTTACCATTGTATCCACAAATGAGTGAGAGTGAGTTTGATTATTTAATAAATTCATTCAAAAAGGTATTTGGTTAATGTGTGGCGTTGTTGGAGTGGTTTCTTTAAAGCACAAAACTATTAAAACCAATAATCTTGTAAAAATGGTTAATTTACTTAAGCACAGAGGTCCAGATGATGCAGGTTATTTATTTTTTCATACAGGATTGCATCATAGTTCAAAAATTTCTTTTTATCAGGCTTTTAGTGATGAGAAGTTTAAAACTCTTTCTCCCCTTTTGCCTCCTATTCAGGAAGCTATGAGTATTAAAGAGATTAATGCTCACGATTGGGATATTTTTCTTGGGCATCGTAGATTATCTATTATTGATACGACTCCTGCAGGGCATCAGCCAATGAGTGATTTGTCTAAAAATCTTTGGGTGAGTTATAATGGAGAAATTTATAATTTTAAAGAAATTCGCACAGAGTTAGAGCAATTGGGTTACCAATTTTATACGCAAAGTGATACAGAAGTTATTATTTATGCCTATGCCAAATGGGGGATTGAGTGTATTAATAAGTTTAATGGAATGTTTGCTTTAGCACTTTATGATAATTTTGCTAAGAAGTTTTTTTTAATACGTGATAGATATGGAATTAAACCCCTTTATTATCAATTAGATAATGAAAACAATTTAATCTTTGCTAGTGAGAATAAGGCTATTTTAGCTTATTGTGAGAGTAATCCACAAGTAGATTGTGAAGCACTTTTGGAATATTTTACTTTTCAAAATATTTTTACTAATAAAACTTTTTTTACGGATATTAAATTACTTGAAGCAGGACATTATTTAGAGATTGATTTGCGATCAAAAACTTTGATAAAAAAATGTTATTGGGATTTTTGTTTTGAGAGTTGTTGGAATTTAAAGGATGAGAGAGAGTATATTGTTGAGCTAGAGCGACTATTTATTTCGGCTATTAAAAGGCAGTTACAAGCCGATGTCTTAGTTGGGGGTTATTTAAGTGGAGGTATTGATAGCAGTAGTATTTGTGGAGTTGCTTCAAGGTTTTTACCTTATTTAAATACTTTTTCTATTGGTTTTGATTTAACCTCTGCAAGAGGGATAGAACTTGGCTTTGATGAAAGGGAGATTAGCGAATACCTTTCTTACTTGTTTAAAACAGAGCATTATGAGATGGTATTAAAAAGTGGTGATATGGAGAGATGTTTAAGGGATTTTACTTATCATTTAGAAGAACCTAGAGTTGGGCAGAGTTATCCAAATTTCTATGCAGCGAAATTAGCGAGTAAGTTTGTGGGTGTTGTGCTATCTGGTTGTGGTGGAGATGAGTTATTTGGGGGATATCCTTGGAGATATTATAGAGGGATAAAAAATAAAGATTTTAAACATTATGTTGAAGAATATTATCTTTTTTGGCAAAGACTTGTTCCTAATAGTCAATTAAAAAAGCTTTTTGCTCCTATTGCTAATAAAGTTAATAGTGTATGGACAAGAGATATTTTTGAAAATATCTTAAAAGGAGCAAATGTTAATCCCTCTTGCGAAGAAGAGTATATTAATAATTCCTTATATTTTGAATCAAAGACTTTTTTGCACGGGCTTTTAATGGTGGAAGATAAACTCTCTATGGCACATTCTTTAGAGGTTAGAGTTCCATTTTTGGATAATGATTTGGTGGATTTTGCACAAAAGATTCCTTTATCGTTGAAATTGTCAAATTTTGAGGATGTAAAGAAGATAGATGAAAATAATTTAATGCAAAAAAGACAAAATCGCTTTTTGCAAACTAAAAATAATAAAATGATTTTTAGAAAAATGGCTAGTGCGTTTATACCAAAAGAAGTTGTAGAAGGGGCAAAAAAAGGCTTCTCTAGCCCAGATGGAAGTTGGTTTAGTGGAGAGAGTATAGATTTTGTTAAACAGAAGTTATTTTGTAAGGATTCTTTAATATTCCATTATTTAGATTATAAAACTTGTTATAATTTAATTAATGACCATTTAGAAGGAAAGCAGAATTATCGTTTGCTTATTTGGTCTTTATTGAATTTTAATGAATGGTGTCAAATTCATTTAGGAGAATATAATGCTTGAGGATATTTTTAGGGACAAGGTAGTTTTTAATGGGAACTTTGTTAATTTGCTTGATGGGATTAAAGAATATAATCAATTGCAAACTGCAGATGTTTTTAGTGAAAAGTGGGTAACTTACAATAAGGATGTGAAAGAAAAGGAGCAGCAAGTCTTATGGGATTTTCAAAAGCAATGGTATCTAAAGCTTTATGGATTTAAGGATGAGCAAGATTTAGCATCTTTTTTGCAACAACAATCTATAGTTTTTGATGCTGGTTGTGGATTGGGTTATCTTTGTGAATGGTTTGCATCTTTAGCACCACAAACGCTTATTATTGGAATGGATATTTCTGATGCCATTAGTGTCGCAGCACAGAAATATAAAAGCATTCCTAATATTTATTTTATCAAAGGGGATATTGCTAATACACCTTTTAAAGACGGGGTGATTGATTATGTAAGTTGTCACGCAGTTATTATGCATACACAAAAGCCCGAAGCAACCTTTTGTGAGCTTTCACGAATATTAAAAGAATCTAATGCTAGTCGGGGGGGGGGGCATTTTGCTTGTTATGTTTATGCCAAGAAAGCCTTGCCGCGTGAGTTAGTGGATGATTATTTTAGAGTTAAATGTAAAGAACTTTCTTATCAGGAATTAAGAGATATGAGTGAGCAATTAAGTGAGCTTGGGAAGAGATTACAAGCATTGAAGGTGGAGTTTGAATCTCCAGCAATTCCATTACTTGGTATCAAAGGAGGGAAATACGATATACAGCGATTTATTTATTGGAATTTTTTAAAATGTTTTTATAATGAGGAATTAGGTTGGGATACTTCGGTAATAACAAATTTTGATTGGTATTCACCAAGTAATGCTAAACGTTATACACAAGAGGAGTTTCAACAAATGGGAGTAGAGAATAATCTTGAATTATTGCATTTTCACGTCGAGGAGGCTTGTTTTGGAGCAAGATTTGCGAAATACTAGATTAAAAAAGATTTTAAGAATTTTTTCTTTTTTGCGATATCAGAAAAAAGTTGCTTATAATCGTGTTTTGCCTGTGAGTGAGTATTTTAATGATAGAATAACAAAGGCTAGAAATTTAGGTTGGGGAGAGGGAAGTAGCTGTTATGATAATGTATATATTTTTGGAGATGTAAAAGTGGGAAAGAATACCTTTGTGGGACCTTTTTGCATCTTAGATGGGAGTGGAGGATTAGAGATTGGAAGTTTTTGTTCTATTTCTGCTGGAGTACATATTTATACGCATAATAGTGTGAAATGGGCTTTTAGTGGGGGAGAAAAATCTTATGAATATGATCTTGTTGTCATTGAAGATCATTGCTATATAGGTCCAAATGTTGTAATAACACAGGGTGTCAGAATCTCTAAAGGAGCAGTTGTTGGGGCGTGCAGTTTTGTAAATTGTGATGTTCCACCTTATACAAAAGTTGCTGGGATCCCAGCAAAAAAGATAGGAGAATCTAAAAATATGGAATGCAGAAATTTTAAAGAAGAGTTTAGCGGGGGGGGGGGCCAATCTAGTATTATTTATTTGTTCCCCTCTTGTAGCTTAGGGGGATTTTATGAAAGTGCCTAATTTTATTATCGGGGGTTCTTCAGCTAGTGGAACGAGCTTTCTTTATGAACTCCTCATTCAACATCCCGAAGTTTATTTACCAAAACAGAGGATCCCAGAACCCCATTATTATTATAAAAGTTGGGAATATGTTAAGGGGATAAAATGGTATTTAGATTATTATTTTAGTGATGTGACAGAGGATAAAATCGCAATAGGCGAACGTTCTTCTTCTTATCTCTATGGTGGTAGAGAAGTAGCACAAAGAATTGCTAAAGATTTTCCCAAGATGAAATTTGTTTTTATGTTAAGAAACCCGATACAAAGAGCGTGGGCAAATTATCGCTTCACTGCTTTGCAGGGCTTAGAAACTATGAGTTTTAAAGAGGCTCTTATTAATGAAAAGACAAGGATAAAGAATACTCAAGGCATTTGGAGAGAAATTGCTCCTTATGATTATACAGGAAGAGGATTTTATGCTAAACAACTCAAGGAATTTTTAGAATTTTTCCCAAAAGAACAAATTTTATGTATCAAATCTGAAGTTTTATCCAATGCTAATCTTGCTCCTTTAACTCAAGTTTATGAGTTTTTAGGATTAAAGAATAAGGGTTTTGTTCCCTCTTATGCTCCCAATCATACGAGTTTAAGTGTGGTTGATGTGAAATTACAAAAAGAGCTTAGAGCATATTTTGGGGATACAAACTTTATGCAGCTAATGAATTCTATCCGTAAAGAAGAAGTGATGCTTGAAAATGAAGCACAAAGAGAGAGATTTGTGCAATTAAAAAATAATATTAAAGATACAAAAGAGAGTATTCCCCAAGATTGTGTGGAATTACTCCAAGAAGTTTTTGGTGAAGATATTAAACTTTTGGCAAAACTTGTTGATTTTAATGTGAGTGATTGGTTAAATCCAATCTCCACACCTGCGGGGAGGGGGCAAATAGAGGTGTAGATACATACACTCTATTAGCTTGTAAAAATAGGGGGCTAATATGCAAATTAGCCTCTTAAATGCTACATTTACTTCAAAATATAATGACTTTTTGAATCGTTGTGATTGTGCTATGATGTATTATTCTCTATCCTTTAAGAGACTATCGGAGGATGTTTTAGAGTGTAAATCTCATTATTTAGTGGCAATTAATCAAGATAGGATTTGTGGGATTTTGCCCTTGATGCTAAGAGAGGGTAAATATGGTGAAGTTTTGAATTCTTTACCATTTTTTGGGAGTAATGGTGGAATCTTAGCGGATAATGATGAGGTAAGAAATAGGCTTTTAGAAGCTTATAAGGAGTATTCAAGAGATTTTGCAAGTTCTACTTATATCACCAATCCTTTAGAAGACTTAATCTTGCAAACTCACACTAAAGATGCTCAGATATGCTATACCCCCTTATTGCATGATTTTATTGATAGTAGGATTGGACAAATAACCCTTTTATTGCCAGAGCAGGAGTTGTTAAAAAGTTTTGCTGCAAGTGCTAGAAGGAATATAGCCAAAGCCCTTAGAAGTGGAGTTATTGTTAAGTTAAAGCAGGATTTTGAATTTCTTTATCAAACACATTTTAACAATATGGTAAGCATTAATGGTATCCCTAAGCCAAAAGAGTTTTTTAGCAGCCTTTTAAAGTGCTGTAATGACAAAGAGTATGAACTTTATGTGGCGGAATTTCAAGGAAGGGCTATTGCTGCACTTTTATGCTTTTATTACGGCAATGCAGTAGAATATTATACGCCTGCTTTACTTAGTGAATATCGCACATTACAAGCATTGCCTCTAATTATTTTTAGAGCAATGAATGAAGCGTATGATGGGGGATATAAATGGTGGAATTTTGGTGGCAATTGGGCATTACAAGATGGAGTATATAAATTTAAATCAAAGTTTGGTGCTTGTGATAGGATTTATTATTATACATTATTGAATAATAAAGATATTTTAAATTCTTCTAAAGATGAATTATTAGCGGAATATCCTTATTTTTATGTATTACCTTATTAAATATTTAGGAGAAAAGTATAGAATTAGAGAGAGTAAAAAACTGGTATAGTAATGCACTTAAAATATATGGCATTGATAGTAAGAGTGTGGGTTAGAAGTGTAAGGATTCGCAAAATTTGCGTTTTTCAAAACTTTTGCAGGTTTTACTTTATGAAGATAGGCTGCGGGGAAGGGGTGTCTATTAATGACTTAGGTTGTGGATATGGTGCTTTGTATGAGTTTATCAAGATGAATAATATATGTTTAAGTAAATATTTTGGTTATGATATATCTGAAGAGATGATAGAAGCAGCCAATGAATTTATATTGAATAATAATCAAGAAAAAGATTGCGAAATTTTTTTGGAAAATAGCAGTCTCATTACGCATTATGCAGATTATTCCATAACTTCTGGAATTTTTAATATGATTTTTGATGAGCAAGAATTATAATGGAGAGATTATATTTTAGCGGTTCTTCATAATATGAATGAGAAATCCTACAAAGGTTTTAGCTTTAACATGCTTACAGATAGGGTAGATTTAGAGGTGAAAATTTGTATTATGCTAACCCTTGTTATTATTTTGAAATTTGTAGAAAATATTTTTCTAAAAAAGTTGTTTTATTGCACGATTATCCTTTATTTGAATAGACAATATTAGTATTGAAGTAGGAAATTTTATGAATATTGCGTTTTTTTGCACAGGAAATGGCTCGTTTTTTAAGTTTATTTACCAATAGTTGTTATAGGTGATAGATGTGCACTTGCAACAAATATAACTATAATTGCAGATTCAAATCCTAATAATAGTATTTTAAAGGATTTAAAGAGTGTTAAAAATTGCATTTTTTCTAAGCCAGTAATTTTAGAATCAGATGTTTGGGTTGGCGCAAACGCTATAATTTTAGGTGGTGTTAGGATTGCAGAGGGTAGTATTATAGGAGCTGGTGCATTAGTAAATAAAGATACAGAACCTTATAGTGTTTATGCAGGAGTGCCTATAAGAAAACTTAGAGAATTAAAAAGGTAGTGAGAAAGGGTTTTTAAGGTATCATTGTCTAAAAATCTTCTTTGTTGTAAGATTAAAGATATTCAATTAATTCTAGGAAATTAAGGCTTAAGCTTGATATTTTTATTAAGAAAATCTTGATATAATGCTAAAGCGTAATGTTTTATAGGGAGAGAATTAAGTTTATGGATTTTGGATTAGTAAGTGAGATTAATCCCTCTATACCTCATTCTTTTTTAAAACCTTTTTTAACTTTTGATATTGATTGGGCAAGTGATGCGGTGCTAGAATATTGCATTGATATTTTAGAGCAGGCTAATGTCAGGGTAACTTGGTTTGCTACTCATCAAACCCCATTGCTTGATAGAATAAGAGAAAATCCATATTTTGAACTTGGCATACACCCTAATTTTAATCCTTTATTGGAGGGAAATTTTTGTTATGGGAATCATTATGCTAAAGTGCTTGAATATTATTTAAACATTGTTCCAGAGGCTAAGGTTATGCGTAGTCATTCTTTGGGAGTTTCTAGTAGAATCTTAATGGAAGCAAAGGTTATGGGAATAACGCACGATTGCAATCTTTGTATCCCAATAGTAGCGGGGGGGGGGGGGATTAATTGAGCCTTTTGTGAATTGGGATAAGCTTATTAGATGTCCCTACCATTGGGCAGATGATATAGCTTGTATGTATGAAGATAAAATTGATATTTGTAGTATCAGGGGAGATGACTATTTTATGTTTGGATTCCACCCTATTCATATTTTTTTAAATACTGCATCTTTAGAACAATATGAAAATGCTAAACCTTTTATGAAGGATACTCAAAAGTTAAGAGAAAAATGTGGGCATTCCTTAAATGGTGCTAAGAGTGTTTTAGAGAGGTTACTAGGGTGAAATATCTTTTTATTGATTCTATGTCTCGCACGGGAACTTCTTTGCTTTATCAGTTGCTTTTTGGGCATAAGGAGATTTATTTTGCTCCTTTTAGAATCCAATTTGTTTGCTCAAAACCTTTTGGATTTCCTTTAAATACCACAACAATGGATATGGATAAGGAAACCTTTTTTAATACCTTGATGCATAAAACGACCATTGTTAATAAAAAAGGGTCGTGGCCAAATATATCTTCAGAAACTTTAGCAAAATTATTTCCCCACAAGTTAGATACTAAGAATTTTGTCTTAGGTGATACTCCTTTGGAAAGTGCTATTAAGACTATTCATAATGTCTTAGATTTAGAATTTCCAGCTAAAGCACATTATTATTGCTTACACGATGATCATTCTTATATGCTTAGTAGCCAGATATTTTTACAATATGACTGTAAAATACTAACCACGCTTAGAAATCCTATTGATATGATAGCTTCTAAGAAGAATATGCTTGTAATGTATGTTTATGGACAAAAAAGTCCTCATAATTTTTTATTAAAGAAACAAGTTTTAAGTGATGAAACATTAAGAGCTGTTTTTTCTTGGTGGGTAGCAAGTTATGAGAGAGAAAAAAAGCATTCTATTATTTTTTCCTCACTTAAAGATAAACAAACGCGGACTAAAGCAATGCAAAAAGTCGCTAAGTATTTAAATATAGCCTATGATAGTATTTTAGAAAGTGAAAAAATAGAGATTAACACAAAAAGCTATTATAATGAGCTTTTAGCCAATGGAAGCTCTATAAGCACCATTGAATATCTTAGTAAAGGAGAAATTAAACAACAAATTAGCAATAAAAGCGATTCCCTTACATTAGGGGAATTAGAATATCTTCAAGAGATATTATCTAATGAAGTGGAATTTTTAAGTTTAGATTCTTGGAGGGCATTACAAGATGTCCGCTTAGAATCTTGGATTAAACTTTATCAAACTAAAAAATATAAGGAATTATTTATGCAGTATAGTGCTTTAAATTATGGTCGAGTAAATGCTAAAGACGCATTTGAAGTAGCGGGGAGGGGGGCATTTATAGACTATTAATTACTTCTTCCTATAAGGAGTGTGTATGAGAGTGGCACTCATAGGAAGAACGGAAATAATGTATGAATTAGTCAATGTTTTAAGAGAAAATGGACACACAATAGGTTTAATTAGCACCTCAAAAGAAGCTCCAGAACATACGAAAACTGCAAGAGATTTTGAAGAGTTAGCCCCAAAAAATTAAATATCCCTTACCTTTATCTTTATGCCCCAAGAATTTCTACACAAGAAAAAGTAGCATTTATCAAAAACTTAGAAAGTATGGATATTGCTATTAGTGTTAATCATACTTCTATTGTGGAGGATTGTATTATTGATTTATTTTCTTATGGAATATTAAATATTCACGGAGGGGACTTACCAAGGTATAGAGGAAATACTTGTCAAGCTTGGGCGATTATTAATGCAGAAAAAAATAGGTTTATGTGTGCATAAGATGCAAGGTGGCAGTTTAGATAGCGGAGATATTATTGTTAGAGAATATTTGCCTATTAATATCAATACCAAAGTAACGGAATGTTGGGAGTGGATAACACAAAGAGCCTCACCTATGTTTTTGGAAGCTTTGCGGCTTTTAGAGCAAGATAAAGACTATGTTTTACAAAAGCAATCGACTAATCCTAAAGATATTTTAAGGTGTTATCCGAGAAAACCAGAAGATGGAAGGATTGATTGGAGTGCTAGTAATGAATCTATTTTGCGTTTAATTAATGCTAGCAATTATCCTTACGCCGGAGCTTTTTGTTTTTATAAAGATAAAAAGTTAATTATTTGGGAGGCAGAACTTTATAGTGATAATGAGCATTATTTGACTCAAAATGGGCAAGTTTGCTTATGGAATGATTTGGGTGTAGTTGTTATTTGTGGTCAAGGAAAAATAAGGATTAAAGAAATCGAATATGAGTGCGGGGGAGGGAGAATTAAAGCCCATACTTTGCTACATTCTATCCGAGATAGGTTGTGTTAAGGAGGCTTTGTGCTAAAGGATGTTTGGATACAAGGAATGCCTCCTAAGGAAAGAGGATTTATAAGGCGATGTTATGGTGGTGGGTTAGCAAAGTATAGTGAAAGGTTAAAGAGAATTGCGTTAGTGGGAGTAGATACTAAGGTGCTTGATTGTGGTTGTGGATATGGTCAATGGAGTTTAGCTTTAGCAAAGCATAATAAATTAGTTTATGGAATAGATATTCAAGAAAAACGCATACAAATAGCCCAAAGAATTGGTAAAGAGTTGTTGGTAGATAATGTGTTATTCCAAGTGGCAAGTGCTGAAGATTTGCCTTTTAGGGATAATATTTTTGACTTTGTTTTTTGCTATTCTGTAATTTATATGATAGATTGGAAGAGGGCTTTGCAAGAGATTTTTAGAGTTCTGCGGGGGGGGGGGGATAATATATTTATGTAGTAATGATAGGGGCTGGTATTATAATTTAATCATTAATGAGCCTAATAAAACTTTAGATTATAACCCAAGAGAGTTAGGCATTAGTGCATTTGTTAATGAATACCGTTATGCACAAAATGAGCATTTCTATGGGGATAGAGTTGTGCCATTAGAGCAGGTTTTAGAGTTTTTGCAAACTCGTGGTGCGGAGATATTAGCTTTTGGTAGTGAGGGATGTTGTATTTATGAAAATGGTCGATATAGTGTAGATACAGACTTAAAAGGATTATTTTTAGGAGAATGTGGAGTTTATGAAATACTTGCAAGAAAAAGGTAAAATGTGGATTTAATAGCTATTTTGTTGATTATGTGTTTAGGAAGTTTTTGCATATTTTTATTCATTGTTAAGAATATGGATTATCCTTATGGTGGAAGTGATCACGCCTATCATTTTAAGCTCATAAAATTTATTAAACAAAATAAGCATTATTTTGTCTCTAACTTTAACGCCTTTAATCAACACCTTGTTGTTTGTCCTCAACTTTATCATTGGATTTGTTCGTTTTTTAGTGATGAATTTTTATTACGTAAGGCGAATTGGATTGGCTACACATTAATGGGATTAATGATTCTTAGTTTTAATGGATTTATTTATCTTTGTGCATTTTATTTGGATTTAGAATTGAATTTTTTAGAAATTTTATTAGCTAATATTCTTTTTATTACCTTACCTATTATTTATGTGATATGGAATGCCAAATTTATGGGGCTTTCTGCTAGAGCTTTTGGGTTATTGCTAGTCTATGGGTATCTTTTTAGCTTATATTTTTATTTGCTCTTTGGGGGAGTAGAGTTATTTGTGGTGATTTTGCTACTGGTTTTTTGTTGTCTTTTAGGGAGTCAATTTGCCTATCAGTTTGTTTTATTTTCTAGTATTTTTATCGCTATTTTATCTTCAAGTTATGAGATATTGTTCTTGATACCACTTAGCGTTATTGTATTATTTATTTTTAATTATTCCTATGCTTTAAGTTTTTTTGCTACTCAATTCCATCATAAGCGGAATTATTCTAAATTTATGATAAAAGATTGTCATTTTAAAGCTCGTTTTAGTATTTGGAGGGATTTTGTTTATGATTTTTGGGTTAAAAAGGATAAGAATTATTTATTAAATAATCCCGTTTTTGAAGTGCTTATTGGGGCTTTTGCTGCTTGTTTGGTGTTAGTTGGTTATTGGTGGGTTGGGGATTCTTCTGAAAAAGAGATTTGGATAATGTATATTTTGTTGTCTTCAAGCTTTTTTGCATTTTTGGTTACTTCTTTAAGAGTTGCACGATTTTTAGGAGAGCCACAAAGGTATATTGAATTTGGAATCCCTTTTGCTAGTCTTTTATGTGTGCTTTTATTTCCTTTATGGGTGAATTTGCTTTTGATTGTTGGTAATATTTTGGTGCTTTTATGGTATATAAGAAATTCGCAATTTCATCGTCAGTTGCCAGAGCATATTAAGATACGTGAGGAATTAATCACTTATTTACAAAATAATTTTAATAAGGAGTATAGCCATTTATTAAGTAATGATCACGAGATCGCAAGGCATTTTTATATTACTTCCTATGAGCCACACATACCCAATTATTGTAAGTTTTATAGAAATAGAGAGGACTTTTTATCTAATTATTATCAAGGAGACTATCATAGAATTTCTCCACAATATCTTTTAGATGAGATGAAATTATGCCAAAAAGGCACATTAATTCTTTATACAAATTTATTGAAGTTTTATGATGAAAATGCTTTAATGCCAGGCTTAAGGGACATACAATTAACTCATCTTAAAAGTATCGGAAAATTTAAAATTTTTCAATTTCAGCCCAAGGATTAACTATGCAACTTTTTATTTTAAACTTTAAAAGAACAGGTGTTAGTAATATCATAGAAACTTTAGGCTTAACATCTCTTATAAAAACCCTACAAGACTCTCATCAAATTTCTACCTTAGATACTAATACTACTATTAAAGAATACTCTATTCCTAATTTCTTTAGTGAAGAACTTTATAATATCTTAAAAGAAGTAGAATTTATTAATAACTCTAATTCTATAGTTGGGGGGGGGGCATTAATAGTGTCTTTTAATTATCCTTTATTAGAACAAAGAGAAAAAGACTTTGCTAAAGACTTTTTTAAAACTGCTCTAAATTCTAAAGAAAACCTCTATTATTATCCTAAACCTAATGCTTATACAGAAATAGATGATTTTGCTCTCTTTTCTTTAAGAGAAAACATTACAAGTGAAAATCTAAAAATAGAATCCCTTTATAGAAATAATCTACTCCATAGAGATTTAAGAGGAAAACTCCATACCCTCTTAAGAAAGAAAAAAAACATTGATTCTAAAATCCTTTCTAAGAAATTCTTTTATGAATCAAGAAAACTCTTTAATTGTTCTTACGCATGGAAAGCCTTAGAAGTTTCACAAGAACAACTCCAATATGATTTAATAGATAAGATAGAGGAGTTTTATCCTGCACCTTCAGAGATAAATATTGCTATTACTAATGAGTGTAATTTAAAATGTATTATGTGTTTGCTACACGCTAAAGAACTCCAAAAAACTCATAAAACGAGTTTTTTCAAACAAAAACAAATTTTAGATGAGAAGAAAGTCTATGAAATCTTAGAATATGCAGGCGACAAAGGTGTTTTTAATGTATCATTTACCGCAGCAGGAGAAGTGTTACTTGATGATAGGATTTTTTCTTTTGTAGCTTTTGCTAAAAATTTAAAAATACCTCTTATTTCATTGGTAACCAATGGCACCCTCTTAGAACAAAAAGGCATTGCCCTTCTAAAAGCTGGATTAAACAGAATGACTATAAGTATAGATGGAGCCACTAAAGAAACTTATAAAAAGATTCGAGGAACGGATTTAGAAAAAGTAGAAAGAGGTGTTAGAAAATGTGTAGAATATGCAAGAATCCTTAATAATCAAGGATCAGATATTGAGTTTGAAGTGGCTTGTGTTTTGGTTTTTGATGAAATGAGCACTCAAGAACAAAAAGAGCTTTATTTAAATAAATGGAGTGATTGTAGAGATGTAGTAAAGCGAATAACTTTTAATGAGTTAGCAACTTTTGATGAAAATGGTCAAGATAGGAGAAATAACGCTGTAATTGATCTCCATAAAAGAAGTATTTGTATGTTTCCTTATCAAAGAATGATGATAAATCCTTATGGTGATGTGAGTGTGTGTTGCACGATGAGTTCTAGTGCTTATCATTACCCTTTTAGTGTTGGTAATGTATATCAACATGGTTTAGAAGAAATTTGGAGGGGTGAGGGTATTTCGATTTTAAGAAAGGAAAATTTGGAGAAAAACTTTACAGAATTTTCTATCTGTGCCCGTTGTAATGAATGGGCATATAATGATTTTACCCAAGAAGATACTCCCCAAGCTAAAGAAAAAGTTTTATATATAGAGTAGGAGTAGGTATGCGATGTATATTATGTAGAGATAAAACTAAATCTTTTGAGTATGAAGTTTTGAAAAATTTAGGATTAGAGGTAATTAGAGAGTATGAAGTTAGCGTATTTTTTTGCCTAGAAACTTATAAAGCTTTGGTGGATTCTAAAATGTTTGGAATTCCTCTGTTTGGGGTTTTTTATGAAGAGAATAAAGGTGTCGGGGGGGGGGGCATTATACAGAGATTTTTAGCCAAAGCATTGGAGATTAAAGAAAATCTTTATTATTACCCTAAGCCTAATATTTATTTGCAAGTTGATAGTGTTGCTCTTTTTGCTCTTTTTAATGGGCATACTCCAGAGAGATTGCTTATAGAGATATTCTATAAAGAGCAATTGCTTCCTATGCAATATCGTAATAGTCTCCATAAGCACTTAGCTCAAGCATTGAATTTTTCTTCAAAAAGAATTACTTTGGAGGGAAGACCTTTAAGCAATCTTTCAAAAGATTGGAAGCTTTTTGAAGATAAAACTGCAAATACACTAGATATAACTTATCGCGTCAAAGAGTTTTATCCAGCACCCGTGCATATTAATTTAGGAACTATTAATAAATGTAATTTAAAATGTTCCTTTTGTTTTTTCTTTGCTCCAGAATATGTCAAAACGCATACAACAGACTTTTTTAAAGAATATAGAATTTTAGATGAAAAGATTGTTTATGCGATTATGGATTATTCTGCAAAGTATGATAGCATTATTGATTTAGTGGGTCCTTGTGAGATGCTTGTGGATAAGAGGATTCCAGATTTTATTAGATATGGTAAAGATGTGGGTGTGCGATGGATTTCGATGACGACTAATGGCTTATTGCTTGATGAGGAAATGGCGGATAGACTTTTGGAATCTAGCCTAGATTCTTTATCTATTAGCATTGATGCGGCAACTCCTGAAACTTATGCAAAATCAAGGGGAGGAAATTTTGAAAAGCTTGTTAAAAATATTGAATCTTTCTTAACAAAGATTGAAAATCGCAATATTAATATTTATATTACCTTATCGATTATCTTGCAGGGGGGAGCGGAAAAAGAAGTGGAAATGTTTAAAGAGAAATGGTCGGCTTATAAGGCAGTTAATGAAATTTATGTGCGGAATCTCGTAGAAAAAAATAATGAGGGAATGGAAGTTAGCCACGATAGAAACTTTGATACCTCTTGTCGCTATACTTGTCAAAAGCCTTGGGATGAAATTCATATTAATCCCGATGGCGGAGTGATGCCTTGTTGTACTATGGCTGGAGCGATTGGTTGGGAAAACAAAGTTATGGGAAATCTTTATGAAGAGAGTATGGATTCTATTTGGATAAATCTCATTACACAAAAAATGCGTTTAGATTTAATTAAGGGGGATTTTAAGGAGTGGAAGATTTGTAAGGATTGTGAAGAATGGTCTTATCGGAGTATTGAACAAGAAAATGGAGATGTGATTTCGCCTTGTATTGAATTTGTAAAGATTAATTAGCTCTTGACATTACAAAGGCGAGTATTTATAATTTCATTTTTTTAAGGAGAATCTTTGTTTAGTTTGCCTATGCGTTATGAGAATATTCGAGAAGTGCCTTATCCTTATAAGGGTATGTGTGCTATCTCTAGTGATGCAGAATATACTAGTCAAGAAATCTTAGATTGGCTCATTGCTTACCTCAATACCGATGAGAAGACACCTTTAGGCTATGGTGTGGATTTAGATTTTGCAGCAAGTATTTTTTTCTTTTCGGATAATCCTTTGCATACTTCTATTTACGATTCTTTAGAGGTAGATTCTAAAGAAACTCCTTATGCTAATACCTTAAGAGACTATATAAAATATGGATATATTGATACTAATCACGCTTATAGAGATTTTAATATTCATCATAATTTTAATAGAACTCACGCTTTAAAAGTTTATGAAATGCTCTCAAAGCATTCTTTAAGTTTGCCAATTTTTACTAATCACGGCAATGGAGAGCCAAAGGCTATGCAACACAATATAGGATTTGCCCCTCATCATAATGGAAGCAATCCGGATTCTATAGCTTACCATACAGACTTATTCTCTGCGGGGGGGGGGGCATTTATATGGAGTGATGATTGGGTAATTGAAAAATTTCCAAGAATCTCTCTAGCAGGCAATATCACTTCTACTCAAGATGGGAGACAGTTAGGCTCTTCTACTATTTTACAAAAACTATTTTGTGGTGATGGGGATTATGATTTTTTTACCCGTTATCGTTCTACAGGATGTATTGCGCCTACTTTCCAAACTTTCAACTACCAAATCCAAAGTATAGATTGGGAGACTTTTTATAATCAATCCTCTGTGGTAATTTTCTATCAGCATTTTGGTAGTTTTTATGTAGCAAATGCTAAAAATATTCCAACAACTTTAGAACTTCTTAAAAAATTTCCTTTTTATTTAACAGGTTTTAAGTTTTTAAAAGAAGAGCAAGAAAAGGGAAATTTGCTTGTTTTAAAGACTTCAAAATTATTGCGTTATTGCAAGATGTATATGAGTACAAAAGTGGAATCTATCTTAAAAGATAATAAGCTGACTTTATCTATACATAACTATGAAACGATTGAAGATATGAGCTTCTTTGATGGTCTAACCATATATGTAGAGAATTACAAAAATATTGCCTTACAGTGTTTTTATAAAGATAAACCTTTGAAATTTATTTATAACGGATTAGACGCTAGGGGTAAATATTCTATAACTTTAGATAGCAAACAAGGAGAATACTATGGAATGGGATAAGGAAATAGAGATTGAATGGGACGCTCCAGAATTATTTGAGATATTAGGGGATGAGTATTCTAGACTCTTTGCTATTGCCGAGCTATCTCCTAAAGATACCAATAGAAATGTTTTTTCTAGTGCTTTTGGGAGATCACAGAAAAATTATGTAAAACGTATAGAATCTTTAGGATTTGTTGGTAAAGAAAAAGTATTAGATGCAGGTTGTGGTATGGGGCAATGGACTTATATTTTATCTAAGCATAATAATGCGGTTGTTGGCGTAGATTGTAGTGAGCATCGGATTAATATTGCTAAGTATCTTAATAGGCAAAGAGATAATGCAATCTTTCTTCAAGAGACTTTAGAAAAATTATCTTTTAATCCCCAATCTTTTGATGCTATTTTTTGTTATGGGGTTTTTATGTTTACCGATATGCAAAAGAGTTTAGAAATTTTTAAAAGGATCTTAAAACCTGATGGGATTATTTTTCTAAACTTTAATAATATTGGGCATTATGTGCATAGAATTTTTCATCATACTTTTGAAGTAAAAGATGAAAAACTTCTTAATCAGTATTTAGAAATGGTTGCTAATTATTATAAGGGGCATTATAGAAATTCCTTAATGACCTTAGAGAAAATATCAGAATTTTTGGGGGTTTTAAATATGGAGATTGTCTATAAAGGCTATGATGGGGAATGTGCTAAATTACCATTTTATCGCGAAGAATTTTTGAATTTTCCTTATGTGACAGAAATTTTAGTAAAAAATAAATTAAGGAAGTAACAATGATAATTTATGGAGTTATAAATGAAACAATTAAGAGAGAATTAGAGAAGAAGTTATTAAGAGAGATTATTGTAAAACCTATTTTTTCAATTTGGGATTTAGAAGTTTTAGAATCTATTTATGAGGAACTAGAGCATAAAAAATCTGTTTTTGTTATTAACCCAGCTTTTGATTTTTTTGATATTGATGTGTTTTGTGAATTTGTGATACAAGCACTTAAGGGAGGGAATAATCTCTATTTTGCACCTCAAATTAATCCAGATTATTTTATTAAAGAACCTTTTTGGTTTTTTGTCTCTTCTTTAGATGCTATAGGAAATTTTTTAGTGGAATCTCTTTATCTTAAAAAGTCTATTAAAATAGATTTTAGAAATTTTTTACATAAAAGACTCCGAGGGCATAGTATTAGTAGGGTGGATATTCCTAAATATTTGACGAATTTAAGTGAAAATTGGGAAGGTTTTTTTTCTAAAAAATTTTCTAAAGATTTCTTTTTAAAGTATTCAGATGTTTATTTTCCTCACCCTCAAAATGTGCATATTGCTATTTCTAATCGTTGTAATTTAGAATGTGTGATGTGTCCTTATCACGCTAAGGAATATAGAAGCTTACAAACTAGTAATTTTTTTGATAAGAATCTCTTTATGCAAATACAAGACTTCAAGAAGATTGCAAAATATTGTGGGGATAATAAGATTTTTATGCAATTTGGTCAATTAGATGAACCCTTTATTCATCCTAGGTTTTTGGAGTTTTTAGATATTGCTAAAGATTATGGTGTAGAGCATATTAATATCACAACTAATGGAACTTTGTTAAATAAGAAAAATGCAGAAAAGATTGTTCAATCTAATATCAATCATATTACTTTTTCATTAGATGCTATTGATAAAGAGAGTTACAAAAGAATAAGGGGTTATGATTATGATACAACAGTGGCTAATATCCTGTATTTAATTGATTTATTAAAAACTAGCAAGAAAAAGACTACTTTAGGAGTGTGTTTTATTCTTCAAGGAGAGAGGGCAGAAGAAAAGGGTATGCAATTTTTAGAATATTGGCTTCCTTTGGTAGATAAAGTTAAATTCCATCAACTTAGTGAATTTGAAGTTGATGAAAATGGTAGTTTTGTTACCAAACACCAAAAGCAATTTAGGGAATACAAGCAAAGGTACGCTTGTTCAATCCCTTGGCAAGTTTTATTCATTACGCCGGATTTGAAAGTAACTTTTTGTTGCAATAGTATGTCAGTTTATTCTACCTCAGGATTGTGCGGGGGGGGGGGCATAATTGGAGATTTGAAGATGCAGACTTTAGAAGAGGTATGGAGGGGAGATTCTTTAATGCAGCTTAGAAGAGAGCTTTTAGATAATAGTTTTCAACATTTTAAGATTTGTGAAAAATGCTCTTTATGGTCAGGTGGAGAACCCAATATAGAAATTAGTCATATTGCTGGTTTAAGAGTTAAAAAAACTTATACAGATAGTGAGATTATCTATGAAAAAGAATAAAAAAATAGCATTGTTTGGAAATTCTAATAATAACTTTTTCTCTCTTGCAAGATATTTGCGTGATAGGGGATATAATGTAGATTTATTTTTATGTAATAATGAATTGCCCCATTTTCATCCTTCTTGTGATAGTTATTCTTTAGATTTTATCCATTATACTTTTTTGCTTCCTTTTGGTAATTTGTATTGGTTTTTAGAGGAGATTGAAGGAATTAAAAAGAATGAGGAGATTTTAAAACGGATAAGAAAATATGATGTTATTTTTGCTAATGGTCCCTCTGTAGCCTATCTAAGCTACTTTGATATTCCTATTGATTTTTTTGTCCCTTATGGAATGGATTTAGTGAGCTATCCCTTTTATGTTCAATCTGCTAATCCTAACCATAGAAAACATTTAGATACTTTTAGTTTTCATCAAAACAAGGGTATTAAAGAATCCAAAAAGCTTCTAAGTACTGAAGATGTTCTTAATGTAGCTGCTTATGAGCAATCTATTATGGAGTTAGGTTTAACTTCTAAAGTGATTGCTTTTAAAACTTTTCCTTACATTTATATGGATATTTATCAAAGAGCAGTGATACCAAAGTTTTTTAATTCCTCTTATTGGGCAGAGGATTTTTATTCCTTAACTAAAGATACTCAATTTGTTGTTTTTCATCACGCAAGACATTCTTGGAAAAGTGTTCGGGAAGAAGGAAGGCTCGTAGCGGATAAGTGCAATGATAGGGTATTGCAGGCTTTTGCTGCTTTTGTTAAAGATAACAAGAAATATAAACCTAAGCTTTTAACTTTTGAATATGGAAGCGATATTAATGCAAGTAAGCAAATGGTTGAAGAATTAGGAATACAAAATTATGTTCAATGGTTGCCTATTATGAATCGTAAAGATATTATGGTGGGCTTGTATTATGCTTCTTGTGCTACTGGTCAATTTCATATTGGTTGTATCGGTGGAGGGGTTCAGAGTGAAGCTTTGGTTGCTTCTGTTCCTCTTATCCATTATGTTAATCCTTTGAAGTATAATTTAAAGGAAATTTACCCCTTTGTTCAGGCAAAAGAAATTGAAGAGATACAAAGAGGATTTGAAAGTTGCTTTAAAAATCCTAAGAAAAATCAAGATAAAGCCAATGAGGCATTGAAATGGATGCAAAAGGAAATGTCTTTTGCTGTAAATACTATTTGTGAATTGATAGAAGATTCCTCATAGTGTCTAAAGTATTTATAATTTACCCCTTTATAGATATTTATTCTTAATTTTTAAAAAGCTTATTATAAAGATTTTTTAAAAGGTGTTTCTATTGTCTTTTTATTAAAGTCGCATTATAATCCCAACTTTATTAAGGGAGTATTCAATGTGTCGTATTGTAGGCGGTTGGGAGTTTAAAGGCAAGATGGGGCTTTTAGATTCTATAGAAAAAATGCGTGATTGTATGAGTGCTGGAGGTCCTGATGATTTTGGGCTTTATACGCAAAGGCATTGCAATCTTGCTTTGGCACATAGACGACTTTCTATTATTGATTTAAGTAGTTTGTCCCATCAGCCCTTTATTAGCGAAAATCGGCGCTATGTGCTAGTGTTTAATGGAGAGATTTATAATTATAAAGAGATTGCCAGTAAGCTTGTTAGTGAGGGTGTAAGATGTGAAGCCTTTAGTGATACCGAAGTTTTGTTGCAAAGTTTTGAGTATTGGGGTGTTGAATGTGTAAGAGAATTTGAGGGAATGTTTGCTTTTGTGATATGGGACAATTTAGAGCAAAAGTTATATTGTTTTCGTGATAGAGCGGGAAGTAAGCCTCTTTATTATTATTTTGATGGAGAGAGATTTTTGTTTTCTTCAGAGCTTAAAGGTATTTTGGCTTATCCTTACTTACAAAAATCCATTAACAAAGAAGCTTTAAGCTTATTTTTAAGTTTTGGGTATATTCCTGCACCATTTAGTATTTTAGAATGCTGTTTCAAACTTGAAGCAGGAAGTTATCTTATTGTAGATAAAAAAGCTAATATCACTAAATATCACTATTATAATCCAAAAGATTCTTATTTGCAATCTCACAAATTTACTTGGGATAGCTTTATTTCCCATTTGCAAAAAAGCATTGCTTTTAGAATGGTGAGTGATGTTCCTGTTGGTGTGCTTTTAAGTGGAGGAGTGGATTCTTCTTTAGTATGTGCAGTGTTAAAAGACTTGGGGTATAACTTTGAGAGTTTTAGTGTAGGGTTTGTAGAATCAAGTTTTGATGAGAGTTGTTATGCTAAAAAAGTAGCAGATATTTTAGGAATTACTAATCACCAATTTATTTGTCATTTACAAGAAGTTAGAGGGTTGATAGAGCAATTACCTTTTGTTTATGATGAGCCTTTTGGTGATGTTTCTGCTCTGCCTACAATGCTTTTGGCTCAAAAGATTGCAAAAACCCATAAAGTGGCTTTAAGTGCCGATGGTGGAGATGAACTAGGAATTGGTTATGAGCGATATTTTTGGAGTATGCAACGATGGCAAAAATATCACTATTATAGGAGGTTTAAAGTCGCTTGGGTTTTAGACTTATTCTCTGCAGAATTTGTTATAGATTTATTTTCAAAATTTGGTATCTCTATAGGTATTGATAAGTTTTTACGTATTAAAAATCAGCTTAAAGCTACGAGTTTTTTGGAGCATTATAGGGCGGAGATTATGCACTTTAAAAAAGAAGATTTATTTTTAAACCATCTGCCTTTTAAATCAGTAGGAGAGGAATATTCTTGTTTAGATTATTACGCACAAATGAGTTATTTTGATTGGTGTTATTATTTAAGTGAAGATATTTTAACCAAAACTGATAGGGCTAGTATGAATGTTGGATTGGAAATTAGGGAGCCTTTACTTGGGGTTGAGTTTGTTAAGTTTATGCAAGGGATTCCTATGGATTATAAAGTCCATAATGGAGAGGGGAAGGTGGTATTTAAGCAATATTTAGAAAAATTTTTTCCACGCTCATTAATATATCGCTCTAAGATGGGGTTTGGAGTGCCTTTGGAGACTTGGATGAGAAAAGATTTAAGGCATTTATTGGAGGGAATTTTAGATTATGCAGAGGGTTATTTAGATGTTCATTTTGTTAATAAGTTAGTAAGAGCCTTTGATGCTAAAAAGAGAGTAGATTTTAGTAAGATTTGGTATATTTATGTCTTTTGTGTGTGGAGAAAACAATGGAATATCTAAAAAAGTTTGAAACTATAGAGTTGGGGAGGGGTTGTTACATTTACCCAAAAGGAGGTTGTGCAGAGATTTTAAGCAATATCTTAAAAGATTGCAAGAGGGATCTTATTTTAAAGTTTCTTGATGATAAGGATAGTGTGAATAATCTTGTAGCCAAACAAGAAGAGATTAGACAAAGTGGGGAGTATGTGCTAATCTGTGCTGGTGATGTACAAGATGAGCTTGTTTTGAAATGTGAGGATTTAGGACTTAAATACCTTGATGGGAGAGAATTTATTGCTTCTTGTTTAGGACGGCAAATCCTCTTAGAGGCTTCGGGGGAGGGGTGGGCAAAATTTGAACTTTTAGAAAATGGGGGATTGCGTATTTTTGATAATTTATGGATTACCCATTATTATTTCTTTTATGACCTCTTTGTGTATTATGTCTCTCCCAAATGTTTAGAAGCTTTAACCCAATGTGTGCTTCAATATACCTTGAGTATTAAGGAGGCTTTATTGCAAGTTGGATTTAACCTTGAAGTCTCCTATGGCATTAGCTTAAATTATGCTCCTCATACTCATAAAATAGCGACATTTATTCATAAAGATATTCCTATAGAGTGGTATTTTGGGAGTTATGAATATTATCTTTTGCATAAGCAAAAGGTTGTGGGGAATAGAATCTTAATAGCCCCTTGGGTTTTGATTGATTTTTTTGTGAGTAAAAAGGTCGCTTTATTCCTCTCTAGCATTGTTCCTAAGCTATCTTGTGAGAGTAAAATAATTGTTGGGATGGGGCATAGTATCGCAGAGGCTTTTGGGTTTTTTCCTAGAGCATTAAAGCAAGAGTATTTGAAGCAATATATTGGTTATTATTTTCTAGGCTTTGATTATTATCTTGCTATTGATAGAGCTTCTTTAAAAGCCTATGAAAGTATTTTTCAATCTGTTGGGGTAAAAACTAAAGCTATCGCTGGAGGCTCTCCAAGGTTGGATTTAAAGCTAGAACAATCTTGTGCTTTAAGGAGTATAGAGCAGTTTTTATTTATCCCTAGATTAACTAAACCTTATGAGCTAATGGGAATTATAAAAAGGCTTTTAGAGTTGGGTAAAAAAGTCCTTTTTCGCCCACATCCTGCTTATAGGGGTTATTACCAATGGGTCGGGAAGCAAAACCCTTATGCTTGCTTGGAGGTGTTTTTATCTTATGCGGGATTTAGCTTTGATGAGAGTGAGAGTATCACCTTAGATAGTCTTTCTAAGAGTATTGTAATTACGGATAATTCCTCACTCTCTTATAGTGCCCCTTTAAACTCTTTAAAACCTGTGATTCTTTATGCTCCTCCTAAGAAAGAGTTTGATTTAAGGGTTTGTAACTTCGATTGTTCTTTTGTGAATCCTCTTTTGCATAGAGTAGCTTTGAATGAATCAGAGTTTATGCAGGTAGCCTTAAGGTTAGAAGAGGAATTAAAACAAAGCGGAGAGCTGATAGCCCAAGAGATTTTACAGTATAAAGAGGCAAATATTTTTTATCCTAAAGCCTCTGCTTTAGAGATTGCAAAACTCTTAATGTCCCTTTTAGAAAGTTGATTATGCTAAAATGCAAGGAATTTTATATTTAAGGGGTTAGGCTATGAAAATAACCTTTCTCATTGATGTTATGAGACGCGGGGGAGCGCAAAAGATTCTTAGTCTTATTTTGGATATTCTCTCTTGCAATGGTTTTGAAGTGCAGCTTGTAGTGCTTAAAAAAACGCAAGATGTAATGGAGATTCCTAATATTAAAGTGTTTTATCTTTTAGGAAGCGAAAAAGAGCCTTTGTTGTCTAATAGTTTTTTGCTTTTAGAATCTTTTAGCAACATTGCTAAAGATTGTGATTTAATTGTTTCTTTTATGGATTTTATTACCAGCTATTATGCAGTTTTAGGGGCAAAAATCCTCTCTAAGCCTTATTGTATTTTTGTACGTTGTGAGCCTTCTTTTGTAGAAAATAACTTTTCACAAAGTAGCATTAATCATACTTTATATGCAATGTGTTTGCAAGGGGCTTTAAGGGTCGTGTGTAACTCTAGGGCGAGTTGTAAGGATGTAGAGGTGAATTTTGGGGTTTTAAGGACTAAAATCGATTTACTTTATAATCCTATTGATACTGCTAAGATTATGCGTTTAAGCCAACAAGCCTTAGAATTTCCTAAGCAAGAAGGGGAGGTTTTTTGTTTCGCCATTGGAAGGTTACACACACAAAAGAATTATTTAACACTTCTACAAGCCTTTAAGGCTTTGCCTAATTTTATCAAACTTTATATTTTAGGTGAGGGGGAGCAAAGGGAGGAGATAGAGGCTTATTTGCAGACTCACCAAATGCAAAATGTTATTTTGCTAGGGTTTAAGGAGAATATCTATCCTTTGTTGAAAAAAGCCGATATTTTTATACATACTTCATATTACGAGGGCTTCCCCAATGCAGTTTTAGAAGCGGCTTCTTTAGGACTTCCCCTTTTGTTATCTAATATCCCAACGCATAAAGAAATTTTTGAGGACAAAGCTTTGTTTTTTGACCCTTATAATGCAGAAGAACTTTGTGAAAACCTTAAGGGTTTGATAAAAAATACAGCTTTATTAGCAAAGCTAAAAAAACAAAGTTTTGAAGCACTTAAGCAATATTCTATGGAATCTTTTAGCAAGGAAGTATTGAGGATTTTTCAAGAGGTTAAAATTGCATTGGGGAAGCCCTCGTAATATGAAGTTTGGAGAAAAATATCGGAAAAATCTTTAAACAATGCAGAAATCACAAGTAATAAAGCCCTGAATATAAGAGGAATGAATATTAAAAACAAATCTTTTGCCCTTAAGCAAGCTTTGATAATGTCTTAGGGTTTAAACTTTTTTGATGCAACAATGTATTATAATTTCGGCTTTTATTAAGATTTTAGGAGACCTTTATGCCCTTTTATGGAAAGAAAATAACTTTATCGTGGTTTTATTTTGCCATTCTTAGTGCCCTTTTTTTTACTTGTATGAATTTTAATTTTTTTATGCAAACTTATCAACATTTAGACCCTAATTCTTCTTTATTTTTAAAAATATCCTTACTTCTAGTTTATTTTGCTTTAGCCCTTAGTCTTATCTCTTTATTGTTTTTTTTGCATTTACATAAGCCTGTGCTAATTGTCTTGGTATGGATTGCTTGCCTTAGTGCATATTTTATGTCCTTTTATGGGGTGGTGATTGATAAGGATATGATAGATAATGTTATGAAAACTGATAGCCAAGAAGCTTTTGGTTTAATCTCTCCTAGTTTATTGATTTTTATCTTGGTTTTGGGGGTGTTGCCTACTTGGTTTATCTTAAAGGTAAATATTGCTTACCCTAGAACCCTAAAGGGGAGATTTTTTTATCCCTTGCTAAGTTTTTTTATGGCATTTCTTTTCGCACTTGGAATCTTTTATTGGCATAGCCAAACACTTATTCCATTCTTTCGGAATTATAATTTTCTAAGAATCTATGAAACACCTTTGCGACAAATTTATTCTGTTGTGTTGTATATCAAAGGGGCTTTACCCGCAAAGGAGTTTGAAGTTATTGCTAAAGATGCGGCTTTGAAGCCTGATTCTAAGGAGCGGTTAATGATTTTGGTAGTAGGGGAGACTGCAAGGGCTGCTAATTATTCTTTAGGCAATTATGTAATTAATGATACGAATGCTTATACCAAAGAAGAATCTATTGTGTATTTTGATAATTTTTATTCTTGTGGGACTTCTACAGCTATTAGTGTGCCTTGTATGTTTTCAGATTATAAAAGGGAGAATTTTTCAAAATCTACTTATTATCGCGAAAATGTTTTAAATATTTTGCATAAGGTTGGGGTGAATGTTGCGTGGATAGGTAATAACTCTGGTGGGTGTCAAGGTGTTTGTAAAAACTTAGAAAAAGTAAAAATCTTAAAAGAGCCTTATGATGAGGTATTATTAGCAGAGGTATTAGAGAATCTTAAGGAGTTAGAGAAGCAAAACCTTATTATCGTGCATTTGCAAGGCTCTCACGGACCTACTTATTACCAACGTTACCCTAATGCTTTTAAAAAGTTTCTACCCACTTGTGATACTAATGAGCTCCAAAAATGCACCCAAGAGGAGCTTATTAATACTTATGATAACACCTTGCTTTATACAGACTATATTATAAAATCCTTAATGGATATGTTAAAGGAATACCCCAATTATGAAACAAGTTTGATTTATCTATCTGACCACGGAGAGAGTTTGGGAGAGAATGGGATTTATTTGCACGGGTTGCCGTATTTTATCGCCCCAAAAGAGCAGATTCATATCCCTTTTATGTTCTTTAGTAATAATCCACAGCTTATGCAAATCGCACAATCCCGCAAAAGTTTGCTTCTATCCCAAGATAATATTTTTAGCACTTTGCTTGGATATTTTGGTGTAGAGAGTGAAGTTTATAAGAGCGAAGATGATTTATTCAGTATGGATTTTGCAGGACAATGATGAAGCCTAAATACCATTTTTTAGCGAATGCAAAATTTGCCTTAGAAGGAGTGTTAGCAATGCTTAAGCAAGAGGTAGCTTTCCGCATTGAATTAGCAATCATCATTCCTGCTGTGATTATAAGCTTTTTCTTGCCGCTAGATTTAATAGAACATTTGTTTTTAATAGTGGTGTTGTTTTTGATACTTATCTTAGAGGCAGTTAATTCTAGCATAGAATCTTGTATAGACTTAATCACCCCCAACTTCCACCCCCTAGCCAAAATCGCTAAAGATTGTGCGAGTGCTGCAGTTTTCTTTAGTGTGCTTTTAGCCCTTTTAGTTTGGGGAGTTATTTTATTCTCTTTATGGGGTTATTAAAACATTAGATAATTTCTGTGATAAATTTGCGTTTTAATTCCCATAAAAGAATTATCTTAAGTGAGAGGTGGGAACCCTTAGTTTGTAAGCAAACTTTTCCCAACCACTACGATAATTTCTGTTAGGGGATTAAATTAAACCTTTAAAATCTCTAAACCATTAAAATTCTTAAATCTTAGTGTTAAACTTTTAAATTTTATAAGTTTCAATGAAATAAAGCCTTAGTTTAACCCTAAAGTATTAAAAGAATATAATATTAAAATTAGCATTCAATTCTTAAAAACCCTCAAAAGTGTAGTATAATCACACTTTTATTGTAAGGATTGTATTCTAGCTATCTACCATAAACCCACCTACCCTAAAAATAGATTTTATAAACTCTTTGTTTATCTTAAGGTAGTAGGTTTAGGTTGTAATGAATTTTTATTTAAAAACATGCAAAATTAAAAAGGACAAAACTATGCAACTTTTTATTTTAAACTTTAAAAGAACAGGTGTTAGTAATATCATAGAAACTTTAGGCTTAACATCTCTTATAAAAACCCTACAAGACTCTCATCAAATTCCTACCTTAGATACTAATACTACTATTAAAGAATACTCTATTCCTAATTTCTTTGGTGAAGAACTTTATAATATCTTAAAAGAAGTAGAATTTATTAATAACTCTAATTCTATAGTTGGGGGGGGGGCATTAATAGTGTCTTTTAATTATCCTTTATTAGAACAAAGAGAAAAAG
>NZ_JRPC02000080.1 GCF_000765745.2 Helicobacter apodemus
TTACTGCCTCTGTATGCCTTTTGCCAAAGAAAAAGGCAAATTCTGCTTCACGCAATCATTCTATTATTGCCACTCAAAGCTGGAGTGAAGCTCTATTTAGAGAGTTTGCTAATGTTAGGAGAGAAAGCATAGGAATACTAGAAAGAATTGATGGACAAAAAGAGCGATTATTTGCCTTTGATTTAAATGTTCTAGTTAGTGGAGATAGTTATGAAAGTGCGAAACAAAATACGCAAAATATTATTTCCTTTTGGAGTAAAGGTGGGACAACAGGCATTGTAATGGATGAGGCATTAGGAATCCATCAACTCAATTTTTTAGCATCATTGCCTATGGGAATCAATGAAGAGTATATGTTTGAATTAACAGGGAAATACCGTTCAATGTTTGCTGACCAAATCGCACAATTTGTGCCACTAGAATCAGATTATGCAGGAAACCACCCAAATTTAATGCTCTATTCAAGGCGTGGGCAAATGGCAGGAGTTGATTTGTTCGTATCAGATATTAACTTTAATGCGTATTTAGTTGCAACTTCGGGAGCTGGTAAATCTGTATTATTGAATATGATAGGATTTAATAGCTTTGCTAGAGGGGATAGAGTATTTGTTTTAGATTATGATACATCATTTTTAAAGTTATGTGAAACCCTAGATGGGCAATATATATTCCTTGACCCTCAAAAGCCTATTAGCTTTAACCCATTTAGTGATATAAAAAATAAAGAACAATTAACAGATGACTTAAATTATCTCTCAAGCCTTATTTATATGTTAGGAAGCTCTAAACACCAAGCAAGGGCAGACGAAGATGAAAAATTGATAAAACAGAAGATACAAGAATTTATAGGAATTCTTTTTGACGAGATTGGCAATAAAATGGAAATTACCAATATTAGGGATAAGTTAAGAACTGTTAAAGACTCAAGATTTAAAGATTTTGCTGACCAATTAAGACCCTTTTGTAAAGAAGGTGTTTATGGTGCATTTTTTTCAGGACCTAATCAATTTAATATTAATAAAGAATTCATTGTTACAGAGTTCAAAGGGATTGATAATGACCCTGATTTAAGAGACCCTTTAATTATGCTCTTAATCTATCATTTAAACCAACTTATGTATAGGAGTGAAGATAGAAAAAATAGAATCCAAATTGTGCTTGATGAAGCCCATAGGTTTTTAGGCAAAAATCCAAAAATGGATGATTTTATTGAACAGGCTTATCGGAGGGCTAGGAAATATAATGGTTCGATTATTTTAGCCACACAAGGTTTCGATGATATATATAATTTAAAGACAGGAGGGTTAAGCAGAGCAGGAAGTGTTATTATTAATAATTCATCGTGGAAAATTTTTATGAAACAGACTGATACTTCCATTAATATGCTAATTAATTCTAATTTATTTAATCTATCAGAATACGAAAAAGCTTTATTGAAATCTATTACTACTACCAAAGGACAATATTCAGAACTTCTTTTAAT
>NZ_JRPC02000081.1 GCF_000765745.2 Helicobacter apodemus
AGCAAGTTTATAAGCTTAATGTTTGCTGATTTTTTCCATTTTAAATCAAACCGCTTCGTTTTTAAATGGAAAAACTTTGATTTAAAATGTCGTTTTATAATAAGTATAAAAAAATAAAGTTTCTAAAAACTCCTCTTTTCTTGTATTTAAGATATTTTGCAGATAAAATTCTGCTTCTTGCCATTCATTATTTTGTAAGAGTAATACTAGAAAATAGATTCTATACTTATCATTATCTGGATCCAAATCTAAAGCAGACAAAAGATATATTTTAAGAATACCTATATCTTCATAAGTTTTAGAACCCATTAAGAATAATTGAAAAAGAGAATATGCTCTCTGCATTGGTGAGAAAATAATTTTTCCATAAAATTGTTTAAAGTTTTTATAGCATTCCTTAGGAGTAAAAATATTATTGCTTAAAATATAATCGGCATTACCAAGTAAATAAGCTATTTTTGTTAAGGCAGAGCCTGTTGTATAGATTTTCTTTGCTTGTGAGAGAAAAATTATATCGTATAAGAAAAGTTGAAATTCTTTATTATAGTGGTAGGCATCATTTTCTCTTAATTTATCTGTAGAGACGATATTGGGGTTGTTGTGAAAATCTATTATTTTTTGTATGGAATCTAAATCATCCCCAACAATAACGATGGTTTGGTTTTTATTTTTTAAAAGCTCATTTTGCATTAAAGATAAAATAAGCTCACAACAGCTCGCAAGACTCATAGCGAGAAAATTATGTTTTCTTATAGGAAAATAATCATAAATAACATCCCCACTTCTGAAATGAATAGCTATGAAATCACCTATCTTTCCTGCCTCCTCATAGGCTTTTGAAATAGGATAGTTAAATTCAGGAAGAAAGTCTAACTTTTTCCATAGATATAAAGTCATTGCTCGGTATTCATTGAGATTTATATCGTGAAAATACCAAGCTAAACTCCCTAGTGGAGTAATAAAATAATCATATTTGTTGCTAAAAAAAGAATCTTTTAGAGATTGTAAGCTTTTAAAATGCGTTACATCAATGATTCTAGTATCTTTAGGTAGAGTGTGTATGCAGTAGCTATTAATGAAATTTTGAGAAAATATTTTATCTACTTTATCCAAAGAAGAGCCTATGATATGATTTTTGTTGGCGCCTGTGTTATCCCTTGTGCCACCAATCCATAAAATTTTTGCGTAAGATAAATCTCCTAAATATTGTGCAATATATAAAGCATTTAAAAAAGCATTTAACCTTGAACCACTCCCATCCGTCCTATTAGCTAAAACAAGTGCCATATCATATTCTCCTTACATTAAATTTTATTCTAGCATTAATATTTATTTTCAATTGTAAGTGGGGAATATTTAGGTATTTGCATAGTTACTCCTAATAGTGAGAGTATTTATATTGACTATCTATAAACTGAAAAGTTTTCATTGAAGCACTAA
>NZ_JRPC02000082.1 GCF_000765745.2 Helicobacter apodemus
GATGAAATTTACAAAAGCGGTGCATAATAATTGGACTATTAGCCAACAAGATATTCATAACTATACCCAAGATTTATACAAAAGGGCACAAAATTTCTTGCATCAAACCAATGCATAGTGGAAATAAAATTCAACCCCAATAACAGAGATTAACGATGAAAAAACTTTTCAATGTAATGGCTATTCTAAGCTTCCTTTCTATAGTTGCTTTTGCAGAGGATTTTTTAGCAAAAGTTACTAATGGTGCCTTAAGTGATTATGATAAGGGTGTGAGACTTTTGAGTGTAGAGGAGGAGGAGAGAGTTGTTGGGGGATATGGATTTATTAGGGATTCAAGATATGATTATTATGGATATGGCAGATCGTATGCATTTGTTGTAACTGATAATTTAAATAATCCCTATAGTGTGGCTCGAGAATTTGGATTCAATGGTTTCATTGTGGCAAATTATAGATATATGAATGGGTATAAACAATATTATTTAACTTATGCTACTCCTAGTGGTAAAACACATGAATTTTGGCAACATTATCGCAATGCACAGGAAGTATTAAAGCAATTTAAAGCCCAGTATTAATATTAGGAGGATAGAATGAAAGTTTCAAGTTATAATGTTTATAGCTTTAGCCCTAGTGCTATAAATCAAGCTACTAATGGGAAATCTCAAGAGATTCTAAAGCCCAATGTTACTACACAAGAAGTTTTAGATACTTCACATTCTGTGGATACTAAAAATCTTATGGTGAAGCATTCCCTATCCGACTTTATCCAATATATACCTAACAATCTAACTACTATAGAACACAAAAAGACAGATATAGTAGCAGAGTTATTAAAAGATGAATTACTCATAAGAAATGCTAAGACAAACAAATCCCAAATACAAGAGGTAAGGATACAAAATGAGTTTTATGGTTATAGTGTAGATAAGCAAGGTTATCTAGGAGAGGATTTTAATGCTGCTGCGGAACTTCCAAGTGGGTTTAAATTGCATAAAAGCACCTTAGAGGAAATTATTAGAATTGGGACAAGGAATTATGGAGGATTGGCTACTGGATTGTTCGACCCTAATTTAACCAATGAAGAAGTATTCAAACATATAGATATAGCTAACACTCTTAACCAATACTATAATGTCTTTACACAAATTATGCCAGAAATCAAAGAATCTTATTCTACAGAGGAAATTGAAAAACTACCCAAGGGTTTTAGTGATAAAAGATATATGGCAAATGAGCCTGGGATAGAAGATCTTGAGATACTAAAAGCATTTAGCACCATGAGAAGTTGGGATCATTTTAAAGTTACTAATCTTTATAATAAAGAGACTTTTAGGGAAGCTAAAGTTTTAAGCTCACAATTACAAAGCATTGATCTTAATCTAAGAGTATATGAACTTAATTTCTCTGTAGAAGAGATGAAAAATTTAAACTT
>NZ_JRPC02000083.1 GCF_000765745.2 Helicobacter apodemus
CTTTGAATTTTTAGAGAATTTAGAGCCAACATTCAGGCAAGAATTAGAACCCACACTCTTTAGTAATGGTAGAGCAATAAGTAGTGCAGATATTTATGACCTTTTAAGTATTAGCATTAAAAGTGGAGTCCCCAGCGAGGAAAGCTCTAAACTCTTAGAGCTACTCCCTAAGCTAAGAGAAAAAGAACAGGCATTTAATGCAGAGAAAAAAACCCCTTTAGCAGAGATTACTTTTATAGATACAAAGGGCAAAGAGCATATTTTAAGCACACAAACCCAAAATCAGTGGCTAGAGACTTTTAACCTTAAAAGTTTAGAGGATTCTTATATCCCACAACATAGCGATGAAATCAAAGAAGCATTAGGGGGAAAAGAGATAAAACTAACTAAGGGGAGTTTATTAAAACTTGTAGAAAAAGATAGGACGCAGTATATCCCACAAATCAAAGAGACCCTAGATAATCCCGAAGTGATTTTAAGGGATAATGATAATATTGTTATTTTAGCAAAGCAAATAGATGATAAGCAGTATTTTGCAAGCATTAATTTAGAAACACAGGATTATTTTATAAGCGTTTCAAACGCGCCTAAAAAACAGAATGTTTTAAAAAATAAAGTAGAAAATGGAGCTAAAATCATTTATCAATCTCCAAACGCCAAGTCAATTTTCTACACTGATACGCTTTTACAGACAGGCAAATCTCCTACCAACAAGATTGATGAAGCCATTATACCAAAAACTAAAGATTCTTTAGAAAAATCTCTGAACAAAGAGGAGATTTTAAAAGAATATGAGGATACCTTTTTAAAACAGCTTAATATATGGGATAGGGATTTAAATCAAGAATTTGAGGACTTAATAGGCTTAATAAATAAGAGTTCTCAACCCTTCTATCTCACAAAGCAGCAGTGGCACAATAATGCCACTAAGGATATTTGGAGTATAAGAGAAATTAGTAAAGCTTTAAGATTAGGGCTAGGCTTAGATGAATTAGAGCCCAGCAAAAGAAACTTAACAAAAGCTTTAAAATTAGGAAAAATAGATGCTAATAAAATTTTTAAAAGTTTTGATAAAAATAGTGCTGAAATCTTTGTAAATACCAATGGCAAAGGTTTTACTACCGAAAAACTTAAAAAAGAAGTCGTCAAACTCATACAAAAAGCAGCCCAAAAAGAACAAGAGCTTATCAAAGGCTTTGTAGATAAGCTAAATGCCAATGCTAAGCTTCACTCTAACCCACAATCCCCCACCAATCAAAGCCTTTTAGATAAAGCCTTAAAAGAAAAGCAAGAGGGTATTAAAGAGCAAGAATTAACAACAGGCATTAAACCCATAGATAATCTACAAACACCTACATTAAAAGAGGAATTCGCAACTGCTAATACTTCACAAAA
>NZ_JRPC02000084.1 GCF_000765745.2 Helicobacter apodemus
CTAGTGATTCTCCTCTTAATATTACCAATTCGGGTTCTTCTACTATTGCAGGTAATATTAGCTCTAGTGGTAATGCTCCTTTAAACATTACTAACTCTGGAAGTGGTAGTATAGGAGGTGCTACCACTTCCAGAGTTGTTAATTTTTAATTCAGCATTTCCTGCTGTTTTAATATCTCCTCCAATACTTCCAGAGTTAGAAATAGCTAAAGGAGTGCTACTTTTAGTTTCAATACTTCCTGTAATAGCATTAGCATTACTTGAAGTATTAGTAATAGAGTTAAGCTTACTACTCTCATCAATAGTAATATTTCCTGATATAGAAGCATTACCATTATTTACTAATCCTCCATTAATACTAGCACCTTTTTCTATTTTTATTTCACTTCCTATATTGGCATTATCACTATTAACAATATTACCCTCTAGTTTCGTATTAGCACCACTTATGGTAATACCTCCACTAAGGGTAGAATTCTCATTATTCCAAATGGCTTTACCTGAAGTAGCGGTTATAGTTGCTCCATCTTTAATAGTAAGATTACCTGTTATTTTTCCATTATTATTACCAATACCAGCATTTTTACCTATTATCATAGAGCCTTCACCTGAGATAAGAATATCTCCACTGAGGTTAGCGTTATCTCTAACACTGATTCCATAAAAAGTTTTTCCCTCTATTCTAGCTCCATCTTTAATGGTAATTTTTTGGGTTTTTGCTTTATCATATAAGAAAATACCATTTTGACCCCCACTAATCTTAGTATTAGATCCACTAATTTCAAGTTCTCCTAGAGTTTGGTTTGGTCCTACTATAATACCTGAAAATCTTCCATGCACTACAGCTCCATCTTGCATAGAGAGTTTTCCAGCTTTACCATCAAGTATCGCAATACCAAAACCATTTGATCTTATCGTTCCTTTATTGATAATAGTTGCAATGGTTCCTCCACCTTGTAAGCTCATGCCTGCATATCTATTATTACCTTCATCATTACTAATAATACTTCCTTCATTAGTGAGGGTTTGAATGATTGCACCATTTACATATATGCCATCCCTAAAACCCTCTATCGTCCCACTATTCTTAAAAGTCTCTATCGTAGCTTTGCCAGCAAGTTGCATCCCATTTTGCTTGCTTTCTATCGTCCCCTTATTCTCAAAGTTCTCTATCGTAGCTTTACTACCTACATAAACACCTGGTCCATTACCTTTATGATTAATTATTCCTTGATTAATAAAAGTTCCTAAGGCTGTATTGTTTTCAATCGCAACACCACTACCACCATTATTTGTTTTTTCTATAGTTCCAGTATTAGTAAAAGTTTGTATTTTAGTGTTTTGTAAGGCTATGGTATTACCATTCTTATTAGAGATTGTCCCACTATTAC
>NZ_JRPC02000085.1 GCF_000765745.2 Helicobacter apodemus
GAAAAAGATGGCAAAAAACGATGACAATCTTATTAAAAAAACCTGCAAGGAATTGGGGCTAACTTATAGAGAGCTAGGGGAGAGAATTGGGTATAGTGAAGAGGCTATCTCAAAGTCTGCTAGAACCAATAAAATATCAGTCCCTATGCAAAGGGCGTGTGAAATGTTTTTACAAATTAAGGAGTTAGAATCCAAAGTTGCCACCCTTAATGAACTTTCTTTAATATTGCAGAAGCTCACCATAAAAGCGTAATAAATACGCTTATTTTTCAAAAATATAATATTAAATACTATTTAAGGCTTGACTTTAAGGTATAATATTTGTTATAATTCTTTTGTAAGCAGTAAATAATACGGCTTATGAAAGGAGATACACAAATGAAATGGCTAGATTTTTTGATTAAGTTCCTACGCTTAGTCGCCATTATCCTTTGGATTATTAAAATCTTAAGTGGATAAGGTTGAGGCGGGTTGCCCTGCCAATCTATCATTTATTTGTGTATGCCTAATACTATCATAAAGGAGTAAAAAATGCTAGAGAATGCGTTATTCGGTGTGATTATCGTGTGGCTATGTGCCTTGAGCTATAAAGTTTTTAAAATAGATAAAAAGAATTTCAGGTGAGTGCAATAAATAAGTTAAAAGACTTGCAAGAGCTTGGCATAAACTCTAAAAGCTTGATTGTTTTTATGTTGGTGTTACAAGTGGTGCGATTAAAGTCTTAAAGTCAAAGATTTAGAATCCAAGGAGTGAGTAATGCAGTTACAAGTTTTTAACCATAAAACTTTAGGACAAGTGCGTGTGGTGGGCGATAATGAGAATCCCTTATTTTGCCTTAGAGATATTTGTGAAGTGTTAGAACACACCAATCCTTCAAGAGTGTTAGAGGCTATAAATGCGGAGTTTGGAGATGGGCTAACTTTGAGTTACCCCATAAAAGATAACTTGGGTAGAACGCAGCAAACCACTTTCATCACCGAACCCCAACTCTATTTTATTCTTATGCGCAGTGATAAGCCTAAAGCAAAGCCCTTTAGGCAATGGGTAGTAAATGAAGTCCTCCCTAGCATTAGAAAGCAAGGGTATTATTTAACCCCTAATGTAGAATCTACTCTTATTGCAGAGTTAAGGGATTCTAATCTAAGCAAAGATTCTTTAAAAAGAGAGTTAGAGAGCTTAAAAGATGAGCTTCTACAAACCCAAAGGGAGCTATTAAGCTTCTATAAATTCCAACCCAAAAGCAAGGTTAAAGAACATTCTCCTGATACCATTGCAAAAATTCAAGAATTAGCTAAAAGCGGTGTAGGTGTAAGTGAGATTGTAAGGACGCTTGGAGTAAGTGAATCTAGTGTGAGAAAATATAAATAAAGGATTTCTATG
>NZ_JRPC02000086.1 GCF_000765745.2 Helicobacter apodemus
CTTCTTGTAATAGTATTAATAGCATTATTCATAGTATAAGCCTTAGAATATCCTCCATTATAACCTAAACCTATCTCTGGAGTTAAAGTATGCTTAGTATTAAGCTTTATATTCATCCCCATATTAACATTAGCATCATAAGCATAAGATTTAGGTTCTCCTTTAAATTCTGTTTGTCCTACCCTTTCATAAATATCATTTTGTATTAAACCAAATTGTGAAGAGAATTTAGAAAAGAGTTCATAATCTTTATAATTAAAAGGATGATAATACCTAACTCCTGCATAATAGGTTCTATTATTTAAAGCTAGAATATCTGAAGGATAAGTTTTAGAACTAAAATCATCATATCCTCCATAAATCCCATAAATATCTTTATTGTTAGGATTTAAATAACTATAACCAAAGATAACCCCTTTAGTATGTCCTTTAGAAGTTAATCCTCCATTTAAAGAAGTATCACTCTTAGAGATATAAGGAAGCATAAAGGCTAGATGATTCTTATCTTTATTTTCACTAGAAGTTCTAAGTAAAGCATCACTGGCTAAATTATCAAAGTTTGCATAAATAGCTCCTTCCTCATAAGCCTTATTAAAGTTAGAATACACATTAGCACTTCCTTGATTATGGATTAAATGAACCGCATTCATAGCATTACCCATTACAGAATTAACAAAGTTTGCTCTAGCTTGGGTATTACTAATGAGTGTTTTTCCTAATGCTGCTGCTGAAGTCTTAGCACCATCAATAGAAAAGCTTAGGGTTTTACTAACAGCATCTAAATTAATATTAACACTAGGATCATTAGTTTTAAATTCTGCTTTAGCAAAGACTTTAGAATTAATCTCTGCAGGATTACTTATACTAGTATCTTTAGAAGTATCAATATTAATAACATTTTTAGGATCATTAACTAAAGAGGAGAGATTAGTAATATTTCCTGCATCAAAGGTAACATTAGAAACACTTACAACACTTAAATTAGAACCTGTTATTTCTAAAGGTTTAACCTCTCCTTTAGAATTAGCAGAGACTAACCATTCTTGAACTTCTACTTTACCACTTCCATTGCTTTCTATTTTAGTAGTATCACTAACTTTACCTGTATTGTTTATACTTAAACTACCACTTCCCTCATTTTTAATATTAGCCCCTATACTAGCATTACCTGTATTACTAAGACTTAAAGCACCAGAACCAGAGTTAATAATATCAGATTGTAAGGTGGCATTACC
>NZ_JRPC02000087.1 GCF_000765745.2 Helicobacter apodemus
AATTTAACCCTTAAGATAAAAACCAAGAATCCAATATTGATAATTGACCTAAAAACAAACACTTAAGGGATAGATTAAATAATACTTTATAAAGGAGTGAATCTCTTAATAAAACAATCCTAAGTAGGGGTAACTCAACACTCAACCAAAACCAATCCTTAAAGGATAAAGTAAATAACACTAAACAAACTAAATCTTAACAAAATAACCAACCCTAACTAACCAAAGAATAACCAAAACTAACCAAAAGTAAATAAAAATAAAACTAAATAAAACCCTTAAAGGATAAAGTAAGCAATACTAACTAAGAGTAAGTAAAAGCAACCAAACCTAACCAACCAAAGAATAACCAAAACTAAATAAAACTAAATAAAACCCTTAAAGGATAAAGTAAGCAATACTAACTAAAAGTAAATAAAAGCACTAAGCTTTATTGACTCTTAATCATTATCTTTGGTTTAGTGTGTTAGCTCTAGTAGATAGGGGTTTTAGTTATTTGGTGTAGTAACTAGGGTTTTTAAGTGTTGTCTTTACTATGTATGAGAGCAACTAAGAGTAAGTAACACTAAACAAACCTAAGTCTTAATAAACCCAACAAACCAACCCTAACAAACCAACCAACCCTAACCAACTAACCCTAACCAACCAATAACCCCACTAAAGCTTTCTTATATACAATGAAAGAAAGCTAATGATAAAGAACTTATCTTATACTTTATTGTAAGATTAGGTTTAATTACTAGGGAATAAGTTTAAGTAAGGGTATAAATATAGAGATGGAAGTATCCCCCTACCACATATAATTAAACTTCCCATATCCTGTATGCATAGTGGTATTCTTAGTCCAATTCATCCCATAATTTAAAGAGAAATAAAAAGCATCATTTAAAGGAATAACTAAAGTAGTCCCTAGAGCATATTCTAAATTATCTAATTTACTCTCTCCCCCTCCATAATACCCTATATTAGAATATCTCCCTTTAGGATTAGCAACATTAGGATTAATAGTCCAATCTACTCCTGCATACACTAAAGTCTTAAAATATTTATTCCAATCACTATAAAAAGAAAGAGAGGTTTTAGTTTTAAATAAATTCATCTTATGGGTATAACTCCTTCTTGTAATAGTATTAATAGCATTATTCATAGTATAAGCCTTAGAATATCCTCCATTATAACCTAAACCTATCTCTGGAGTTAAAGTATGCTTAGTA
>NZ_JRPC02000088.1 GCF_000765745.2 Helicobacter apodemus
AATCAATTTTTGAAGCAAAAAGTGCAGTTTTGGCACAAAATTTCTGCAACCCCATTGGGTTTCTACCCCCCCGCCTTTTAGGTAAAAATTCCTACAATTTGGATAGACTTGCAAAAATGGCACAAATATAAATAGGCTTTATAGGAGAATTAAGCAGCAGCAAAAGAAGCAAAATTCCCACAAGCACGATTAACTTTTTATGCTCAAAGCTTACTCCAATACCCTCAAAAGAATCAATCTTAAGCTCTTCCTCCACAACCCTATAAGAAAGCAGTTTAATCATCACATAAAGCATACTAATGCTTAAAGGCAACATCATTAAAATCCAAGTTACAAAACTAATGCTCTCAAACTTCATAGTCTCCAAAAACCCCAAAAAGATTAAATTAGGTGGCGTTCCTATGGGAGTGGTAATCCCACTAATACTAGCCCCAAAGGCCACTGCTAACAAAAAACGCGTTTTAAGCAAGGGATCTTGCGTGATAGAATAAGCAATAGGCACGAGCAAAAGTGCAACCGTAGAATTAGAAAGCACACTGCCTAAAGCCACACTTGCAACACCAAGAGCGGTAATAACCCCCTTGGGGGTAGCAGGAAAATAACCTAGAAACTTCTTAGCCACAATCTTATGCAATCCTGTTTTCTCTACCGCAATAGCCAGCATAAAACCACCCAAAAAGAGGAATATAATAGGATTCGCATAATTACTTGTCGCATTCTTAACATCTAATATCCCAAAAGCAGGGAATAAAATAATAGGTAGCAAAGAAACAATCCCTAAGGGCAAAGCCTCATTAATCCACAAGGTAATAAGTAAAGATAAAATCCCAATAAAAGCCGCCACTTCAAAAGAAGCCTTAAAATAATAAAAACTTAAAAATCCCACAACAAAGGCAAAAAAGATTGCCAAACCTAACCCCGATAATATTTGAAATTGCGTCTTAAAACGCAATTTCTTATGCAATTTTGGTTTAAAATTCATTTTATCCTACTTCTTAAAAATATCCATATTTTAGCATAAGCGGATTAACACGCAATAAACTCACCCCCTTTTTTAAAAATTAAAAGTTAATTAAAAAATAATCCTCTTTACTTAAATCAAAGTTTAAATTTTATGCTATACTAGGAATGTTAAAAATAGTTTATGACAAATACATAATAAAAATGCCTAAATCTCCTAATATAATAATATATTAGGG
>NZ_JRPC02000089.1 GCF_000765745.2 Helicobacter apodemus
TAAATAGAGCTTCACTCCAGCTTTGAGTGGCAATAATAGAATGATTGCGTGAAGCAGAATTTGCCTTTTTCTTTGGCAAAAGGCATACAGAGGCAGTAATAAAAAATGTATCTTGGAATTGATTAGTATTAAGTGCAGAGCTTAGTGTATCTCCTATCTTTTCTCCAAACTCTACAATATGAAATTCTTGAGGCATAGAAGCAACTGCAAGAGAAATCCACGATTTCCCATCGATTTGTAAATGCGTATCTTTTACCAAAATAGAAGTGCTAGGCATAATGAGTTGTCGATTTAAATAGGCATTTCTATCATAGGCTGGAATATTTCTAATATTATGATTAGGGTTAAAAAGCTCCCAAAGATAAGGTTTTAATCCCTCTGGAGTTAATTCTCTAGGTGCAAAACTATTGGTTTCAAGAATATTTTGCATATTTTCTTTTGTCTTTAATAGCTTTTCCTTGTTATCACTTTTTAAAGAGATGATGAGATTAAAATTTTTAACCCTAACGGTCATATTTTTAGAGATTCCACTTTTGGTTTTAGAGAAGTAGAACTCTGCCATTGAATTGACAGCATTTTCTAAGAGTTCGTTGTTTTCATCCCTTGCTCTAAGTAAATGCTCCTCACGCCAGTATTCCACAAAATCTGTGATATTTTTTGAGCCAAAAATCATAAATTGCAAAAAAACACCTTCTTCTAATTTATTTAAAAGCTCTTGAATACTTTGACTATCGGTAGATTTGATTCTAGGAGAGCAAAGAAATATAGCTCCATAAGAGTTATCGTTATTAATATAAATTTTCTCCTCTTTGTCATAGCATAGGTAGGGCAAGAAATCTGAAAGTCTATAACGCTTAAAAATATTTTTAAAAATTGCTGTTGGTAAGGAAGTTAAATCCGAAAAAGGCTTTATTGCTTTTTTTAGGATATTTTCCTTTTGTATATTTAGGGATTCTTTGGTGGGTTTTAATTTACTTTGAATCTCGCTTAATTTCATTTTCTAGCCTGATTTAAATCAAAAATTCTCTCTTTGTTCGCTTCTGCTCCTGCGTCGCTTAATACAAATTCACCCTCCTTAATCTTAATCCAAGATTCGCTATAACCGTGATAGTTTCCATCCTTGCTTACAAATGGGAATATTACAATTTGAGCAAACAATGGTTGCCTGTATAAAGGCATATTATTGGGAAGCTCTACA
>NZ_JRPC02000008.1 GCF_000765745.2 Helicobacter apodemus
TTAATATCCTAAATCAAGCTGAATTTTCAAAGAACCCTTTTAAAATGCAAAAAAGGAAGTGAAATTATAGTAAAAATAGCTTAATATGAGATTAAGGGGGGTTAAATAATAGCCCCAATGCTTGTGTCGGGATAATCCATAAAGTCTTTAAAGTTTAGTGATTTGGTATTCACTTTTGATAATCTTTGGTGATTACACCTTAAAATCACTCCTTGTTGTGAGATAATGGATTGCTTCATTTGCTTGCATTCACAAACAAGATTTCTTACTCCAAATACTCCAAAATATCTTTTTTAGAAGTCTTCCATTCTCCAATATGTTGCCATTTCATCGTATAGCAATAACGACAAAAGGGCAATGGCTTTGCCATAAAGCTTAGAATCTCTTGATAAGTTAGATTAGGTTTGTGAATATCTATAAAATCCAAAGGCGTGATTTGTAAATTTTGTGAAAAATGCTTGTTAAAATATTCAATGTAAGCGGTAAAAGTGCAGGGGTAAAGTCTGCCATTATAAAGTTGTGCACATTGATTGAGTGTGCAACCAATGAAGCTTTCGAAGGGGTTAGAATTACCCTTAGGATTCAAAATCATTTTTGTCATCACCTTTTGTTTCTTATCTGAACCCATAAAAAACCTAAACACAACCACTTCCTCCTTGCAGATTCGTTGTATTTCGTCCCAATCTATCTTAATAGGATATTTTGTGGGGTGGATTTCTATGGCATTTTCTCTGCAAGATTGCCAAAATGCTTTATCTTGCTTGGGAAGCAGGATTCCATTGGTTACAAGCCAAATAGGCACATTAGGAAAATATTTGCGGTGAGGGCAAAAAAATCTTTACAATTTGGATTTAGCAAGTGGTTCTCCGCCCATTAGCTGTATTTTGCCTATAAATCCTTGCGTAACCGCACTTAAGGCTTTTATATCTCTCTCATAAGCTTGAATATCTGGAAATTTTGATTGTGCAATTTGAGAGAAATGTGAGCAACCAAAGCAATTTAGATTACAAGAATCCGCTAGATGAATATGAATTTTGGTTAGATATGTGGGTGGTGTTAGCTTTTCTACATAGTGCAATAACCTAGAATTTAGCCTCTTTTTACGCCTAAATCTCTGGAATTTTTGCTTTAATTTCAAAATAAAAGGAAACTTTAGCCTATTTTGCCCCCCCCCCCCGATAATAATCTATATCATCTAGTTTCCTTTGAATGATTTTTTCAAATTATAAAGAAAAATATATTATTTTTAAGAATGTAGGCAAATGCAGGTAAGAAGCTTGAGCTATTGATGAATCCTCTTATTTCTTTCCTTATAGAGGCAAGCTAGTTCTATTTTCAAGTTTCTCACCAAATACTCTAACACTTTACCCTCTAATCGCCCTCACTGATTCCAATAAATATTTTCTTTGGGGACAAAGAGATAGTCCCAACCATTCCACATTAATATTCTATACCCCTTAGCATTTAATAAACTTATCACTTCCCTTTGTGCATCTTTAAAATAATTATGCTCTATGGCAATGCAACTAAAGCGGTATTTAGAAAAGTCAATACCCTTTAAAACTTCTAATTCTCCTCCTTCTACATCTAAAGACATAAAATCAATATGAGAGACTTGAGGATAGTTTTCCATAATTTCATCAAAGGTTGCCGTAGGCACTTCAATATAAGTAATACTTGCGTTGGCTTCTATTCTCTTTTTATGAGAAAGCGTTAAATTAACCTCTAAAGTATCCAATGTATCACTTTTTGAGGTTGCCATTTTTGTAATTCCAATGTTTTTAGAATAAACCGCTAAATTATAAACATCGCATTTACGATTTTGTTGTAGCCTCTTAAAAGTAAGAGGATTTGCTTCGACACAAAAGCCACTCCAACCTAATTGCTCAAAAAGATAGGTATTAGAAATATTCTTTCCATCGTGTGCCCCAATATCTACAAAGAATCCTTGTTTTTTGTGGCAATTTAGAACATAAGCAATAGCATCTTGACCCAACTGACCACGAAAAGGGATACCCTGTAACTTAGAATTCCAAAAAATATCTGCTATGGCTTCAATTTTTTTGATTCTTTGGAGAGTGTCTTGTGATAATACACTTGCTTCAGACCCCCTTGAAAGACTATCAACTATCCTAAAATTGTCTCTAATGTTTGGAAAGTTAAGAAAGAAATACCATAATCCACCACACCACCACCATTTATAATAATAAATAAATGCTTCACCTAATCTATAAGTCAAGCTATTTTTAATGGCTAAGGCTTGTTTATAATCACTTAGTGTTTCTAGTTTTGGATATTTTAAGGGGGAAGAATGTTTAAGATATGTTTTATGGTGGTATGAGATTTTCAATAACCTAAATAAAACGCCCCCCCCCCCGACTATTATTACTTTCTATAACCTCTCCTATTTTAAAAGCAAGATGATTTTTAACCCGCTCTACTGCACTATTTGGATTCATTAATACTCCTTAATTTTGATGGGGTAATGATACCAAACTTTTTTATAAAACATTGCAAAGATGCTATATTATCCTTAAATAGCATAACAGCACAAAGATTAGATAGCAACAAGGATTGTTTATTATTTCTAAGCAAAGAAGTAGAGAAGTAAGCAAGAAAAAAGAAGAATCAATTATGATTTAAAATCCCCAAACTCTAGAGGCTTCCCAACATATAAGTCTCTAGTTGCCACCTTTCCTATTACTTCTTTTTTATACTTTGGAGCAATCCCAAATCCCGGACGAATAGAGCGAATCTGTGAGGGCTGAATAATCTCTCCCTTTTTGATTTTATCAACTATAAACAAAGAACGCATAAATGCTCTACCCTCTTTGGCTTTAGGGCTTAGTGCATAAGAAGTATCCCCTAAGAGATCTTCAACCTCACGAATGGCTTGTGAAAGACTTAAAAATTCTTGTGCTTCCATACTAAAAGCACTATCAACGCCCCCTAAACTCCTCTTTAAAATAAAATGTTTTTCAATCACACTAGCACCCAAAGCCCTAGCGGTTATGGCAGCATTCACACCTAAAGTATGGTCAGATAATCCTACTTTTACACCAAAATCTTTTTGCATTTGTGGGATAAGACTTAAGTTTGCCTCATTTAAAGGAGCAGGATAAGAGCTTGTGCATTGCAATAAAGTAATATCTTCTACACCCTCGCTCCTACAGACATCAATAGCATCTTGTATCTCCTCTTTGGTAGCGATTCCTTTTGATAATATCATAGGCTTATGCTTACTTGCTATATAAGCAATAAGCTCCAAATCTGTAATTTCAAAAGAGGCGACTTTATAGATAGGATTTCCTAAAGATTCTAAAAAATCCACCGCTTCTTTACTAAAAGGACTAGAAAAACATATTAACCCCAAGCCCTTAGCATAGGCAAACAACTCTTCATGCCATTCCCAAGGAGTCATCGCTTCTTTATAAAGATTATAAAGGTTTTTACCCTCCCACAAAGTTCCCTTAATCCTAAAAGACTCTAAATCACAATTTAAAGTCATACAATCTGGAGTGTAGGTTTGCAGCTTTATCGCATCAGCTCCAGAATCTTTAGCCGCTTTTATGGTCTTCAATGCTAATTCTTTACTTTGATTATGATTAGCTGATAATTCTGCGACAAGAAAGGTTTTATTACTACGCAACACTAATCCTTAAGAGATAAATTAAATTATACGACTTTAAACAATGATTTTCATTTTAACACTGCTTTAAAAGCACCAAAACACTTAGTGTTTTGGATTAAGCCATAATATCAAGCTTCCCATTAGAATTATTTTGTGGAAGTGAAGCTGGCACAACATGATAAGGAGAGTCATTTCCTTGAGTTTGTAAATTTGATTGTTCTTCCATACTATTAATTAATGAACCCATCAAATTTTCTTCTGTATTAATTGCCTTTTTTAAGGCACTCAAATTTCCACTAGCCACTACAGATGCGCTATTAATTCCTGAAATCATATTAGACTCCTTATCTTAAAACTTGTAACTTCCTAACATCTAACCAAATAAGACAAAGAAGTTACAAAGCTATATCGGCAATTTTTTGGTTTTTATAAAATTTCAAATGTAGAGTTTCATACATACATTTTATTTTATTTTAGATAGAATCTGAAAAATTACTACTTAGAGCATTAGGGAGGTTTTAATGAAGGTTCTAAAAATTTTAGGAATTACTTTTGCAGTGATTTTAATAATCCTTGCTTCTACGATTTTTTGGGTATTTTCAAATAGCGGGAATGAGTTTTTAAAAAATACTATCACAAAAATTGCTAATGAAAAAGCCCCTATTGGTTTAGAATTTACACATTTTAAGCTTGGTTTTAGAGATTTTGCCTTTAGCCTTAAAGATAAGCAACAATCACAAATTGCCTTAAACGGAGACTATTCCCTTCTCACCCTAAATACAAATGCACAAATTAGTGCAGTTATTAAAGATTTAAGCCTTTATGAACAACTTATTGGAATAAGATTAAATGGAGGAGCAAGTCTTAATGGGGAAATTATAAAAAAATCTAATAATCTTGCCATCAAAGCAGACTTCAAGGCTTTTAAAAGCACTATTAATATTGATGTAATATTAGAAAATTACAATCCTAAAAAACTCTTCATCACAAGCAAAGAAGGGATTGACCTTCAATCCTTACTCACTTTTCTTAATCAACCCTCCTATGCAAGTGGGAAGATTCTCCTTAATGCAGATTTAGATATATCCAATCTCGCCTCTCCTAATGGAGGCTTCAAAATTGCCTCTGATGGTATTTTTCCTAATAATACCCTCTTGCAAAAAGAATACAATTTAACCCTTCCTAAAGAACCCATTAAACTTGCTATTAATGGAGAAGCAAAAGCAAATCACATCTTAACAACTATTTTGGCAAATTCAAGCTATTTTCAACTAACCTCTAAGGACTTACTCTTAAACCTCAAAGATTATTCTACAAATGGCAATTTAAAAACCATTATTAATCATATTCGTTTCAATGATTTCACAATCAAAACTCCTGTAACTACAAATGTTGCCCTAAAATCTAAAGATATTACCAATCAAGAAGCTACGCTTACACTTTATGCACTCACCAACCCTATCTTAGCCCACCTAAATATCCCTAATTATAAACCAACAAATGCCCTTATTGAAGGCAAGGATTTAAGCATAAAAGAAATTTTAGACTTTACAGCCCTACCCTATAAAGCACAAGGGAACATCAACCTTAATGCAGAGATTAACGCTATTAATCTTACGCCTCTAAATTATAACCTTAAAGCCAACCTCTCTAGCTCTATCCAATCCTTAGTCTTTAATGATTTAAACCTAGCATCCAACAATACTTTAGAAGCTACTATAACTGGTAATCCTAAAGCTATGAATATTGAAACAAAAAGTGATTTATTTGATTCTAAAATCTATGCTAATGCACTTTTGAAAGAATATTCCCCTAACAATATTATCTTAGAATTAGAGAATCTCAATTTAGAAAAAGTCTCTAAACTCCTTAATTATGATATTTATGGCGCCTTAAATGCCAAAGCAGCCCTTGAAAATTTTAAAGATTCAAGTTTTGATGGTGATTTTAGCCTTAATGCACCAGAATTGACACTCTCTAAAAAAACGCTTAACACTTTAAGCGGTATGGAATTTAAACACGATATTATTTTTGCACTTAACGGAGATGGTGATTTTAAGCAAGGCAAAGGTGAAGCCAAGCTTAATGTTACAGGAAAGGACATAATACTCGAAATTAGCAATGCCCTTATCAACCTAAAAGACAATGCCTATAGTGCAAATTTCAATTTTCATACCCCAAATATTGCCAATATCAACCCTCTAAAATTACCCCTTCAAGGCAAACTTACCTTAAAAGGCAATGCGGGGTTTGCAGACAATATTCCTATGCTTTATTTAATTAATAAAAATTTTGGTGATTTAGAACTCACTTTGGCTAATGAACATTTAAAAATTGACGCTAATAATTTATCCGCAAAGAAAATTGCAGATTTTACAGGCAATGGTAAGCTTATCAAAGGTGGAACTTTCAATATAAATACAGATTTAACCCTAAAGCTTAAGGATATGATACAAAATCTCAATGGTTTCTTAAAACTTCAAGGAAAAAATATAGAAATTTATAGTATTGATATTGACGCACTTGCAAACAATTATGAAAAAACCAATCAAATCAATCTCCTTGATATTGGAGCTTTTGTGCTTGCAGGTCCTCTTGGAATAGCTGCTACCAAGGGGGGAGACTTAGGAAAAATGGGATTGAATTCGATTCTTGATACAAAAACTGCCATCAAAGAGCTAGAGGCAAATATTGATCTTCAAAAAGGTATCGCCACCGCTAAGGATGCAGCCTTTGCTACAACTAAAACAAGAATTGCAGCAAAAGGTGCTATCAACCTCAATAACCAATCTTTTGATAATTTTTATATTGGCTTACTTGATGCGAATAATTGTGCAAAATACTCACAAAAAATTGAAGGCTCCCTTACAAATCCTAAAATTCAAATCACCCAAACCGCCGTTAAAACTGCTATTAATCTCGCAACTTCACTCTTAGATAAGGTAGCTAAGGGAGCAAAAACTCTTGCTGAACCCATAACTAAACAAGGGGAGAACTGCAAACCTTTCTATAATGGAGCAGTTAAGCACCCAAAGAAATAAAGGAAAACTATGAAATTAATCTCGTGGAATGTCAATGGATTAAGGGCTTGTATGAATAAAGGTTTTATGGATTTTTTTAACGCTATTAATGCGGATATTTTTTGTATCCAAGAATCTAAAATGCAAAAAGAACAAGCAACTTTTGATTTTAAAGGTTATGAGGAGTTTTGGAATAGTGCTGAAAAAAAGGGATATTCTGGTGTAGCAATCTTTAGCAAAATCAAACCCTTAAATGTAGCCTATGATATGGGGATAGAACATCACGACAAAGAGGGTAGAATCATTACAGCGGAATTTCAAAATTTTTATTTAGTCAATGTCTATACACCAAACTCTAAAAGGGAATTAGAAAGATTAGACTATAGAATGCAATGGGAAGATGATTTTCGCAGCTTTTTAAAAAACTTAGAGCAATCTAAACCCGTAATTATCTGTGGGGATTTAAATGTAGCCCATAAAGAAATTGACTTAAAAAACCCCAAAACAAATCGTAGAAATGCTGGTTTTACCGATGAAGAGAGGGAGAAAATGTCGCTTTTATTAGATTCTGGTTTTACCGATACTTTCCGATACTTTTACCCTAACTTAGAAGGGGCTTATAGCTGGTGGAGCTATATGGGCAAAGCAAGAGCAAATAACACGGGATGGAGAATCGATTATTTCCTATGCTCTAAAAACCTTGATTGCAAACTTTTAGGAGCAAAAATTCATCCTGAAATTATGGGAAGCGACCACTGCCCTGTGGAGTTAGAAATTAATGTCTCCTAAAATCGACTACCACAACCAAACTCCCTATGTTGTAGAAAAACATTTTTATGATTTATTAGAGAAAATCTTTGATAAAATCCTTAAAGATTCTAACCTAAGCGACAAACAATGCGAAGTTTTATTAGTCGATAATGCAACTATACAATCTTTCAATAAAGATTATAGGAATAAAGATGAAATTACTGATGTTTTATCATTTCCCCTTAAAAGTGAGTTTTCTCCCCTCATAGGAAGTGTCCTTATTTCTTTAGATTATGCACAAAGCATTGCTAATGCCCTCAAGCATTCTTTAGAAGAGGAAATTGCTTTATTGTTCATTCACGGAATCTTGCATCTAATAGGCTTTGACCACGAGAGGGATGAGGGTGAACATCGTGCAAAAGAAGAAGAAATTATTCATCTTTTTAACCTTCCACAAAGTCTTATTATGAGAAATTCTTAAAAATCTAAAAGAGGGCAAAGGGGAATAATGGGTATTTTAATGATATTTTCAACCATTTTAGCAACAAGCATTGTTGCTTATTATATTTTAAAGCAATATAATCCAATTTTTGTATTCTTATTCTCTGGAATTATTCTTTTAATCCTTGCCTTTTATCTCATAGGCACTCCTATACCCTCACAAACCCAAAGAAATGTAGAAGAAATAACTTTTTTTACGACCCTTTTAGATAGTTTTACTTTCATAACTACCACTTTTCAAAAACAGCTTTCAGGAGTTGGGCTTATCATTATGTCTGTAGCAGGATTTGCAGCTTATATGAAGCATATCAACGCATCTGCTAAACTTGCCTTTTTAGCCAACAGGCCCTTAAGCAAAATCCAAAACAAATACCTTATCTTAAGCGGAACTTTTGTTGTGGGTATGGCTTTAAAAATTGTTATTTCAAGCTATGCTGGAATTTTACTTTTATTGCTTGCCTGTATTTATCCTGTTTTAATAGCACTTGGGATTCGCCCTATTGTTGCTCTAAGTGTGTTATCCCTTATTACCTTAGATTATGGACCCAAAGATGGAAACTCTATTAATATGGCAGATATGATAGGACAAAAAGACAATGTTGTAGGCTTATTTTTACATTATCAGCTTTGGGTAGTCTTAGCCTATGTCGTGATTATCGCCCTCTTAATTCCTTTTTATTTTGCCTGGATAGACAAAAGGGATAAAGCGAAAAATCGCCTACAAGAGCACAATGAAATTCCAGAAATTATTAATCCACAATGCCCGACTTTTTATATACTTTTGCCTTGGTTGCCTATCGTATTTTTATTTGTTGCGTATTTTCTCCAAATCAAACTTGATGTTATCACAGCAAACTTTATGAGTATTGCATTAGTTTTTGTTATAGAGTTTATTAGGCATAAAAATGCAAAAAAACTAGGAGAGGATATGGTAGTCATCCTCAAAGCAATGAGTGAAATTTTTATCTCTGTTGTTAGCATTATTATAGCAGCAGGAGTTTTTGCAGAGGGGATTAAGGCATTAGGAGGAATTGCGATTTTAGGTGATGGAATTGCAAACTTAGGGGTTTCTGCTGTGATTTTAACCATTACCATTTTAAGCTTTTTAGTTTATTTCTTCGCGATGATTATGGGAAGTGGCATTGCTGCTTTCAACGCCTTTGGCAGATTAGCCCCTGATATAGCAACAAAACTTGGTATCGCTCCTATTACTCTAGTTTTACCCATAGAAATTGCCTCAGCTTTAGGCAGGGCAGCTTCTCCTATTGCTGGAGGTATCTTAGCTCTTGCAGGTTTTGCAAAAGTCCCTCCGATAGAAATCATCAAACGCACAACCCCACTTCTGCTTATAGGTATGGGTATTAATATTTTAGTCTCTTGGTATTTGACTTTTTTATAAAGGAGAAAAAATGTGTAAGAAAACCCATCAACATATCCATACAGAGACAAAAGCTGTATTAAACCGATTATCAAGAGCCATAGGGCATATGGAATCTATTAAAACTATGGTAAAGAATGATCGCGATTGTAGCGAAGTGCTTATCCAACTCGCTGCTGTTAAATCTGCTATTAATGGAATAGCCAAAGTAATTTTAAAAGACCACATGAATCATTGTATTGTTAATGCCATAAAAGCTAATGACAACGAAGTTATTGAAGAGCTTAAAAAGGCTATTGATAAATTCCTATAACAAGCTCAAAACTAATATTAACGACCTTGATAAGATAAAGGAAGCTCTAGATTATATTGCTCCAATAGCTCTTTATTGGTTAATACCTCTTTGCATTTTCCCTTAGCCACGATCTCACCCTTATAGAACATTATAATTGTAGAGCAAGTTTCTAATAAAAAATCCAAATCGTGCGAAGTGATAAGTTTGTTCTGGGGTAAATTATTTAAGACTTTTATGAGATTCCTACGATTTTTTGCATCAAGGGTAATGGAAGGTTCATCAAGTAATAAAATATCTGGATTCATCGATAAAGCACTGGCTATACATACAAGCTTTTTCTCTCCTCCTGATAATCCATAAGTTTGCCTATCTTTTAAATGTAAAATCCCTATTTTCTCTAAAGCATTACAAACTAGCGTATCTACTTCAGGCAATTGATAATTACGTGGTGCGAATGCTATATCATCATACACATTAGGCATAAAAAGCTGATGATTAGATTCTTGAAAAACATAGCCTATCTTTTGGCGAATAGCGACTAGGTTTTCTTTTTTTAATACTATTTTATTGATAGAAATTTCCCCACTAAAACCACTCTCAAACCCCACTAAGAGCTTCAAAAGTGTAGATTTTCCCGCACCATTTTGCCCAATAATACCTACACTCTCTCCCTCTAAAACATTAAAAGATAGGTTTTTTAATAAGATTTTATCTTTCTCATAGCCAAAGTTAAGATTATTGACAACAATACAAGGATTAAAAGGATTCACAAAAACCAATCCCCTATCATTTCAAAGACAGAAAAATTCCGAAGTAAGGACAAAACAATCATCCAAGCGATTAAATACCAAGATTGAATCCACAAAACCCTGCCATACTTTATAGAATAAAACTCCCCTCGATAACCCCTTAAGCACATACTCTGATACACTTCATAAGCACGATTAATACTTCTTAAAAGAATTAATCCTACTAATGAGCCCCAAACTTTAAAATGTATCCCATTTGCTCTTAATGCCTTTAGAGAATAGGCTTCTAAAGTATATTTAACTTCTAATAAAAAAATAGGAATATAACGATAGGTAAGCAAAATCTGTGTAACAAGCACTTTAGGCACACGAATAATCCTCAAAGCATAGCAAATCCCCTCTATAGAAGTAGTAGCAATAAGCAAATAAGAAGCTAAAAGACTTAATACGCCTTTGCCAATAAGCGTAATCATAGAGACTACTCCCCCTGTAATGGTGATTTGATTCCATACTATTAGGGGCTTAGTATCAAAAAAAGGATTAAAAACCCCAAACAAACTAATAAATAGAAGCAAAAACCTTAGCCGATACACAGTTTTAAAAAGTGAGATTCCACTAAGCTCAAAGAGAATAAGCGGATAAACCAACATAGTAAATAGTCCCATAATATGGTATTTATCAAAAGAAACAACAAGCAAAATATAAAAAAGTGTAACTATTACTTTAAAAAGAGGATGAATGCGATTAATCCATTTATCCTCTCTTGATAATCTATCAAATATTTGTATTTGCTCTAATGCGCTAGATATTTTATCCATAATGTTTATTCTTTAAAGCCCTAAAGAGATAGCAACCCAATACACAGATTAATAACACAACTAAAGAGCCTACAACGCCAGAAAAAGAAGTCCCTAAAATATTTTCAGAATCCATAAAAGCATAATCAGGAAGCAATGCGGTGCTTGTCTGCAAGGCTAAAGCACTTTCATAGATACCGCCTTCTATGGGTAATTCACTAGTTCCCGTTACTCTCTCTAACGACCACTCCAACCCATCAGGAAGTTCGGAAGCTACAAGTGAAAGCAACCCAGCAACGACAAGGGTAATAACAGATAATAGTGCAAAAAGTTTAGAAAAGGTAAATTTTTGATGATTAAAAGCACCATCTTCAACACCCCACAAAACATTTGTGCGCATTTCATAAATAAAGCATAGCACCGCAGCAGTTATAAGTCCCTCTACAAAGCCAATAGCGAAATGAATAGGTTGCATAGCTGCAAGGAATAGACTAAAGGGCAAGGAAGTAATACCCGATGCGAGCGTTTCTAAGACGACAGAAAAAGCACCAAGCTGCAAAGTGATAACACTAGCAAGGATAGAGACAAAAATAATTTTACCCTTAGAAATGCCCTTGCTTATAAAAAACTTCCAAATTAATGCCCCAATAAAACAACCATAAAATCCCATATTCCAAATATTAGCCCCCAATGCTAATAATCCACCATCAGCAAACAAAAGACATTGAATCAAAAGCACACTAATCATTGTCAAAAAGGCGGCATAAGGTCCTAATAGTGCCATCAATAAAACACTTCCCGATAAATGCCCAGAAGAACCTGTTGCGGGTATGGAAAAGTTAATCATTTGTGTAGCAAACACAAAAGCTCCCATAATCCCCATCATAGCAATTTTCCTTGAATCCTCTTGCAATTCTATTTTTTTGATACAATAGGCACCAACAATACCCGAACAGGCATATATTACACCTGCTATAGGGGGCGAGATTAAAGCATCTGCCATATGCATTATACACTCCTTAAATTTTTAGGAATCCTAACACAATAAAATAATCTCTACAAGCCCCCTATAGGGATAATAAAAGTTATTTTAAAACCTAAAGTAACTTATATAGAAGAACAGAAAATTACTTATAAGATTATTTTGGGGTAGCTACTAAAGTAAGTTTAACCTCTAGTTCATCACTTACAAGACTATCTCTAAGATTAGATTCCCACACAACATTAAAGTCTGAACGTTTCACTTTTGTATTAGCTAAGATCTCTAAAATATTCCCATTATTCTTTATTGTGCTATCTAATACAACAGCTTTTGTTTTTCCTTTAATTGTTAAATCTCCATAAATTTTCCCATTTTCAAACTTTGTCATCTTAAAAGTCATATTGGGGTATTTTTTAATATTAAAAATATCCTCTGCCCTTAAATGCTCATCGCGTTTTTGGTTAGCAGTATCTACAGAAGCAACTGCGACTTTCCCCTCAAAAGTATTAAGCTTATTACTAGCTACATCATAATCAATAACAGCTTCAAACTTATCAAAACTTCCATCAACAGCAGAAAGCTTTAAATGATAAATCTGAAAATCAACTTTTGACTTTGCTGCATCTAACGCATAAGGGGCTGCTAAAGCGGTCAAGCTTAAAAAAGCAACTAGAGTAGAAATGGTTAAGAGTTTTTTCATTTAGAATCCTTACTAATAAATATGGCTTAGATTATAACAAAAAACCCTTAAAGCTAGGCATCATTTCCTAGCTTTTAAATACGCCCTTTGTGGTGCTGGATAACCCTCAACAGTCTGTTTAAAAGTAGAATCTAAAAAATCCTCTAAACTCTCTTTGTTGCTCCAAGGAGTTTTTCTCTGCTCTAGCCTTTCTGTTTTAAGGGTGGCAATATGTTTAATCTCTTTAAACCCACATTGCTCCAACCAATTGATAAAAGTAGAGAGTGTAGGGATGAAATAAACATTTTTCATCTTCGCATAACTCCCCTTTGGACAAAGACAAATTGCTTCTTTACCCGGAATTATAATGCTATCAAAAATGGCTTCTCCACCTTGTTTTAAGGCATTATAAATCATTTTAATACAATCTAATGGACTCTTCTTATGATAAAGCACCCCAAGACAAAGCAAAACATCAAAGGAAATTCCTAAAAATGGCAAATCCTCTATACCTAAAAGCTCAAATTTTATCCGTTTATCATTAATAAAAAATTGCATAAAATCAAATTGTAATTTACAAAGTGCAATAGGATCTAAGCCAACTATATATCTAGGGTTTTGTGAGAGCATCCTAAACATATAATAGCCATTATTGCAACCAATATCTCCAACAATTTTGTTTTGAAGGTTTAAATGAGACTCTAAAAGATTATACTTAATCGCACTATTCCACTCACTATCAATTGTTAAATGATGAATCTTAAAAGGTCCTTTACGCCAAGGAATAAGAGAGGCGGCAACATTGTATATAAGGGTTTGGGTATCTTTGCTTAAAGCGGGCAAAGATACTTCTATAAAATCCCCTATCCTTAAAGAAGCCCCCTCTAACTCTTCCTTAGGGATTTGCCCTAAAAGCTCTAAAGATTGCATTAAAGCGATATTATTTTTAAAACTTAAGGCTAAATTGCGTTTTGCTCTAATAGATTGGAGCATCTAAATCCATTAAAGTATCGTGATTCCTAGGTGCATCTTCCCTATAAATTACATTATCTGGACAAGTTTCGCGATAATTCCCTTGAGAATCATAATAATAGCTTTTCTCTTCCCAATAAAAATAAGAATACCCGCACTCATTGCGGTATAAGCAACCATTTAACAATATCGCCACATATACAAGATTTATACCCACCCATAAAAGCTTCATTATCTCTCACTTTAAAAAGGCATTGTGCCATTGATAATTCTTAATATATCATTATATAATCCAAGCCCCATAAGACCAAAAAGCACTATCCACCCTGCCATTGTAAGACGATAGAGGGTATTAACACTTGGAATTCTCTTAGTAATCATCTCATAAAAGGTAAAGATGATATGCCCACCATCTAAAGCAGGAATAGGCAACAAATTCAAAATCCCCAAATTCACAGAAATCAAAGCACTAAAAGCAAAAAGCGTAACAATCCCAATTTCTGTGGCTTTTTTAGTAATAGAAACAATAGAAACAACCCCCCCAACTTCACTAATAGGCACAATACCACTAATGATTTTCTCAATACCCTGCAAAATAAGTGTGCTAGCCTCTATAGTTTTTAAAAAGGCTAAAGGAATGCTCTCAAAAAAGGAATGAGAGACAACTCTTATTTCTCCTGATGCAACAATTCCCAATAAAGGACGCGATATAACCTCTCCAAAGATATTTTTACTCTGACCTATTTGTGGAGTAATGGTTGTAATATATTCTTGATGATTCCGCAAAAAAATAACCTCTAAACTCCCCTTTGATTCTTCAATTCTCCTGCTTAATTCTCCCCAAGTTTTAATAGAAATTCCATTAATCGCTAATATTTCATCACCTACTTTTAACTTCGCCTCACTTGCTGGCATATTTGGCTCTACTTTTCCAATCACGGGTGCTAACTCATTTTGCCCTATAAGAGCTATTGCTACATAGAGCAAAAAGGCTAAGAGTAAATTGAAAAAAGAACCTGCTGCTAAAATAACAAGCCTTTTCCAACTTGCAATGCCATAAAGGCTATCTTTATCATAATTACGCATTTTAGGGTCTATATCACTCTGTCCTTTAAGCTGCACAAATCCACCAAGTGGAATGGGACGCAAAGAATATTCTGTCTCCCCTATAACCTTCCTCCAAATTCTTTGCTTACCAAAGCCTATGCTAAAAGCCTCTACTTTCACCCCAAAGAGTTTTGCACTTAAAAAATGCCCCAATTCGTGAAAAAAAACCAAAAATGATAAAACTAAAATTGAACCAATAATTCCCATTAGAATCCTTTAGCGCGAAAGTATATAGACTTTAACATAATCATAGCCTGAATAAAGTGTGAGAATAACCGCTAACCATAAAGTCGCTGGAGCAAAGGAATAATCCATAAGCAAAAAGGCAACAGCAGTAATTTGCAAACCTGTTTTATATTTTCCTAAATTAGAAGCGATAACTTTAATACCATTAGTAGCAGCCACCACGCGAAGACCTGTAATAAAAAATTCTCTCACTAAAATCAAAAAAACAGCCCATACATCTGCTCTGCCTAATACCAAAAGCCCAATAAATGCTGCTAACATTAAAAGCTTATCGGCTAAAGGATCAAAAATCTCACCAAAACTACTTGTTACTTCGTATTCCCTAGCAATAAAACCATCAAAAAAATCTGTAATACTTGCGATACAAAACACCAAACAAGCAAAATAATTAATCCAAGTAGGGTGAATGGGTGGAGGCAAAAGGCATTGCCCATAAAGCATAATACATAATAACAAAAAGGCAAAAAATATTCTAAGGATCGTTAAGATATTAGGGAGTTTTTGAATATTCCACATTTATTTGAAAGTTGTCCCTCCATCAATAACAATCGTCTGTCCCGTAATCCACGCACTAGAATTGTTATCACAGAGAAATAAACAAGCCCCCGCAATATCCTCTGGCTTCCCCATGCGATTAAGGGGACTATGTGATTGCACTTTTGACTTAATCTCTGCATAATCTGGAAATGCCTTAAGTGCATCTGTATCAATAGGACCTCCACTTACTGCATTAACGCGTATATTAAACTCACCTAATTCCATAGCCGCATATTTTACCATTGTTTCAACAGCATTTTTAGAATTACCATGCCCTGCATAATTTGGCATATACACTAAATTCCCTGTAGAGCTTAAGGAAATAATACTCCCTCCTCCTACTACCTGCATTCGTTTTGCAGCCTCTTGAGCACCTATTACAAAAGCTAAAACAGTGGCGGTATAAATATTATTTAAACCCTTTGGCTTTAAACGCATAAAAGGAGCAAATCCCCCTACTACACTTTTACCATAAATAATAGCATTACTAATAAAAAAATCCACACGTTCAAAATCTTCATCAATTGTTAAAAACAATTCTTTGTAAGTTTCTGGCTCTAAGACATTTAAAGGATAGGTTTTTATTTTTACACCATATTTATTTTGCACATCATTAATGATTTTTTGTGCTTCCTCTTCATTTTTATTATAAGTAAATGCTATATTCACACCCTGCTCTGCGAAACGATACAAAATTGCTTTTCCAATGCCTCTTGTAGCACCACTAATCACTAATGTTTTACCTCTAAAATTTTCTTTCATTGTATAACCTCATAATTTTTCAAAATTTCCTCTAAGTATTTCATATTCTCTACACTTGGGGCGACTAATGGCAAACGATATTCCAAGCTTTCAAGCAATCCGCTTAAATACATTGCCGCCTTAATAGGAATAGGATTGCTCTCACAAAAGAGTGCTTTATTAATAATATAAAGCTCATTATTAAGATTATGGCTTTTATCAAAATCCCTCTGTTTTAAAATACTATGGGTTAATTCAGCGATCTTATTAGGCAAGAGGTTAGAAGTTACAGAGATAACACCAAGACCGCCACAGCAAAGTATAGGATAATTTAAAACATCTTCTCCACTTACAAGGACTAAGTCTTTAGCATTCATATTTAAATCAATAATTTTTTCAATACTTCCACTAGCTTCTTTAACCCCATAAATATTTCTCACTTCCTTAAATAATCTTAAAATCGTTGACGTCTCCAAGCTAACACCTGTTCGTACAGGGACATTATAAAGCATTAAAGGAATTTCAATAGCATTAGCAACAGTTTTATAATGTTGATAAAGTCCTTCTTGGGTAGGTTTATTATAATAAGGGGTAACGCATAAAATCCCATCAGCACCACAATCTTGTGCAAATCTAGCAATCTCTAGGGCTTCTTGCGTAGAATTACTACCCGCACCCGCTAAAACTTTAATATTTAAACCTTTCAATCTATTTTCTTTAGCTACTTTAATGGCGATTTCAATACATTCCTTGTGCTCATTATGGCTTAATGTGGCTGATTCTCCAGTAGTTCCAACAGGAACAATCGCATCAATACCATTATTAATTTGTCTTTGAATGAGCTTCTCATAGGTATTTAAATCAACCTTTCCCTTTTTAAATGGAGTAACTAAAGCAGTCATAGCCCCAATAACTTGATTTTGCAATTCCATAACTTCCCCCTCATTTCTCTAAAGTAGCGACACTTAAATTAGAGGGGACAAAATACTTCTTAGCCACCTCAACAATATCTCCTAACTTTAAACTTTCAAAATTTTCTTCAAACTCTAATAAAGCTTGCAAGTCTCCTCTTGCGATATAACTCCCAAATAAATTCGCCACAGAGCTACTAGATTGCAACCCCTCAAGAAAACTTAGCTTCATATTAAGCTTAACTTTGTCTAAATCCCTTTGTTTAAGTTTGCCATTAGCAATAAAGCGGATTTGTGCCATGATCTCTTTTTCTAGTTTTTCTAAATTTACATTAGGGCTTGCTAAAGCGATAAACAAAAACACGCCCTCATCAAGCAAATCCATATTATAAGCATAAATTTCTATAGCAAGTCTTTTTTTATCCACAATCTCACGCATTAACACACTACTTTTACCACCACTTAAAATTTGACTTAATGCACTAAGAGCAATTTGGTCTTTGTGGTTAAAAGGAGGTATTTTAAAAGCAAGAGCTAGAATCTCTACCTCACTTTGCTTATGCACCGCTGTTCGTCTTAACCCATCTTGTTTTGGTTCTATTGTATAAAATGCAGGAATCTCTATTTTTGAATTTTTAATCAATTCAAAATGCTTTTTGACTTCTTTTAAAGCTACCTTTTCATCAATATCCCCCGCAATTACAATCACTGCATTTTTTGGCTGATAATAGGTTTTATGAAAGTTCTTAATATCCTCTATAGTCCAATTTTTAATATCTTCTATAAAGCCAATAGGAGTCCAATGATAAGGATGATAAACAAAGGCTGTATTAAAAAGCCTAAAATACAAATACCCCATAGGATTATTATCTGTTCGCCAAAGCCTCTCTTCTAAAACCACATTACGTTCTGGCTGAAACTCCTCATCTTTTAATTGAAGGTTTTGCATAACTTCCGCAAAAAGCTCTAAAGATTTGCCTAGATTCTGTGTGCTTGATTTCACATAATAATGCGTATAATCAAAGCTTGTAGCGGCATTAGTAGCACCCCCAAAACTTTTAATGATTTTATCAAACTCACCGGCTTTTAGATTCTTAGTGGATTTGAAGTTTAAATGCTCTAACATATGTGCTATACCACTTTTCCCCATAATCTCATTACGACTTCCTACTTTGTAAAAAATATCGGTTGAGATAACCCCACTTCCATTTTTAAGAGGGATAATTACAACTTCTAAACCATTTCTTAAAACACTTTGGTAATGCTTAGGAAGTGAAGAAGTAAAACTACTCTGTGCCATTAAAACTCCTAAAAAAGTAAAAAATATCAAAAAACTCCGCATTATAAATCAACCCCTACTAGTTGAGAAATATTATCCAATCCCTCACTATTTAATAATTCTTTTAAATCTTGATTGATTCTCCAAGCTAATAAAGGACCTTCAAAAATTAAACCTGTATAAACTTGAACTAAATTTGCACCTAAGGCAATGCGTTTATAAGCCTCTTTAGCATCAAAAATCCCTCCCACACTAATAATCGTTGTTTTTTTAGCATAAACTTTGCCAATTTCTTTCAAAATTTCAGCACTTTTAGAGCTTAAGACTTTACCACTTAAGCCACCTAAACTTTGAGGATTTTTCACCAAGGAATAATCGGTAGTGGTATTAGTTGCCATAACCCCACTCGCACCACTTTTTATGGATACTTCAATCAGTCCTAAAATATCATCTAACCCTAAATCTGGAGAGATTTTTAGATAAATGGGTTTAGAATAAATTTCCCTTAATGCCAAAAATAAAGCTTTAAGAAAATCTTGATTTTGCAAATCTCGCAAATTTGGTGTATTGGGCGAGGAAATATTAATACTTAAATAATCACTAATGCTTTGAAAATTTGTTGCTAAGGCACAATAATCCTCTATGGCTTTTTCTTGAGGAGTTACTTTATTCTTCCCAATATTAATACCTAAAGGAATGCAAAAGGGATAAACTTCTGCTATCCTGCTAGCAATACTTTGTGTTCCATCATTATTAAATCCCATAGCATTTTGCAAAGATTCTTCAAAAGTATGTCTCCATAAGCGAGGCTTAGGATTACCTTGTTGTGGAAGCGGGGTAACAGCCCCAATTTCTAAAAAAGAAAAGCCTAAAGCACTCAATGTTTCTATCATTGTCCCATTTTTATCAAATCCAGCGGCTAAACCCACCGGATTATAAAAACGCATTCCATCAATCTCTTGTATTAATAAGGTATCCTCTATGCAAGATTTTTGGGCTAAAAAAGGCAGGAGATAAGGAATTTTTGGTGCCATCTTGCATAAAAACTCTAAAACACTATGAGCAGTCTCTGGATTGCTTTTAAATATCAAAGGACGAAAAGTTTTATAATTAAGCATTCTATGCCTTTTTACTCTAAACTTAAAAAATTTCTTACTAAATTAAAGTCTTAGCATTGTAGCATTTTTTAACAAAGTTTAGCATTAAAGACACTTTTGTTTATTGCTTAGAATCTTAAGAGATTCTTGTTTTAATTTCTCCATTTTCTGCATAAAAGTTAATGTTACTCCCTTCTTTAATCTCACCTTTTAAAATCAAATCCGCTAAAACATCCTCTACTTGCTCATACAAAGCCCTTTTAAGAGGTCTTGCACCATATATTGGGTCAAACCCTACTTTTGCGATATATTCCTTAGCACTTTCTTCAAGTGTAATACGCATATCTCGCTCCAAAACTTTCTTTTGAATATTTTTAAAAAGAATATCAATAATATGCGTAATTTGCTCTAAACCTAAAGGATTAAAAATCACAATATCATCAAGACGATTTAAAAACTCGGGCTTAAAATAAGCCTTCAATGCCTCTTTTACAGCCTTTTGCTTTTGCTCCTCATTGTTAATCTCCATAATTTTATCACTAGCGATATTACTCGTTAAAATAATAATCGTATTCCTAAAATCAACAACCACGCCTTTATTATCGGTTAATCTCCCATCATCAAGCACTTGTAAAAGCATATTAAATACATCAGGATGAGCCTTTTCTATCTCATCAAACAACACAACACTATAAGGCTTCCTACGCACAGCCTCTGTAAGCTGCCCTCCTTCTTCATAGCCTACATATCCTGGAGGTGCGCCTACAAGTCTGCTAGCTGCGTGTTTTTCCATATATTCACTCATATCAAGCCTAATGAGATTCTTATCACTATCAAAGAGGAATCGTGCTAAAGTCTTAGCACTCTCTGTTTTACCAACCCCCGTTGGTCCCAAAAATAAAAAGCTTCCAATAGGACGATTAAATTCACTCAAACCCGCTTTATTGCGTTTTATTGCTCTTGCTATAGCGTGCAATGCCCTCTCTTGCCCTATAACATCTTTTTTTAGCTCATCCTCAACCCTTAAAATTCGCTCTTTTTCATCTTGAAGCATTTTTTTAATAGGAATTCCACTCCAACGACTAACCACTCCTGCTATGGATTCTGGGGTTACAGCATTTTTTAATAATGTCCCTGCTTCTTGCATTTTTTTCCATTTTTCATTTTGCATTTCTAATTGCTTCTGTAACTCTGGAATTTTCCCATAATCAATTTCTGCAGCCTTATTAAAATCGCTATTGCGTTTAGCAAGCTCACTTTCTGTGCGTAAAGAATCAATTTGTATTTTAATTTGGGCTATAGCGTTAAAAACTTGCTTTTCATTTTCAAATTGTGCTTCTAAATTCTTTTTCTGCTCCTCTTTATCGCTAAGTTCTTTTTCTATCTCACTAATTCTTGCATTATTCTTTTCTTGTTTTTCCATCATCAAGGCCTCTTTTTCTACCTGCAAAGTTTCTAAAATACGTTTGATTTTGGCTAACTCACTAGGTTCAGATTCAATTTGCATTTTAAGCTCTGCTGCGGCTTCATCGATTAAATCAATAGCCTTATCAGGTAAAAATCTATCAGTAATATAACGATTAGAAAGTTTAGCCGCTGCAACTAAAGCCCCATCAGTGATACTTACATTATGATGCGCTTCTAATTTCTCTTTAATCCCTCTTAGAATCTGTAACGATTCATTAACATTAGGCTCATTGAGTAACACAGGCTGGAATCTCCTCTGTAATGCAGTATCCTTTTCAAAGTATTTGCGGTATTCTTTAAGGGTTGTTGCCCCTATGGTATGAAGCTCCCCTCTTGCAAGAGCAGGTTTTAAGATATTAGCAGCATCCATACTACCCTCGCTAGCTCCTGCACCTACAATGGTATGAATCTCATCAATAAATAAAATAATATTTCCGCTTTTTTTCACCTCATCAATAACTTTTTTCAACCTATCCTCAAACTCTCCGCGATACTTTGCTCCTGCAATTAAAGCACTCATATCTAAAGCTATGACTTTTTTATTTTGCAAAGATAGCGGCACTTCTTTTTTGATAATCTTTTGTGCTAACCCCTCTACAACTGCGGTTTTACCAACTCCTGGTTCGCCCAACAAAATAGGATTATTCTTGGTTTTGCGTATAAGGATTTGCATCATATGGGTAATTTCCTCATCTCTCCCAATAACAGGATCTAACTTCCCCTCTATAGCCCTCTTAGTTAAATCAATACCAAACTTCTCTAAAGATTCTAAATTCTCATCCCCACTTTGTGAATCAATCTTTGCCCCAGCGCGTATAGTTTCCAAAACTTTCTTGAGTTCATTAATATCAAGGTATTTACTAAAGAGATTTTTAATCACTTCATTTTGCAAACCTGCTAAGATAAAACTATCTACTGCGATATAAGAATCCCCATTACTTGTAGCAAGACCTTCAGCAAGATTAAAAGCCTCATTTAAACTTTTAGAAATTTTGAGATTTTCTTTCATCACAGAAGAGCTTTTGGGTAAATTATTAGCAATACTTTTTGCCTCTAACTCCAAGGCTACATTATCAACATTTAAGCGATTAAGAGCTTGATTAAGCAAAGAATTAGAATGAGTAAGCATCGCCCAAAACAAATGGATAGATTCAATTTCTTGATTTTTATTATGCAGTGCCAAGGATGCTCCTTGCTCTAAAGTCTCTTGTAAGGCATTGGTAAATTTTTCTAAAAGATTCATAAGAACTCCTTGAAGATTTATTTCAGGAGCATTATATAACTTTAGTCTATTATTGTCAAGTTTTATAATAGTAAATAACTAATGTTTAAATTACAAGCATCTTGCGACTATTTTTCACTACTTTTGCATATTTTTCTCTTGCACAAACTTCAAAGCTGTATCTGGAAAATCTGTAAAAATCCCATCAGCACCTGCTTTAAACAAAATCGCCTCTAAAAGCTCCTCCAAAGAAGAAGCAAACTTAGGCAGAGCATCACTTCTAGCGGTATAGGTATGCACTTCCAAACCATTTAAGTGGGCATTCTTGACAAGATTATTAGGCACAATAGCCCCCTTTTTACTCTTTGTAATATCAAAAATTAAATTATTCCAAATACCTAACCCATCAACATTTTTTGCAATTTCTGGATAGTTTTCATCCCTTAGAAAATAAGAAAAATCATAAGCCCTCCACTCTCCTTTGATAAATTCATAGGTTTCTTTGGAGGGGTGTTCATCTACTAGGGCGATGAGTTTTAAATCCATATTCATCTTAGGCAGTAGCTCTTTTTTAATATAAAGTAAGTTAGGGTAATCAAAGCTTTGCAGATACACTTTACTATTTTTAGTAGTATAACCATACCGCCTCAACACCTCTAAAGTCTTTTTAGCAATATCCTTTCCCTCTTGAGTATGAAACCAAGGTTTTTTAATCTCAACATATAAACCTATATCTTTGCCAAAGATTTGATTTAATCCTGCAATAAGCTCAATCTCTTCTTCAAAAGTATGCAAAGTAAAATACGATTTACCCACAGGAAATCGCTTAGGATAAATAGGAATTCTTTCTTTTTCTTTGGCATTAAAAGCCTCACTCACACGCAAACTTCTAAGCTCCTCTAAAGTAAAATCAATCACATAATAATGCCCATCTTTTCTAGCTCTATTTGGAAATTTTTGGGCTACATCACTTACCTTATCCAAATATAAATCGTGAATCACAATCAAATAATCATCTTTGCTCATCGCTAAATCTTGTTCGATATAACTAGCATTCATAGCATAGGCTAATGTTTTAGCCTCTAAAGTATGTTCGGGCAAATAGCCACTTGCTCCCCTATGAGCGATTATAATCTTTTCTTGTGCGAGACAAAATATCCCTAAAGCAAGACTTAAAAATATCTTTTGCATTCTCTCTCCTTAATCAATATAAATACAATCCATTGAAAACTTAGCATTAAAGCTTAAAATTTCATTCTACATTATAGAAAGATAAAGTAAAATCTAATGGCGAGATTGAGTAAAAATTAAGTAAAGAAAAGGACTTCTATGCAACAAACTATTTATCTAGCAGGTGGTTGTTTTTGGGGGATTCAAGGATATTTTGATTTACTAAAAGGTGTGGTAAGTTCTCAAGTAGGCTATGCAAACTCTAAAATACCAAGCCCTAATTATACCTTAGTATGCACAGGGCAAACAGGTGCCACAGAGGCTTTAGAACTTATCTTTGAAGAGAGCATTTTAAGCCTAGATGAGATTTTAAAGCGGTTTTTTAGCATTATTGACCCTTTTGCACTTAATTATCAAGGTAATGACTTTGGCACACAATACCGCTCTGGCATATTCACACAAGATTTAACTATGCTTAAAGAAATTCAAAGTTTCGTTGATACCCTACAAAAAACCTTAACCCAACAGATTCAAACAGAAATAGGAATGTTAGAAAATTTTTATCTTGCAGAATCCTATCATCAAAAATATTTAGCGAAAAACCCTCAAGGTTATTGCCATATTGACTTAAGCAAAGCTTTAGAGGAAATTTAAATTACCCCAAATCCCCTATAGCTTTCTCTAATCGCTTAAACCCTTCCTCCATCTCTTCTAAAGTAATAGTTAGAGGAGGCAAGAATCGTGCAGTATTTTTACCACTTTTAAGGATTAAAACGCGATTTTCCTTTGCCTTTTTTATAAACTTCTCTAAAGATTCCACATCACGCATTCTCAAACCACGCATTAATCCCAAGCCTACTTCTTCTATAAATATTTCAGGATAGCTTTTTTGCAAATCTTTCAATCTATCTTTAAAACATGTTATTGTCCTCTCCAATCTCCCGCTACTTCTCTCCTCTTCTAAAATCTCTAAAACCTCTAAACCTGCCCTAGTAGATAAAAAATTCCCGCCAAAAGTGCTTCCATGTTCACCAGGGACAAAAATATCTTTCAAAGTTGTCATTACAGCACCAATAGGAACACCCCCACCTAAACCCTTTGCGGTGGTTATAACATCAGGATTTATCCCATATTTTTGTGAAGCAAAAAGCTCTCCACTTCGGTAAATGCCAGTTTGCACCTCATCAATCATTAAAAGAATATTTTTTGCTTTTAAAAACTTCTCTAAATGCAGTATCTCCTCCCTCTTAAAAGGAGTAATCCCTCCCTCACCTTGCACTAATTCTAACAAAACCGCACAAGTAACATCACTAATCTTAGAGGGAATTTCTGCTAAATCCTTAGCATACACAAAACCATCGGGATAAGGACCAAAATAATCGTGCATTTTGCTCTGTGCAGTAGCCTTTAAGGTGCTAATAGTGCGTCCATGAAAAGAAGAATCTAAAGTAATGATTTGGTAACGTTTAATCCCCCCTAATTGCTCCCCAAATTTTCTTGCAATCTTTAATGCACCCTCATTAGCTTCCGCTCCAGAATTAGCAAAAAACACCCTCATATCATAACCGCTTAATTCTACGAGCCTTTTAGCAAGTCTTGCTTGGGGTTCAATACCATAAAGATTAGAAGTATGAATAAGATTATAAGCTTGTTCGCTAATAGCTTTTGCTAAACGTTCATTCCCATACCCCACACTGCACACAGCAATGCCCGAACCAAAATCCATATAATCTCTCCCACTCTCATCAAACAATCTAGCCCCACTACCTTTTACAAAATGCGTATAATCGCGCGCATAAGTATGCAAAACATAATCTAAATCCATTTGCTTTAAATCTTCCACCTTTTTCACTCCTAAATTTCAATACCTAAATATTATAACCAAATAAAGTCTCATTAGAATTTTGCATTAGCGATTTTAGCTTAAAGCTCTTTCTATGAATGGCACAATAACCATAATCCTTGATAGCCTTTAAATGGGCTTTACTTCCATAGCCTTTATTTTTCTTAAAACCATATTGGGGATAGAGGGTATCTAAATCTCGCATTTCTTTATCCTTAGCATTTTTTGCCACAATACTTGCTGCACTAATACAAGAGAGTTTGCTATCTCCTTTTATAAGCGTTTGTAACAAATCTACCCCAAATTTGCAATTTCCATCAAAAATATATTGTGAAGCTTCTAAATTCTGCAAAATTTCTTTTAAAGCCTCTTTAAGGCAAAGAGATAAGCCCTTATCATCAATCTCTTGGTGTGTTTTTTTCACTAAATAAAAATCACTAAATTGTTGAATAAGGGAGGCTAAGATATTGCGTTTAGATTCAGAGAGGCTTTTAGAATCTTTTAATTGCACTTTTAGGGCAAGGGGAATATTTTGGCTTAAAACTACCCCACATACAAATAACGAACCTGCTATACAACCTCTCCCTGCCTCATCAATCCCGCAAATTATAGAATCTAATTTAAAAGGCAAGAAGCTTTGCATTAACGTAAAACATACTTTAAGACTTCTTTAAAATGCTCAACAGGATATATTTGCAATCCCTCTTTAACTTCTTGGGGTATCTCATCTATATCTCTCTCAAAGTTTTTCTTAGGGATTAGCACTTCTTTCATCCCACTTTTATACGCAGCAATAAGCTTCTCTTGCAATCCACCAATAGGCAAGACTTTCCCCCGCAAGGTCAATTCTCCTGTCATAGCTAATGTACTTTTAGCGGGATGATTAGTAAAAATGGAGGCCAAAGCACTCCCTATGGCTATTCCCGCACTTGGACCATCTTTTGGTGTAGCACCCTCTGGCACATGTAAATGAATATCAAAACAATTATAAATGCTTGTTTCAATCTCTGGCTTTTTATTCTTTTGAACTATCGCAATTAATGTCTTATCAACCTTTAATTCTCCACTATCAATTAAGGACTTCACATAAGAGTAAGCAATTTTGGCACTCTCTTTCATCACATCGCCTAAATTTCCTGTAAGGTTTAAACTCCCCTTGCCTTTAATTTTCAAAGCCTCAATTTTTAAGACATCGCCACCAACACTTGTCCAAGCTAAACCATTGACAAGCCCTACCTCACTTTTCTTATCAGCATTTTCAAACTCAAAAACAATTTTGTCAAGATAATTTCCTATGTTTTTGGGTGTAATGGTTATCTTTTCTTGATTGCCCCTAAGAATCTCTTTAGCAACTTTACGCAAAATTTGTGCGATTTTGCGTCTTAGATTCCTAACCCCTGCTTCCCTTGTATATTTCTCAATCAAAACCTTAATAGCAGGCAAAGTAAAAGAAATTTCAAAGTTTTTTAAGCCATGTTTCTTTAACTCTTGTGGAATAAGGTATTTTTTAGCGATTTGCTCCTTTTGGCTTGGCGTATAACTATTGATATTAATAAACTCCATCCTATCGCGCAAAGGAGCTGGAATCTGTGTAATATCATTAGCAGTGGCGATAAAAACAACTTGGGATAAATCTAAGCTAAAATTTGTGTAATAATCTCTAAATTCTTTATTTTGTTCAGGATCTAAAATCTCTAGCAATACCGAAGAGGGATCTCCCCTAAAAGAATAATGAATTTTATCAATTTCATCTAAAACAACGACTGGATTCATCTCCTTAGCATCAATTAATCCTTGCACGATTCTACCAGGCATTGCCCCAATATAAGTGCGTCTATGCCCCCTTAACTCATTAACATCCTCTAAACCACCAAGTGCAATCCTAATAAGCTTCCGCTTTAAGGCTATGGCAATAGAGTTAGCAAGGCTTGTCTTACCAACCCCCGGAGGTCCATAAAAACACAAAATCGTTCCCTTAGAATCATTTTTCTTCTGCCCCCTTAAAGCAAGAAGTTCTCGCACAGCAAAATACTCAACAATTCTTTCTTTGGGTTTTTGCAAGGCATAATGATCTTTATTGAGCTGATTTTCTACTTCTGCTATTTTTAAAGTCTTTGTAGAATAGCTCCCAAAAGGAATCTCTAAAACAAGTTCTATATAATTTTGCAATAAATTCGCATCTGCACTATCAGGATGCATTCGGGAGAGCTTATTGATTTGTTTAGTAATCTCTTTATAAGCATCCTTACTCATTACATCCTTAAAACCCTCTAATTTTTTCCTATATTCCTCTATTTCAACATCTTTGCTATTATCTACTCCAAGCTCTTTTTGGATTTGCTTTAATTGCTCTTTCAAAAAATATTCTTTGTTAATTTTTTCCATTTGAGAATTAACTTTATTTTTAATTTCTTTTTGAATCTGTTGGGCTTTAATCTCTTCCATAATAATATCAATAAGCGTTACAAGTCGTTCTTCAGGATCATTTTCTTTAAAAACTTTATAAGCTTGCTCTTTTTTGAGCCTTGCTGCACTAGCGATTAAATCTGCGGCACGATTGGGATCCATAGTCTCATTAATGCTCCTTAATAAATCTTGCGGAAACATCTGTGAGACACTATATAGAGTGCGTAACTTCTCTTTTAAAACCGATAAAATCGCTTCAACTCGACTGGCATCATAACTGCTTGAAAGAATAGGTGCAATTTCTCCCACCAAAGGGCTTTTAGAAACAATTCCTAAAATACTTCCGCGGCTTAAACCTTGAAAAAGAATCTTTACCCTTCCCTCTGGCAATACAACACGACGCATAATAGTGCCAATTACACCAACATCATAAAAGGATTCTTCCTCATCATTGTCTCTATTTTTAGAAGCTGTAATAAAAATGAGTTTATCTCCACCCTCTATTGCTACATCTATAGCTTTAATACTTTCCTCATCACCAATAAAAAGAGGGACTATCATAAAAGGATACAAAAACATATCCTCTTCAATAATTATTGGTAATTGCTTTGGGAATTCTCCATAACGTTCTAATTGCATATTTCCTACCATTCAAAGATTTTCTGATACCAAGGCGACTTTGCTTCTTGATAAAAAATATCTTTCATCCAAGCATTTTCATCAATTTTTTTCTGATAGTATTCGACAGCTTGTTCCTTATCTTTCTTTTTATAAACCCTTATAATCTCTTTTTCCAAACTAAGATTAGCTAATTGAAGTCTTAGCAATATCATATCCGAAAATGGGCGATAACGTGAATAAGGATATTTTTCACCAAACTTTTCAGCTAATTTAATAGAATCTATTAAAAGTTGCTGGTCTCTATGCTGTTTTGCAAAGGCAAAATAATTTGCCTGCAATTTTAAAAATTCTACAAAATCAATATTCTTTTCATCTCCAAAACGTTTAATAAATTCATCAAAATAAAAACTTGCTAAAAGATACTCCTCTGCTTGCATATGAGCCCTACCCAAAATAAGCATTGCTTCAGAAAGCAAAGGAGAGTTTAAATGCTCACTTTGCAAAGAAACAAAGTAACTATCTGCTTTCTCTAAATCCCCATTACGAATTTCTTTAAGCATATTTTCATACCAATAATCTGCAGATTTATTAATCTCATCAAGGGCTAAACCACTATTAGTTTTTGAAGAACAAGCACTAAGTCCTATAAAACCTATTAAAATACCTATGCTCAAAAAACAAATTTTAAAAAACTTCATCATTTTTATTCCTTAAAAATTAGAGATGAGAAATGATATTTTTTGCCTAAAATATATCAACAATATTTTTTAGATTTATTTGCAATTATAACTTAAGTTCTATGTAGGTTTTATAAATTTCTAAACAAAAATTGATTTTTTGCTTTTATTACGCTAGAATTTTGGTATAAAATTTTTATTCTTTAGAAAATGATTTTTACAAGGTTCAAGCGTATGGAATTTCTAGTAAAATCTCCAATCTTAGGATTTGAGCATATCCAAAAAATGACATTAGAAAAAATTGCAAAAGATGATGAAACTTTTATGCAACTAAAAAGTTGCGGAGATGATGGGATTTCTTTTACTTTAGTTAATCCTTACACAATGCGAACAGATTATCAATTTGAAATTCCCTCTCCCATTAAAGCACTTTTAGAATTACCAGGAAAAACCAATATAGACCCAGCAAATACCAAACTTGCAATACTAAACATTGTCTGCATTAGAGAACCTATTGAAGAATCTACGGTAAATTTCCTAGCACCCTTATTGTTTAACTTTGAAAACCTCACTATGGCTCAAGTCATTTTAGAAAGTTTTAGATATGAAAATTTTGGCTTATCAGAACCTATCTCAAAGTTTTTTGATTTTAATGCTAAGATATGAAAACACTCCTTGTTATAGGCTATGGAAAAATGGCAAAAGCCATTTGCGAGGGCTTAAAAGGAAAGTTTCAAATACAGGTGTGTGGCAGAGATTCTAAAAAGATTGAAGACTTCTGCCTACCAATCCAAGCAACCCCCAAGTATACTCCCCAAGAGATTGAAATAGATAACCAAGAAGTCTTACTCTGTATAAAGCCTTATGCACTTCATAGCTTTCAATTCCTAGGAGAAGCAAAATGTCTTTACTCCATACTAAATGCCACCCCCTTAGAAACCCTACAAAAAACCATAAAATCACAACACTATATCCGTGCAATGCCTAATGTTTGTGCTAGTGTTGGTAAATCTATTACAAGTTTATGCGGTGATAAATCTTACAAAAACGAAGCCTTTGAAATTTTCAATGCCATTGGGGGCTGCATTTGGCTCGAAGAAACATTATTCCCAATAGCAACAGCTCTTAGTGGTTGCTCCCCAGCTTTTCTAGCCCTTATTGCAGAATCTATGATAGATTCTGGAGTAACTAATGGACTAACTAGAGAGCAAGCCACTAAAATAGTTAAAACATTATTTGATGGCTTTGGAACACTGCTTCAAGCCCAACATCCCACACTTTTAAAAGAAAGCGTAATGAGTCCTGGAGGCTCTACTGCTCAAGGAATAGCAAGTCTAGAAAAAAATGCTCTAAGGAATGCCCTTTTTGAAGCCATTTTAGCTTCTAAGAATTTTGCTTGAGAGAAATTGCCATTTTAGGAGCAAGTGGATCTGGCAAAACCGACCTATCTTTAAATCTTGCAAATAGATTAAATGCCATTATACTTTCTTTAGATTCTTTAAGCATTTACCAACAAATCAATATCGCCTCTGCAAAACCCTCTAAAGAGCAAAGAGGAGAAATACCCCATTTTGGCATAGATGTTTTACACCCAAAAGAAACACATAATGCACAAATTTTTATTCAAGAATACCAAAGGGCTAAAGCCTATGCAAAAAACTATCAAAAAAACCTCTTAATTGTTGGTGGAACAAGTTTTTATTTAAAAATACTCTTAGAGGGTCTCTCAACATTCCCCAAACTCACTCAAGAGCAAAAAATAACAATACAAGAAAAAATCAAGGGATTCCCAACCCAAGAATCCCGCTTTATGTATCTAAACTCTATAGATAAGACGACAAAAATCCATCCCAATGACGCCTACCGCACCAATAAAGCTCTAGAGATTTATTTTAGCACCTCTTTAACCCCTACACAATATTTTCAACAAAATCCCCCAATACCCCTTTTAAAGAATTGCGAAATTTATGAAATACTCTTATGCAAAGAAGAACTTAAAGAAAACATCACAAAAAGAACACATCTTATGCTACAAAAAGGTCTTATAGAGGAAGCAACAACCCTCTTAAATGACTTTGGAAATACCCACCAATGGGCTAAAAGTATAGGGATTAAAGAAGTAGGACAATTTTTAAAAGGAGTGATTCTAAAAGAGCATTTACAATCACTCATTACAACCCATACTTTACAACTAGCAAAACGGCAAAAAACCTTTAATAGAACACAATTTCAAGAGCATTTTTGCGGCAGCACTCAAGAGATTTCACAAATGCTTTTATCTAAAAATTTCTCTTAACCCCTACATAATCTATCGCCTTTAAGCACACTACAAAGTTGGAATACTATTTGCTTTACTCACCACAAAATACTTTTTATAGAAAGGATTGCAAATGTTACGATCTCTATGGTCAGGAGTCGGCGGTATGCAGGCTCATCAAATTGCATTAGATGTCGAATCTAACAATATTGCCAATGTCAATACAAATGGCTTTAAATACTCCCGTGCAGATTTCTCTACTATGATTGTCCAAACTCAACGCGGTGCAACAGTCCCATATGCAGGTTTTGGTGGTGTTAATGATTATTCTGTAGGACTTGGAACAGGGATAGAAACCACAACAAAAGTTTTCTCACAAGGATCTTTACAAAACACTCACAGAAAGGCAGACTTAGCACTAACAGGAAATGGTATGTTTGTAGTAAGTGGAAATGGCGGTATATCTCATCTTTATACAAGAGATGGAGGATTTTCTTTTGATGCGGTGGGAAATCTTGTAACAACAAGTGGGTACATAGTTCAAGGTTGGCTTAGAGATTTAGGGGAAATTGAATCATCTAATTCATCTGGTGCAGGAACTGTCGATTCTACTAGACCCACTGGAAACATCACCATTGACCCTCGCCTTACTATCCCAGCAAAAGCAACTAGAAATCTTACAGGAGCTATTAATTTAACAAGTGGGGTAAAAACAGAGCATACTACCCTCCCAAGCTCACTAGATAGCACAGCGACCAATAACTACTTAGCCGGTGGATTAGATAGAATTTATGATACGAAAGATAGACAGCTTGAAGTTGAACAAGATATGGGAGTTATGTTTAATGATGCGGGAGAAGCAATTCGCCTACAAGAAAGTCAAGGCATATGGGTAAGCTATCAAACCGCTACTTCACAACCCCTAAAAATTGATAGTGCTTATGTGGGTTCTACTACTATTACCATTAATGAAGTCAATATTACTTGGACAAATAATCCACAAACTTCTAGATCTTCAAATTTACTGACTGCACAAGTAGCCATTAATAACCAAAAAGATAAGACTGGGGTAGAAGCCCTCATTAGAAGCGGACAACTTATCTTGCAAAATACCAACCAAATTGATGGCGACGCAAGCAAAAAAAATATAAGGGCTAGAATCACAGGAGGAACAGCTTTTGCCGATAGCTCTACTATTGCTGTAACTACTGCCTTTAGATACACCTACACCCAACAAACAGACGCGGATTCTGCCTCTGGAAATTTCCGCACGACAGAAGATCTAAGAGCCTTGTTACAACAAGATGCAAACAAGGTGAAACAATTTGGGGGAGATTCCGCTGCAGCAGCGACTGCCGCTGCTAATAGAACTTTTGTGCAATCAACCTTTAGCGTTAAAGTAATACTCAATAATAGTGGACAATTTGCGATTGAAAATAAACAAGATGGTTTTAATGCAAGTGCCAATGCAATAGGTATAGGAACCGGTTTAACCCAACCTGCATATGATAACCTTAACATATTTGTCTCTGCTTATAATGATACGCTGACAACTACGAATGTTCTTTTCAAAAATCAAATGAAAGCCTTAAATACAGGGGTATTAGTAGAAGGAGGAAATGTTACAACCTCTGGTGGCTTAAGAATGGCTAAGTTTGCTTCAACGATTGCCATTTATGATAGCCTTGGGAATAAACACAATTTAACCATAGACTTCACCAAAGTTAGGGATAAAGAATGGAGTTGGAAAGTTACCGTTCCAGAACCTGCCGAATTACTTGGGGCTAGCGCACAAAGACCGAATATCTTAGAAGGGGGTAGTGTAACCTTTGGGGATCAAGGCGAATTACTAGGGTTTAACCCTTCTACTATCCAATTTAAACCTAACAATGGAGCGGCTTTTCCGCAAAATATTAATTTAGATTTTGGGACAGCAGGAGGACACTCTGGGCTTACAAGCACAGGTTCAGAGTCTGCGGCTACAAATGTTAATGGAGATGGCTATCCATCAGGACAATTTAAAGAATTCTACTTTGATAAAACAGGCACAATGATAGGCATTTTTAACAATGGACGCAATCTCGCTTTAGCCCAGGTAGCTATTGCAACATTTGCAAATTATGAGGGCTTGCAGGAATCTGGAAGCAATCTGTATTCAGAAAGTCCAAATTCTGGACGAGCTACCATAGGAACAGCTGGAACAGGAGGTAGGGCAGCTGTAGAAGCTTCTAAATTAGAGATGAGTAATACAGACCTTAGTAGAGGATTAACGCAACTTATTGTCGTGCAAAGAGGTTTCCAAGCAAACTCTAAATCCGTTACTACAGCCGATCAGATTCTCAACACTCTCTTAGGATTAAAACAATAATCCTAAGAGATACTTCTAAATTATCCTCCTTAATACTCTTAACATTAAAGACTTAATATCCCTAAAATAAATCTAAAAATTTTCTACTCTGCTATAAACTGACTTCCTATTCCAGCAGAGGTAAAAAGCTCTAATAAAAGCGAATGTGGAACTCTGCCATCAATAATATGTGCCTTTTCTACACCTTGTTTTACACATTCCAAACATGCCTCCACCTTAGGTATCATACCTCCAACAATCACACCCTTTGTAATTAATTCTTGAGCATCTTGGAGTTTCAAACTCTCTAAAATTTCTTTATCCTCCCCTAAAACCCCTCTAGTATCTGTTAAAAAAATAACCCTTTTAGCTTTGGTTGCAATTGCTATAGAGCTTGCCGCACTATCTGCATTCACATTAAACCCCGGATGTCCTGATTCCTCGCCACTAGCAATAGGGGCAATCACAGGAATAAGATTTTGCTCTAAGAGATTATCAATCACTTCTGCCCTAACTTCTGTAATCTCTCCTGTGTAACCATATTTCCCATTATCTTTTTCTCTAGCCTGTAACAAAGAAGCATCTTTTCCACTAATACCAATGGCATTTGCACCATTAAAATTTAAAAATGCCGTAATTTCTTTATTAATTTCACCGCTAAGCACCATTTCAACAATCTTTAAAGCATCCATACTCGTTACCCTAAGCCCATTAATAAACTCACTTTTAATTTGCAGCATTTCTAATAATTCATTAATCCTTTTTCCTCCACCGTGGATAATAATAGGTTTAATCCCCAACATATAAAGCAAAACAATATCAATAGCAAATTGCTCTTTTAAATGGGGGTTAATTTGTGCAGCACCCCCATACTTAATCACAATCTTAGAACCCCTAAAAAGCCTAATATAGGGAAGCGAATCAAGCAAAACAGAAACGATTCTAGAATGATTACGCATTTTTTTCCTTTTTGTAGTAAAATAGTCCAAATTATACCAAAAGGATAGCCAATGCAAAACAAAATCGTATTTTTAGATGCTTTAAGTTTAGGGGAGAGCAATATCCAATCAAGACTTGAATCTTTTGGAGCTTACACTGCCTATCCCACGACCAAACCCGAAGAAACCCTGCAACGCTCTAAAGGAGCTAATATCATCCTTAGTAATAAAGTAGTTTTAAATAAAGAGATTTTAGAAGCCCTCAAGCAAGATTTAAAACTTATTTGTATTACCGCAACAGGAACCAATAATGTAGATTTAGAAGCCGCAAAAGCATTGGGTATAACTGTGAAAAATGTTGCGGGATATTCTACTCAAAGTGTGGCACAACATACTTTAATGTTAGCATTAGGGCTTTGTGCCAAATTACCCTTTTATGATTCTTATGTAAAGAGCAGAGAATATGCTAACAACCCTCTTTTTACAAATCTTTCTTTACCTCTAGAACTTTTAAATGGCAAAAACTGGGGAATCATTGGACTAGGCTCTATTGGAAAAGAGGTTGCTAGATTAGCATCAGCTTTTGGTGCTAGGGTGTGTTATTACTCAACAAGCGGTAAAAACAACAATACAGACTACCCATCCTTACCCTTAGAAGAGCTTTTAAAAACAAGCTTTGTAGTCTCTATCCACGCACCTTTAAACCCAACAACACAAAATCTACTGTCCGCAAAAAATCTCTCACTCCTGCAAGAAAATAGTATTTTAATCAATATCGGAAGAGGAGGGATTGTCAATGAAGAAGATTTAGCACAAGCACTAAAGCAACAAAGATTCTATGTAGGGCTTGATGTATTTACTAAAGAACCTATGCAAGAAAATAACCCCTTATTAGATAAAAGCATTGCCCATCAACTATTACTTACCCCTCACAATGCTTGGGGGTATGAGCAAAGCAAAGAAGCATTAATTGAAGGGATAGTCAAAAACATTAAAGAGTTTTTAACCCTTTAAGTGATATTGAATAGGGATTTGGATAATCATATTATTTTGCACCAGCGGAAAACTCTCTTGCGAATCAAAAATAGTTCTTAAAGCCGATTTATCTAAAATAGGGTTTCCTGAAGAATTTATAATCCTGACATTTTGAACTCCTCCACTTGCAAGCAAAGTAAATTCTAGGGTAACAATACCCTCCACCCTCATCATTCTAGCCTTTCTTGGATAATGAAGATTCTTATCGATAGCCTGTTTAATAGCTAGTAAAAGGGGATCATCATTTTTACTAAAAGTTAGCATCTGGGGTGTAGTAGGTGTAGCATTTGTAAGGGTTGGATTAGGATTAACGGCAACCTTTTGAATCTGTGGCTCTACAACTTCTTTAGGAATTGGCTGAACCATTTTAGCCTCCTTACGATGATGCTTTGGTTTAGCTTTCTTAGGCAAAGGCTTAATCTTATCTATAGGTTTAAGTGGAGGCATTGGGACTTGAGGTTGCATTTGTGGAGTATTAGGAATAAATTGATTTAAGGAAATAGCAATACTTTGATTCTGCAAACCCACATCTTTAAGTATAAAATTTTCCGTCACATAAAAAATACTAAAAGCAAGGAGTCCATAGATTCCACTTGCTAGGAGAAAAGAATGTAATATTCTATTGTTGTTGTGTAACAATGCTGAAATTTTCATGAGCCTTTCCTTTTAAAATATCAATAATTTGGACAAAAGTATCAAATTTAGCATCCTTATCACTCCTTAATTCTACTAAAGTTTTAGGGTTAAGATTTACTAACTCATTTTTAAGGGTTTCTAAATCTACCAAAGTATCCTCTAAATAAAGTTTATTCTCCTTATCAATAAGGATTTGAATCTTTTTTTCGTCTTGATTAGGTATAGAATTAGAACTCTGCGGCAAATCAATAGGTATCTTTCCTTGAGCGATAAAAGTAGAAACACTTAAAACAATTACTAATAAAACTAGCACAATATCAATAAAAGGGACAATATTTAAGGATTCATTTTTAGGAATCTTTAACATTGCTATTCCTTGTTTTATAAAGATTACTAAGAAGTGTAACCTTTCGGTAAAAGGCATTATAAACAATTAATGTTGGGATAGCCACAGCAAGCCCCAATGCAGTTGCCTTTAGTGCTAAAGATAAACCTGTCATAATTCCTTTGGTATCAATATTCCCACTTAATCCCATATCATAAAAGGTAATCATAATCCCTATAACTGTCCCTAATAAACCTACATAAGGTGCATTAGAGTAAATAATATAAAGTGTTGTTAAATGCTTAGTAATAGAATCTTCAAAAGATTCTAAAGTAGGATATTCTTCAAATTCAATCTTTGCAAAAAATATAACCCTCTCAATACTAAGCCAAAGTGCGATAAACCCCATAATTCCTAAAATTCCAAAAATTGCGTAATCAACGCTTTCTTTCAAAAATTCCATTTTACTAATAATCCTTATTTTTATAAAATATTTTGACGATTATAGCATAATTATTTAATAATAAGAAACACTTTTATTATTGTTTATAAATTTAAAGTTTATATGAAAATGTATAAAATTCTATAAATAATGTTTAACGAAGAAAGATAAAAGAAAAGATATGGTGCGCTGGGCGAGACTTGAACTCGCACGGGTCTCCCCGCCACCCCCTCAAGATGGTGTGTCTACCATTCCACCACCAGCGCAAGAGTGATAGATTCAAGGAATCCTTGAATCCTACAAACCTAAAATTGCCAAAAACGGGTTTGCATAGAGTAAAATAAGTGCTATAACAAGTGTATAAATAACTTGTGCCTCAATCATTGCTAAAGCAATAAACATTGTTGTCATTAATTTACCGCCAATTCCCGGATTTCTAGCCATACCAGAGATTGTAGCAGCAGCTGTGTTTCCCATACCAATCGCACCACCTAATGCAGCAATACCCAAACCAATACCTGCAGCAATGGCAGAATAAGACAATAAGGTTTCACCCTCTACAGAATAAGATAATAATGTTTCACCACCAGCGGCAAACACAACACTTGCTAATGCAAAGAAAGCCAAAAGTAACTTTTTCATATTTTCTCCTTATATTTCAAAGCCTGTTCGGATCTATCCCCTACTTATTGCTTTGTAAGCACACATATTATAGTATTTTTACTAAAACTTTAATAAAAATTATCCCCTTATCCAATCAAGCTCTACCTTATTTTTATTCACCGATAAAACCTCTACTTTTATCTCCTCATCAATTTTTACATAATCAGAAATTTTCCCCTCACCCTTATTCACAACTCTTGAAATATGCAATAATCCATCATACCCTTGCGGTAACTCAACAAATACCCCAAACTCCACGATTTTTTTTATCTTCCCTGTATAAACATCTCCCACCTTATAAACTTCCCAAGGATTAAATCTTTCTTCTTTTTCTTTATTGACAATTCCTAAAATATATTCTTTAGCACCATAAACTTTTTGTTTATTTTTCCCACTTAAACTCACTTCCCCATTGTCGCGATTTAAATCAATAGCAACTTCAAATTTCTCAATAATCTCCTTAATGGTTTTTCCTCCTTGTCCTATAACCTCAACGATTTTACTTGGATGAATAGAAAAAACCTCTAAAGCCGGCAACACGGATTCATTTAAAACAATGTTGCTTTTAGCCTCTTCCATAATTTCTAAAATACGCATTCTTGCCTCTTTGGCTTGGAATAATACTGCTTTTAAGATTTCTATATTTAATCCCACTAATTTAATATCCATTTGCATAGCTGTAATACCATTTTTTGAACCCGCTATTTTAAAATCCATATCACCATCATGATCTTCTAAACCCATAATATCTGTTAAAACTGCATACTCTTCCCCCTCACAAACTAATCCCATAGCCACTCCTGCGATTAAACTAGTGCATTCTACACCCGCTGCTACAAGAGCTAAAGAACCTCCACAAACCGTTGCCATAGAAGAAGAACCATTAGATTCTAAAATTTCAGAAACAAGACGAATAGCCTTGAATCTTCCCTCTATAAGACTAGATTCTAAGGCTCTTTTTGCTAAATTTCCATGCCCCAACTCTCGTCTTCCAGGCGCTGATACACTACTTGCCTCCCCAACACAAAAAGGAGGAAAATTATAATGCACCATAAACCTCTCTTTAGAGGAACATTTATCGGTTAATAACTCATAACTTTGTGCATCCATTTCTCCACCTAAAGTTGCCACAACCAAAGCTTGGGTTTGCCCCCTTATAAAAAGTGCACTAGAGTGTGCATTAGGCAAAATATTAGTTTGGATACTAATAGGGCGGATTTCATTAAGCCTCCTTCCATCCGCTCTTTTTTTCTCTTTTAATATCATAGTTCGCACAATTTCTTTTTTAATCCTCAAGGTTGTCTCTAAGGCTCTTTCTTGTAAATATTCTATATCTTGTGGGTTTTTCTCCCTCCACTCTTGCAATATTTTCTTTACAAAAGCATTAAGCTTACTATTGCGTTCTGTTTTACTAAGCAAATAAATTACTGCCCTTAATTCTTCTAAATGGTTTTGCCTAATATAAGATTCTATTTTATCGCATACAAAATTTTTTCTACCCTCTTTTAAAGTGATAGCTGCTTTTAGAAAAGGAGAAAAATGCTGAATAATAAGCTTATTTTTTTGCGCTATCATCTCTTGTGCTAACCTTAAAGCTTCTAAAATTGTTTCTTCATCAACTTCATTCGCACTAAAATAAGCCAATTCATTTTCTAAAAATGTATTAGTGAAATTAAGAGGACTAGAATTTCCTTTAGCTTGAATACCTCCAAAACTACGCATTTCAATCATCAATAAATCTTCATTAGCCCCACTAACCAATAAATCTAAAGTGCTTCGCTCTAATTCTTTGGTACTAGGATTAACAATAAACTTTTCATCAATCCTACCTATACGCACAGCACTAACAGGAATACTAATGGGTATTTCTGAAACAAAAAGTGCCGCACTTGCAGCATTTAAAGCTAAAATTTGTAAATCCGCATCAGACTCTACACTTAAGACTAAAATCGTAATTTGTGTAGGGTAACAATAATCTTTAGGAAAAAGCGGACGCAAACTTCTATCTACTATTCTAGCACTTAGGGTTTCAAAATCGCCAGGTTTAGCCTCTCTTTTTACATAACCACCCGGAAACTTTCCTGCGGCATAAGCTTTTTCTATGTATTGCACAGTTAAAGGCAAGAAATCCTCTTCTACAATCTCATCAGTATCAATAGCAATGGTAGCTAAAAGGACATTATTGCCTTGTTGATAATATACGCTTCCGCTTGTTGATTGCGCAAAAGTATCAAAAGTGTATTTTTCTTGCTGATTTAAAAATGATAGATTCACTGCTTGCATTATTTCTCCTTAAGGCTATTGTATTTGGGTAAAAATTTTCTCAATAGTAGATACAGGTATTTCTGTATAATCCCTATAATAATACCCAACATCTACAAAATCTTTTAATTTATAAAGACAAAAAACACCATCTATTGTCTCTTCAATAGCTTTAGCAACCTCTAAAGGAGCTACAGGTGTTGCACAATAAATTGTTTTAGCTTGCAGGGTAACCATAGATTTAATTGACGCAAAAGCAGTAATACCACTATCAATACCTTCATCAACCAATAAAACATGTTTATTTTTAAAAGACATCAGAGGATTCCCTTTACGATGCTGATAAATTAGAGGCAACATTTTATCGTCATATTGCCTCTCTACTTCGCCATAAACATAATCCAAACTAATCCCAAAAGATTCCACTAAAGAATCATTAATAACAACATCTTTAGTTTCTGTTGCCATAGCAATTTCACATTCTGGATTATTAGGAGCATAAATAGAAGCAGTAAAAAGAACAGCCAAAGGGGCTTTTATGGTTTGTGCTAATTTGTGAGCAAAATAAACTCCCGCAAATGAAATTCCTACTACTACGCAATCTTCTTTAAGAAAAAAATTTAGAGGTAAATTATTTAACAACTTCGCTAAAGCATCTTCACGATTCTCAAAAAAGATCTTACGTCTTGGAGAATGCTGTGAGTTCCCTAACAAATCCAAATCCTTACCTCCTTCTTAATTACCAATCTTTACATCACTACTTAAAAGCGGTATAAACTTAACCGTTAAAAGAACATGCTTATCATCTCTTGCTTCAGCCCCCCTAGTGGTTAGCACAGGATTGATTGTATTGACATATTTAATCCCAAAGGCAAAACACCGAATTTCTGTATCAATACCAATTTGCCAAGTCTTGAAATAATTTTCTTTATAATCATAACCAACATTAGCATATAAATTAAAATTTTCAAATTCTTTTTTAAGTCCTGCATTAATATAATTTGCCTCTCCAAATCTCCCTTTTACAATATCATTTCTAGCAAATTGCTCACGAATAAAATGGCTAAATGTTCCTGTTAAAAAATCCTCTTTATACTCAACTTGATGGGTAGCCTCGGATATTTTGCCTCTTGAATGGGAATAAAAAATACTGCTTAAAAATCTCCAACGATAATTATAAAAATACTGGACTTCATTTTGAAGTTCCCCTACGCGTTGATTAGCACTCTCAAAATAAAAAGCCTGATTAATTCTATGGGATAATAATAAAACATTCTCTAAATCATAAAAATATTGAGAGCCACTTAATAAAAACTCCTGTCTATCTCCGGGCAATTCAAAAAAATCCGTAAAGCTTCCCTTTTTATTATCAGCTCCAGGCAATGTATATTGCAAGCCCAAGTTTAGAGTATGCCCAAAATTAGTATATTTTTTTACCAAATCCATATCCCCACTAAAAACATAATGATGGCTAAAATATCTTCCATTTTCTAAATGCAAACTAGAAGTATTACTATAATTTACCATTGTTCCATAAAATACTGGCGATACAGAAACATTTATATAATCATCAAATAAACTTTGCGTATAAATAAAAGGCAATCTCGCTTCTTGTTGAATCGCACGATAACCTATGGGTCTTGTATAATTTTTCACACCATAATCAAAGGAATAATAAAAATTATCCACTAAAATACTATCTATTTGTCGGTGATATTGAATCTCTGGCAATGTCTGCAGAGTTTCTGCATTGCTTGTTTTTTCTAAATCAGAATAATATCTACCATAAAGTCCTATATAATCATTATCGCTTTTTAAAAAATAACTTAAACGCGAAGTAAGCAAACTACCCTGTAAATCTGCCCTCTCCCTTGCCCTCTCCGTTTGAGTTTTAAAATAATCAATATCAGAAATTTGAGAAATATCTGCATATAAACCATCTTCACGGAAATAATTATGCGATTTTGTCAATAAGTCTTTGCGTGAATATTCAAGCTGCACTCCATAATGTTCTTGATTTTCTAAATTATAAGTATTTTGATAACTATCCGTATTTCTAAAAATTCCAAAATTTAACCAAAAAATCTGATTTTTATCATCAACCACCCGAATTTCATCATAAAATCCTACACCTCTTTTCGTCCTAATTTGTGGAGAGAAAGTCATATCCCACCAATTATTTGGAGCAACAAAGATAGGCTGTGAGTAAATCAAACCATCATCACGAGAATTCCCAACTATTGGGTAGAGCAAACCGCTTTTCCTTTGGTAGCCCGCTGAAAAAGATAAATAAGGAAAATACAAAATAGGTATATCATACACGCACAAACGAGGGTGCCACACTTTTAACCACTCTTTATTAGCATCATATTCCCCTTGTGAGGCTTGAATCTTCCAAATAGGGTTATGCACACTACAAGCTGAAAGCGTAGCATCTTCTAGCTGATAAACACTGCCATCAAATTCCGCACTCTTAGAATCTACCCATAAACCACTTTGTAACTCTTGCAAATAAAAAGGCTCTAAAAAAGAATAATCCTCTTGGATTTTAATCTTCACCTTTTGTGCCTTTAAATAAAGCGAATTTCCTTTATAGGCATTAACACTATCTATAAGCGTTATTTCTCCTGTTTGTGTATCATAAATGGCTTTATTAGCCGTTACAAAATAATCTAAATTGATAATAGTGACATTGCCTTTTCCTATAATTTGTGCCTTATCATACTCCACATCATCGGCTAAAAACTCAAAAACAACTTCTTGATTTTTACCAAAATGCTTAATAGAAGGTCTAGCATTTATAATGCTAGGCATCATTATAAGGGTTGCAAGAGTAATTAAAGAAGCACTTTTTCTCAAAAACATTACTTAATCTCTATAACAATAGTATTGGCAATTCTATCGTGCAAACCTTGATAAATCTTACTACTTAGAATGAATATAAAAGGAATATAAGTCAAGATTATGCTTAATAATCTCATTAAAGAGCGTAAAAAGGATTGCATAACACTGGGATTATCTAAAAGAGCCACTTCAATAACCTTAATCCTAACTACCATTTTGCCTATTGTTGCCCCATAAAGTTTGACAAAAAGCCAATGGTAAACAAGAGCAATCCCAAGCATTGAGAATGTATAATCTGATACAATCTTTAAGACAATTTCTATATCTTGAGAGTTTTGCGAGATCGCCTCCCAAGCAATCCCAATTATTATCATACTTATAAGTAATTCATCAATTACAAAAGCAACAAATCGTTTCCATAAGGGAGCTATTTGTAACTCTTCTCTTGCAAGTATTTCTTCAATTTGCTCTACTTTCATTATTTCTCCAACACCTGATGGGCAATATCTTTACGAAACTGCATTCCATCAAACTTTATAGTTTTCACTATTCCATAAGCATTTTTAGCCGCTTCTTTGACATTTCTACCCTTACCCACACATACAAGAACTCTTCCACCACTTGCTAAAAGATACTTTCCACTTCTTTCTACCCCAGCAAAAATGATAGAAGCATTTTCCAAAGGAGTAGCAGTATCTAAAAAAGTAATTTTTTCTTTTTTGGAATTTTTATAAGGATATTCTTTAGAAGCAACCACCACACCAACGCAAACATTCTCCTCTAATTCATAATCAATTTTTTGCAAATCACCCTTAGCGCAAGCCATAAAACAATCTAAAAGCCCTCTTTTAAATAAAGGCATTAATACTTCGCATTCTGGGTCCCCAAAGCGGACATTAAATTCTAACAAATAAGGTCTATCTTTCACCACCATAATACCGCAAAAAAGAACACCGCTAAAGGGATTTCCCTCTCTTTCCATACCTGTTAAAGTAGGATCAATAATCGTCTCTTTAATTTCTTCAAGGAGTGCAGGAGTTGCCAAAGAAGATGGAGCATAAGCCCCCATTCCTCCAGTATTAGGACCCTTATCACCATCTAATAGTCGTTTATGATCTTGTGCAACAGGCAAAAGTATAAAATCCTTACCATCACACATTGCAAAGACGGATAATTCAAAACCCTCTAAATATTCTTCAATCACGATTTTTCGACCAGAATCCCCAAAAGCCTTACCACTTAGCATCTCTTTAGCGGTAGCTTTTGCCTCTGCATAACTTTGAGCAATGATTACGCCCTTACCCGCACATAAACCATCTGCTTTAAGAACAATAGGAAGATTTAAAGACTCTATAAATCTACAAGCTTCTGTATAGTCTTGTGTTTGCAAAAATGTTGCGGTTGGAATATCATATTTTCTTGCAAATTCTTTCATATAAACCTTAGACCCCTCTAATCTAGCAGCCTTCGCACTAGGACCAAAAACTAAAATATCATTTTCTCTTAATATATCCGCTAAACCTTCTACCAAAGGAGCTTCAGGACCTATTACAACAAGCCCTATTTTCTGCCTTACTGCAAATTCTACAAAATCTTTATCGGTTTTAAAGTTAATATTTTTCCCTAATTTTTCTGTTGCGCCATTGCCGGGATAAAAATAGATTCCATCAATCCTGCATTCTTTTTGTAATGCTAAACCAATGGCATATTCTCTACCACCACTTCCAACAATCACAATCTCCATATTTCACCTTTATTTTTAATCTTTAAAATCTTTAACCTAAAAACTTTAAAAATTAAAAACCCAAGTGAACGTTCTATTCGTGTAAGCCCATAAATGGCAAAAATTCCAATCATAAGCTTCTTATTAGGCGGCAGATTCTCATCTCAACTTAAGAGACTAATAACGAAAACACCATCACACAAAGAAGTCTATATGACCAGCACTACTCAATGTGTTGGACCCAAAAATAAAATCACGTTTCACTCAGGCAACTAGAATTATAAAATATCCTACCTAAAGTAGCTTTTAATTATTGTAAGATATGGAAATAAAAAATTAAATATTTTTTTGGCAGAATTGCAAAAATATTTTAAAGACTTTATGGAGTATATTTATGAAAAAAATCTTTTTATTGATTGTTTTATGCCTTAGTTTTTTAAATGCTGAAGATTGTGTGTGTTTTGAACTCAAAGGTGAGTTTGGAGAAGAAATTAAAGCTATCTTAAAAAAATATTCTAAAAATCTAGGTGCAAAAGATATTCAAGTTATTCGTGAAGATGAGGATTTAACCCTACAAGAAAAAAATTTTTTAGAAAGCTTAATTGGCACAGGTAAAGTTAATTCTGCTAATAAACAAGCGAATTTAGAAAACGGGGAAAAGCTTTTTCAAAGAGATTGTGCGACCTGTCATGGAAAAAATGCAGAAGTTTCTGTTGCTAATAAGCCCCCTATTAACACTTGGAAAGCCACAGATATTGCTGATGAACTTAAAAACTACCAAAACCAAACCTTTCAAGGACAATCACGTTTTATTAAAAACCAAATCGCCCAACGTTACACCAAAAAAGATATGGAGGATATTGGATATTATATAGAAACACTCCGATAATTCTAAGTATAGAACTTAGAATCAAGAGCATTTAAGCCATTCTCTCCACATACTCTACAACAAGGATTGCGCTTTATATTAATTTTTCTAAACTCCATATCTCTAATATCGCAGCTTAGTAATTGATTAAAAAGCGGTTTGCCAACCCCTGTAAGTATTTTAATAGCTTCATTAGCTTCAATGCAACCAAAAAGGCCTGCTACTGAACCTAAAATCCCTACTTCAGCACTTGTTAAAACAGCTCCTTTGGGGGGCTTATCAAAAAGACAAGCATAACAAGCACTCTCTTTGGGTTTAATGCTCATAGCCTGTCCGCAAAAGTGTAAAGCACTCCCTCTTACTAAAACTTTATTCGCCAAAACACAGGCATCATTGACTAAAAACTTTGAAACAAAAGCATCTGTGGCTTCGATCACTAAATCATAATCTTTCAAAATCCCTAAAATATTATTCACATTTAATCGCTCTTTATGAGTATTAATTTTAAGAGTTGGATTTAAAATCTCTAGCTTTTCCTTAGCAGATTGTGCTTTATTTTTTTGTAAATCTTGCGTATTATGTAAAATCTGTCTTTGAAGGTTACTTAAATCTAAAATATCCCCATCACATATCCCAATTTCACCTACACCCGCTGCTGCTAGATAATACAATACAGGAGATCCAAGCCCACCTGCACCTACTACCAAAACTTTAGCCCTCTTTAATCTCTGCTGACCTTCTTCCCCCATACCCTCTAATAAAATATTCCGATTATACCTTTCTAGCTCTTCTGTGCTTAACGCCATTTTCATTTCCTTTAAACAACCAAAATAATCTCAATTATAACCTAGTTTAGCCATTCTTTCTTTAAATTTTATTGCTTAAAAAGAATATTATGAAAAATTTCTGTTACAATATTTTTTAAATTTTTTAAAAGCTTAAAATTACAAATTAGGACAACTTTATGCAAGACAATCTCAAAAAAACACTTCTAGGAACATCAAAAAACATAGCCATTCTAGGACTTTCTCCTGATTCTACAAAAACAAGCCATCAAGTCGCTAAATATCTCCTCCAAAAAGGGTTTAACATCATCCCTATTTATCCAAAAGGGGGAGAAATTTTAGGTAAGAGAGCCTATCACTCTTTGCAAGAAGCTTTTAGCGAAGAATCTATAAAAAAAAATGGAGAAATAGAAATATTAAATATTTTCCGAAAAAGTGAGGCACTAGAAGGAATTGCTAAAGAAATTATAAAACTCCCCAATAAACCTAAATGTGTATGGATTCAATTAGGACTACAAAGTCAAGAAGCTAAAAGCATTTTAGAGCAAAATAACCTACTTTATATTGAAAATATTTGTATTAAACTTGAATATGAAAGGCTATGTTTATGATTGCTCTAGCTAAGTTTATTGACGCTAAAAAGCGTTTAGAAGGAATCTCTCAACACACAAAACTTGCTTTTGCTCCAAAACTTAGCCAAATTAGTCAGTCCCAAGTTTATGTCAAACAAGAAAATCTCCAAAATACAGGTTCTTTCAAGCTAAGGGGTGCTTTTAATAAGATCTCCACTTTAACCCCATCCCAAAGAGCCAAAGGAGTAATTGCAGCAAGTGCTGGTAATCATGCCCAAGGCGTAGCCTATAGTGCAAAACATTATGGCATAAAAGCAGTGATTGTAATGCCAGAGGCTACGCCATTACTAAAAGTTATGGGAGTTAAAGAATTAGGGGCAGAGGCTATCTTATATGGCAATAATTACGATGAAGCTTATGCTTATGCAATCAATTATGCTAAAGAAAATGAGCTTCATTTCATTCATCCCTTTAGCGATGATGAAGTTATAGCCGGACAAGGAACGATTGCTCTAGAAATGATAGAAGACCAAAACAACTTAACAACTATTGTTGTCCCTGTTGGTGGTGGTGGATTAATTTCTGGGATAGCCTCCGTGTATAAACAAATGCTTCCTAACACAAGAATTATAGGAGTTGTTGCTAAAGGAGCACCGGGAATGCATCACTCCTTTTATCAAAAAAGTATTCAAAGCACAAAAGATGTCCGAACTATCGCTGATGGCATAGCAGTGCGTGATGTCAATGAAAAGAACTTTCATTATATTTTAGAGAGCGTTGATGAGATTGTAATGGTTGATGACGAGGAAATTGCTAATGCGATTTTATACCTTTTAGAGAAACAAAAACTTGTTGTAGAAGGTGCTGGTGCAAGTGTAGTTGCCGCACTCTTGCACCATAAATTTACCATCAAAGAAAAAGAATCTGTTGGGCTTGTCTTAAGTGGTGGGAATATCGATGTAAATATGCTTGGGGTTATCATAGAAAAAGGGCTAGTCCGTTCTCATCGCAAAATGAGCTTTAGCGTTACACTTATTGATAAACCCGGGAGTTTAGAGCGCCTAAGCAATCTACTTTCTAATCTCCAAGCTAATATTGTAAAAGTAGATTTTGATAGAGTCTCTGCTTCTTTAGTCTATGGAGATGCTAATATTTCTGTAAGATTAGAAACAAAAGGAGCGGAACACCAAGAACAAATCCGCAAGGCTTTATTACTTAATGGCTATAAATTTACAGAATCTTGAAGGTCAAATTTGGAAGAAAAGAAGGTTTATCTTTACTTAGGGATTTTACTCTTTTTAGATGCTTTATTGATATTTTCTCTTAGCAATATTCTTAGTATTGAAACTTACAAAATAGAAACTTTTGGATATATGGGCTTCAATGAATTTACTTTTAGGAGCATTTTTTTATTCCTTCATTTTTGTAATGCACTTTTGCTTTTTGTCTTTTCCAAAGATTTCTTAAAGCGTCCTAGTGATGCACTTTTTTGCACACTCTTATTTTTATTATTGCCCGGTGTTAATCTTGATATAATAATGTTTTTAAAAGGACAAGTCATCATCTTTTTTCCCTTACTTTTGTGCTTACTGCAACAAAAAAATCAAAAGATTCCCTACTGGTTACTCGCCATAATGGCAATACTTGATAAAAGCTTTTCACTAGTTTTTTTAGCACTTATCTTTTATGGCATCTCTAAAAAAGATACTTTTTTAATCCTCTCCTCCCTTGGATTTTTTGCTTTAAATATGTATCTTTTTGGTTTAAATATAGGGGGATACCCTAGAGGATATTTTATAGATACTAGTGCATACTTGCTCTTTCTTTTCTCTCCTTTAGTTTTCCTTTATTTTCTCTATGTGCTTTATCGCTTTATAAATACGCAAAATAAACCGCTTATTTGGTATATCTCCATAACCACTTTGTGCTTTATTTTGTTACTCTCTTTAAGACAAAAAGTCGATATACCCTCTTTTACCCCTTTATTAATAGTTAGCTTACCCCTAATGACAAAACTTTATTTCTGTGGGCTTAGAGTGCGGTTACCTCAATTTAGAATGCGTTATAAAGCCCCCTTTATTATAACTTTTATTGTCTTATTGGCTTTCACTTTTGGGCTATTTTTTAGCAAGCCTTTAATGCTTTTGCGCGATACCATTCTTTTTGCCTCTCAAAGCTATGAAACACCGCTTTAATGGCTTTAGCCTTTTTGAGATTTTATTAGTTTTATCCCTTATTAGTATTTTTAGCTCCATAGCTCTTATTGCCTACCCAAAATCCCACCTAAAAGAAGCACAAGAACAGATTATTAACCATTTACATTTTACAAAATACCTTGCACTTCACACGACAAAGACTATCCATCAAGCCCCCTTTTGTCAAAGCGATTCTTGTCAAGAAGAAAGAAAACATTTTGAAGATAGCTTTTGGAGATTACAATTTACCAATCTTAAAAATATTGGTTGGGCTTATTCCATCTTTAGCGATAGTGCTAGAAAGGCTAAAACAAAAAATTTTGATAATAGACCTATGGACTCTTTTGAAATAGCTAGAAATCCCTTTGATAATAAGTATTTAAGCGTTTATACTTACAATAATACCAAATTTGCTAATGGTTTAAGAGAGGGGGATTTATCCTTACAAAAACGTTATAAAATAAGCAACATTAGAACAAAAGGTGGGTGCGGGGAATATGAGGGTGGAAGAATACTTTTTGATGATTTAGGGTTTTTGCGTTGCAAAATTGCTAATAAACCTGTGAGTTTTCCAACTGATATGGTTATTATAGAGTTATTTGATGATTTTAAAAGAAGTGCAAAAATTTGTATTTTACAAAGTGGATTTATCAAAAAATGTTAATTTAATAAAAAAATGCTACAATGTCGCATTAATTTCAAGGTTTTTTACAAAATGAATAAGATTCTTGCAAAAAAGCATTTTGGGCAGAATTTCTTGAAAGATGAAAGTGTTCTAACACAGATAATCCAATCCATTCCCAAACTACAAAACACCCTTGAAGTTATCGAAATTGGGGCTGGCTTAGGTGATCTAACAAATAAGCTTTTAAGCTTAGGAAGTATCACTACTTATGAGGTCGATAAGGAGTTGGTTCCTTATTTAAAGGAACGTTTCAAACAAGCATTAAGCATGAGGGCTTTACAATTAGAAGTGGGTGATATATTACAAATATGGGAGAAAGAGAATTTAAGAGAAAAACCTTATTTTCTCATCTCTAATCTCCCCTATTATATCGCAACACCACTTATAATAAAAGCGATAAAAGATTCTATGTGCCGAGGGTTTTTAGTAATGGCACAAAAGGAGGTTGCATTAAAGTTTTGTGCAGATACAGGCGAAAGTGATTTTAGTGCATTATCCGTTTTGGCTAGAAGTATAGGGGAAGCAAAATTACTTTTTGATGTTTCTCCACAATCTTTTAATCCGCCTCCTAAAGTTACTTCTTCAGTGTTTTTACTCACAAAAACAAAATATGAAGAAAAAGACTTTTTGGAAAAATTAGAAAAATTATTAAAAATAGCCTTTAATATGCCACGAAAAACGCTTTTTAATAATCTTGCAAAAAGCTATGAAAAGGCAAAGATTCTAGAATGCTTGCAAAAGCTTGGTATTGGCATTAATAAAAGACCTCACGAAATTGATACTTTCTTTTATCACCAACTTTTGAAATTCCTATAAAGGCAGAACTATGGAAGAAAATAAACTAGAAACACAAAAAGGAAATAATGCTTCAAAAGATTACAAAGAGCAAAACAAAAAATACTTCAAATCCCGCCCAAAAGAAAAGAAAAACGATAGTATTCCAAACCAAAAAGGGCGATACAATAAAAAAGGAGATGGGCAAAACCCCAATAATGATAAATCCAAGCCCTACAATAAAAATTACAACAACAAAGATACGCAACAATCCAATGTGGATTTGAAAAAAAATGTTGAAATTAATGCAAAGATTCACCAAAGCTCTTTATCTATACACTCACAAGTACAGTTTAATCCTAATGGAAAAATAAGAATCACTCCACTAGGAGGATTAGGTGAGATTGGTGCAAATATGACAGTGCTTGAGACACAAAATTCGGCTATAATCATTGATGCAGGAATGAGCTTTCCTGATGATAACATGCACGGTGTAGATATTTTAGTGCCAGATTTTAGTTATTTAGAAATCATTAAAGACAAAATTGTTGGCATCATCATTACTCACGCCCATGAAGACCATATTGGTGCAATGCCTTATTTGTTTAAAAAATACCAATTTCCCATCTATGGGACTTCTTTACCCTTAGGGCTTATTGGATCTAAGTTTGATGAACATGGCTTAAAGCGATTCCGCTCCCTCTTTAGACCTATTGAGAAACGTAAGCCCATCAAAATAGGAGAATTTGAAATTGAATGGATTCATATTACCCATTCTATTGTAGATTCTAGTGCATTAGCTATTAAAACAGAGGCTGGACTAATCTTTCACACCGGAGATTTCAAGATTGATCACACGCCTATTGATGGCTATCCCACAGATTTAAATCGAATCGCTTATTATGGAGAACAAGGGGTATTATTGCTACTTAGCGATTCTACTAATTCCCACAAAGCAGGCTATACACCTAGTGAAGCAAGCGTAGGACCAGCTTTTGATTTACTTTTTTCGCGCGCCAAAGGACGCGTTATTATGAGCACTTTTAGCTCTAATATTCATCGTGTCTATCAAGCCATTCAACACGGAATCAAATATGGAAGAAAGGTTTCTGTTATAGGTCGCTCTATGGAGAAAAACCTAGAAATTGCTAGAACATTAGGCTATATTGAAATCCCACAAAATGTTTTTATAGAAGCCCACGAAGTAGCCAAATACCCCGATGAAGAGGTATTAATCGTTACCACAGGTAGCCAAGGAGAAACAATGAGTGCGCTCTATCGCATGGCAACAGATGAACATCGCCATATTAAAATCAAACCCACAGATATTATTATCCTTTCAGCCAAGGCTATTCCTGGCAATGAAGGTTCAATTTCTAATGTCTTAAATTTCCTTAACAAAGCAGGAGCAAAAGTTTATTATCAAGACTTTGGAGAAATCCATACTAGCGGACACGCTGCACAAGAAGAACAAAAGCTTATGCTTAGACTTGTAAAACCTAAGTTTTTCTTGCCCGTCCATGGGGAATACAACCATATCCTAAAGCATAAAGAAACCGCTATTTCTTGTGGTGTTAATGAAAAAAATATTTATCTTATGGAAGATGGCGACCAAATAGAAGTTGCGCATAATTACTTACGCAAAGTGCGTAGTGTAAAAACAGGAAAAACCTATATTGATAACCAAATTAGTGCGATAGTTACTAATGATGTTGTCCTAGATCGACAAAATCTTGCAGAAAATGGTATTCTCGTAGTAACTGCACAAATTGATAAGGCAAAAAACTCTCTTATCCAAAGACCTCGTATCTACTCTATGGGGATTATCTCTAATAAAGACACGATGAATTTTAATAAAGAAATTGAAGATTTCTTTGAGCTTTTTGTAAAAAATTGTAAAAAAGAACTTTATAGCAACCAAAAAGCTATGGAAAATGAAATCCGTAATTCTTTAAGAAAAATACTCTTTAAGAAACTAAAACGTTATCCCTCAATCCTCGTTAATGTTATTTTCTATTAGAATCCAAAGTGGATTCTAAGGTTTTTCTATCAAAATACTTTACATAGAGAAATCTAATTTGAGAGAAAAATAAAAATAGTTAGAAATAATCTTGGTATCACACAAGATGAGCTAACAAAGTATAATGAAATCTATGCAAAACATAAAAAACTTGAAACAAGAAAAAACAAACCCCACAAATAATACTTTGCAAAAACTTGCTACTGCCCTAAAAGTTGATAGCGATTATTTCCTCTCCTAATTAAGAAAAATCTATTCATCAATCTAAAACTCCATCCTAAACCTTAAACGATGATATTATCCCCGCCCTTTTTTATTAAAACATTTAGGCTTATCTCTTTTAAGGATTTACCTATTATTAGATAGGAGATTCTATATCCACACTACCGCAAGATTTTATTCTTAAAGCCATTGTCCCCTAATTAATAGTTTTGCAATTAGCTAGAATACTTCCTAAATGCCTCATTATCCTAAGAAATCTATCTCTAAAACCAAAAACTCTCGACTCAATCCTTAAAGAATCGTCCCTGAATTTTGACAATTTTTATGGGTAGTTTAAACCCTCTTTAATACAATTAAAGTTACTTTTTAGATAGGATTTTTAAAAAATTTCCTTAATTTTCTATTTCAATCTAATTTACAAAACAAATTACCACTTTATCTAAATTCCAAACTACTCATTCTATAAATTTTACATTTTGAAATAAAATATCCTTTTATAGCATTTTAGAACCCAACCCACTAGAGATTCCCCATAATACAAGGAATGTCGCATTAAATTAATTGCATTACCCCATCCCACAAAAAAATTAATATTTATTAAATTTTCTCTAAAAGAGCACCTACAAAACTCCATACATTTTCACTCATATTAGGACTCTTAAATTATTGTAAAATTTTTATTAGCATAATTCTTTTGTGTCATTAATGAAATAGGCAGATAAATTAGGATTTTGTGTAAGAAAAAGGATATTGGTAAAATCCAAGCAAAGCTTGAATCTTGATTATCGTTTTGAAAATTGTGGGCTTCTTCTTGCCTTTCTTTTTCCATATTTTTTACGCTCAACAACCCTTGAATCCCTTGTTAATAAACCCTTTGGCTTAAGAATGGCTCTAAAATTCACATCATAAGCTACAAGTGCCTTAGCAATTCCGTGCCTTAAGGCTTCTGCTTGTGCAGAATATCCACTCCCCATTGTTACAGCAATAATATCAACACTTTTTTCTTGTTTAGTTAAAAGCAGGGGTTGCATAACTTTCATTTTAATAGCTTCGTGTCCTCCCAACCAATTATTAAGACTCGTCTGATTAATACTTAATTTTCCACTCCCTGAAGTTAGCCATACTTTAGCAATTGCTGTTTTTCTCTTTCCTGTTGCATAAATTTTTGCCATTATTTGTCCTTACTTTGATACTTGTGCACTATGGGGATGATTGCCATCACAATATACTTTTAATTTCTTAATCATTGTTCTACCTAATTTTGTTTTAGGAAGCATTCCTCTAACCGCTAATTTATAAAGCTTTTCTGGATGTTTTTCTAGCATTTCCTTAAGCGTTTTAGATTTTGTGCTTCCAAAATAGCCTGAATGTGTGAAATATTCTTTATCTTCAAGTTTTACTCCACTAAATTTAGCCTTAGGTGCATTAATAATAACAACAAAATCTCCACAATCTATATTTGGGGTATAACAAGGCTTATGCTTACCTCTTAAAAGTGTCGCAACCTCTGCAACAAGCCGACCAAATATTTTACCCTCTGCATCAAGAACGATCCAATCGCGTTTGATTTCGTTGGCTTTTGCCATTTTGGTAATATTCATTATTTACCCTTTGTTTGGATTTAGTTTTAAAGTGAGGATTATAACAAACTTGTCTTATTTATAACTTAATTTAAGTTTATTTTAAATACTTTAAAAAAGCTTATATACTATACTAGCAATAGTCAAAAACCCCGTGATAAAAATAAAAATATCTAAAAGAGGATTCTTATATTTCTTAAGTTTGCTAACACTCCAAATCGCAATAATTGGCATAATAAATAAAATTGCTGCGATAATAGGACCCCCTAAATCCTCAATAAAACCTAAAATGCTTGGATTAATAAAACTTACAATGATGATAGTGATATACATAAAAAGTGTGCTAAAAATCTTGATACTCCCTATAGAAATATCTTTAAACCCAAATATTTTAAGCCCTTTCCGCACAATTCCATTTAATCCCTCATAGGCACCAAAATAATGCCCAAAAAATGAAGAAACAATTGCCAAAAAAGCAACAAGTGGGGCACCATAAGCAATAATGGGTGTTTCAAACTTATTAGCAAAATAAGAAAGAATAGGAATATTTGCCTCTCTTGCTGCTTGAAAATCATTAGGCTCTAAACATAAAATGCAGGAAAAAACAAAAAACATTACAAAAACCAACAACATTATAGAGGTTCTAAAAAGAATCTGATTAGCCTTATTTTCAGAATCTTTACCATACTTACGACGAACACTTAGCGTAAAGGTAGAAATAGCAGGAGAGTGGTTAAAAGCAAAAACAAGCACAGGTAAAGTAAGCCATACAACCTCAACAAACTCCTTAATACTTGGAGAAGTTCGAATAATCTCTAGCTTCCAATAAGGGATTAAATATAATGAAAAAGCAAACAACACAAAACAAAGAGGATATACAAGGATATTGCAAACTTTAGTTACCCATTCTTCTTTTAAAACCATAACGCTCATCATTAAACTTACCAATACAAAGGCTAAAACCATTCTAACGCTTGGATAAATGTTTAAAGTTTCTGTATCATAAAAACTAGTTAATTGCATCTGATGCACGAAAAAACTTGCAAAGGTATTAGTAATACCAACGCCATAGGCTAAACAAATAGGATAAATCGCAAAAAAATACAAAATGGTAATAAAAAAGCCTACTCCCTTTCCCCAATATTCTTCAGCAGCGTGAGTAATATCATGCTCTGTGCTTTTAGATTCATTAACAAAGCGGCTTAAGGCTCTATGGGATAACCACACCATAGGAAAAATTAATAAAGTCATAACCACTACAGGCCAAAACCCACCTGTTCCAGCTCTAATGGGTAAAAACAAAATCCCAGCTCCTACCGCTGTGCCAAATAGTGAGAGCATCCAACGTGTATCAAATTTATTCCATTGCATAAGAATTCCTTTCTTTTAAAATTTCAAACATTAACTAAAGAATTTTTAATTGTCAATGTATGGATAGGATTCTAAAAATTTAAACTTTGCATTTTAGTCCCAACTCATACTTGCTTACCCCCATAAATCAAACTTATTCATAAAAATAAATTAAAATATGCTTTTCTATATTTTCTATCATCACCTAGATTCATTCTTAAGGTATATGTTGATTAGTTTAAAGCACCACAAATTAAGATAAATGCAAAGAGAGGGCAAAAGTGCATAATTTATTCCTTGATTTAATATTGAAAAATGTTGCTAAATTACGACATTACCAATAAAGAAAACTTTGAAAACTCATAGAATATTTTTGTGATGCTCCCTCTTGTGTTCCCAAAATATCCACCCAATAAATCTCACTCCCCAAAGTATTTTCAACCCTTGTTAGAATAGCTTTATAATGATAAACCCTATCAAAACGCATAGAAAATTCTGCAAAATTGGACTTAGAGAAAGCAATTTGCTGATTTTGAAGTTTTTCTTTTAAAACATTTCTAAAACTCTGCATGTGCAACACTAGCCAAACTTGACTTTGGCTTTCTTGCAAAATACTTTGGATTAAAGCAGTCTTTTTAAGACTTAAGAAAAATATCATTCCACCCACTACAATAAGCAAAACAAAAGAAAACAAAATATAACCCCTCCTCAAAAACTCTCCTCTAAAACAATATGGCTTTTACAAAGTAAATCTTTAGGTTCTTTACAAAGTGTGAGTTTAAATCCAAATTCTACCCTCTCTAGCTCCATACTCTCTATAAAATCATCTAAAAGGTAGGATTTATCAGAGAATAAAAAGAGTTGATTATCCTTTAAAACAATTTTTTTATGAGCCCTCTTAGAATCTAGGAGATAAACCTTTGAAAAGAATGTTTGGGAAGCATCATTTATTAAAAATTCTGGTATTTGTGTAATGATTTCATAGGCATTTTGGGACAATATTTTTGCTCTAAATTTAGGAGTATAGTAATCTCTAGGACTATTATTAGGGTATAAAAACAATAATTCAAAGGGCTGTGAATAAAGAGTGCATAAGGCATTAAGACGCTCCTGAAATTGTTGATTAAGCGGTAAAACTGCAAGCTCTAAAGTATTACTCATTGTAGCCCTAGCAACAAGAGAGCTAAAACAAGGCAAAGAATAGTCCCCAAGATTCACCCATTGATTGCTTTTTTCTAAAAACTCTAAAGTATTATCCTGCAAGAAAATACTTTCAAAAACAGCTTTTTGAAGAATCTTTTGTATCTGTGCCATAGTATTAAGTAAAGAAATTTCTAACAAATACTTTTGCTCGCTACTTTGATAATCTGCATAAATAGCTAAAATACTCTTTCCACTTATTCCTGCTATTATTCCAACAATTAAAGCAGTAATTAATACCTCAACAAGGCTAAAGGCTTTAAATTTTTTCATTGGATATTAATAAGGGGGAAGGATTTATTGGCAGATAAATGATAAACACACTGCTTTTTAAGGGTATCACAAATAGGTATTTTTAAAGATTGAGCTTTAGAAGATTCTTCTTGCAATAAAACCTTAACAAAAAAGATAAAGCTAAAACTAACCATACTTAAAGCCATCAATAACTCTATAAGAGAAAATGCCCTAAAAGAATTTGGTGCAAATTTCATTAAAATGCTTTCATCTGTAAGGGTAACTCCCAAAGGGGCAAAAATATCCCCAAAGCAAGCCATAATACAAGCAGTCCTAAAAATACAATCATCACAGGTTCTAAAGCGGCCATTAAAGATTCGCTTCTGGTTTGCAATTCCTCTTTATGAAGTTCTAATATAACTTCTAAGGCTTCTAAAAACCCCTCCTCATCTTTAGCACTATGGATTAATCCTAAAGTCAATCTATCCCAAATGCCACTTTTCTCAAAACTCTCTGCTATACAAACCCCCTTTAAGATATATCCATAAATATCTTCTACCCTAAGCCTCAAATAAGTATTTTCAATACCTTTTGAAGAGATTTTTAAAACCTGCTCTAAAGGAATTTTACTCCGATAAAGCCAATAAAAACTTAGCAAAAATTGACTCATTGTATAATGATAAATAACCCTTCCTAAAAGAGGGAAAGATAAAGCGAGTTTAGAAAACTTCTCTTGAAGCAAAATAGAATGCTTATAAAACCAAATCCCAATAAGACTTATTAAGCAAATCCCAAAAACAATCCTCATTCCCCATTGCATAATTAAAGAGTGCATAAATAATAAACTTCTACTTACTAAAGGCAAATGTGCTTGAAAATCTAAAAACAAAGATTCGAATTGTGGGAGGACAAAAATCGTAATCCCTAAGAACACCAACACCATAACCATACTAACAAACAAGGGATAGAATAAGATTTTTTTAAAAATCTTTTGGTTTTTTTGACGATTTTTTAGCCCTAAAATAATAAACTCTAAAGCCTCAACAAGTTTTCCACTTTTATGCCCTATTTCAATCATCGAACAAATAAAATCTTCAAAGCCTGCTTCTAAAAAACAAAGCGGTAATGTTTTGCCCTTTTGTAGCCCAAAAAGGACTTTTTTAAATTTTAGCCTTAAAAGAGGATTATGGATTTGCAAAATAGTATCCTCTAGCACAGATAATAAGGGTATCTTTGCACTTAAGCCCAATTTTAATTGATAAAATACACTAATAAGCTCCCTAAGTTTAGGAGGATTAAGAATCATTATGTCCTCTAAAAAGCTCCCTTTAGGCAAAATCTCTAAAACAAAAACCTTCTCTTTTTGCAATCTTGCATAAAGGGATTTTTCATCCATAGCATAAAATCTTTGTGTATAGATTCTCCCCTCTTTTTTAAAACGTACCAAAAAACACATTATTTAACAACCCGATAAACTTCTTTTAAATCGGTAATTCCAAGCTCTACCTTTTTTAATCCTTGCTGATAAAGACTAAAATCTAAATCCCTCTGCCTTAACAACTCCAAAGCCCTCTGCTTATCTATCCTCTGATAAATAAAATCCTCTAAAACCTTATCCATCTCTAAAACCTCCGCAATAACTTCTCTCCCATTATATCCGGTGTTATTACAAATTACACAACCTCGTGAAACAAAAGAATTACCCTCTAAAACCTTGCATACGCAAAGCTTTCTTATAAGTCTTTGAGCAATAATTCCACTTAGTGATTGAGCAATAAAATAAGGCTCTAACCCCATATCCAACAAACGCACTATCGTATCTAAAGAATCATTAGTATGCAAAGTCGCAAAAACTAAATGCCCTGTAAAAGCTGCTTGAATAGCTATTTGTAAAGTTTCTCTATCCCGCACCTCCCCTAGAATTATCACATCAGGATCTTGCCGCAAAACATTTTTTAAAATATTAACAAAAGACATTTTTTGCCCAACTACCACTTGAGCAATCCTATGAAGCCGATATTCCACAGGATCTTCTAGGGTGATTATTTTTAGATTCTTATCTTTAATAATATTTAAAACCCCATACATTGTCGTGCTTTTACCACTCCCAGTAGGACCTGTTATAAAAACTAATCCATAAGGAAGTGAAAAAAGTCGCTTAATTTTCTCCATTTGTAGAGGTAAAAAACCTAAATCCTCTAAGGGAAAAAACGTTTTTTGCTTATCTAAGATTCTCAAAACTATGGACTCTCCCTCAATTAAGGGCAAAACAGAAACCCTAAAGTCTAACACTCTTTTAGAATCTTCTTTTAATAATTCTAAAGAGAATCTCCCATCTTGAGGTATCGTATTCTCTGTGATATTAAGATTAGCTAATAACTTTAAAGAAGTGCTAAGGGGAGCAAAAACCCATCCTTGAAAACTAAATCGCTCTATTAAAACACCGTCAATGCGAAAACAAATGCGACAATTCTCAAAATCTTTTTGAAAATGTATATCACTAGCCCTCTTAGATACTCCCTCTTGTAAAATTAATGTAACTAACTCTAAAATACTAGAATTTTTGCCCTCTGAAACCTTTTGAATCTCATCAAAAATTTGGGACAAAAGCCTTTTTAATCGCTCCTCTAACTTTAACCACAATAAGGCTTTGTTAAAATCCTCCCTACTAATTCTCCCAAACTCTAAAGTTTTTGCATTAAAATGCTTTTTAAAGAAATCGTGATATTTAAATTCATCAGCGTTTTTTAATCCAACAAATAATTTCTCATCATCATTTTTAACAATTATTGCTTGAAAATACTCTATTTGCTCTGTATTTAACAGCAAAGCCGCTTCTGCTTCAATATCCCCTAAACAAAAAGTTTTCACTAAATTTTATTCCCTTTTTGCATTTTCTCTAAAAGCATAGCAAGGTTTTCATCATAATAATGCACTAAAAACCGCTCTAAAATAGAAATAGCCTCCTCTTTATTGCCCTCTAAATACACACTTTTTATAAAAATCTCCCAACTTTTTATATTTTTAGGATCTGCTTGGTTGATTTGCAAGGCTAGGGTTTTTGCCCGCTTATAGTCTGCATTTGCTAAAGATTCTTGAGCCTCATAGAGCATAGTGGGTTTTTGTATGCTACTAAAAGAAAATTTCTTAAGATTCTTAGTTTCTGTTTTAAAAGCCATTTTAGATTCTTCTTGGATTAAGTCTTTATGCTCTATTATTGGGCTTAATTGTAAATACTTCAACGATACCCAACCTAATTTTGTTTCTAAAAAACCATTTTGAATAGAAAAATACTCACAAATAACATCATTACTATAAAGTTTCCCATCAATATTTGCGTGCATATTAGGAGACTCTCTTATATTTAAAGTCTGTGCTGCTACATACAAACAAGGCTTAAAAGGCTTTTTATCAAAAAATACTCCTAAAAGCATAACACAACCACATACTACACAAATAAATGCTAGTTTTAACATTGCTATTCCTCTATAAGTTTATAACCCAAAGATTCTAAGCTAAACACCCAATCTTCATTAATGATTTTTGGCTCTATAATAAAAACAATCTCTTCGGTATTTTGAATATCTTGAGAATAAGAAAAGAAGGTTTTGAGAAGAGGAATATCTCCTAAGAGCGGAATCTTATTTTCTTTTTTAGAAATATTTTGCGAAATGAGTCCCCCTAAAATAATCTTTTGGTTATTTTTAACCCTTACAATAGAAGAGAGCTGATTAGTCGTTAAATTAGGTGGGGTTTCAAAAGCATTACTTGGCAACTCTAACTTATTCTCCCTTGTTTTAGTAATAGAGGGGTTAATTTTAAGCATAATCTCATCACCAAAAACCAAAGGCGTAACATCAAGTAAAACCCCAGCAAAAATGGTTGGGTATTCATTACCTACATTAGTAAGGGTTGTTTGTGCGTTAATATTTTGGTAAATAGAGCTTTTTTTATAACGTAAAATATCCCCTACACTAATCATAGCAGGCTGATTGTTAAGCGTTAGAATCTTTGGGTTAGAGATGGATTGAACTTTGCCATAAGTCTTTAAAAATTCAATAATCCGCTCTAAGCTTAACCCTTGTGAAAAAATATTTATCCCATAAGAAACCAAATCCTTACCACTCCCGCCAACTACATTCAATCCGCTAACATTCCCAACCTCTCCGCTTCCTCCAAAATTAGGATTTTGAGTAAATGAAGGTATTACGAAGTTTTGCAAATTATATAATTCATTCCAATTAATCCCTGTTGTATTATTATGATTATGGGAGATACTTAGAATATTCACATCAATTAAAACTTGCTTTTGTAGCCTTTGGTGCAAACTCTGAATATAAGATTCAACTTTTTGCAAACTCTCTTTATCTGCCCTAACACTAATTAATCCAGCCCCTCTATTAACAATCACACTAGAATCTTTTTGTGTTTTATTTAAAAGCGATAAAATCTCCTCTTCAATCATATCCCAAAAATTAAAACCATCTTCACTGCTAATATCAATACCAGACTTACTCAAACCCTGTGCCATAGAATCCTTATAGGCATTTGCATAATTTTCATCATTATTAATAAACACTGAAGTGCTACTAGAACCTTGTCTATTAGTGCCAACATAGTTAATTTTAAAGGTTTTTATTTTTTCTATTTGCAAGGTTAAAAGATTATTTTCATATGTATAATGTAAATTTGCCACACCAAATAATAAATCAAAAACAAAATCTAAGTTTTTTTGCTTAAAATTTATTAATGGCAAAAGCTTATCAAGGCTTTTTTGCGTTTGTAAATCCTTATAAATAACACTAAAATAACATTCTTTAGCAAATTCATTTAAAACTTCGATAATTTTAACACTTGCATCTTCTAAGGAGAGATTAAATAAACGATTTTCACAATTTCCATAGACAATGCTACAAAAACATATAATCCACAAAAATCGCATACTACTCCTCCAAAAACCTCTTTTTCATCAAACAAATTTTCTTTTCGCCTAAAATAACGCAATCTCCTTCAATCTTTTTAATGGATAATCCCTCAAAAGTATCTTTTACTTGATACCATTTTCCATTAAGATTTATTTTTTCATCCATAATTCCTAACAATTTAATAAAATCCCTATCCCCATAAAAAAAGGGATCATAAGAAAAAAACTCTTCACTCAAAACTTGCAACGCAATAAGCAAAAAAGCATATCTGCTCAAAACTCCTCCTTAACATCTAAAAGCTCTATTTGCATAATAAAATCTAAATTATTAGCATTAGGATAAATAGAAAAATCTATGATTTTTAAAGCTTTAAAAAAACTTTCCATTTTAAAAAGAAACCCAAAAACATTTTTAAAAGTTCCACTCCCCTCTAAAAATATTTGTTTCTCTTGTGCTAAAATAAACCTCTCTAAAGCAAATTCTTGAGCGAATAACTTAAATTGTGTAATAACACTAGAATTTGTTTGGATGAGAAACTTTTGTTTCTCTTGTGCGGATAAAGTTGCCTCTAAATCCGCAATAGTTTGTTCTAATTGGTGAATATTATTTTCTTCAACAACTTTTAAAAACTCCTTTTGTAATTGGGATAAATAACTTTGAAGCTCTTTAGATTGTGTTTTTTGATAATACCAAGAAGATTCCGCCCTTTGTAACAACCCCCACAAAGGAAGCATAGCAAAGGCAAAAAAACAAAAGCAAAAAAGTAAAATCCTCTCCCTAAGAGTTCTTTGCTTAATCCACATCTCTAATAGCTCTAAAAACCCTACCAACTCTTAAGCCTCACAAAATAAAAAGACGAAATAGGCTCTAAGGCTTCTAAAACTCCTAACCCCTTTTGTTCTAAAAACTCAATAAACTCTAAAGTATATTCTCCCATAAGCAGCATCTCATAAGCATCTTGAGAATAATGAAAATAAGCAATTTTAATATTATTTTTCTCTAAAGATTCACGAGCTTTTGTAAAAAATACCATAAAAGATTGTTTAGGCATAAACTTCTGCAAATAGGTTTCATTAAACGCTATTTTTTCTTGAAGCTCAAAATATTTCTCGCTCAATGCTTTAAAATCCTTTTCATTCCCACTATATCTTTGGTATTCTAATTGTTGTAATTGAATTTGTTTTTTTAAATCTTCATTGTGTCTTTTCTCTAAGAGCGTCAAAAACTCTAAAGCTAAAGGATAACCCATTCCCAAAAACATTCCCACAGCACTCACTAAAACTAGTTTTCCTATATTTTGTCTCCAAAAGGGAGTGCTCTCTTTAGTCGTAATAAAGTTTAACACTTTAGGGTGATTTAATAAATTTAGCTCCTGTGTATAAACATCAACCAATCCAATCTCTCTATTAATATACCCTTTTAAACCCTGTCTTAGATTATCACTTCCACACCAAAGATGAAAATCCTTGGTTATTTCTTGCTCTATCTTATCAAGCGATTCCATAATTTTTTTATGCTCTAAAATATCTAAAAAAACAATAGATTCTTGATAATAAACAATAATGCCAAACTCTAAGGGACTAATACAATCTGCAAGAATAAAAACATTAAAATCTTTATCATTGGGTAAAAAGGCTTGGGTTAAAAAAATAGGATTAGTTAAAAATGTAGTTTCTTTAGTAATATATTGAGTAAAATTATCTACACAAGCCACAATACAATGGAATAAATTAGGACTTAAGGCATTATTAAAGCTTAAAAAATACTCACGATCTCGCTTTAAACCAAAAATTAAACAAATCTGCTCTTCCAAACTATCACGCAAACACTCTTTATTCAGTCTTTGTTCATTCATCTCTAGTGAATAAAAAGTAATTTCTTTTAAGGGCAAATAAGCAACCACAAAGCTCCCTAAATTTCATTTAAATTTAATATGCCCTAATTCTATCGCAATTAGCAGGGATAAAAAAATATTTACTTTATTTTAATGATAAAAAATCTCAAAAATGTTACTTTTTATCTTGTTATACGCTATTAAATCCTAGCCAACCAATAAGGGATATTCTCCTTTTCTGAAAACACATCTGTGCTGCCTCCGTGTCCGGGAAAAACAGGCATATTTTCTTCAAAGTTCAAAAAAGATTCTAAACTCTTTTTCATCGCCTCTGAAGAGGAATAAGGAAAATCACTACGACCAATAGAACGATAAAAAATAAAATCCCCGCTAAACATTATTTTCTCCTCTGCCTCTTTATGGGATAGGATAATCACACTACAACCCGGAGTATGTCCGGGATAGCAAATAAACTCTATAGAAAAATTATTAAAGCTATAGCAGTTTTTACGATTAAGATTTTGGATATTTGCCATCTTTTCTTCTATTTTTTCTCCCTCTTTTGCACCCACTAAAATATCCGGCGTTGATGAGGGCAATCCCGTGCTAAAACAATCACTTTTAAGCATAAAAGCATCTTCAAAGGGACAAAGAAGAGGAATTTGTGCGAAATGTTCTTTTAAGGCAGCATTACTCCAAGTATGATCAAAATGTCCGTGCGTATTTAAAATCGCTAATGGCTTTTTAACATTTTGCAACACCCAATTTATAGCATTAATCCCCGCATCAATAATCAAAGATTCTTGAGTATTTTTATCAAAGGCTACATAACAATTTGTCTGATACTCCCCAAAAGGTTGCATTAAGACTTTAAAAGCATTATTTTCAAAAACATTCATAAAAATTCCTTAAGTTTTTCGTAAATCTTAGCATAAAGGCGATAAAATAAAAACAAAAACAAGGATTGCAATGCAACCCCATTATCGTTTTTACCCTTCTACGGAGGATTTTAGAGATGCCTTTAGTAGAGATAGGGATAGGATTATTCATAGCTCTTATTTTAGGAGATTAGAATACAAAACACAGGTCTTTTTAAACTCTAGCGGGGATTATTTTCGCACCCGCTTAACCCACTCCCTAGAGGTTAGCCAAATTGCTAGAACCCTCTCTTGCCATTTAGGGCTTAACCAAAATTTAGCAGAAGCCATTGCTTTAGCCCACGACTTAGGGCACACACCCTTTGGACACGCAGGAGGAGATGAACTTGATAAAGTCTTAAAAGCCGATGGATATAGTTGTGGATTTGAGCATAACTTTCAATCTTTTAGGGTGGTTACAAGCCTAGAAAAACGTTACCAAAATTTTAATGGGTTAAACCTTTGTTTTGCGACTTTAGAAGGCATACTCAAACATTCCTATCCTTACGAAAAACCCTTTTTAAAGGATTATTATAAAGAAACTTTTAAGCTAAACTTCCACCCAAGCCTAGAAGCTATTATTGTAGATTTATCCGATGAAATCGCTTATATTAGCCACGATATTGATGATGGAATTAAATACCACCTTATTGATTTTGACACCCTAGCAGAAAGTACTCTTGTAAAAAGCTGCATAGAATATGTGCAAAAGGAAGAAAAAATTTCTTTTAAAGAATCTATTTTTCGCCACCGCTTCACTTCAAGACTTATTACCTTACTTGTGTATGATTTGCTAGAGCATAATCCATCTTTTAAACAAACAACTCCACAATGCTTTGTTTATCCATCCCACAGCCCTTTGCCTATAACTCATACAAAAAGCATACAAAAAGAGATAAAGATTCTTAAAAAAATTCTTTTTAAATATCTTTACCGCCACGAAGAGATTTATAAAAAAATGTTTATGGGAAAACTTTGCATTAAAAAGCTCTATGAATGCTTAAGTAATGATACCGCCCTATTACCTAAAGATTTACAACTTAAAATAGAGCAAGGAGCAAAAACCCATAGAATATGTGCAGATTATATCGCCTCAATGACGGATAGATATGCCATAGCCCTTTATAAAGAATTGGGTTTTTAGCAATTTCTGCTAAATACTATAATAAACTGCTAAAGCAGTGATAGCAAATCCTAAAATAATGGTAATCAAAGAACCTTTTCTATCTTTTTTGCAAAATGCGGTCATAAAAAGACCAGAGAGATACAAAATAACCAAGGCTATAGAAAATCCAACCGCTAAAATATCAAAATAATATTTCCCAGCAGACTTATGTAATAATAACAACACTCCATACAAATTTCTATTGATACTTCGCAAAATATACCCACCATCTTTGTCTTTACTAAGTATTACTTGATACTTTAAAGTTCCCATAATTATAGAATTCCTTGCTAAACGCACTTCTGTTTTTTTGGGTATTTTTAAGCCATTAGCTTCTAATGTCGCTAACATAACAGCTCTCTCTTCTCCTTTTGGTATATCTTGAAATACTTTGATTTCTGAAATTTCTGCTCCAGCATTTTGACGAATATCAAAAATATACAAAGAACCCGTAATGGCATAAATAAGTGCCATAGGTATAAAAAATAAACTAACATATAGATGGATTTGCATCCAAGTTTTATTGCTAATTAAGCGCATACAAAATCCTAAAAGTCCATTTTATAATTAATCCAAAAATTTCTACGTTCTGTATAATCTTGGTAAGAATTGGCATAAGCAATTCCATTTCTTCCAGATTTATATTCATAAGGGAGAAAAAAGTTTTTATCTAAGAGGTTATTAACCACCACACTAATACTAGAATTTTTTGTCATTTTGTAACTCATTCCTAAATCTACAACCCAAAAATCCTTATATTTATCCATTCCAGGTATTGCTCTCCTACCACCACCTTTAGAAATAGCAATAGCATCTAAACGTGCTGTAGTCTTTAAAAAACTACCAAACCTTCCTTGTTTATAATTTAGTTTAAGCATTGCAATATGTTTAGGGATATTCTCTACCCTCTCACCTCCTAAGGCATTTTTTACACCATCTTGGTATTTTTTCATCGTATAAGTGTAATTAGCAGTGGTGCTAAATCCTCTATAAGTAGCACTATTTAACCCAACTTCTAAGCCTCTTACCTGATTCTTGCCTCTATTAATGCGGTAACTACAATCGATTCCATTATTACTACAAACAATCCCATTAGGTAAAGTAGCTCCATCGGCATAGGTATCAGAAGATAGCTCATCTTTAAAATTTGTTTGGAATGCGGTGATGTTTGCATTACCATAATTAAAAATATCAAAAATCATTCCTATTTCATAGTTAAGACTAGATTCTGGCTTTAAGTTAGGATTCCCATAAGCTCCTGCACTAAATTCAGAATTACTCAAATGTTTCGCTTCAGGTGTTTTATATCCCTTAGCAATACCTGCTTTAAGAGTTACCCAATCTGTAATATTATAAACCAAATAACCCCTAGGAATATATTCCCCACTAAATAAATTGCTCTGTGTATAGCGCAATCCCCCTGTTAAAATGAGATTATCCGTTATAAAATATTCTGCTTCCATATAAGGCAATATAGTATTTTGGTCTTGATTCTTGCCTTTAAGCACTCCTGCATTATCGGCAAAGGTTTTAAAGTTTTCATACAAATACTGCACGCCCATACTTAAAGTCGTGCTTCCAAAACTTGGTAATTCAAAAGGAATAACCGCTTTGCTTTCTGCAACATACACTTGACTTTCTACCCTTGCACCTTGGGTTGTAACATTAGTTCGATAGTTTTTAGAAGAGCTCCCCTTTTCCTTAGTTAGGTTTGCTTGTAGATAAGTATTTGTCGTGCCAAATCCATAAGAACCATCGTGATTAAGGACTATTCCATTCCTATAAAATTTTTTATGCGAAGAAACAAGTGCTCCAGAAGTGTTATTAGTATCTGTCTTTTGTGTATAATGCTCCGCATCAAGATAAATATTATTTTGTGAATCTAAGCCCCAATTTAACCTTCCTCCGATATTGCCTATATTAAAGGCTCCTGGAGAGTGGCTAGCATAAATGGAATTAGGATTGCTAGGATTAGTTAATGTAGGCCATTTTAATTCAGTCTTTTCCCTATTTTTTAGAGAACCTCTTAAAGACAAAGATAAATCTTTAGTCAAAGGGAATGCCATATATCCACTAGCTCCTCGCATATGCCCATAACGATTATAATGCTGTTGGGCTTGAGTTTCTAATGAGATTGAACCTGTGAATTGGCTAGGATTCTTTTTAGTAATAATATTAATCACTCCACCTACCGCATCACCACCATAGAGCGTAGAAGCTGGACCCTTAATAACTTCAATCCTCTCAATCATAGAAATAGGAGGGAGGTAGGCATTATCTGCCTCCCCGAAACCATTACTTTGAAATCCTCTTACAGTATTAGTTCTTTTGCCATCAATAAGCACTAAAACATAAGTTGAGGCATAGCCTCGAATATTAAAAGTATAAATCCCAAGTTTTGTCATGGTAACATCTACTCCTGGGACATCTCTAATGGCATCTGCTATATCCCTAATAGGTCGGGATTGCAGCTCTTCTTTTGTAACCACAGAAATACTTGCTGGGGCTTCTTTTAAATCTTGAGAAAAACCACTAGCACTTACAACTGAAGAATCTAACCTGTAAGTTTCTGCGGCATTTAAGCTACAAATGCCCCCCCCCCCCCGACTAATAACGCTATACTAAAATTTAAAAATTTTTTCATTAATTGCCCCTTTAAAAATCTTTTAAGCTTAATTTCGATCATTCGATCAACAGAAATCTAACAAATTATTTCTTTTATTAATATTAATAATAGCTATTATTTTATAGATAGATTTTTTCCAAATAAATGATCCTCAATCTTTTTGCTTTTGTTAGGATTCTTTAAAATCTCCTTCTTAACTTAAACTTTCATCACCATAAATATAAAAATTTACTTGAATCTTAAAACTCACAGACAAGAGCAAGGATATAGTTTTATTAGGAAATCTAATACATAAGTTTGAGTTAAAATCTATACTAAATTAAAGAAAGAAAGTTTAAAAAGAAAGCATTAAAAGTAAAAGATTCAACTAGAGGTAGAAATCCTGAAATTATAAACAAAGTGTATTACAAAAAAGTATAAACGCTATTTAAAATATATAAAGAATTTTTTAGAAGAGGGTTGCTACACAAGCACCAAAGCGGTGCTAAAGTTTAGGCAAGCTGGGCTTTTAACATCCAAATTGCTTTTTCTAAAGTTGCAATTTTTTCATCTGCTAAAGCAGTTGTTGCTTTATCATTTGCGCCTCCTGCGGCATCTGATAATTCTTTAAAAGATTTTAAAAAATATTCATAATCTGGGAGAATAGCTTTTACAATGGTTTTAGAATCAAAACTTGTTTTACTCTCTTCTTTAATCTTACTATGAGAAAGCATATCTTTAATTGTTACATAAGGTTTCTCCCCAATTTGTAAAATCCTCTCTGCCATATCATCCATCAAATCTGCCATATCATCATACATACCCTCTAATGCTGTATGCACAGGATGAAAATCCATTCCTTTTACATTCCAGTGATAATTATGCAATTTGATATAAAAAACCGCAGAATCTGCTTGAATTTGTTTAAGTATTGGAACAACTTTACTCATATTAAACTCCTTATTAAAATTTCGTTTTATTATATCACTTTTACGAATTAAAAGCTAATGAAATTATACTCAATAATTATTAAAAGAAAATTATTATTATTTAATAATTATTAAACTTTATTTTATGATTTTATCCACCTGTTTTGTAAAACGCACGCATTGAAGTTTGATTTTCATTCCAATCATTTTTTTCTGGTTTATTTTCTATACAAAGCTTCAAGCTTTTTAATATCTCTTGACTATCCCCATACAACATTGCTTCTTTAATATCAATAGCATTTTCGTGATAAAGACAGGGTATTAATTTACCTTCACTACTTAAGCGAATCCTATTACAAGTTTTGCAAAAGTCATCATTATGAGGGGCGATAATTCCAAAAATATAGGATTCTTGTGCTTGTGTAATCTCAAAGAGTGTAGCAGGTCCAAAAATATCTTGTTGTAATAGTTTAAAAGTGTATTTTTTCTCAATTTTCTCTAAAATCTCTCTTGCCTTTAATCCTTTTGTATCATTTTTAGCGTGAGCATTTTCCATAAATTCAATAAAACGGACACCAACACCTAAATGCATTCCATATTCTAAAATATCCAAAACCTCATCGTCATTAATGTTTTTTAAAGGAACCATATTCAGTTTTATCAAAAACCCTTCCTTTTTAGCAGCCTCAATGCCTTGTAGAATTTTTTCTAATCCATTTCTTTTAGAGATACATTGAATCGTTTCTTTCTTTAGAGAATCTAAAGAAATATTAATACGTTTTAATCCTACTTCCTTTAGAGGCTTTGCAAGAGGGGCTAAAAGATAAGCATTGGTTGTTAGGGCAATATCAATATCTGGATTTAATTGATAAATTTGTGCGATAAAATCTACAATACCTTTTCTAAGGAGTGGTTCTCCTCCAGTAATTCGTATTTTTTTCACTCCTTCATTAATAGCAACTTTAATAAAACTTAATACGCCCTCTAAAGGCACATCCTCTTCTTCACTTCCTATATTCATAGGAATATTTGGCATACAATAAACACAACGAAAATTACAACGTTGTGTAACACTAATGCGTATATAATCAATAGTGCGTCCAAAGCTATCTACTAACAATAAAACTCCTAAAATTTTATTGCAAATCATAGTCTTAAGAATATTAAAAAAAGCTATAATTTGCTAAAACTTTAAAGGACAATTTTGCTAACTTGTATTATTTTATCTGGTGGAAAAAGCTCAAGAATGGGTATATTAAAGCAAAATTTGGATTTCTTCGGAGAGAGTCTAGCGAATTTTCAAGCTAAAAACTTTTGTCAAATTTTTAAAGATTTATATTTCTCTAGCAAAACCCCTATCAGTAATGATTATAATATCCCAACCATTTTAGATAATGAAAATACTTTTGCACCCATTTTTGGGCTAAAAAGTGTTTTAGAAACCTTGCAACAAAATATTTTTGTTATCTCTATAGATACACCTTTTTTACAGAAAAATTCTGTTTTAAAAATTATAAAATCTTTTCAACAACACCAAAACGCGACCTTTGCAAAAAATGCAAAGACTCATCCACTTATTGGAATCTATCCCAAAGATTCTTTATCCGTTATTAACTCCCAAATTCAAAAGGGCAACTATAAGCTAATGGACTTATTAAAAAATATGGGATCTTTAGAATTTATTAAAATAAGCAATCAAGAAAGTAGGAATTTAAATTACCCAAAAGACTACCAACAAGCAATTAAGGGCATAATAAATGGCAGATGAACAAGAAAAAACCGAAGCCCCCTCTGCACGTAAAATTCAAAAAGCAAGAGAAGAAGGTAATGTCTTAAAAAGCCCAGATGTTAATGCCTTTTTAGGGTTAGTCGTAGGGCTTATATTAGTTTTTTTATGTTTTAACTTTTGGATTAAAGGCGTTGGCAATATCTTTGAAAATGTTTATAGCTATTTTAACGAAGATTTTTCACGCAATAACGCTATGTCTTTAGCTATCTCATTAGCCTTTCAAATGTTATTATTGCTTGCACCAATTTTTGCCTCTTTAATGATCGCTGGAATAGTAGCAAATATTTTCCAAAGCGGGTTTTTACTAACAACAAAAGCCATCCAACCAAAGTTACAAAAACTCAATTTTATCTCTGGACTTAAAAATCTTATTTCTATGAAAAAACTCCTAGATGGTTTTTTAATTACTTTTAAAGTCCTAACTGCTTTTGTTATTGCTTTTTTTGTATTTTTAAGTTTTATAAAAGAGCTTACCACTATCTCACTTTTTCCTGTTGGGGAACAAATGATTTGGTTTAAAGATAAAGCCCTTATTCTTATTGCGATTTTATTAACTTTTTTCTTAATTATGGCGACTTTAGACTATTTTCTTAAACGTTATCAATATTATAAATCCCTAAGAATGACTAAACAAGAAGTTAAAGATGAATTTAAAAACCAAGAAGGGGATCAACAAATCAAAGGAAAGATTCGCTCTTTAATGTTTCAAGCTGCTAAAAAACGGATGATGCAAAATATTCCAAATGCTGATGTTGTAGTAACTAACCCTACACATTATGCAGTAGCCTTACGTTATGATAATACTAAAGAAAAAGCTCCTAGAGTGCTTGCTAAAGGGGTAGATTTCTTAGCCCAAAAGATTAAAGAAATTGCCAAAGAACACAAAATACCCATTATAGAAAATCCTCCCCTAGCAAGGGCACTTTATAAAGATGTAGATATTGATAAAGAGATTCCCCAATCCCTTTATCAAGCAATGGTTGAAGTTTTAATTAAAGTGCGTAAAATCAATGATGAAAAGAAAAAATAAAATTATTTTTCTAATAAAACATTAATTTTAAAAATTAAGTCTTCTAAACTTTTAATATTTCGCGACATAATCATATACTTACCATTAACGATAAAACTAGGAACACCTTGAATACTAGCATATGCCATAGCTTCTGGCATAGCTTGTAATATTTCTTTAGCCTCTTTAGAGTTTAAAAGTTGTTGAAATTCTTGTTGATTAACATTTATTAAAGGATAAGAATCTTCTAAAAATAATTGTGCATTTTTCCAATTTTTTCTCTCTTTGTGGATAGCATTAAAATAATAATTTAAAACTTTTTTATAAAGAGCATTAGGAGATTTTGTATCGGTATTATTATGTTTATCTTTCAATAAAGCTACAACAACAATATCAGAAAATTCTTTGTGGAATCTACTTGCTGTGGTTAAATGATAAGGTAAAAATTTCGTATCTTGTGGGAGTATTTCTAAAATCATTGGTAACAATCCATTATAATAAGCACAATGAGGACAACCAACATTAAAAAGCTCTATAACGCTATTTTGAGAATCTTTTAAAGGTTTATCTAAAATAATATAATCTACCCCTAATGTCAAATTATTAGCAAAGGATTGCATAGTTAGCAAACAAAAAAATAATACAACAAATTTTAAAATTTTCATTTTATCTCCTCCATAAAATCTTTAAAAATAAATTGATGGTTTTGTGGAATTGTATCAAAAATTGCTAAAGCAAGTTTTCTAATTTCCCAAAGTGCACTTTTAGAACTCCGCAAACTTAAAAAATTCTGCAAACTTCTAGCATTAATGCTCCAAGTAAGCTCTGTCTTATAAGATTCTGGCATTGCAAATTTTGCTAAATCATTACTAATATTTTGCAATAAAAGATTCCGCAAATTTTCTAAGGCAAAAACAGATGCCTCATCGACTAAAGCATTAGAAGTAAAAACTAAAAATTTCTCTGCTCTTTTTAGATTATTCGAATCAATAGGCAAAAAACTTGCTTCATTTTTTAATTCTTTTAAAGTATAACGACTACTTTTTACGCTTAAAGAAGCGATTCTATGTCTTGCTAATTCTTGTAAAGTTGCCCTTGAAATACCTTGTATATAAAAAGTATAGTAAAGATGTTCTAAAGTAGAAGCATGTTTAAATTTATTCCCTACTCTATCAATGAGCTCTTTATCCTTTTCTCCACCATTATCTCCTCTTTCAAAGCTTTGCCAACAAGTTCTAATGGCGTGCGAACAAATAGAAAGTTCATTACAATTTAGAAGTGTAATTTGCATCAAAATTCCTTTTTTCAAACTTTAGTCTTTGTGCGTGAGTAATAGCAATAGCAATAGCATCAGTAATATCTAAAGGCTTAATTTCAGATTTAATGCCTAAAAATTTTTTTACCATAAAAGCAACCTGTTCTTTCTTAGCTTTTCCATTTCCTGTCAGAGATTTTTTAATCTGTAAAGGAGTATATTCAGCAAAATTCCCTAATTCTTGCAAAATTTTTAAACTCAAGGCTCCTCTAAATTGGGCAAGTTTTATAACAGTCTTTGGATTATACGCATAAAAAATATCTTCAATCGCTACAGAATGGATTTTATGATTTTTTAAAACCAAATCAATACCTTCTACAAATTCTAAAATTTGGTATTGTAATATTCTTTGTTTAATTTTAATCAAACCTGCTTCAAGAAGTTTTAGAGAGCCTTTATCTAAGGCTAAAATGGCATAACCACAATTTCTACTTCCAGGATCAATGCCTAAGATATTCAAAACTTCCCTTTATCTTAGATAGTTTCATTTTTATTAAGGATAAAATGATTAAGAAAATATCCTTTATAAAAGTTTTAGAATAATACCATAAGACTTTTAATAACTCTTCGTTACAATTATAAAATTATTTTAGTATTTTTCATTAGTTTTTCACATTTTATTCACAGATGTGAAATAATAAGGATATAAATTGCACCCTATTTTATTACAACTTAAAAAAGAAATTTCACCTTTTGAATTTGAAAATTACATTAGCCAAATTATTTATAATGAAAAATATTCTCGTGATGATAGAATCATTTTTAATGCTCCTAATATTTTTATCGCAAGCTTTATTAGGACAAAATATATCCATAAAATCACACATTTATTTGAAATACAAAATGGCTTTAAACCCGAAGTTATTATAGAAGTTTATAACCAAACTGCAAAAAAGGCAATTACAAATAACCAAAAAAAGATTAATGTTGCAACCAATTTAAATCCCTCTTTAACTTTTAATTCTTTTATTGTTGGAAATTCTAATAGTTTTGCTTTTAATGTTGCAAAAGCGGTTGCACAAAATCAAGGTGCTTCTTATAATCCTTTAGTTATTTATGGAAACACTGGATTAGGAAAAACACATTTATTAAATGCCATTGGGAATGCTAATGCTTCTGTTGGAAAAATTGTTATTTATACAACAAGTGAGCAATTCCTTAATGATTATTTACTCCATATTCGTAATAATTCAATGGAAAGATTCCGGCAAAAATATCGTGCTTGCGATTATCTTTTAATTGATGATATTCAATTTTTAAGTGGGAAAAATCAAATCCAAGAAGAATTTTTTCATACTTTTAATGAATTAAAAGAAAATTATAAACAAATTGTTTTAACTTCAGATAGACCTCCAAAAAATATGGATGGTTTAGAAGAAAGGCTAAAAACACGATTTACTTCAGGATTATTAGCAGATATTCAACCTCCAGAATTAGAAACTAAAATTAATATCATTAATGCAAAATGTGAATTAGATGGGATTATTTTAAATCCAGAAGTTATTAATTTCATTGCTGCAAATATTAATGACAATATCCGAGAAATTGAGGGTGTTTTAGTAAAATTAAATTTTTCTATTAATGTTACAAATATTCAAGAAGTTACTATTGATTTTGTCAAAGATATTTTAAAAGAATATATCAAAGAATCAAAAGAAAATATCAATTTAGAGGGCATTATTGAAACTGTGTCTAAATACTTTAATATAAAACCTTCAGAAATTAGGAGCAAAAGCCGCTCTAAAAATATCGTTATAGCCAGAAAAATAGTCATTTACTTAGCACGAACACTCACACCTAATTCTATGCCCTATTTAGCGAACTTTTTTGGTATGAAAGACCATAGTACTATCAGTAAAGCTATGAAAAGCATCCAAGATGAAATTAATAAAAATGGAAATTTAAAAACTATTATTGAAGAATTAAAAAACAAAATTAAACAAAATTAATCCATTAAAAAACAAAGTTTTGCTAGAATATGTTGAATAAATGTGAAAAACTTTACAAACAAACATTTAAAAAACTGAGATTGAATTTAGGAAATTTAATAAAGTTATTCAACTTTTCAAGTTCCCTACTAATACTTCTAATTTTTAATATTTAAAGGAGCTTTTATGAATATTACCATGCAAAATAGTGTGTTAGATAATATACTCACTTCCTTACAGCCTTTTTTAGATAAAAAAGATTCTAGTCAAATTACTTCACACATATATCTAGAAACTAAAAATAATCAACTTATTTGCAAAGCAACTGATTTTGAAATAGGTCTATCCACTATTACAGATTCTTTAACTATTAAAGAACAGGGAATAGCAACAGCTAATGGAAAACAACTTCTAGATATTATCAAACATTTAAAAGATGAGGAAGTTAATATCTACACAAATGGAGAAAATCTTCATATCCAACAAAATAAAAGCTCTTTTAAACTTGCAACTTTTAATGCTCAAGAATTCCCAATCTTTCCAGAATATGAAAATTTACCAAAACTAGAAATTAATTCTTTAGAACTTATTGCTTCTATGAAAAAAATTTTTCCTGTAATTGACATTAATAACCAAAAAAGAGAATTAAATGGTGCTCTACTTGATATTAGAGAATATTCTTACAATTTCATAGCAACTGATACTAAACGTTTAGCTATTATAAAATTTGAAAATGCCACAGGAAATAATTTAGCCCTTATATTTCCAAAAAAAGCCATTACAGAAATCCAAAGACTTTTTTCGGATAATATAGAACTTTTTTATAATGAAAAAAACCTTATTATAAAATCCCAAAATTATATTTTCTTTTCCCATTTAATTAATGGGAAATTTCCTGATTATGAAAGAATAATCCCTAAAGAGATGCAAATAGAGCTTACACTTTCTAAATCAGCTATTATTGAAAGCATTAAAGTTATTAATTCTGTAACTAATGATGTTAAAATCACTTTTAAATCTAATGAAATTTTATTTGAATCCCTAAGTCAAGATAATTCAGAAGCTAAAACCCAAATAGAAGTTAATTTACCTTTAAATGAAGATATTGAAATTGGTATTAACTCTCGCCATGTTTTAGATTTTTTAAGCCAAATTAATACCGTGGAATTTACTTGGTATTTAAATGGTAAAAATAATCCTTTTATGCTAAAGAGTGAAAACTTTTCAACCGTCATAATGCCAATTATTTTATAAAATTTTTAAGCTCTTAAGGAACATAATGGAAAATAAACAATACTCTGGAAGTAGTATTAAAGTTTTAAAAGGTTTAGAAGCAGTTAGAAAACGTCCTGGAATGTATATTGGAGATACTAATATTAATGGACTTCATCATTTAATTTATGAAGTTGTTGATAATTCCATTGATGAAGCAATGGCTGGTTATTGTGATACAATCCATATTACCCTTACAAAAAAAGGTAGTGCCATTATTAAAGATAATGGAAGAGGGATTCCTGTAGATATTCACCCAACAGAAAAGATTCCTGCAGCCACTGTTGTTCTAACAGTGCTTCACGCTGGGGGTAAGTTTGACCAAGAAACTTATAAAGTTTCTGGTGGATTACATGGAGTTGGGGTTTCTGTTGTTAATGCACTTTCAAAAAATTTACAAATGACTATTTATAAAAATGGTAATACCTACCAACAAAACTTCCAACAAGGAATCCCCCAAGATGAATTACAAATCATTGGGCAGAGTAAAGAAAGTGGGACGATTATTGAATTTATTCCTGACAATGAAATTTTTGAAGTTATAGATTTTCAAAGGGATATTTTAACTAAGAGATTTAAAGAGCTTGCCTATTTAAATAAACAAATCACCATTTATTTCATAGATGAAAGGGATGGATTTAAAGAAGTTTATCATTTTGATGGAGGTTTAAACCAATTTGTAGCGGATCTAAATAAAAAAAATCTTATCTCTTCTATCATAAGTTTTGAAGGTTTAGAAAATGATGTAGAAATGCAAATTGCTCTTGCTTATAATGATGGTTTTGAAGAGAGAGTATTAAGTTTTGTTAATAACATTAAAACTAATGATGGAGGGACCCACGAGGCTGGATTCCGCACAGGATTAACGAGGGCTATTACAAATTATATTGAAGCTAATGCTAATGCTAGAGAAAAAGATTTTAAAATTACCGGTGATGACATTCGTGAGGGACTAATTGCCATTGTTTCTGTAAAGGTTATTGACCCACAATTTGAAGGACAAACCAAAGGCAAATTAGGTAGCTCCTTTGTGCGTCCTATCGTGCAAAAACTCACTTTTGAAAAACTTGTAAAATTTTTTGAAGAAAATCCTAATGAAGCAAGAGCAATTATGGAAAAAGCTCTACTTGCAGCAAGAGGCAGAGAAGCTGCTAAAAAGGCTAGAGAATTAACGCGTAAAAAAGAGAATTTTAGCGTAGGCACACTACCTGGAAAACTTGCGGATTGCCAAAGCAAAGACCCAAGTATTTCTGAAATTTATCTTGTAGAGGGGGATTCTGCTGGTGGTTCTGCTAAACAAGGGAGAGATAGGGTATCTCAAGCCATTTTGCCCTTAAAAGGAAAGATTTTAAATGTAGAAAAAAGTCGTTTAGATAAAATTTTAAAGTCTGAAGAAATTAAGAATCTTATTATTGCTCTTGGTTGTGGGATTGGTGAGGATTTTGATATTACAAAGATTCGTTATAACAAAATTATCATTATGACAGATGCAGATGTAGATGGAAGCCATATCCAAACACTTTTAATGACTTTTTTCTTTAGATACCTAAAAGGGATTATTGAAGCGGGGTATTTATACCTTGCTCAACCACCGCTTTATCGTTTTAAAAAGGGCAAAAAAGAAATTTATCTTAAAGATGAGAAAGCTTTAAGTGAATATTTAATAGAAAATGGGATTGAAAATTTTGAATTTAGAGGCATTGGGACAAAGGATTTGATAGACTTTTTTAAAATTGTTGCTCATTATCGTTTAACCCTTAACCACTTACAAAAACGTTTTCCTCTTATTGAAGTGATACGTTATTTAGTTGAAAATAAGGAATTATTACAATTAGAACACCAAGCCTTATACCAAGCGATTTTACAAAAAATACAAACTTTAAATTATAATATTTTAAACCAAATATTTGATGAAGAAAAAATTCATTTATATGTGCAAACAGATGTAGGTTTAGTAGATATAAAAATTGATAAAGAGCTTTTTTCTCATCCATTATTTGAAGAAGCGTATTTAGTTTTTAATAAGCTTAAAGAATGGGATTTAGGATTTTTAGAGGGTAAAGATCCTATTAATTTACTTAATTCTATAGAAGAGAGTAGTAAAAAGGGGGCTTATATCCAAAGATATAAAGGATTAGGAGAGATGAATCCCGAGCAGCTTTGGGAAACTACAATGACCCCTGAAAATCGTCGTTTAATCCGGGTAGAGATAAATGATGAAATACAAGCCAGTGATATTTTTTCACTTTTTATGGGAGATGAGGTCGAACCAAGGAGAGAGTATATCCAAACACACGCTAAAGATGTAAAGCACTTAGATGTTTAAGGATATTAGTTCTTAAAGAAATAAAAATAATTTTTAGGATTTATAATGGTTGTTTTGACAATAGTAATAGATTTTTTTACAAGTATTAATGGGATTTTTTATGTTTTAGCTTATTTAGTGGGCGGGATTCCTTTTGGACTTTTATATGGTAAGATTTTTGGTGGAATTAATATCCTTAAAATAGGAAGTGGAAGCATTGGTGCAACCAATGTTTTAAGAGCTTTAAAAGAAAAAAAACCAGAAATTGCAAAAAAAGTTGCTTTTTTAACAATTTTAAGTGATGCTCTCAAAGGAATTTTAGTGCTTTTATTTGCAAAATCTATGGGATTAACCTATGAGGCACAATGGATGATAGCCTTTTTAGCAGTAATTGGACATTGTTTTTCTCCTTTTTTGAAATTTGAAGGTGGAAAAGGGGTTGCTACAAGTGTGGGGGTTATTGGTGTATTTTTACCATTAGAAGCGATTTTAGGTTTAATTGTTTGGTTTTTAATTGGAAAGTTTTTAAAAATTTCCTCTTTAGCTTCCTTATTTGGAGTGTTATTTGGAGTTGGAATGAGTTTTATTCTACATCCTGATATTCCTTATATCCATACGCATACGCCTCTTGTTTTAATCACTATTGTTATCTTTTATAAACATATTCCTAATATTGTCCGTTTGATTCAAAAAAAGGAACAAAAAGTCATTTAATGTATTATTTATATTACTAATCAAACTCTCTAAATAACTTACCAAGTCCTAAAACCTATAACTTTATAGCTAATTTCTTAAGTGTGGGGTCTTTGCTTTTGTGTATCAATATAAAGGCATAGGACTCTGCTAAAATAAATTTATTGAGTAAAATTAAGCAAAATGTAAGGGGGGAGGGATATATTTTACTTGAAATAAAGTGTTTTTAGGGTAGTTTCTAAAAACAAATAAAAGAACTTCAATTAAATACTACTTTAAGTGCTGAGTTGAGGGATTATTTAAAAGACATCATTCAAACCATTAAAAAGGAAAAATTTGTCCATAATTTAATAGATATTACAGGGGCGATTATGAAGTTACCATAAGATAATAGTGTTACATTTTAACAAAAATTACCAATCTTTTAAGCAGAGAGTAAGGAGATTTGTTAAAACAGCGGTTCATCCATTTCTTTGGGAATCTCAATTTCTAAGAGTTTTAGAATGGTTGGTGCGATGTTATTTAAGCCTCCATTTTTAACTTTTGTTACGCAAGGTGCATCGACAAATCCCCATACTTCGCCAATGGTATGGTTAGTCAAGATTTCTCCTTTTTCATTTTGCATTTCCTCGCAGTTTCCATGATCACTTGTTAAAACAAAGGCATAATTATGTTCTTTTGCCTTTTTATAAATTCTGCCAAGCTCTTTATCGACCGTTTCTACTGCTAAAATAGCCGCATTAAAGTTTCCTGTATGTCCTACCATATCCCCATTAGCAAAATTTACAACGATAAAATCATAAGATTCTTCGATGGCTTTTAAAACCGCATCACCTACTTCTTTTGCACTCATTTCGGGTTTTTCATCATAGGTTTTTACTTTGGGTGAGGGGATTAGAACTCTTGTTTCATTGATATAAGGCTCTTCTAATCCACCATTGAAAAAAAAGGTTATATGTGCGTATTTTTCAGTTTCTGCGGTGTGGAATTGTCGCAAATTATGTTTAGAAATAACTTCTGCTAGGGTATTGGTAATGATTTCTTTAGGGAAAAGAATAGGAAAATCAAAAGTCTTGTCATAAGGAGTCATCGTAACAAGTGGAACTTCTACCCAATCTTTGCGTTGAAAGTCCTGAAAATCTTTATTGCCTAAAGCACTTACAATCTCTCTTGCTCTATCGCTCCTAAAATTAACAAAAATAATGCCATCCTCTTTTTGGATAGAATCTTTTACAAAACAAGCAGGTTCTATAAATTCATCAAAAATTTTTTGTTGGTATTGATTTTGTAGGTATTCTTTCGGTGAAGTGTTTATGAAATTTTCTCCTAAAGCTATCGTATTATAAGCTCTCTCTATCCTATCCCAGCGATTATCCCTATCCATAGCGAAGAATCTCCCTGATAAACTTGCGATTTTGATATTTTTATTCACAATAGCATTTTGTAGCTTTTCTAAGAAACCTAAAGCACTTTGTGGTAATACATCTCTCCCATCGGTAATAAGGTGTAGATAAATTTCAAAGTCTTTTTGCAACCCTAAAGCAAGGGCTAAAATATGATTAATATGAGAATGCACCCCTCCATCGCTCATAAGTCCTATTAAATGAATTCTTTTTTTAGAGCGTAAAATTTCTAAAGCTGGATTATTTAATAAGCTTCCATTTTCAATGGCTTTATTAATTTTTACTAAATCTTGATAAAGGATTCTTCCACTCCCTAAACACATATGTCCCACTTCTGAATTCCCCATTTGTCCATCTGGAAGCCCTACAAAATCCCCATAAGTTTTTATCATCCCAAAAGGAATTTCTTTAAAGAATTTCTCATAATTTGGTTTTTTCGCATTAAAAAAAGCATTATATTTTTTTTGTTTGCTATAACCAATACCATCGGTTATAATTAAGATTGTTTTCATAACGTTCCCATTTTTAAAGTTTATTTAGATAAAATCCTATCCTAAGTTTTTTAAATCTTTTTTGAAGTTTTAGGGTAATGCTTTATTATTTTTATTCTCTGTTTAGTATTAATATTTTTCAATACATAACCTTTAGAGCTGCTGGTGCGTTTTTTATTGCTTTTATTCTTGTGCTTATTTTGATGCCAAAATATATTTTGTGGGCTAGGAATAAAAAGGCAAACCAACCTATTTCACAATATGTTCCTAAGAATCATAAACAAAAAACTAATATTCCTACTATGGGTGGCATTATTTTTATCTTTTCTACACTTATAGGGGTTTTGGTTTGTGCGAAGCTAGATAATGCTTATGTGATATTAGGAATCTTGTGTATGGTCTTTTTTTCTTTAATTGGTATTAAAGATGATTTATCCAAAGTTTTACGCAAAAAAAATGCTGGAATGAGTGCAAAGGTTAAATTCTCTTTGCAAATACTGAGTGCTTTTTTATTAGCTTTGGGCTTATATATGGTAAGTTTTGAAGATTCTTTTTATGTGCCTTTTATCAAAAATCCGCTTTGGCATTGGGGAGCAATTAGTATTATCTTTTGGGTTTTAGTCTTTGTTGCGACAACTAATGCGGTGAATTTAACCGATGGTTTAGATGGCTTAGTAACCATTCCTTCTATTTATGCACTCACTTCTTTAGGGATTTTTGTTTATATTGCTGGAAACTCTGGCTTAAGCGATTATCTTTTATGGCCTAAGGTTGCTGGAAGTGGAGAAGTGGCGATTATTTCTGCGGCTCTTGTGGGTTCTTTAATAGGCTTTTTATGGTATAACTGCCATCCCGCTCAAGTTTTTATGGGAGATAGTGGGAGTTTAGCATTAGGGGGATTTATCGCTTATATGGCAATTATTTCAAAAAATGAGATTTTACTTTTTGTGATTGGGTTTGTTTTTGTCATAGAAGCACTCTCTGTAATCTTGCAAATTGGGAGCTACAAAACGCGGGGTAAAAAAATATTTTTAATGGCACCTTTGCATCATCATTTTGAAGAAAAAGGATTGAGTGAAAGTAAGATTATCGTGCGTTTTTGGATTGTTGCTTTAATGAGTAATCTTATTGCACTTTTAACCTTGAAACTAAGGTAGTTTGCAGAGATTAAAAATTTAAGAATGTAAGGAATAATTTTTGCTTCTAGTTTTTAAGGATTATAAGGATTGAAATGGCATTTAAAATTAATACTAGCATTTATAAAATTACTCCAACTTATTCTAAACCACAAGAAAAAAAGCAGCAATTTTCCTTAAGCAAACCCCAAAAACCTAAAACCTTTAAACCCCAAAAAAGTTTTCCACAGCAAAATTTGCTGGATAAATACCAAGCAGGGGCTATATTTTTTAATACCCAAAATTTATTAAGGCAAGAATTAAAAATCCAAAAGATCTCTTTTTATACGAATTTTAATGAGGGGAATCATTTGCTTTTAGAATATCTACAAATGAAACATAGAAAAGTTTTTTAATGCTCCTTTTAGTTTTTTCTATGCTCTTTGCAGTAACCAATACGATACCATTAAAATTAATTTAATCTTTATTGAATTAAAATACCTAAAATCAATTATTAATTTGGTGTTTTCATAATATACAAGGGGAATAACCTATGCAAAACTCTACACTTACACTTACAACCTCAATACCCTGCGGGGGGGGGGGGCAATAATACTCCTCTAAGAAGCCAAGTCTTACATTCTAAAACAGATTCTAAAGTCAATGCTAAAACTGCAAATACTATAACTTTACAATCTCATACAAAAGATTCTACTTTAGAATCTAATTCCTTAGATTCTAATCTTAACTTTGTAATCAATCCTAAGTTTTTAGATTCTAATCTTAATACAAAGGCT
>NZ_JRPC02000090.1 GCF_000765745.2 Helicobacter apodemus
GTCTTTGTCCTCTTGTTTCTCCCCTTTTTTAACTTCCTCCTCTAGCGGCTCTTTCTCATAATAGTGCCAACCACGCTTTGAATCTGTGAAAAAAGAATTTGTGGAATTATTAGCATATAAGAATTGCCCAATCATCAGCGGTATTAAGAAAAATTGTTTTTGCACTGAAATTCCTCTTTCTAAAGATTAAAGAACTTTAACATTAAAACATACCCAATATTTATGAAAATGAAAAAAATTTAGTTTAATATTGTTTTGATATTGTTTAAATATCATTATGATATTGATAAGATATTTTTTAAATACTTTAAAGGGAAAAAATGGGTATTAAAGCAAGAAGTTTATAATCCTAAAAAGAATGTAGTATAAAAAAACAAATGCAATTACCCCTTTGTTAAATAAGAAAGGAGATATTGTAAAGTAAATCAGTTATTCCTTGACCCTATTCTTATTGCTAAAGCTATGGGGCTAGAGGTTTTTATTGCATCACTTCCACGCGATGGAATACCGCCTAAATAATTTAGGAGTTTGCGTGTATGTCATTATGCCTTGTCTTGTAGGTTACCTTTTTATATTAAAATTTTTATTTCCATAAATATTGGGTATGTTTTGGTGGTAAAGTTTTAATTTTAAAGGAGTAAAAATGGATTTATTTAAAGAGAAAATGGAAACTTGGGAGGGGAAGCTCGTGCGACTTAAAGAAGATTGTAGGACAGGAGAGCATATCTACCCAAAAGGCTTGTTAATGAAGATAGATTGTGTTAGCACGAAAAAAGTGAGATTACAAACAATGCCTTGTGCTACCTGTGGAATCGTAGATTTTATGATAATAAAAGAGCATAAAAGTGCTTATGCACATTATTTTGAGTTTGTGGAGGAATCCGAGCTAAACTATACCCAAACACACAAATCAAAGGACATAAATGCAGCAAACAATTAACAATATCATACATAAATTTAACAATATCAACTTTGCAGTTTTGGAGAACTCAAAGATTACTATCTTTTTCTACTTAGTCTTACTTGTGGCTATGTTGGTTGGATTCTATTATGAAAGTATGATTAGTTTTTATATTACACTTTTAGGAATGATAACTATTTATCTTTTAAAAGCACTGCAAAAAAGAGATTTTCT
>NZ_JRPC02000091.1 GCF_000765745.2 Helicobacter apodemus
GTAATAGTGGGACAATCTCTAATAAGAATGGTAATACCATAGCCTTACAAAACACTAAAATACAAACTTTTACTAATACTGGAACTATAGAAAAAACAAATAATGGTGGTAGTGGTGTTGCGATTGAAAACAATACAGCCTTAGGAACTTTTATTAATCAAGGAATAATTAATCATAAAGGTAATGGACCAGGTGTTTATGTAGGTAGTAAAGCTACGATAGAGAACTTTGAGAATAGTGGGACGATAGAAAGCAAGCAAAAAGATGGGATAGAAGTTAATAATTCTACTATTACTAACTTTAAGAATAGTGGGACGATACAAGGCGGTTGGAGTGGTATGTTTATAAATGGTGCAATCATTCAAACCCTCATTAATGAAGGAAGTATTATTAGTAAGAGTAGTAATGATACAGATGCAGGCATAGGCTTACAAGGTGGAGGAACCATTGCAACTATTATCAATAAAGGAACGATAAGATCAAACGCCTTTGGAATTGGTGTTGTTAATGGTAAATTTGGAAAACTCATTATGCAAGATGGGGCAGTAGTGCATGGAACAAAATATTCAGGTATTATAGTAGGAATAGGCCAAACCTTAGGAGATCTTGAAATTAGTGGAGCTAATACTAAGATTAGTGGGGGTCAAAATGGTATTTTCTTATCGGGTAATTCCAAAACCCAAAAGATTACCATTAAAGATGGAGCTAGAATAGAGGGAGGAAATAATGGAATCGTACTTAGAAACGGTGCCAACCTTAGTGGAGATATTAACATATCAGGAGGAGCTAAGATAAAGGGAGAGAATGGAATTATAGCTCACACTGGTGCTAAGATTAGTGGAGATATTAACATATCAGGAGGAGCTAGAATAGAGGGAGAATGGAGTGGAATCAACCTTTGGGATAATACAGAACTTAGTGGAGATATGATAATTTCAGGTCAAGGCTCTATGATAAAAGGAGGAAAGGATGCAGGTATTTTTAATGAGAATTCTAAGATAACTGGTAACATCACTATATCAGATGGAGCAACTATAACCGCTACTTCAGGTAAAGCCATTTGGAATAATGAGAATTCTACCCTTAGTGGAGGTATTACCATAAGTGGTGCTAATACGAA
>NZ_JRPC02000092.1 GCF_000765745.2 Helicobacter apodemus
AATAAAGGAACCTTAGCAAATGCTACTAACACTGGAAGCATTGCAAGTCTTACTAACACTAAGAATATAGGAACCTTTAGCAATGCTAATGGTGGAACCCTAACTACTCTTAGCAACACTGGAAGTGCTGGAAGCATTGCTAACCAAGGAATTATAACTAAGCAAGTTACCAACCAAGGAACCATTGCAAACTTTAGCAATGCTGGAACTTTAAGTAATGGACTTGTTAATAATGCCAATGCTACCCTTACTAACTTCACTAACTCTGGAAATGCTGGAAGCATTACTAATAAAGGAACCCTAAGTGGAAGCAACTCTGGAATCATAGCTAACCTTGCTAATACTAAGAACATAGGAACCTTTACTAACGCTAATGGTGGAACCATCACAAATAAAGTAAGTAATGAGGGAACCATTGCAAGCTTTGATAATAAAGGAATCTTAAGTGGTGGATTTGTAAATAATGCCAATGCTATCCTTACAAAGTTTAGTAACTCTAATAATATAGGAACCCTTGAAAACAAAGGAAACTTAGCAACCCTTACCAACACTGGAACCCTAAACTCTGCAAGTAACACTGGAACTATTGCAAATCTTGATAACACTAAGAACATAGGAACCTTTAGTAACCTTGGAACTATCACTAGTCAAGTTAAGAATCAAGGAACCATTACAAGCTTTGATAATAAAGGGAACTTAAGTGGTGGATTTGTAAATGATACAGGGGCTACCTTAAGCAAATTTAGTAATGCTTCTAATCTAGGCACCCTTGAAAACAAAGGAAACTTAGCAACCCTTACTAACACTGGAACCCTAAACTCTGCAAGTAACACTGGAACTATTGCAAGTCTTGATAACACTAAGAACATAGGAACCTTTAGCAATGCTGGAACTATCACTAACCAAGTTAAGAATCAAGGAACCATTACAAGCTTTGATAATAAAGGGAACTTAAGTGGTGGATTTGTAAATGATACAGGGGCTACCTTAAGCAAATTTAGTAATGCTTCTAATCTAGGCACCCTTGAAAACAAAGGAAACTTAGCAACCCTTACTAACACTGGAACCCTAAACTCTGCAAGTAACACTGGAACTATTGCAAGTCTTGATAACACTAAG
>NZ_JRPC02000093.1 GCF_000765745.2 Helicobacter apodemus
AATGGTCGTAATTAATAAATTCAAATTCCTATCACCTGTCCATTGCTCAATGGTTTCATAGACTTTGCCTAAACCCAAAGTATCTGTCTGATTCCCTGCAATTGCTAATGTGGCGAATAATCCAAAAAATAAGATTAAAAAAAGCCATATTCTTTTTGATTTAAACAAATTATCACTCATTTGTCTCTCCTTTAATAATTGATGTTGTTAAAAATTATTTTTTAAGATTTGAGAATTATTACATTTAAAGTTCAACAAAAAAGATGAAAAGGAGAAAAATTTTTATTTTTTGTAATTTTTGTTGAACTTTAAATGTTAGAGTTTTAATTTTAAAGGAGAAAAAATGAAAAATGATGGAAACAAAAAATATAGAGAATACTTAGCAAAAATAATAATGGGTTGGTTCTTTGTAACTTTAATTGGTTCTGTAATGTTTGAAAACTCAAGAAGTCCTGAAACAAATTACATTGGCTCAATCATTTCTTTCACCATAGTAGTTGTTATTGGTTGGTTTGTGTTTTGGAATCTCCTTTGTTTTGGTGAATGGTGTTATTATCAAATCAAAGCCCTAGTCTTAAAACACAAACAAAAAAAGAAACCACAAAACCTTAGGGGAATAATAAAACAACCACCCAAAGAGTATAAGATTGATATAGAAAGGTTAAGGCGGATAAACCTTAAATTTTGTTTTACTACATTGTTTCTTATACCCATAACGCTCATCTGCTCTTTTAAGTATGGCTTACCATTTTTTATCCCTATTATCATTTCTATTCTTTGTATTCCTAGTTTTATTGCTTTTTTAGTAGATGAGATAGTGCGTGATATTAAATCTTTTATCCGCTCTATTAAAAATATTATAACGAATATAAAAAATACTATCAAAAATCGTAGTTGATTAAAAAAGGAGTTAGCGTGTATAGAATTTTATTTATCTTTATCCTTGTAAGCTCTTTTGTATTTGGAGCTACTAATATACCTGATAATCATATCATTTACACTTGGGGCTATGGTAAGATGATTTATCAAGTGCTAGAAGCTGTTGCAATGGCAGTTCAAAATGCAGGACAACTTATAAAATCTGTTCTTTTATTAGCTTTTGCTTTT
>NZ_JRPC02000094.1 GCF_000765745.2 Helicobacter apodemus
TTTTTGTTATAATGCCTACCTTAATTTTAAGATTAAGGAATCTCTAATGAATAAACTAATGCTTAATCTCTCTATTAACTTTCATTTTAAAGGATTCTTTAGTGAATAACACCTATTTTAATAATCTTAATCCCAATCTTAATAACCCTAATAACTTAAATACTAACCCTATAAGGATTCTCTATACCCTCTTTTAATCCAAACTCTGCAAAAGAAAGAATAAAAAACCATTTAATCTATAAATTAGGTTTAGCTTTAATTACTTATGATAAGCAAAGAAAAGAAAACTTAAAACATAACATAAAATTAAAAAATCTCAAACTCCTATAATCCCTAATCATACTTTATGTGCTAATCTCTGCCAACAAGAATCCTTTAAAAACACTTATTCTTCTTTTAATCTGTGGGGGGGGGGGGCAAAATAACACTTATTTAGTTTCTCTTATTCCTTTTGCCTTTTTAAAACTTCTCCTGTGTCTTTATAAAATCAAACAAACCCATAAAAAACAACAGCAATTCTATAAACAAACTATACAACTCTTTCCTAATCTTAAATATCCATCTTTACAATCTTGTAAAGATTATCAACAATCCCTCTGCTTTCAATACCATTTAACCTATCTATTAGGAGAGGCATTAAGTAAAGCAGATAAGATTTGGTATAAAGGAGGATATTTTACATTAAACAAGAAAATAAAAGAAGCTAAACACATTTATAAACTGCACCAAGAATATAAAGCTATACTAAAAGTATTTAATCTACCTTATTGCTTTATCCCTAAAGAATCTCTTTTACAGACACTTTCTTTTTTAAAAGCTTTAAAACATCTTTATAATGCTTCAGATTCTAAAACAACACAAACTTTCTTTTTACACTTTTTTAACCAAATACCTTTTTATACACAAAGACCTTTTCTTTTAAAATACAAAGAGGAGATTTTAGAATGGTTAGAATCTAAAGAATTTAAAGAACAATATATAAAGACTAATCATCCTTATCCCCCTTTACTTAATCCTAAGAGATTATATAAGAAAGAAAGCATAGAAGTAAAATCTCAAAGAGAGGATAAGGAG
>NZ_JRPC02000095.1 GCF_000765745.2 Helicobacter apodemus
CAGAGTTAGTAATGTTTAAAGGAGCATTACCACTAGAGCTAATATTACCTGCAATAGTAGAAGAACCCGAATTGGTAATATTAAGAGGAGAATCACTAGCATTAGAAACGGAACCACTTAGGGTTGAAGCAATGGTTTTAGTAACTCCATTAGTAGTTACAACTCTATCTTCATTTTTAATACCCCCTGCAAAGTTAGCTCCTTTTTCTATCTTTATATCCCCTGCTATGCTTCCCCCTTGATTTACAATACCTCCTTCTATTTTAGCATTACTTCCCATTGTAATATTTCCACCCATTACAGATTGATTGGTAATAGCTTTACCCCCTTTTAATGTTCCTTGAATATCAATATTACCTGTAAATTTATATTGTGGGTTTGCATCAATTGCAATGGCTGAATGATTATCTCCTCCTTGTAGGATTCCTCCTTCTTTGATAACAAGGTTTTCTATGGAAGGCAAAACTCTCCCTCCACCAATTCTTATGCCATCTTCTCCTGCCTTTAAGAGACCTTTATTTTCGATAGTAATGTTTTCAATCTTTGAATTCTCAGGACGACCTCCAGCATTGAAAAAATGAATAATATTTTTCTTAGCCTCTATAGTGCCTGAAACTTTGAGATTTTTTATAAAACCTGTTTCAACTAGAATTCCATAATTTCCACCTTTAATGGTTCCAGAGTTATTGAGATTTTCAATGGTTGGAATACTGCTATAAGTACTAGTCATTATACCCGCTATTGCATTATCGCTTAATTCAATTAATCCTTTGTTGTCAATCGTAGCGATATGGGGAATGTTACTATTAAGGCCACCGAATATAAAAATTCCTACTCTCCCACCTTTTAATGTTCCTGTATTGAGGAGAGTTTGTATATTAGACTTATTTTTGACAGAGATAGAGGCACCTACATTATTAGTATATATATTACCAGTAGGTTCTGCTTGTATCACCCCACTATTACTCAAATTAGTTACATTTCCCGTAACATGAACACCAGTTGCACTCCCTTTAATAGTTCCACTATTACTAAAATTA
>NZ_JRPC02000096.1 GCF_000765745.2 Helicobacter apodemus
CAAGCTAAACAAAGAGAGAGAATCTTACAAGACTATGAGAGTGCAAAACTTAGCGGGATAGCGGTGAAGCATTTTATAGAGCTTAAAAATAGGGAGGATTCTACCTTAAAACTCACACAAGGGAAATTGTTTGATTGGCAAAGAAAATATAAAACACAAGGCTTAAGTGGCTTAAGTGATAAAAGAGGCGTTGCAAAGACAGGCACAACCTCACTTCCAGTTTGGGCACAAGAGGAAGCCATAAAAATGTGGCGTGTAATGGGGAGTGGATACCTTAATAGGATGCAGTTATGGAGAGAATTGCATATCATTGCACATACTTATGTGGAGGGATACTCTTATAAGAAGTTTCTAAAGCGCGAGATTGAGCCTTTGTTTTCATTTAATACTCTTAATCGCTTTTTGGATTCCTATCTCAAAGCAAATTCCTTAGAATACACGCTTATCACTTATGGCACAGATAAGACGGATAGCTATAAAGAACCTGCCTATGGAATGCAAAGGGATTTATATACCTTGCCTAATCAGCTTTGGCAAATAGATAGCTCTCCGCTAGATGCTATTGTGCTAGATAATGATGGCAAACAAATCCGCCCGAGCATTCTCTCTGTAATAGATGTGTATAGCGGTAGAAATGTGGCTTATCTTAGTGAAACAAGCGATTCTAATGCAGTAATTCGGCTAATGTGGAAAGCCTTTGAAAGTATGGGTAAGCCTCAAGCAATTCAGTTTGATAATGGAAAAGATTATTTAAGCAACAAAGTGCAAGGGCTGCTAGATGGGCTTAATATTGTCTTTGTGCGAAGTGCAGCCTATAAGGGTAAAGCAAAGGCAGTAGTGGAGAGGAGATTCCGCACCATTCAAGGAAGCTATATCACTGCTATTACTAGCTATATCGGTAGAAATGGGAATGAGAGAAGTGCTAGAGAGCAACAAACCCCTAAGAAAGAGAGAAAAAGCAAAGA
>NZ_JRPC02000097.1 GCF_000765745.2 Helicobacter apodemus
TAGCGGTTATAGTTGCTCCATCTTTAATAGTAAGATTACCTGTTATTTTTCCATTATTATTACCAATACCAGCATTTTTACCTATTATCATAGAGCCTTGACCTGAGATAAGAATATCTCCACTGAGGTTGGCACCTGTTTCAAGTTTGATTCCATACTCAGTTTCTCCTTCTATTCTAGCTCCTCCTGATATGTTAATATCTCCACTAAGGTTGGCACCTTTTCTAAGTAAGATTCCATTTTTTCCTCCCTCTATCCTCGCTCCATCTTTAATGGTAATCTTTTGGGATTTGGAATTACCCGCTAAGAAAATACCATATTCACCCCCACTAATCTTAGTATTAGCTCCACTAATTTCAAGTTCTCCTAGAGTTTGGTTTGGTCCTACTATAATACCTGAATATTTTGTTCCATGCACTACTGCCCCATCTTGCATAGAGAGTTTTCCAAATTTACCATTAGCAACACCAATTCCAAAACTATTTGATCTTATCGTTCCTTTATTGATAATAGTTGCAATGGTTCCTCCACCTTGTAAGTTTATGCCTGCATCTGTATCATCACTACTCTTACTAATAATACTTCCTTCATTAGTGAGGGTTTGAATGATTGCACCATTTATAAACATACCACTCCAACCACCTTGTATCGTCCCCTTATTCTCAAAGTTCTCAATAGTAGCTTTACTATTAATTTGCACCACATCTCGACCCCCCTCTATCGTCCCACTATTCTTAAAAGTCTCTATACTACTCCCCCCTAAAATATTAATCACTATTCCTCTATTCCCCTCACTCTTAATAGTTCCACTATTACTAAAATCTGTAAGAGTAGATTTATTAATATATACATTCACTGCATTACCAACAGCTTCTATGGTTCCAGTATTTTTAAAAGTTCCTAAA
>NZ_JRPC02000098.1 GCF_000765745.2 Helicobacter apodemus
CCTTTATTATCAAAGCTTGTGATAGTTCCTTTATTAGTAACTTGATTTGTGATAGTTCCACCATTAGCATTGCTAAAGGTTCCTATGTTCTTAGTGTTAGTAAGACTTGTAATGCTTCCAGTGTTAGTAGCATTTGCTAAGGTTCCTTTATTACTCAAGCTTCCTATGTTAGAAGTGTTAGTAAGACTTGTTATAGTTCCAGAGTTATCATTACTCAAGGTTCCTAAGTTTTTGGTGTTAGTAAGATTAGCAATGCTTCCAGTGTTAGTAATATTTGTTAGGTTTCCTTTATTAGCAATGCTTCCAGCCTTTCCAGAGTTAGTGAAGTTAGTAAGGGTAGCATTGGAATTATTAACAAATCCATTACTTAAAGTTCCAGCATTGCTAAAGTTTGCAATGGTTCCTTGGTTGGTAACTTGCTTAGTTATAATTCCTTGGTTAGCAATGCTTCCAGCACTTCCAGTGTTGCTAAGAGTAGTTAGGGCTCCAGTGTTCGTAAAGGTTCCTAAGTTTTTCGTGTTATCAAGACTTGCAATAGTTCCAGTGTTAGTAATATTTGTTAGGGTTCCTTTATTAGTAAGGGTGCCTAGATTAGAAGCATTACTAAACTTTGTTAAGGTTGCATTATTATCATTTACAAATCCACCACTTAAGATTCCTTTATTATCAAAGCTTGTGATAGTTCCTTTATTAGTAACTTTATTTGTGATAGTTCCACCACTAGCATTGCTAAAGGTTCCTATGTTCTTAGTGTTATCAAGACTTGCAATAGTTCCAGTGTTACTTGCAGAGTTTAGGGTTCCAGTGTTAGTAAGGGTTGCTAAGTTTCCTTTGTTTTCAAGGGTGCCTAGATTAGAAGCAT
>NZ_JRPC02000009.1 GCF_000765745.2 Helicobacter apodemus
CATTCTTCAAAGAAGTGCGTAAGTTAAAGAGGGAGTTTAGGGAGAAAAAGGGAATGCCCTGCAAAGGGCAGTTTGTTATTAACCCCCTAGATTAGTGAAATGATGAAGCAATCCACTTTATAGACTTGCAGGTTTAGATTTATGAATTTAGTATATAATTACCCTTTATCTTTAAGAGCATTTAAAGGCACAATCTTTGTTAAGTCTTATTATTCCCGTTTTTTATAAAAATGCTGATTCGTTTATTTATAAAAGAGTTTTAGAGTTAATAGAAAAGTTCAAAGAAAAAGAAACTTTTGAAGTGATTTTTGCGGATTGTAGTAAAGATTGTTTATTAAAAAGCAATTATACGCATATCAAAATCCTCCACTCACCCTCTAAGGCACGGATTTTTTCTCCTGCGTATGCTAGGAATGCAGCGGTAAATCTTGCAACACAAAAATATTTGTTTTTTTATGATGTGGATATGGATTATGCTAGCGATTTTGAATCTTTATTATTACAAGAGATAGAATCTAAGCTAGAAAGTGGCAAGGAGCGGTTTATTTCACTTCCATTTTTATATTTAACCTTTGAGGGGACAAAGGCTTTTGAGAATACAAGAGATTTTACTACATTGCTAATAAGTTTTTTAAAGGGTGAAAATCATTTGGTAGAAAGCCTCTCTGCTAATAGCTCAGCAATTATCTTAAAAAAGGAATACTTTGAAAGTTTAGGGGGATTTAGGGAGGGTTTTTTGGGGCATGGGGGAGAGGATTTTGAGTTTTTGCATAGACTTGCAGCCCTTAATCCCCATTCCCAAAAGCCAAAAGACTATTATACTGATGTGCGGCATCAATTTTTAGGTGATGCAAAAGGCTTTAGAGCGTATCTTAGCTTTTATTCACTACCTTACTTTTTTAAAGGTTTGGTATTGCTCCATCGGTGGCATTCTCGCCCTCTTATGAATATTTTTTATTTCAGACGCAAACCTAATGAAGCCCTTTTGTTAGAGAGTATGCGTTGCTTTGATATCCAAAATGCAAATTGTGTATGGCATTCACACAATCCTACCAAAGACTTACGCCTTTTTATACTCTCTTTGATGAATTGCTATGGCTATGAGAAAGAGGATTATAGTGGGTTTTTTCAACTTGGTAAAGGGGTAAAACCTAGAAAAAAGCCTATAGGTGGTAAGATAAGAAAACTCCTCACAAGACCTAAAGAATTTTTTAGTGATAGTGCATTGTTTCAACACATAGGGCATTTAAAGATTCCAACTTTTATTTATCTATGGGCTTTTTATGACTTTATAAAGCCCAATAGAGCTTATCCTAAAGAGCTTTTAGGAGATTGTTTGCCTATTTTTCCAAGACAATCTAATCTTACAAAAGATTCTGTGTTTTATGGGTGGGGACGCAAAAAAACGGGTTGGAATGCCATAGTTTTAGCACAAAAATACCATTGCAAATTTATTTTACTAGAAGATGGATTTATTCGCTCTTTTGATTTGGGGATTAAGGGTTCATCTAGCTTTTCTTTAGTGCAAGATGAGGTGGGTATCTATTATGATGCAACCTCTCCAAGTGCATTAGAAAATCTGCTAAACACCTATGATTTTAAAAGTGATTCTATGCTTATTAATACCGCTAAAGAGGCAATGGAGTTGGTTGTTAAGCATAATATTTCTAAATATAATTGTTTTAAAGAGGTTCCACAAGATTACTTTAAACCTTGTAAAAAGAGAGTTTTAATTATCGCACAAACCAACAAGGATTCTAGTTTATTATATGGTTATGGTGAGAAGTTTAGCACAAAGGAGATGATAGAAGATGCTGCCTTAGAAAACCCAAATGCTAAAATTTATCTCAAAATTCACCCAGATGTGCTAAGTGGTAAGCGGCAATCTGATATTGAAACTCATAAGATTCCACCATTTTGTGAGGTGATAACAGAGGATTTTAATCCTCTCTCTTTGCTAAAATATTTTAGCAAAGTCTATACTAAAACTTCTCAAATGGGCTTTGAAGCCTTGTTTGTAGGTTGTGAGTGTGTATGTTATGGAATGCCTTTTTATGCAGGTTGGGGGCTTACCATAGATAAGCAAACTAGCCCAAGGAGGAATCGCAAATTAAGTTTAGAAGAGGTTTTTGCTGCAAGTTATATACTTTATACACAATACTATAATCCTATTTATCAGCACAAAAGTGATATTTTAGATACCATCCATACGGTGATTCGTTATAAGCATTTGTATGTTAAAACAAGCCATAAGGCTTATTTTTTTGGATTTTCTTATTGGAAACATAATTTTATTAAGCCTTTTGTTCGTAATTATTCCCCCCAAAATTTGATTTTTATCAATCCAATTTCGGCTAGTCCGCTAGAGGTGGCATTGAAAAAAGGATTAGATTTGACAAGTGATATTTTTATTTGGGGGCGTAAAAGTTTCAAAGAAGTAGAATCTTATGCTAAGAAAAATGGCTTGACAATCATTCGTGTTGAAGATGGGTTTATCCGCTCTCTCTCGCTTGGCTCTGATCTTACTCGTCCATTTTCGCTTGTCTTTGATAATATAGGAATCTACTTTGACCCTACACAACCAAGTAGATTAGAACATATCCTACAAAATACATTTTTCCCTCCTGCTTTAATTGAGGAAGCAAAACTTTTAAAAAAAGAGATTTTAAAAAGCAAAATTAGTAAATACAATATTGATTCTCATAAAACACTAAATCTTTCTCAAGATAGGATAATTATCTTAGTAACTGGACAAGTTGAAGATGATGCTTCTATTGCTTATGGTTCGCCTGGAGAGACAAATCTTTCCTTGCTTAAGCAAGTAAGAAAAGAAAATCCGCAAAGCTATATCCTTTACAAGCCACACCCTGATGTGTTAAGTGGGAATCGTATCGGACAAATTGCGCCACAAATTGCATTAAAATATTGCGATGAAATCATAGATAATGTGAGTTTATCTTCTGCTATAGAAGTGGTAGATGAAGTGCATACTCTTACTTCACTTAGCGGGTTTGAAGCTTTGCTTTATGGTAAAAAAGTCGTAACTTATGGAATGCCTTTTTATGCAGGTTGGGGGCTTACCATAGATAAGCAAACAAACCCAAGACGAAATCGTAAATTAAACCTAGAGGAATTAATCGCAGGGGCATATATTCTCTACCCTCAATACATTCATCCAAAAACCTTGCAAACTTGCTCTCCTAATGTATTGATTAAAGCTCTACAAGAAGAAAAAACAAAAATTAACAAAAATAAATTTTATGCAATGAAATACAAAATATACTCTTTTCTTTCAAGAAAGGCACAAAGGCTTTGTTCATACCTTAAACTTTAATTTATTGTAAAAGATTTAAACTAAGTGCCATAACTGCCATTCCAATAATTAACCCATAAAGACTATCGTGTGCTTTATCATAAGTTCTAGCTGTAGGTAAAAGTTCATCAAAAGAAATAAACACCATAATCCCAGCGACAATAGCAAAAGTAATAGCTAAAGTTAGCTCACCCATAAAAGGAAAAATTATAATAGCCCCTATAATAGCCCCTAAAGGTTCTGCAGATCCTGATAAGGAGGAATAAACAAAAGCTTTTTTCTTATCCCTAGTAGCGTGATAAATAGGTAAAGATACTGCCATTCCCTCTGGAATATTATGCAAAGCTATGGCAATAGTTACCATAATGCCAAGAGAAATGCTATCTAAGCTTGAAATAAAAGTCGCAAACCCTTCAGGAAAATTATGGATGGCAATCGCCATAGCTGTAAAAATGCCCGTTCTTTTGAGTGCCTTTGTATTAATCTTTATGGTATTTTCTACAAAATAAATAGGATTTTTTCCATAAGCTTGCACTACAGGACATATTTTCACTTCTGAATAATCCTTAGGTTCGTGTGGATTAACATCTTGCGGAATAAATCTATCAATCAAACCACTTAGGATAATGCCCACAAAAAAACAAATCAAACCAAATAGTTCTGCCCATTTAGACTGATAAAATTCTGAAAACTGATGTAAAGATTCGGGTAGTATTTCCATAAAAGAAATATATATCATCACGCCTGCTGAAAATCCAAGCCCAAAAGACAACATCCTTAAATCATCTTTTTTAGAAAAAAACGCTATAACAGCCCCAATAGAAGTAGAAAATCCTGCTAAAAGTGTTAAAAATAAGGCAAATATAATTTGAGAAAAAGTAAATTCCATAATTATCCTTTAATAATTTTTATTATTTGATATATTTTATCATAAAAATATTATTTCTTAACACATCATTACTTGATTAAGTCTATAAAATTTTTATAAATATCTCTAATTTTTTAACAAATTTAATAACCTAATTTAAATATTTTCTATATTACTGCAACATAAACAAATTTAAAATATTTTATAAAAATAAATCCCAAATATCTCACTTATCCAATGAAGTCATTCATAAATATAAGAACACAAGATAAATTTTACTTTTCAATGCGAATTTTTCAATAGATTTCTGTCCTCAAAAGGCTTTAATCTTACTTATATAACACCTCATTAACCTAATAAATTACTAAGGGAAATATAAATCATACCATCAGTGCTTCTAAAATAACCATTACACTACTTCTACCAAAGTAGAAAGTAAAAAAATAAATCAACCTCCTACTAAAACATATTTAAACCTGCATCTTATATAGCTATATCTTAGTAAAATGCTAAAAGTTTTAATATATAGAATGAATCCTTAAGTTTATATCTCTTTAGAAACACCAAATCAAATAACATTCATATAAACCTTGGAAGTCTTTATAGTTATAGTCCTATAAATTCCCAAAAACAACAAAATCCAAACTATTAATAAAATAAACTTCAACAATAAACTAATGAATTTATCACCTAAAAAGTATAATAAACTTTCATTTATAGGAAAATACCAATAACCCACTCCCATTTGCAGAACTTTTATCGTTTTGCGTAATGATGCATCTAAAACTTTAGTGAATTATCAATACTCCCGATAAATAATATATGGTTAAAACTAATAAAAATGAAAATTATACCTTTGCCTCTTCTCGTCTTTGTAGATACTCCCAATACTTATCAACATTCTTTTGCCATTCTTCAATAAGATATTCATTTTCTGGTTTAAATAAATGTTTAAACCTTGCTTGAACGCCTAAATAATCACGAACAGGAACTTTATTTTTAGGACGATAGGTGATTCTTAGCTCTGTCCCATTAATTATTTCATATAGAGGAAACACCAAAGAATCAACAGCTAAATCACTCATTTCAATGGTTTGATGAGCGGGGAATCTCCACTCTGTCGTGCAAGCACTCATAGCATTAATAAATGTAGGACCCTCTGTTTCAATGGCTTGCTTTATTTTTTTACTCATATCTTTCCATTTATTAGGAGCCACCTGCGCAACATAAGGAGAGCCATGTGCTGCCATAATAAATAGTAAATCTTTTTTTCTATCTTTTTTACCATAGCTAACGCGTCCTGCAGGGGTTGTAGTAGTAGAAGCTCCAAGAGGTGTAGAACCGCTTCTTTGTCCTCCTGTATTTGCATATACTTCATTATCTAAACAAACATAAGTAAAATCGTGTCCTCTCTCAAAGCAACCACTGATAAACTGGAATCCAATATCATAAGTAGAGCCATCTCCACCAAAAGCTACAAATTTTGGTGTTTTATCACTATATAAACGATCTTTTCTTTTTAAGGCTTTATACATAGCTTCAGCTCCTGCAATAGCCGTAGAGCTATTTTCAAATCCAATATGTATCCAAGGCACATCCCAAGAAGTATAAGGATATACTGCAGTGCTAACTTCCAAACAACCTGTAGAAGCCGCTACAAGTAATGGATACTCTGTAGCATTTAAAACTTCTCTAACGATAATTCCGTGCGCACAGCCCGGACATAAAAGATTTGCACCCTCAAAACGTTCACTTGATTTAGAATATTGCTTTAAATTCTTAATTTCACTCATATTAATCTCCTTAATTGTATCCCAATTTTGGACCTCTAAGCCCTATAAATTGCTGCCTTTTATGGGTAATTTTGTCTGCTTTTGCGTCAGCATCTAACTCTTTAATAATTTCTTGTAAATGGTTTTGGGTTAAATCCCGACCACCAAGCCCATAAATATAATTACTTACTATAGGCTTATTATCCACTTGATACAATGCTGCTACTCCCTCATTAAAAAGCATTCCCATAGTCCCTGCTGGCAAACTTCTATCTAAAAACGCAACCGCTTTAGCTTTTTTCAAAGCTTCTCCAAATTTCTTATAAGGAAAAGGACGCAACACACGAATACTAAGTACTCCTGCTTTAATACCTTTTTTTCTTGCTTCTTTTACTGCAATTCTTGCAGATTCAACAGTTGTTCCTAAAGCTACAATTACCACTTCTGCATCTTTTAAATCATATTGTTCGACAACATTATATTCCCGACCTGTTAGAGCTTTAAATTCTTTAAAGACTTTTTCTATAACACTCATAGATTGCATAATAGCGTTGTGGAGTTGTGCTTTATGCTCAAAATGCCAATCTTCTTCTGTTTGCGAACCATAAGTTGCAGGCTTTTCTAAATCTAGCATAGCATTTTTAGGTTTATAATCCCCAATGAACTTATAAGCTACATCATCTTTTAGCGGACGCACACTTTGTGCAGTATGAGAACAAATAAAACCATCTTGATGCACCATTACCGGCAATCGCACATCATAATCCTCGGCAATTTTAAACGCCATAAGGTTAAAATCATAAGCTTCTTGAGGATTATAGGTGCAAAGATTCACCCATCCTGCATCACGTCCTAAATACATATCAGAATGATCGCCATTAACATTTAAAGGACTAGCTAATGCACGATTAACAACATTTAACACAATAGGCAATCGCATACCAGCGGCTTGATAAAGCACTTCCACCATTAAAGCAAAGCCTTGAGAACTTGTTGCAGTTGCTACCCTACCTCCAGCAGCTGCTGCTCCCACACAGCCACTCATAGCAGCATGCTCTGATTCCACCATAATAAATTCCCCATCAATATAACCATTGGCTAAAAAACTTGCATAGTTTTGTACAATTGGGGTTGATGGAGTAATAGGATAAGCAGAAACAACATCAATTTGTGCTTGACGCATTGCATGACTTGCCGCCATATTACCATCCCATACTTCTACTTCTTGCAGCTCATAAACTTCTGCCATTATTTATCCTTTTTCTTAGATTCTTTTGCTGGCCATTTAGAGAGTGCAACCTCATCAGTTTCATAATTATTAAACATTAAAAGGGATTTTGGATTAGTCGGACAAACTTCTACGCATACTCCACAGCCCTTACAATGCACATAATCTACTCCAGACATTTTCTCATCCCTAACTAAAATAGAAGAATCAGGACAATACACCCAACAAAAATAACAGTTAATGCAATGCTCTGTATTAAATATAGGCTTCTCAACACGCCAGTGAGCAACACTTGCTTTATAGGAGCTATCTGGGCGATATTCTCTATCATTTGCGTGTTTTTGTGCCATACCAACCCCCTCTTTTTCAAAAGGGAATAATACTGATCCTGCTTCAAATTCATTCCAACCTTTATATTCCACAATTAACTCCTATTTTACTTCATTATAAGCTTTTTTAATAACTTCCATATTAGCATCAATAACTTTTTGGGGCAATTTTTTACCCAAAACTTTCCTAAAAGATTCTAAGAAAAAATCAAGCTCTAAAGCTCTTGAAACCTTTAGAAATGCACCCAACATAGGTGCATTAGGAATTGACTTACCAAAAGCATCTAAAGAAAGCTTAATACAATCTAAAATATAAACTTCCTTAGCTTTAAGTTCAGGCTTGCTCTCTAAAAATTCTTCTTTACTTAAATGCGTGGTGATTATATACTTGGTAGTAGATTTTTCATTAGCACAAATATCTGTGATATAGGTTAAGCCCGGATCAATAACTAGAATATAATCAGGCTTCATAAATTTTTCGTGATTTAAGATACGGTTATTATCAATACGATTATAAGCTGTCATTGCTGCACCCCTTTTTGCCGAACCATAAAATGCAAAAGCTTGCACTTCCTTGCCTGTGCCTGCAATTACATCTGCTAAACCCTTAGCACCTGTTACCGCACCTTGTCCTGCACGGCTATGCCATCTAATTTCCAGCATAATACCTCCTAATAATGAAATTTTATTTCTCTATATTGCCAAAAATTGTAATTAGAAAATCTTAATTATTAAATAATTTATCAAAAAATACTTTATTGTGTAAAAATAACTCACTAAAATTGAAATCTTATAAAGTCTTAAGAATTCTAATGGCTTCTAGGGCATCTGTGGAAATTTGGTGGGTATATCTTTGTAATAACTCCAAAGAAGCATAACCGCTTAATACAGCGATAGCGTTAATGGTAGCCCTTTGTGCGGCTATTATATCAAGAGGAGTATCCCCTATCATCACGGCTTTTTCTTTATCGCATTTTGGCATAAGCTCTAAAGCCTTTAATATTCCCTCACTATCAGGCTTTGGCTTAGTAACATTTTCCCTCCCTATAATACATTCAAAATATTCTAAGACCCCAAAATATTCTAAAAGCACTTTTGAATATTGAGCAGTTTTTGTTGTAACTATTCCTAAATAAGCAAACTCATAAGATTCTAAAATAGCTTCTTTAGCATTGTTTAAAAGATGAGTTTTAGCTTTACAAATCTTTCTGTAGTGTTCTTTATAAGCTAAAATATAAGGCATACTTTCTTTTTTATCAATCCCTAAAGTTTCAAAAATATCTTCTAGAGGATAACCTATTTGTGCAATTATTATTTCTTTAGCAGGTATTTCTTTTTTATGGGTTTCAAAGGCTACGCAAAAACTCTCATAAATCGCCTTTGTAGAATCTATTAATGTCCCATCTAAATCAAATAAAATAATTTTATCTTTTTGCATTCTTTAAACTCTCATCAAATTTTGTATAAATTTACACTTTTTTACTTTAAGTTTCAAAAAGCTAATATTCTAAATTTTTTTAAAAATTAGGATTGAAATGCCAAAATATTATGACAAACTTCTAAGAAAACTACAAAAGCGTCCTTTAAGCCAAAATGAATTTTCATCCTTGCTTTGCGAATTAGGAGGATTATTAGTAGAACCTCAAATAGAACTAGAAATCATTAAAACATCGGGTATTCCTCTGCTTTTTGCTCATAATAAAGTTTATCTAAGAACCACCCTTACTCCTTATTTGCAAGAGAGTTTTTGCATTGTTGATATTGAAACTAATGGACATAATCCTTATATCCACCAACCCATAGAAATAGGAGCCATTCATTATCAAAATGGGGAGATTAAAGAAACATTCCATTCCTTTATCTTTTGCCAAAATATCCCACAAAAAATTACTGAAATCACAGGTATTACAAATTCTATGCTTCAAGACTCCCCAAAGATTCATCAAGTTTTAGAATCTTTTAAATTATTTTTAAAAGATTCCATCTTTGTAGCCCATAATGTCGATTTTGATTTTAATTTTCTTAGCAATGCTTGTTATTGTAACCATTTTGGCTATCTTTATAATCCGCGTCTTTGCACCATTAAACTTGCACAAAAAACCCTCCAATCCCCAAAATATTCCCTAGGTTTCCTTAATGATTTTTTAGGAATCCATCATCATACTTTACACCGAGCCTTAGAAGATTCTAAAATTACTTTAGAAATTTTTAAAAAATGCCTTAAACAGCTAGATAAAAATATCTACACAAGCTATGATTTGCTAAAATTTACAAATTCAAAAAGTATTTTACAAGGCAATTTAAATGAAAACTAACCATTATCCAAAAAACTTTGAAAATATCCCAAGCCCTTGTTATGTGCTAGAAGAAGAAAAATTTGAAAAAAACCTAAAACTTCTAAACTTTATCCAACAACAAAGTGGAGCTAAGATTCTCCTAGCACTTAAAGGCTATGCTCTTTGGAAAAGTTTTGGAATAGCTAAAGAATATTTAAGTGGAGTTACTGCAAGTGGAATTTATGAAGCAAAGCTTGGGTTTGAAACTTTTGGTAAAGAAATTACAACTTTTTCTCCAGCATACAAAGAGAGAGAAATGCAAGAACTTGTTAAAATTTCTCGTCATATTATCTTTAATTCTTTTTTGCAATGGCAAACCTATAAACCCCTTATTGACAAAGAAAACCTCCAAAGATTGACTAAAAAACGACCAATCATTGAAGTAGGACTTCGGGTTAATCCCCAATATAGTGAAGTAACGCCTAAAATTTATAATCCTTGCGTAGAAGGCTCAAGATTAGGAATTACTCCTAAAGAATTCCAAAAGGGGTTTAAAAAATATGGTCTAAGCGGCATTAGTGGCTTACATTTTCATACCCATTGTGAGCAAAATAGTGATGCGCTAGAGCGGACATTGCAGCACTTTATTAAGCATTTTAAAGATTTTATCTCCCAAATGCGATGGATTAATTTTGGTGGCGGTCATCACATTACACGCAAAGACTATAATGTAGAATTACTCCTTAAAATCCTCAAAAAATTTAAAAAGAAGTTTAAAACACAAATTTATTTAGAACCTGGGGAAGCTATTGGTTGGGAAAGTGGATTCTTAATAGGAAGTGTTATAGATATTATCCATAATGGCATTGATATAGCTATTTTAGATATAAGTGCAGCAGCACATATGCCAGATTGTCTTGAAATGCCTTATCGTCCAATGGTTCGTAATAGTTTCAATGCCCAAGTAAAAAAAGGGAAAAATCTCAAATTAAAAGGAGAAAAACCTTATTGTTATCGCTTTGGCGGTCCAACTTGTCTTGCAGGGGATATTATTGGGGATTATAGCTTTGAAAAGCCATTAAAAATAGGGGATAAAATTATTTTTGAAGATATGATACATTATACAATTGTTAAAAACAATACTTTTAATGGTGTCCCCTTACCTAGTATTGGAATAATTCATAAAAATGGCGAATTTGAACTCTTTAAAACTTTTAATTACGAAGATTATAAACATAGAAACAGCTAAGATTTTAAGAAGAATTCAAGTATTTTTAACTATAATTACTCTAAAGCTAAATGTAACATAAATTACATTCTAAAATAAAATCTTAACAAGCCTATAAACTAAAAGTCAATCTCTCTATGAGGCTATCAAATCTTTAAGGAATAAAGATGAAACATTACTCTAAATTATTACTTATTTTGTCTTGTGGCTTATTCTTTCTTTCTGGTTGTTTTGAAGACAAAAAGCAAGATTCACCGCAAAATATGGCTATTCCTGTTAGTATCTACAAGGTTCAAAAACAAAATATTCCCATCTCATTTGAATACCCCACGCAACTTAAAAGCCTTCAAAGTGTTGATATTTATGCAAGAGTAGAAGGAATACTCTTAGAGCAAAACTTCACAGAGGGTTCTTTTGTTGAAAAAGGCGATAAACTCTTTAAAATCGACCCTGCAAAATACGAAGCAAATGTTAATATTGCCAAAGCACAACTTCAATCCGCACAAGCGAATTTCAAAGAAGCTAGTAGAAACTGGGAACGTTCTAAAAAACTTTTTGGAGAAAAAGCCTTAAGTCCAAAAGAAAGAGATCAGGCTCTATCTCTTTATGAAAGTGCTAGTGCAGGGGTTGAAAATGCTAAGGCTAACCTAGAAAATGCTCTTATTGATTTAGGGTATACAGATGTAATAGCAACCGCAAGTGGAAAAATCGGTATCAAAAAATACGATATTGGGGATTTAGTAGGCAGTGCAGGAGGGAATAACATTCTTGTTACCATCACCCAATTAAATCCTATTCACGCAGAATTCTCAATCCCTAACAACGATTATTATTTTTTAAGGAGTTTAGAACAAGATAATCTCATCGTGCAATACATTCTACCTAATGGCAAAATTTATGAAAAAGAAGGCAAGTTAGACTTTATTGATAGCATCATTGATGCTAGCACAGCAACTATTAAAGCACGAGCTATTGTAGAAAACACCGATAACCTACTTATTCCCGGAGAATTTTCACGTATCCACCTAGAAGGTTTAGTAGCTAAAGATTCTATTGCCATTCCCCAAGTAGCCCTTATGCAAGATTCTAAGGGTAGCTATGTTTATAAAATTATTGATGGAAAAGCCACTCCAGCACCAGTTGTTTTAGGAAATAGTGTAGGAAATACCTTTTTAATTCAATCAGGTTTGGAAGAGGGTGATACTATTATCACTAATCAACTTATTAAAATTCGTCCAAACACTCCTGTAACTCTAATGAATCAATCCACAAATCAATAAGGGTTTCTATGTTTTCTAAGTTTTTTATCAATCGCCCTGTTCTTGCAATGGTAATGTCTATTGTCCTTGTTATTGCAGGCTCTTTATCAATCTTTTCTTTGCCTGTAGAAGAATACCCTCAAGTTACCCCCCCACAAGTGGTTATAACAGCAACTTATCCCGGAGCTAGTGCGGCAGTTATTTCAAACAATGTTGCAAGCGTATTAGAAAATAGCATTAATGGGGTGGAGGGAATGATTTATATGCAATCCTCCTCCACTTCATCAGGTTCTCTTTCCATTAATGTCTTTTTTACTAATGAAACAGACCCTAACCAAGCAACTATTAATGTTAATAATCGCGTCCAGGCGGTTTTAAGTAAACTTCCTCAAGAAGTGCAAAGATATGGAGTAAGTGTCCAAAAACGTTCTTCTACCATTTTAGCTGTTTATTCTCTCTACTCTAGCCTTACAAGTCAAAACCCAACTTATCTTGCAAATTATGCAGCCATTAATATCATTGATGAGCTAAAAAGGATTTCCGGAGTGGGCGATGTGACACTTTTTTCGCGTCAAGAATACTCAATGAGGATTTGGCTAGATCCTGCAAAACTCAACAAATACAATCTTATCTCATCTGAGATTATCGCACTTATTCAAGAGCAAAACTCACAATTTGCAGCAGGTGCATTTGGGCAAGAGCCTATTAGAGAGGACTTAGACTTTACCTACACGGTTACAACCAAAGGACGTTTTTCCAAACCACAGGAATTTGAAAATATTTTAATCCGCACTAATGCGGATGGTTCTTCTTTGTTGCTTAAAGATATAGCAAGGGTTGAATTAGGGGCAGAAGATTATAGTGTGAATGCCTTTTATAATGGCAAACCCGCTGTTGCATTTGCTACTTTCTTGCAGCCTGGAGCAAACGCTTTAGAGGTTGCTAGTAATGTCGAAGCAAAGATGAAAGAGCTTTCTTTAAAGTTCCCAGAAGGCATAGAATACGCTATTCCTTATGATACAACAGCCTTTGTGCATATTTCTGTAAAAGAAGTTATTAAAACCTTTATTGAAGCCATTATCTTAGTGATTATTGTTATCTATTTTTTCTTACAAAACTTCCGAGCAACTATTATTCCTGTATTAGCTGTCCCAGTATCCATTATTGGAGCCTTTGGGGGAATCTATTTACTTGGCTTTTCTATTAATCTCTTAACACTCTTTGGTCTCATCTTAGCCATTGGAATTGTTGTTGATGATGCCATTATTGTTATAGAAAATGTCGAGCGGATAATTCATCAAGAAAAACTCTCTGTCAAGGAAGCCACCACAAAAGCTATGGAGGAAATAGCAAGCCCTGTTATAGCTATTGTTTTAGTTTTATCCGCAGTTTTTATCCCCGTAGCTTTTATCGGTGGATTTTCTGGAGAGATTTATAAACAATTTGCCATTACTATTGTTATATCTGTGATTATTTCGGGATTTGTAGCATTAACGCTTACTCCAGCACTCTGTGTTTCTATCCTAAAAAATCAAGAAGTAAAACCTTTTTATATTGTTAAAAAATTTAATAATTTTTTTGATTGGCTTACCCATAAATTTACAAACAGTGTAGCTAATTCCATTAGAAGAGGAACATTATACCTTGTTTTATTCATAGGATTATTAGCCATTACTTATGGGTTATTTACTCGCGTTCCTACCTCTTTAGTCCCTGCTGAAGATAAAGGAATTTTGCTTATTTCTATGCAACTCCCTCCCGCTACTGCTCTTAGTAAAACAACACAAATGGCTTCCTTTGTAGAAAGCACCGTAAGAAACAATCAAGAAGTAGATTCTATTATGGTTTTAGCAGGGTATGATATATTATCTAGTGCGGTTAGAACTTTTGGGGGTGCTGCTTTTGCTAAATTAAAAGATTGGGGTGAGCGAAAAGAATCCTCCCAAAACTCACAAGCATTAGCAGGTTCTCTAACTAAACAGCTTATGCAAAACCCAAATGCTATTATCTTTGCCCTAAATCCCCCTCCTATTATGGGTCTTAGCTTAACAGAAGGTTTTGAAATGTATATCCAAGATAGGACAGGAGGCAGTATAGAGGATCTTCAAAAATACACTCAATTAGTCTTACAAAAAGCTAGTGAAAGAAAAGAGCTAACCGGACTTAGGACTACATTAAATGCTAATATCCCGCAATATAATGTTTCACTTGATAGGGATAAGGCTAAATCCTTAGGTGTTAATATAGTCGATGTTTTCTCAACCTTACAATCTACCTTTGGGTCTTATTATGTCAATGACTTTAATCTCTATGGAAGAACCTACAAGGTTAATATACAATCTGAAAGCCCCTTTAGAGAATCTCCGGAGAATTTACGCAATGTGTTTGTTCGCTCTCAAAGTGGTGAATTAATCCCTATTAGTGCATTAGTAACTTTTGAAAGAGTAATTGGGGCAGATATTTTACAGAGATTTAACCTTTTTCCAGCCGCACAAGTTACAGGTAACACTAATCAAGGCTATTCTTCAGGCGATGCCCTAAAGGCTATTGAAGAAGTAGCTAATGAAGTTTTACCTGATGGCTATACCATTGCTTGGTCTGGAAGCTCTTATCAAGAAAAAACAAGCAGTGGGACAGGAGCAGTTGCGTTTATTTTTGGGTTAATCTTTGTTTTTTTAATTTTAGCCGCACAATATGAGCGTTGGTTAATGCCATTAGCGGTTTTAACAGCCGTTCCTTTTGCAGTCTTTGGGGCTATTTTTGCAACTTGGATTCGGGGATTAGAAAATGATATTTATTTTCAAATTGGTCTTGTAACACTCATTGCACTCTCTGCGAAAAATGCGATACTCATCGTTGAATTTGCTATGCAAGCACGGGAAAAAGAACGAAAGAGTATTTCTGATGCGGCTATTGAAGCGGCAAAACTTAGATTTAGACCTATTGTAATGACTTCATTAGCCTTTACCATAGGAGTTTTACCCCTTGCTATTAGCACAGGTGCAGGAAGTGCTAGTCGGCACGCCATTGGGACGGGGGTTATTGGGGGAATGTTAGCCGCAACTTTTATTGCTACACTCTTTATTCCCCTCTTTTATACTTATTTTGCAAAACTTAGTGAATTTATAGCCCGCTTAAGGAATAAAAATGAATCATATAATTAGCATTATCTGCTTTGCTTTTTTACTAGCAAGCTGCTCCCTCTCCCCAAATTATCACCAACCTGTAATTAATCTTCCTCAATATCTTGGTTTAGAGCCAACAGAAGAGAAAATCTCTGAAACTTGGTGGAAGGATTTTGGGGATTCAACCCTTGATTTATTTGTTCAAGAGGCGTTAGAAAATAACTATGATTTAGCCTTAGCAATGTCAAGAGTATCTCAGGCTAGAAGTAGTTGGAGCTATGCTAGAAGCGATAGATACCCTAATATAAAATTACAAGGTGAGGCAACAAGAAATAAAAAGGATTCCAATAAAGGCCAGCTAGAAAATTATAATAATTTTTCCCTAAGTGGCGTTGTTAGCTTTGAACTTGATTTATGGGGAAGAGCTAGGGATGCCGATAGAAAGGCTTATGCTACTTTGCTTTCAATAAAAGCCAATCAAGATGCTATCAAATTAAGCCTTATTGCTAATGTCGTAGAAAGCTATTTTGGTATCCTTACGCTTAATAACCAAATACAAATTTCACAAAATACCTTAAAGGCACGAGAAGAAAATTATCAATACCGTAAAAAAGAATTTGAAGTAGGACAAACTTCAGAAATTATTATGCAACAAGCAAAATCAGAAGTAGCGTCGGTAAAAGCTCAATTACAAAGTTTATTAAAAGAACAAAATGCTGCACAGACAGCACTTTTAATCTTATTGGGAAGAGATCCAGAGGGTATCTTTAATGTGGAGATTCCAACACAACCACAAACACTCCCTAATGCACCTATTGTACCTATTGGATTGCCCTCCTCTATTTTAGAGCAACGTCCAGATATTGAAGCGGCAACACAAAATTTAAAGGCAGCTAATTTCGCTATTGGCATTGCAAGAAGTGCTTATTTTCCTACTATTTCTTTGACAGGTCTAGCGGGATATGTTAGCCCAGAACTCAATAACTTAATACAAAACTCCTCTTCAACTTCGAATTATGGGGGTAACTTTGTAAGTAATCTCTTGGATTTAGGTAGAACAAATGCCAATATTAATCTTGCAAAAGCTCAATATCAAGAAATGCTCTTAACCTATGGACAAACTATTAATAAGGCTTTTGGGGAAGTTAGAGATTCGCTTTTTAATTACTCTATTAGTAATGAGCGTATTCAAAGCCTTAATGAGCAAGTAGAAGCCTTAAAAAGAGCTTTAGTTTTAGCACAGATTCGTTATGAAGAGGGCTACACCAACTATCTAGAAGTTCTCACAACACAAAGTAATCTATTTGCAGCAGAACTTAATCAACAAAGTGTAAAATTAGAAAACCTAAGTGCAGCTGTCAATCTTTATAAAACCTTAGGTGGTGGTTGGAATAAAGAATATTATGATAAAGACTAATTATAATTTTTAAATCAATAACAGCGATAAATAATTTTACCTTGAATAGTCTTGTTTTGTAATTTTGCTGTAGGGGAGATAATACTATCTAAACTAGCATTAGAGTTTATCTTGCTACTGCTCTTTGCAAGAGCAAAAAGTGGTGCTACAGGCTCTTCAACTTTTCCTAATGTAATTTCTTTAATTTCACATTTTTTTCGTAAGGTTTTCGCATATTTTTTAGCAATACCCTGTGCTTTTTGTAGTAATGCAATATTAAGCTCCTCATCAAGTTCTTTATCTTGATTTTCATCCACACTTCTGTGAATACTTGGAAGAGTAAAAACCAAATAAGGATTCTTCTCTATTTGACTTTGAATAAAATTTAAATGAGTATTGAAAGTTTCTAAAGAATCTTTGTTGAACTCACAAGTAACACTCCAATGTGTTTGATAGCCTATTTGCTTTTTAATACCACCATTATCATAAATATAATAAGGTGCAATTTCAAATCCACCACCCTTACAAATTCCATATTTTTGTATCTCTTGATTTACAAGATTAAAGGTTTGGATAATTTGGTTTTTTTGTGCAGTAGAGAGATTCTTTTCATTCCTAAGTTTTTCACTCTCATTAATTTGTGGATTAGCAATTAACAAGGTAGGTTCTATCTTTGTCGTTACTGAAATATTTTGATATACAAGCATTTCAGTTCCTATGAGAGCTTCCATACAACCCAAAAAAATAAGAATCTTCTTAACCATCAATAAAGCTTTTATTTTCTATTAAGATAGAAATCATTAGGATTATAAAATCCATTTTAAAGAGCTTTTTTTGCACTTTCAACAATCTTTGCAAAATTCTGTGGCTCATTCATCGCAATATCTGCTAAAACTTTTCTATCTAATGCAATACCAGCTTTTTTTAAACCAAACATAAAACGTGAATAACTAATAGCATTCATTCTGCAACCCGCATTAATTCTTACAATCCAAAGCTTCCTAAAATCTCTTTTTTTCTGTTTTCTATCACGAAAAGCATAACATAAACTTCTTTCAAGTTGTTCTTTTGCTTTTCTAAAGTGCTTATGCCTTGCACTATAAAAACCTCGTGCTAATTTTAAAATTTTCTTATGACGTCTTCTTCTAACTACGCCTGTTTTTACTCTTGCCATTTTAATTCCTTTACCATTTATGGTGTGGTATTTCTACCAAACTTACCCTTACTTTAAAGGGGAATAACTCATACTCAAATTTATGCCATACAAAGCATTTTTTTAACCGATTCAAGATTTGCATCATGAATATATTTAGGTGCATTAAGATTTGCAATTTTTCTTGGACGCTTTTTTGTCAAAATATGACTTTTAAAAGCTGAACCACGTTTAATAAGATTCTTTTTTAATTTAAATCTTTTAGCTGCACCGCGATTTGTTTTCATTTTTGGCATTTTCACTCCTTTCATAAGATAAATTATTTTTTAGGCGTTACTAACATATTCACATAACGACCTTCTACTTTAAAATCTTTATCAACATTAGCAACATCTTCAAGCATTGAAGCAACCTTATTTAAAATTTCAAAACCAGCTTGTGGCTCACCTACTTCCCTCCCACGCAAAAATACTCGAAAACGGACATGCTTATTCTCGCTTAAAAATTCTTTAGCGTGCTTAACTTTATAGTTTATATCATTAGAAGCAATCTTGACAGAAAGCTTAATTTCCTTGATTTCTATTTGTTTTTGCTTCTTTTTTGCTTCTTTTTGCTTCTTTTCTTGTTGATAACGAAATTTACCATAATCCATTATCTTGCAAACAGGAGGCTTAGCATCAGGAGCAATCAAGACTAAATCTAAACCCTTACTCTCTGCAATCTCTAAAGCTTCCTTAGGACTAATAACACCATACTGCCCACCATCATCGCCTATACACCTAATCTCTGGAAAATTAATGTCCTCATTAAGGACTATATTATCATTTTTACTCAAAAACTAACCTCACGCATTTTCTCCTTCATAATTTTGATAAAATTATCATATTCCCAAAGGGATTGTTGTTTATCCCTTCTGTCCCTTAAAGAAATCTTTCTCTCTTCAAGTTCTTTTTCTCCTAATACAACAATCATTGGAACCCTCTGTTTTTCAGCATTCCTAATGCGTTTATTAAGGGTTTCATTTTTTTCATCAATCTCTGCATAAACACCATTTTTTAATAAATCCTTACACAATTCTTTAGCATAAGCATTACAAAGACTATTAATAGGAATCACAATAATTTGTGTAGGTGCAATGAAAAATGGAAATTCCCCACCAAAATGTTCTGTTAAAATCGCAATAAAACGTTCAAAACTTCCTAAAATAGCACGATGTATCATAACAGGTTGCTGTGGGATATTATATTCACTTATATATTCTAACTGAAATCTCTCTGGAAGATTCATATCAATTTGTATAGTCCCACATTGCCACTTCCTGCCAATGGCATCGGTGATTTTAATATCAATTTTTGGACCATAAAATGCTCCACCACCCTCATCAATTGCATAATCAATCCCACATTCATTAAGGGCGTACTTTAAAGCTTGTGTTGCTTCCTCCCAAATCTTATCATCGCCAATAGATTTTTCTGGACGTGTAGAAATCTCCATCTCATAACTAAATCCAAAGGCATTTAATATTTTCTTTGTAAAGTCAATAATATTTTGCACTTCTTCTGCAATTTGACTAGGGCGACAAAAAATATGAGCATCATCTTGTGTAAATTCTCTCACTCTCAAAAGCCCGTGCAAAACTCCACTTTTCTCGTGGCGATGTACAATACCATATTCATAAAACCTCAAAGGTAAATCCCGATAGCTACGCAAAGTGCTTTGATAAACTTTAATATGCCCAATACAATTCATAGGTTTAATACCATATTCTACCTCATCAATAGTCGTAAAATACATATTTTCACCATAATTTGTATAATGCCCACTACGTTTCCATACAGCACTTTTTAGAATCTCTGGACCTCTTACAGGCTCATATCCGCGTTCAATTAAAGCCTGTGTTAAAAGATTTTCAATATTTCTTCTAAGTCTAGCACCCTTTGGAAGCCATATAGCCAATCCTGCGCCTATTTCCTCATCAAAGCTAAAAAGCTCCATCTCCATTCCCACTTTTCTATGGTCACGTCTCTTAGCTTCTTCAAGTTGCTTTAAATATTGATTCAAACTTTCCCTATCCGCAAAAGCAATGCCATAAATTCGTGTTAGCATTTCTGCTTGTTCATCTCCCCCAAGATAAGCCCCGGCAATTTTAGTAAGTTTAAAAGCAGTGAGTAACTTCAAAGTAGGCAAATGAGGACCACGGCATAAATCTTCAAACTCTCCTTGTGAATAAATGCTTAATCTCCCATCTCCTAATGGAATGTTCTTAATAACAGCTTGCTTTAAATCATCAGACTTAAACCTCTCTATAGCCTCTTCTCTTGGTAAATAATACTTAACTATTGTCTCACCCTTTTTTGCAATTTCCTTCATTTTGGATTCAATTTGCATTAAGTCTTCTTCACCAATCTTTTGATTTACTCTAAAATCATAATAAAACCCCTCATCTACAACAGGTCCCACAAAAAATTGTGCTTCTGGATATAATGCTTTAATGGCTTCAGCCATCAGATGCGCACAGGTATGACGCATAATAAATAAAGAATCTTTAGAATTATCAAAATATATAGATTGACCATCTAAGCCTAATTCTTTAGCACTTTGAGTATCATAAATTTGATTATCTATTTTAATACCAATTACTTCAGACATTAAAGATCGCCTTAAACTTCAAAAATATTAGGCTACATTATAGCACAATTTTAAATTTTTTAAAAATCAAGTTCGTGGGTTAAATTTTTAAACTTAATATCTTCTAATTGTTTTTTAATATGTCTATTCTCTTCATTTAAAGAATCTAATTGTGCTTGTAGTTGAATAATATTACGGCTAGTAAAATAAATATTATTACGAATATAGATTTTTGGCACAAATAAAGCAAGAACAAAAAACATTAACAAAAAAACAAAACTAACCATTTTAAAAGGAATTTCACCTTCTGAATTTTTTACCAATTCTTCTAAAATTTCTTCTTTTTCTTCTATTTTCAATGAAATATTTGCATTCTGCTGCTGCAAATATAAAGTATCAATTTCTGATTTTTCTTGTGCATCTTTAATATTCTTAGAGTGATTCTCATATTCTTCCAAAAATTCTAAATCTTCACTAGAGATTTGTGAATCTTTTGTAAAAATCCTTTGAAAGACATTCATCTTTTTTATTTTATCTTTTTCTTCAAGACGCAAATTTTCATAATTTTCCACTCTTTTGCCTTAATTACCAAACTCAAACACTCTTAATTTAGCACTCCTAGAGCGTGGATTATTCTTTATCTCTTCTTTTGTCGCACTTAGGGGCTTTTTATAAAAGTTTTTACCTCTTTTATGATGATTTCCACATACACATTTCATCACTTCTTTGGGGCATATACAATTCCTTTCCCAATCCCTAAAAGCAGTTTTTATAATCCTATCCTCTAAAGAATGAAAAGAAATAATCCCTACTCTAGCACCTTTTTGAAAATTTTTTTCTTGACAAATTTTAAGCATTCTCTCTAATTCCCCTAATTCATCATTAACTTCAATCCTTAAAGCCTGAAAAGCAAGAGTTGCCGGATGTATTTTTGTATGTTTAAAATGCCTTGAAATTAACTCACTTAAAGCACTCGCACAAACAATCTTTTCTTTTTTCCTAAAATCTACAATTAAACGTGCCAGTTTCTTCCACTCTCCAATCTCCCCAAAATCTCTAAAAATTCTTTCTAATTGCGTTAATGAGTAGGTATTAACAATCTCTTTAGCATTTAGGGTATTATGAAGATTCATACGCATATCCAATAAAGGCGAATCAAAACAAAATCCCCTCTGTTTATCATCAAATTGCATAGAAGAAACGCCAATATCTGCCAAAATTCCTACAATATCATCATTCCAAATATCTGGTAAAACCTCACTAAATCTTCCAAACTTTACTTCAAACCTATTTTTAAATTTACTCAATCGTTCAAAGGCATAAGCAATAGCTACTTCATCTTGGTCAATGCCAATAATTTTTAATTTAGGATATTTCTGCAAAAGGGCTTGACTATGCCCCCCAAATCCTAGAGTGCAATCAATGAATACACCACCATTTTCAACCACCAAAGGGGTGCAAAAAGATTCTAAAACTTCTTGTAATAAAACAGGATTATGAGGGATGCTCATTCTTTATCTCTTATAATCTTTGTGCCTAATTTACTAAATTTCTCTTCTAATTTTTCATAACCTCTATCTAAATGATAGATTCTATGAATATTTGTCTTTCCTTTAGCTACCAATGCAGCTAACACTAAAGCACTAGAAGCACGCAAATCTGTTGCCATTACATCAGCCCCCAAAAGCTCATGACCTCCATTAATAGTAGCCATATTCCCATGTAAAGAAATACTTGCTCCCATTCTTTGTAATTCACTAACATGCATAAAACGATTTTCAAATAATCTCTCTTGAATAATACTAGCTCCCTCACATTGAGTAGCTAACGCCATAAATTGTGCTTGCATATCAGTAGGAAAGCCAGGATATTCAGCAGTAGAAACTTCAAAGGGGTAAAATTTACTTGTTGGATAAATCGTAATAGAATCTTGATTAAAGGTGAGTTTAAAGCCTATTTCTTCTAACTTTGAAATAATAGCTCCCAAATGTGAAGGATTAACTTGGTGTAAGGTAATTTGGGAATTTGTAATAGCACCTGCACATAAATAAGTTCCTGCTTCAATCCTATCAGGAATAACATAAATATTTGAAGGTAACTCTAAAGCCTCTCCTCCACTCCCATAAATTTCTACCTCATCACTACCAATACCTTTAATTTCTATACCGCTTGCTTTTAAAACTTCGCAAAGCTGAATTACTTCTGGTTCTTTTGCAAGATTAATGATTTTTGTTTTTCCCTTAGCCATAGCTGCTGCCATTAGGATATTTTCACTACCTGTAACGGTGATTTTATCAAAATTAATCACTGCTCCTTTTAATCCTTCCTTAGCTTCTGCAACAATATATCCGCCTTGTATATGTATCTTAGCACCCATCTTTTCTAATGCTTTAATATGTAAATCTACTGGTCTAGCACCAATAGCACAGCCACCTGGCAAACTCACCTCACAATACCTAAACCTCCCTAAAAGTGGTCCAAGCACCAAAATAGAAGCACGCATTTTACGCACAATATCATAAGTGGCTTTGGTATTGTGAATCTTTGGGATTCTTAATGTTGTTGTGTGAGTATCAAGAAATTCCACTTCACACCCAAGCATTTTTAAAAGTAAAAAAAAAGTTTTTATATCCACAACATTAGGTAAATTATGCAAAGTTACTTGTTCTTTACTTAATAGGCTTAATGCAATAAGTGGCAAAGCAGCATTCTTAGCTCCTGAAATATTAATAGAGCCTTGCAGTCTCTTACCACCTTCAACGCATAAAAAATCCATCTTCTTAATCCTATTTTTTCTTTTTTTCACTCTCTCGAGTTTTGAGTGCTGAACCAATGGCGGTTTCAATTTCTTTTTTAAAATTTGGATTGCTTTTTACAAACTCTTCCCTATGGCGCACTACATTATCAATATCTATGGAGCTACAAAGTGCAAATGCAGAAATAAAATCCATTCTGCCTTGATATTCTTTACTCTCTTTTGAAATATCCCCAAAAGGCATAAAATGCGTAGTAAAGGCATCTAAAATTTCTTGCGTAACTTCTGTGCTTGGCGTGCCTTTTAATACAGAAATTAAATAATCAATATTTCTAAATTTTGCTTCCCTATTTTTCTGATACTCTAATGAATTCTTTATTTTTTCATAAATTACAAAAATAATACAAAGAATCATAAAAGGCAGTAAAGCTATAAATAAAAGGCACCAAATAAAAATATAGAAGTCTAGACTATACACTAGTTTCCTTGAATTTTTTGATAAAAAACATTTGTTGCCCTAACAAAACCATCAATACTCCCGCAATCATAACGTTCTCCCCTAAACTTATAGGCTAATACCATACCTTTTTTGCATTGTTCTAAAAGTGCATCTGTGATTTGAATCTCTCCATTTTTACCAGGTTTTGTCTCTCTTAAAATATCAAAAATATCAGGTGTTAAAATATATCTCCCAATAATAGCTAAATTACTAGGAGCTTCTTCTTGAGAGGGTTTTTCTATCATATTATCTACCATAAATACATCATCGCCCACTTCTCTGCCTTCAATAACGCCATATTTGCTAATATCCTCTAAAGCAACTTCTTCCACAGCAACGATAGAGCAACGATATTTTTCATAAATCTTACACATTTGTAAAAGCACCCCAATATCTTGATTATTGTCGCATAAATCATCACTTAAAATCACAGCAAAAGATTCATTGCCAATGAGATTTTCTGCAGTTAAAATAGCGTGCCCTAAGCCCCTCATCTCCATTTGCCGCGTATAAGAAAAAGTGCATTTCTCTAAAAGCATTCGTATTTCTTTAAGATAATTCTCTTTACTTGTCCCTTTAATTTGGTGCTCTAATTCATAACTAATATCAAAATGATCCTCCAAAGCCCTTTTGCCTCTCCCTGTAACAATTGCCATATTCGTAATACCTGCTTCAATAGCTTCTTCTACACCATATTGTATAAGGGGTTTATTAAGTATTGGCAACATCTCTTTGGGTATAGCCTTAGTGGCTGGTAAAAAACGTGTCCCATAACCAGCAGCTGGAAATAAACATTTTTTAATCATTCTCTCTCCTTATATAAAATATCTATTAAGCCACTTTGGTAAAGCTTGAAAAACTGCTTAGCAATTCTTGGGCTTTTAGAACCTTTTTGGGTAGCATAATTGATAGCCTTTTGCTGGATATGTGCAAATTCATCATAAATATTAGATTTTTTAAAACACTGCGCTAAGACCTCCAAATATTCTTTATGCCCATAACTATAAAAACCTATACATAAAGGGAATCTATCACTAAGTGCAATCTTATCCTCATCACCCTCAAAGCCAAAAATCTCATTTTCATCATGGAATTGTTGCAATAAATGCCGCCTATTAGAAGTCGCATAAATTAAAATATTTTTAGGGAATGCTTCAATACTGCCTTCTAAAAATGTTTTTAGAGCTTTATATTCTTTCTCATCCCTATCAAAACTCAAATCATCACAAAAAATAATAAACTTATAAGGCTTGTTTCTCAAATAATCAAAAATTTCAGGAATCTTTTGTAAATCTTGTTTTAAAATCTGTAAAACCCTTAAACCTTCTTTAGCATATTTCCCCAAAAGGGCTTTAATGAGCGAAGACTTTCCACAACCTCTAGCTCCCCATAAAAGCACATTAACACATTCCCTGTTAGAGAGAAAAGATTGAGTATTTTGGCATAGCAAGGCAATCTCTTTTTCTAAACCAACAAATTCTTTAAAATCAATGAATTCTATCTCTTCAATACAATGCAAATAACCACTACTACGATAAATACTCGCTAAATATCTATCAAATTCCCAATTTAGTTCCATATTTTAGTTGCTTTTTTAATTTTACTAATTAGCTTGTCTTCTTTTTTGGAGTATTCAAAAACAATCTCCCCTCCCTTACTTAAATCACCAAACAACATTAAATCACTTAGAGTGTTTTTAATTTCTTTTTGTAAGACTAAATTTAGGGGTCTAGCACCCAATTCTTCATTGAATCCTTTTTGCACTAGATATTCTTTAGCATTTTTTTGCAAAATAACTTTAACATTTTTCTCTGCAATTTGAGTATTTAAATCCATAATACTTTTATCTACAATCTTTAAAATTTCTTTATGACTAAGAGGGTTAAAGGCGATAATTGCATCAAATCTATTCCGAAACTCGGGGGAAAAACTCTCTTTAATAGCACGATTAAACTTCATCGTAGAATCTTGAGCAAATCCCAAAGTTGGAGATTCTTTAGAGCCTACATTAGAAGTCATAATCAAGATAACCGATGAAAAATCACTGCTTATACCATCATTATCTGTTAATTTAGCATAATCCATAACCTGTAAAAAAATATTCAAAACATCAGGATGTGCCTTTTCTATCTCATCTAGCAATAAAAGCGTATGAGGATTTTTTTTAATCATCTCTGTTAAAATACCTCCTCTTTCATACCCAACATATCCTGCTGGTGCTCCTATTAGTTGCGAGGTTGAATGTTTTTCCATATATTCACTCATATCAAGACGTTCAAAGTTTATTCCTAGAGCTTTTGCTAATTCCTTTGCAAGTTCTGTTTTACCAACTCCGCTTGGACCACTAAAAAGAAAAGAGCCAATGGGTTTATTAGGGAGATTTAATCCTGCTTTATTGCGTTTTAGTGCAGTTACGACCTCTTCAATAGCTAAATCTTGTCCATAAATCCTAGATTTTAGATGTTTATCTAAATGCTTTAATATGCCTTTATCGTTTTTTGTAGCTTCAATTTCAGGAATCTTTGCTATTTTTGCAACCATTTGTTTAATAGTTTCTAAACTCACTCTACCGCTCTTACCCTGCAACTTATAACTAGCTCCCGCTTCATCAATAATATCAATAGCCTTATCGGGCAAAAATTTATCGTGCAAATACCTTACAGAGAGTTCGACAGCAAGTTTCAATGCTTCCTTAGTATAAACGACATTGTGAAACTTCTCATAATACTTCTTCACCCCTTCTAAAATCAAAATTGTTTCTTCCTCTGTAGGCTCATCCACATCAATTTTAGCAAAGCGACGTGATAATGCTTTATCTCTATCTAAAAAATTACGATATTCCGCATAAGTACTAGCGCCAATACACCTTAGCTTACCACTTCCAAGCATTGGCTTTAATAAATTGCTTGCGTCCATACTTCCATTATTCGTAGAGCCTGCCCCAACAAGCATATGAATCTCATCAATAAATAAAATCACATTGCCTCTTGCTAAAACCTCATCACTTAAGGCTTTAATGCGTTTTTCAAAATCCCCTCTATATTTTGTCCCTGCCACTAATGCACCCATATTTAACGAAAAAAGTTCCATACCAAATAAAGGATTATTTTTTTGGTTTAGCTCAATAGCTAACCCTTCTGCTACTGCAGTTTTACCAACTCCTGGTTCGCCTACTAATAAAGGATTATTTTTCTTTTTACGCAATAAAACCTCGGAAGTGCGTTTGATTTCTTTACTCCTTCCAATAATGGGATCTATTTTTCCATCTTTAGCTTCTTGAGTAAGATTAATACAATACTTTTCCAAAAAGCTCCCCTCTTGTATTGAATCTTTTTTATCTTGAGCAAATAAACCTTGATGTTCTGTAATATATTCTAAAATATTTAAACGTGAAATGCCTTGATTATGCAATACCTTAGAACAAAAAGCCTTATCCTCCTCTAAAATAGCTGCTAGTAAGTCTCCTACTTGTGCTTCTTTTCTTTGCGATCCTCTTACATGATTAATCATAATTTCTATAACACGAGTAACCGCTAGAGTTTCTATAGGCATTTCACTATGATTTTGGTGTTTTTGAATATGATTTAATAAATAAGCTTCAATTTGCTCCTTTATTATCTCTACATTTCCTCCGCATTCTTGAAGTGTTTTAATAATCTTTGGATTGCTTAAAAGAGCGTGAAATAAATGCTCTAAAGTTAAATATTCATGCCCTAAATCTTTCGCATTGTTTTGTGCGCTTTTTAAAATAAAATTTAATTCTCTACTAATTTCTATCATTGTTTTACTCTAAACCTTTTCTAAAATTGCTCGCAAAGGAAATTCATTCTCTTTGGCTTTCTTTCTAACCTGCATAGCTTTTGTTTCAGCAATATCATAAGGATAGACACCACAAACACCCTTGCCATTATGATGAATTTGTAACATTAAGTTTAAAGATTCCTCCAAATTTTTATGAAAAATACTCTGTAATATCTCCATTACAAATTCTTGTGTTGTATAATCATCATTTAGCAAAATTACTTTATAACGCGTAGGCTCTTGAATTTTCTCTAATACTTCCGTATTATTTTCAAGTTGCATTTGTTGTTTTGGCAATATCTTTCCTTTCAATTCTAATTTTAAGGTAGAAATTATAACATTTTTATAAACTTCTATTTTAAAAACTAATCTTTAACCAACGCACTAATGGCTTTGAAATGCTTCTCTTTACAATGCAATAAGGAAGTAAAGAGTAAAGTCTCACTGCTTATAATCCTAACCCCTGCATTCCTTAATTCTTGCATAGCTAAATGATGATGTAATAAATCTCTAGAGCTACAAGAATCTTCTATAACATAAGTTTCAAAACCCCTTTGTTTAGCATCAAAAGCACTCTCACGCACACATACATGGCTTTCAATCCCAAAAATAACCAAAGTTTGTATTTGCTCATCTTGTAAAGAGTGGCAAAATTTCTTTTCCCCAAAAGCACTAAAGGAGAGTTTCTCTAAAGGCTCTATACTACATTGCACAATACTCTTTCCTAATCCTTTTGGATATTGCTCTAAAACAAGTGTCTTAAATCCTAATATTTCTGAAGCCTTTAAAAGCCTATTGGCGTTTTTTAATAACCTCTCTTTTTCTTGCATTACTTCAAAAATCTTTTCTTGAATATCAACACAGACAAAAGCAGTCTTTTCTCTCTTTAAAGAAGGCTCTGTTTTTACATCATAACAAACTTGCATATCATCTCCTTTTAAATCTTACGATGATAGAGCAAATCGGCTTATAACGCCTTTAAATAGAACTAATACGCAATACCAGCTTTTTTTAAGGCTTCCCGAATACTACGCATTTGAATATTTTTATCAAAACACCATTTAGGGGCTAATAGGGTATCATTCCTTACACCCGCACTTACTCTGTGAATCACAACATTTTGAGAGATTATCTTTAAAGATTCTACGATAATATCAATATACTCCCTAAGGGTAATAGGCTGATACTCTCCTTTATGATACATTTGCGCTAAGGCTGTTTTTTCAATCACATACAAAGGATGAACCTTTATTCCATCACTCCCCCATTTTAAGACCGTTTTTAAACTATGTAGCATCATCTCTTTACTCTCTTTAGGTAAACCATAAATAATATGAGAGCATACTTTCAAGCCTCTTTTTTTAGTTTCATTAATCCAATACTCCATTCCATCTGTGCTATGCCCTCGATTAATAAAGGTTAGGGTCTCATCATAAACAGATTGTATCCCATATTCTACCCAAATTTCCTGCCCTTTTGTTTCTTGCAAAGTGGCTAAGAAGTCTAAAAGCTCTAAATTTACACTATCGGTTCTAGTTCCAATAGACATTCCTACGACATTGGGGAGATTAAGAGCTTGTGTATAAAGCTTTTGTAGAGTAGAAAAAGGAGCATAAGTGTTGGTAAAGGATTGAAAATATATCATATAACGTTCAATACCAAATTTATTTTTGTGAAAATCACTTTGCCATTTATATTGATTATGAAGTTGTTGTAGTTGCGTTTGTAATAAAGGATTTTCTTGCATATTAGGATTCATTTTTAAAGCCACTTTAGGTTCGTGTTCTAATGTGGGAGAAAAACTTTCATTCTTACAAAAAATACATCCACCCTTTGCAACCGTTCCATCAATATTAGGACAAGTAAAACCCGCAAGTGCTATAGGTATTTTTCTCACCTTTTGCCCAAAACGACGTTTGCAATAGCGTCCAAAAGTCAGCATTTGTTTCATACAAGACCTTTATAGAATATATTTACCATCAAAACAGGCTTGACAGAATTTATAATCCTTTAAGCCAACACTACGTTTTAACCCCTCCAATGAAAGAAAAGATAGGGAATCCGCACCAATAAATTCACACACTTCCTTATTACTCATTCTTGCACTAATAAGTTCAGAAATATCTGGGGTATCAACACCATAATAACAGGGAGAAATTGTGGGAGGTGAAGAAATCTTCATATGTATTTCTTTTGCCCCACAATCTCTTAAAATTTTTACAATCTGCTTACTTGTCGTCCCTCTAACTATAGAATCATCAATAACTATAATGCGTTTATTTTCAATAAGCTCTTTAATAGGATTTAATTTTAATCTAACCTTTAACTCTCTAATTTGTTGTGTAGGTTCAATAAAGGTTCTGCCAATGTAATGATTCCTAATAATTCCTAATTCAAAAGGGATACCACTTTTTTGGGAATATCCAATAGCAGCAGCTACACCACTATCTGGCACAGGAATTACTAAATCTGCTTCTATGGGGTTTTCAAGAGCTAGTTCCTCCCCCATAGCTTTCCTAATGTTATAAACGACATTCCCATAAATATGGCTATCTGGTCTTGCAAAATAGACATATTCAAACACACAAGGATAAGGATTGGATGGCATAATATTATAGCTTTGCATTCCCTTTTGTGAAAAGACTAACATCTCACCTGGTGCAACATCACGCAAGTATTTAGCACCTACTAAATCAAAAGCACAAGTTTCGCTTGCTACAATATACCCCACACTACCATCTGCATTTTTAATCTCTCCAAGGCTTAAGGGGCGAAATCCGTTGCAGTCACGAATAACAAACATTTTTTTGCGACTAAGTATAATAAAACAAAAAGCACCTTTAAGGCGTAAAATTGCTTCTTTTATTCTATCTACAAGATTCTCTTGCTTTGCCCTTGCTATTAAATGGATAAGGTTTTCTGTATCCATATAACTCTGAAAAATGGCACCATCCCTAATGAGTTCTTGTTTAATTTCTTTAGCATTGGTTAAATTTCCATTATGCACAATGGCTACCTGCCCTAAATCATAACGGGCAAAAATAGGTTGTGCATCTGCCATAGAATCCTCACCAGCAGTTGAATAACGATTATGCCCTATTGCACTAAATCCTTTGAGTTTGCTTAAAGATTCATTATCAAAAACTTCCGTTACCAATCCCTTTTTTTTAATTGTAACAATTTTTTCTCCATTAGAAGAAGAAATCCCTGTTGCTTCCTGTCCGCGATGCTGCATAGAAAAAAGCGAATAATAAGTCATACTAGCAGCATTTGTTACATTATAAACGCCTACTACAGCACATTCTTCTTTCCAGTCTTTATTTTCCACAAAAAACCTCAAGAGTTTAAAAAATTTTCAATACTATAAAATCCATTTGGCTGATTTTTTAACCAAACTGCTGCTTTAATAGCACCCTTTGCAAAAGTCAATCTTGAAGTTGCGGTATGAATTAGTTCTAAATACTCTCCATCACCATAAAAGCCAACATTATGCTTCCCTACAACATCACCTCCACGAAGAGACATAACTCCAATTTCCCTTTCGCTCCTCTCTCCAATATTCCCATCTCTTCCACTTATTCTAACTTTATCAAGTTCTAATCCTCTAGCTACTGCACAAGTCTTAGCAAGACTTAGTGCAGTCCCACTTGGTGAATCCTTTTTGTGCTTATGGTGCGTTTCTACAATTTCAATATCAAAATCTTTTAAAGCATTTGCCACCATTGCAATAGCACGATTTAAAACCGCTACTCCCAAGGACATGTTACTAGCATAAAAGATTGGCATCTTTTTAGAAGCCTCTTTAATAAGATTTTCACAATGAAATTCTAAGCCTGTTGTTCCAATCACAATAGGTTTTGGGTGCGATAAAGCTACTCCTAAAAGTCGTTCTGTGCCTTGTGGGGTAGTAAAATCAATCACAACCTCACAATTCTGTAAAAAAGCTTTTAAATCACTAGTAATAAGAGTTTCTGATTCAACACAAAAGTCTAAAACTTTACGCGTATAAAGACTCCCTAACTTAATATTAGGGCTTTCTTTTATAAATTCAACGATTAATCTCCCAACACGACCACTCGCCCCAAAAACTCCTATACCTAACACATAATTTCCTTATTTATGATGCTCAACAAACTCTATAGCCCCTAAAGCTGCTGTTGCACCGTCTGAAGCTGCACAAACTACTTGTTTGGGAGCATCTTGCCTTAAATCACCCGCTACAAATAATCCAGGAATGTTGGTTTCCATCTTTAAATTAACTATTGCTTGTCCATATTCATTCATAGCACAAAGTGATGTCCCATCCTCTTGCATTAACACTGCATTATTCACATTATATCCAATGAGCATAAAAATACCCGCAATATTAATCTCTTTGGTCGCATTGTTTTCTAAATTTTTTAATTTCAATCCTGTAACTCCAGAATTATCTCCACAAATTTCTTCAATTCCATAAGGGGTTAAAAATTCGATATTAGATAGGCTTTTAGCCCTTTGCACTGTTATAGGTGCTGCTCTAAACTCATTTCTCCTATGAATAATTGTCACTTTAGAACAAATTTTTGCTAGATAGATGGACTCCTCAATAGCGGTATCTCCTCCCCCTAAAACAGCAACTTCTTTGTTTTTATAAAAAAATCCATCACAAGTCGCACAAGAACTAACTCCTTTACCCCAATAAGTATCCTCACCCTTTACATTAGAACGTTTAGGGCTGCCTCCTGTGGCTACAATAACAGATTTAGCTTCTATTTCTTTGCCATCACTTAAAACTATGACAAAAAAATCTAATTTCTTTTTTATGCGTATAACTTCTGCCATCTCATGTTTTAAACCAAACCTAAAGCATTGCTCTTGCCAAGGTGCCATAAAATCAAAACCGCTTTTTACTTCAGCCACTCCGGGATAATTCTCTAATTCACTACTTGTAGTAATTTGCCCACCAGGCATTCCTTTTTCAAACATTATAACATCTTTCAACCCGCCTCTTGTTGCATATAATCCAGCACTAAGTCCAGCAGGTCCTCCACCAATAATAGCTACTTCTAACATAATTTTCTCCTTACATGGATTTAAAATTTAATAATTTATAAATACCTTTATTTTTAACTCTTTGATATAACATTAAATTCTCTTGATTTTGTTTAATTAAAAAACATTGTGGAAGCATTCTAATATCAAATTCGTGAATGAGTTTCAACATAACTCCACTAGAAACTTTTAAATCAATAATTTCTTTAGAATTGTTTTGCCCTAATTGATACATATCTATAGCTAAAATACTTTCATTTTGCTTTATTTTGCTCTTTAAAAATTCTTCCCATTTAGGCATATAAGAGCTATAAAAACATAATTGGTATTTTTCACTCATAGGCTCAAATAAATTAACTTCTCCATCCTCTTCTTCATAAAAAGAATCCTGATTAAAATATATTTTTGAAACAGAAGTAAAAGAATATTGATAATATAAAAATGCACCTACTGCAAAAACAATGATAAACGCTATAGAAAAACCAGGGCAACATTTTTTCACTTTTACCCTTTTTAATTATCTATATTCAATTTAAATCAAGCTATCAAGTTTATTTTTAAACTCTTGTTCTGTTGAAGCACCAACAATCTCATCTACTTTTTGACCATCTTTATAAAAATAAATTGTTGGGATAGAGCGGATTCCGAATTTTTCTGCTAATTCTTGTTGCTCATCAGTATTGACTTTGCAAATCTTTGCTTTTCCTTCATATGCTTCTGCAAGCTTATCAATAATAGGGGCAATCATCCTACAAGGTCCGCACCAAGGTGCCCAAAAATCTATTAACGCAACACCATCTTTAATAGTTTCGTCAAAATTTTGTCCTGTTAATTCAATATAACCAGCCATTTAATTTTTCTCCTTAAATAATAATTTTTAACGGCGACATTTTACAATAAATAACTTAAAAATACAAAAATTTAGCTCTATCAACCTTTAGAGCAGATCATTCTTTCAATCTCTTCTAAAGGTATTTGTAAATTTTTGCAAACACCATCTAAGACTCCATTAACAAATTTTGTAGAATTATCATTACAAAAACCTTTGGTGATTTCCAAGGCTTCATTAATCACAATTGCCCTATCAGTTGATGTATAAACGATCTCATAAACACCAAGCCTTAAAATTGCTTTTTCCATCTCTCCAATACGTGAAAAATTCCATTCTTTTAATTGATGGGTAATACGTAAATCAATTGCTTTTAAATGATGAATAACGCCAAAGAAAAGATTCATAGCAAACTGCTTTTGGGTATTTTTTATCTTTTGCTCCTGTAAAACCTCTTCTATAAAGTTCTCAATATTTTCATTCCCGCTACCATAAGCATAAAGTAATTGCATAACAACTCCACGTGCTTGGCTCCTTGTAGCCACTTAAGCTCCAATCTTTCGGTATAAATTAATGAGTTCAATCAAACCACTCATGGATTCAAATCCCTTATTGCCAGATTTTGTTCCCGCCCTCTCAATAGCTTGCTCAATGGAATCAGTTGTTAAAACGCCAAAAGTAACGGCAGCACCATAACGAATAGTAACATTAGCGATACCCTTAGTGGATTCAGCGCTTACATAATCAAAGTGCGGAGTGGAACCACGGATAATAGCACCTAAACAACAAACACCATCATAATTACCTTGTGCTAGTATCTTCTCTAATGCGAAGGGAATCTCAAAAGCACCTGGAACTAAGATATGTGTTAAATTCTCCTCCACTCCACCATGACGCAAAAAACAATCTTTAGCACCCTCTACCAATCTATCAGTGATTAAGTGGTTAAAACGACTAGAAATAATGGCAATTTTCTCATCACCAATTAATGACAATTCCCCTTCAATTAATTGCATTTTTGCTCCTTTTGTATAAAATTAGTAATTTGCAATAATTCTTTAATAAGCTCATTTAAAACCTCGGGCATTAGCATATTAGGTCCATCACTTAAAGCATTTTTGGGATTAGTATGCACCTCTGCAAATAAACCATCAATCCCTACAGCACTCGCTGCCCTTGCTAAAATAGGTGCAAACTTTGAATCTCCATCACTCTTTCCATCTGCACCACCTGGCATTTGCACGGCGTGTGTTGCATCAAAAATCACAGGTGCAAATTTTCTCATAATCACTAATGAACGCATATCCACGACTAAATTCCCATAACCAAAGCTACTCCCTCTTTCTGTAAGTGTAATCTTATATTTTTGGGATTGCTCATAACTTGCCTCTGTCCCTCCACGCGTTTTAATGGCTTTTAAAACAGAATATTGCATATCCTTGGGATTCATAAATTGTCCTTTTTTAATATTAACAATTGCTCTGCTCTTAGCAGCCTCTACAATCAAATCTGTTTGACGACATAAAAAAGCAGGTATTTGCAGAATATCTACAACTTGGGCTGCAAGTTTAACTTGATAAGTTTCGTGAATATCTGTTAAGAGTTTATAACCAAATTTCTTTTTGATATTAGCTAAAGATTCTAAACCCCTCTCTATCCCAGGTCCCCTAAAAGATTCCAGACTTGTCCGATTAGCTTTATCAAAGCTTGCCTTAAAATAAAAATCTATTTGAGGGTTTTTAGCTATTGGTTTTAAGCTCTCGGCAATTTCCTCTAAAATTTCATCATTTTCTATTACACAAGGTCCAGCGATTATAATCATCTCGTATCCTTTTTTAATAAATTGAATTCGTGTTTTTTAAAATCATAACTATAAACCTCACCGCTTTCAATAATATAATGCCAACCATAAATATGAAGTGTGCGTGCAAGGTATTTTTCTTTTACATTAGGGTAAGTGAAAAGATTTTTGATTTGATTTTCAATATTAATTTGCTCTGTTAAAAAAGAGCGGATAATTTTATCCTTTGGTTGAAGTGCTAAAACTCTCTCTTTTACTCCTTGGATTAATTTTAACCAATTCCTAACATTAGGCATTCTTGCTTCGAAATGCTCCTCTTCATACAAAGCTGCACATCCACCACAATGTGAATGTCCGCAGATAATAATATTCTCAACCTTTAATGCCTCTAGGGCATACTCAACAGCAGAAGTGGTTGCTAAATACTCATCAGCTTGGCGATAAGGTGGGACAATATTTGCGATATTGCGGATAACAAAGAGTTCACCTGGTAATGTCTTGGTGATTAAATTTGGCACAACCCTTGAATCTGAACAACCAATAAAAAGTGTATGAGGATTTTGTCCTTCTTTAAGGTCTTCAAATAATTTTTTATAGGCTAAAAAATCTTTCTCTTTGAAAGCTATAGCACCCTTAAATAAATTGTCAATTGAACTTTCCACTATAAACCTTTTATGGAGTTATTTTACTAACTGATTCCATAGCAGCGGATAAATCCTCACCTATACTATAAAGATATAAATCCACTCGTCTATTTTTAGCCTTAAGTGTTGGTATTTCATTACTAGCAATGGGTGAAAATTCCCCTTCCCCACCACCTATTATACGTTTTGGAAGCACTCCTTGTTGTATGATTAAATTTGCAACATTGACACCCCTTGCAATAGAAAGATCTAAATTATCCTTAAACTCTAAATTAGGTTGAATAGGCGTATTATCTGTATGACCTATTGCTTTTATAAGCACTCCATCGGGCATTTTTGCAAGCTCTAAAGATAATCGTTTTAAAAAGGCAATACCACCTGTATTACTCAATATTGCACTGCCACTCTCAAAAAGCAAAGATTCAGGAATACGAATAATAACCCCTCTTTCAGATTCCTCAAGCTCGACAGCAGGACCACTAGCGATTTTATTTACTTCATTATAATCCGCGACTAAACTTGCAAAAATATTTACAACATTATCCATCTCTACCTCTGTTTCTATAGGCGTTGCTTGAATAGATGCTGGAGGATTAATTTGTGTTAAAGAACCTTTTTCTAAAACAGATAAAGACCCTTCTAAAGAACCTATTGCCTCTGAAACTTTAAGGGTATCAAAGGTTGCCATAGAAAGCAAAAGGATAAAAAATGTAAGAATTAAAGTAACCATATCCCCATAGGTCCCAAGCCATAATGGAACACCATTTGGACAATCACAAGCAGGACAAGAATCCTTTGCCATATTCGCTTCCTCTAAAAATCTTTTTCTTTATCATTATAACTTGTATTTGGTTATAATTGTATTATTTATAAATCTTAAACAAGGCTTTTTTTGCAAACTATAATTGATTTTATTCTTGAAAGTGTTGGGGATTTAGGCTATTTTGGGATATTTGTTATGATGCTTTTAGAAAGTAGCTTTATTCCTTTTCCTAGTGAAATTGTTATGATACCTGCGGGATATTTAGCCCATAAAGGAGAGATAAATTTTTTCTTAGCTATTTTTTTTGGTATCTTAGGTTCTCTTAGCGGGGCTTTAATTAATTATTTTCTCGCATTATATTTTGGGAGAGAAATTCTTATTAAATATGGAAAATATTTCTTTTTTCAAGAATCTACGATGAAAAAAATAGAAGCATTTTTTACCAAACACGGCAACATTTCAACTTTTAGTGGCAGACTTATCCCTGTGGTGCGTCAATATATCTCTTTACCTGCTGGGATTGGAAAGATGAATCTGCCTTTATTTTGCTTTTATACTTTATTAGGGGCAGGGATTTGGGTAATTATCCTAACAACACTTGGTTACTTCTTAGGACAAAATGAAGAACTCCTTAAACAATATCTCCATTTTATCATACTTTCTATTCTTGTCCTTGTAGGATTTGGAATCCTAATTTATATCTACAAACAAAAGAAATCTTAATCTCTTTTAAGTTATTTCTCATTGCCCTGTTTATCCTCTAGCCATTCCTCTTTAGTAAAAATTATCTCTACAGCTTCAATAAGCTGAGTAGCGATTTGAATGATAAAAGCACTATCATTTAAAATAGAAGTTCCATTAGTAACACTAATTTTATTATTTGCAATCAAATTCTCAACCTTACGCAAAGCATTGTAATCCTTTTCTTTTAAGAGTTCTTTAGCGGCTTTTAGTTGCATAAGTATCAAACGCACGTTTTCATCTTTCATTAGCTTCAATTCTTCAATACTTCTTAAAAGCTCTCCCAAATCTTTTCGCATTATATTATACTCATTAGCTAAATATTCATTAGACGAACTTGCATAAGCTTTCATATTTGTTTGGATAATTTTAAGATTTTTAGTAGCTTCTACAATATCTCTTGAAGCAAGTTTAAAAGAAAAAATTCTATTATTTTTATCATCATCTTCTATATAACTTTGAGCTTTTGTAGAAAATTCCATAATTGCATCAAAAAGCACCTTTATCTTGCGTTTATAAAGATAATCTAAATCGACATCCCCGCTAAACCATTTTTTACTCGCAATAATCTCATCAAAACTTACTTTTCCTCGAATATCACTGCGATTAAAACCTATGGTATGGGCGATCATTGCATAAGCATTATTATATAAATGCATACTTTCTTTTTGCAAAGCTTCAATAGCAGTATTAGGATATTCAATAATATTTTTATTTAAATATAAAGGCACATCCATATCTCTATCTTTTGGAGCTTTAACAACTTTATCTAAAAATAAAACAATTTGGGCAATAAACAAAGAAATAAATATAACGGCTACAAGATTAAACAAGGTATGAAATAAAGCGGTTTTTAAAGGTAAATTCTCTTGAGAGATTCCAATAATACTAGCAGTAATATCCACTAGATGCACAAAATAAGGAAAAAATATAATAACAAGTAGTGCAATAGTAAAATTAAAAATACAATTAGCTAAAGCAAGTTTTTTGCCCTCAATATTAGTGCTTAAACTAGCAATTACTGCAGTAACTACACCTCCAACACTTGTCCCCAAAGTTGCCGCAAGAGCATTTTCATAACCAATCTGTCCGCTAACAAGGGCAGAGATAATAATGGCTAAAGTTGCGTGGCTTGATTGAACAATCCCCGTAGTTAATGCCCCTAAAGCAACAAAAATCAAAACTCCTTTAAAGCCTACAAAATTAAATTGTGATAAATCCATAATTTCTTTATAAGATTCAAATCCATTTTTAATATAATCAACACCCAAAAAGAAAAAGCCAATCCCCATAAAAATCGAACCTACACCTTTTAAAATATTATCTTTTTGAAAACCTAGTAATGTCCCACTAACAATTAAGGGTATTGCTAAAGTAGAAATATTAATATTTGTTAATCCAACAATCAACCAAGAACCGGCACTATTCCCTAAATTTGCACCAAATACAATCCCAATTCCTTGTGCTAGAGTAATTAATCCAGCAGAAAGAAAAGAGATAGAAATTATGGATACAAGCGTAGAAGATTGCATTAAAACTGTGGTTATAACCCCAAAAGCAATACTTTTAAAACGTGTATCTGTGGATTTTGTCAAAATCTTTTCTAATAACCCTCCACTAAAAACCTTAAAACCTGCACTAAGATTCATCATTCCAATAAGTAAAATAGCCACTCCTGCTAATATCTTTGCTAATTCAGGAAAAACCACCAAACAATACATTAAAACAAACACTAAAACTACTAAAATAGAACGTCTAAAGCTTTGCACCAACACTCCTAAAAGATTAAATTAGGCTACCATTATAACAAAATCAAAGGAGTAAATCCCATTATTAAATATTATTTCAGCACAACTTTACAAAAAATAAGTAAAATAAAAATTCACCTTATAAATTCATACATTTAGGAGAAATAATCTATGGAGGTTTATAAACAAAATATCCTAATTATCGGTGGAGGATATGGTGGATTAAAAGTGGCACTTGGGATACAAAGACAACTCAAAAGCAAGGCAAAAATTACTTTAATTAGTAAGCACGACTACCATTATCAAACCACTTTATTACATAAGGTAGCGGTTGGGACTTTAAGCCCAAGAAAAGCAAGAATCTACTATCGTAAAATCCTCAATCCCAATAAAATCTGCTTCATTAAAGACAAGATTATCAAGCTCTGCCCTAAAGAAAACAAGGTCATAGGTAATGGTGGAGAATATCACTATGATTATTTAGTTGTTGGTTTGGGGTTTAAACCCGATAATTTTGGAATAAAAGGTGTTGATTCTTATACCCACAAATTATCCTCTCTTAACGCCTCTTTAAAGCTTACTCAAAATATTGAAAATAATTTTAAAGAATTTGTCCATACCAAAAACCCCTTAGACTTGCATACCATAGTATGTGGGACAGGATTTACGGGGATAGAATTTGCCGCAGAACTTGCTACACAACTTGATGAACTATGCCTTATTTGCGGTATTGATAGAAAAATACCCAAAGTAACTTGCATAGGGAGATCCCCACATATCTTACCTGTTTTTAATGAGACACTCACTCTATGTGCAGAAAACAAACTAAAACAAATAGGAGTTAATTTAATTTCTAATGGAACTATTGAAGAGATTCAAGAAAATAAAGTATTGCTTAAACAAAATGGGCAATCTTTAGAAATCCAAGGGAATATTATCATTTGGAGTGCTGGTGTTAAAGGCAATGATATTGTTGAAAATTCAGAAATTCCTAATAAAAAAGGTAGAATCCCTGTCAATGCTAATTTACAATGTGAAGCTTTTCCTAATATTTATGTAGTAGGAGATTGTGCCTTAGCTACAAGTAAAGATGCTATTCACGCACCAACAGCACAGCTTTCTGCACAAATGGGAGATTATTTAGCCAAGCTTTTAATCGCAAAACTAGAAAATCTCCCTTTCAATAAACCCTTTAAATTCCATCATCGAGGGACAGTTTGTTCGATAGGGCATACCGATGGAGTAGGCATTATTTATCATAAAAATATTGGTGGGGAGATAGCAGCTTTTATGAAAAATACGATTGAAAATCGATGGCTTTATAGCATCGGAGGCTTTAAAATGGTTTTTAAAAAAGGACAATTCCGATTCCGAACAAGCAATTAAGAAAACTAGGATAAGGCTATAATAAGTGTATGCTACTAAGATTCTTAAGGAAGGCGTTGAATGAATAGCCTTTTTAAAAAGAACCTAGAATGATTTTAACAGATATATGATGGAGCAAACTATCAACAATGGGACATAAAAAGCACAAAAACCAAGAATCTTTATTAATTCTGCATTTGCAATCAAAATAGATTAAAAAGCACCTTTAACGCTTTTAAAGTCCTTATTGCAAAGATTGCATTGACATCCAAACAAAGTCTATACAGCATACTAAAAATATTCCAATAAACTTAAGATTTACTTTAATTATAACCAAAAGTAATGATTCTAAAATATTCTATTGCTAAAAGGCATTTATAAATAATAAAACTACCAACAAAATCAACATTCATCATGGGGATAAAAAACAAGATTATAAAATTGCAAAATAGGTTTTAGTAAAATTTAAAAAGGTAATGAAAAGCTTATAAATTCGTATTTAAGAGATATTCTACATTTTATATTCCAAGTATTCTGTTGCACTAAACCCTTATTTGGTTTATTTTATTTGCTATTTTGCCAAAGTTTGATATACGCAATACATCACAAATTAGCAGATAACAAAAAGGTTATTTGAATGCCAGCACATCCAAAAGAATAAACCACAACTTTTGTTTTATAAGCGGATTTGATAAGATAAGAAGAAATGATGGGGTGGGCGATGGGAATCGAACCCACGACCCTCAGGACCACAATCTGATGCTCTAACCAACTGAGCTACGCCCACCAAAATGGTCGGGGCGAAAGGATTCGAACCTTCGACCCCTTGGTCCCAAACCAAGTGCGCTAACCAGACTGCGCCACGCCCCGACACGAAGCAAAATTATAATGTTTTCACAACTTTTTGTCAAGATTCCATTTTAATGGTTAATGTGATAATTTGGGGCTTCCTTTGTAATTAAGACATCATGAACATGCGATTCTCTTAATCCACTTTGTGTAATCTCTACAAATTCTGCTCTCTCCCAAAGTGTAGTAATATCTTTAGCTCCTAAATATCCCATTGATGAACGTAAACCACCAACCATTTGGTGGATTACATCTGCGATTTTACCCCTATAAGGGACTCTTCCCTCAATCCCTTCAGGGACAAATTTCTCTTGTGCCATTCCTTCTTGAAAGTATCTATCTGCACTCCCCTTATTCATAGCACCCAAGCTTCCCATTCCTCGATAGCTCTTATATTGTCTGCCTTCATAAATGATAGTCTCACCCGGTGATTCCTCTGTTCCTGCTAACATACTCCCTATCATTACACTACTAGCACCTGCTGCAAGAGCTTTAGCAATATCGCCAGAATACTTAATCCCCCCATCGGCAATTAAGGGTATCCCTACCTTATGGCAAGCCTTTGCAACATCGGCAATAGCAGTAATTTGTGGGACACCTACACCTGCTACAATACGCGTTGTGCAAATACTTCCTGGACCAATCCCTACTTTTACCCCATCTACACCTGCTCCAATTAATGCCTCTGCACCCTCACTTGTAGCGACATTACCTGCAACAATATCAATATTAAGATATTTTTTAATCTCTTTAATAGTCTCTAAAATTCCCTTGCTATGCCCGTGTGCTGAATCTAAAACCAAAATATCAACACCTGCTTCTACTAATGCTTTAGCCCTATCATATTGATATACGCCAATAGCAGCCCCAACCCTTAAGCGTCCAAAATCATCTTTATTTGCATAAGGATATTCAATACGTTTTTGTATATCTTTAATCGTAATTAATCCTTTTAAAATTCCTTTTTCATTCACAATAGGTAATTTTTCAATTTTATGCTTATTCATAATATTTCTTGCTTCTTCTAAACTAGTCCCTACTTGTGCAGTAATAAGAGGGGCTTTAGTCATTACTTCTTTAACAAGACGTTTTAAATCTGATTCAAAACGCATATCACGATTAGTCAATATCCCAATTAAACCACCATTATCATCTACCACTGGAACACCGGAAATTTTATAATTATCCGTAATAGCCCTTGCTTCCATTAAAGTCGCTTCAGGGCTAATAAAAATTGGGTCTATAATCACTCCACTTTCACTTTTTTTAACCTTTTTAATTTGAGCAACTTGTGAGCTTATATCCATATTTTTATGGATAATCCCAATGCCTCCAAGCCTTGCCATTGCAATAGCTGTCCTATATTCTGTAACCGTATCCATAGCTGCAGAAATTAAAGGAGCATTTAAAGTAATATTTCGGCTTAATTGTGATTGCAAAGAAACTTCTTTAGGTAAGACTTCAGAATATGCAGGAACTAATAAAACATCTTCAAAAGTTAAAGCCTTAGCTCGGATTCTCATTTTTTGCTCCTATTTTAATGAATTTTCTAAATTTAATGCCAAATCTAATAATTCCTGTTCTTTAAAGGCAGAACTTATAAACTGCATCCCAATAGGTAATCCCTCATCTTTAGATACAGGAAGCGAGATAGCAGGTAAGCCGGCTAAATTAACACCAATGGTATAAATATCCTCTAAATACATTTGTAAAGGGGTCTTGCAATCTTCAAATCCAAATGCCACACTAGGAGCAACAGGAGAGAGTATCGCATCACAATCTTGTAAAATAGCTTGGTATTCCCTTGTAATAAGTGTCCTTGCCTTTTGTGCTTTAATATAATAAGCATCGTAATATCCACTACTTAATACAAAAGAGCCTAATAAGATTCTCCGTTTCACCTCATCCCCAAAACCATTAGAGCGCGTTTTTATATACAAGTCTTTTAAATTTTGCACCTCTTTAGCCCTATTACCATACCGCACTCCATCAAATCTTGCAAGATTAGAGCTTGCTTCAGCAGTGCAAATCACATAATAAGCAGAGAGCATATAACTTGTATCAATCATTGCTTTTTCTACAATTTTATGCCCGTTTTTGCTTAAAATATCAATACTCTTTTGGTAAGCATCTTGCACATTTACATCAGCATCTTTTAGCAAAGAGGGTATGATGGCAATAGACATTTTCCTGTTAGGGTTAAGGTTTTGGTAAGTTTTACTAGACTCTTTATTAACAGAAGTTGAATCTAATTTATCATATCCATTGATACAATCAAATAAAATCGCACTATCTTTTACATTTTGGGTAATAGGTCCTATTTGATCTAGGCTAGAACTATAAGCAATCAGCCCATATCGGCTAACCCTCCCATAGGTAGGCTTTAATCCAACACAACCGCAAAAACTAGCAGGTTGTCTAATGCTCCCTCCTGTATCACTACCTAAAGCTGCAAGAGCAATCCCTCCAGCTACTGCAGCGGCACTCCCTCCACTGCTTCCACCGGGTGTTTTGTTAGGATTGTTAGGATTAAGGGTTTTGCCATAAAAACTACTAGCACTAGTGCTACCCATAGCAAATTCATCCATATTTGTGCGCCCAAAAGGGGCAAATTTATGCTTCAAAAGATTTTCTACTACACTAGCATTATAAGGAGCAATATAACCTTGCAAGATATTACTAGCACAAGTGATATTCCATCCTTTTACATTAATATTATCTTTAATAGCAATAGGCAAAAAATCCTCTTGATAATCTTCAATCTCGCCAATATAAGCATTTAGATTGCTTACCTGTATTTTTTCTCTTAAAGTTTTCTTTAATGCTTGGATTGCCTCTTTATCAAATTTCAATGCCTCTTCTAAAGTAGGAATATTCATCAATTTCTCCCAAATCTTCAATCTAATTTTAGAATTATAATAAAATTAGTTAATAAAGTGGTTAATCCCTTTATTTTTTGATACAATTTTAGCTTTTAATTAAGGAGATTTTTATGCTATATTTGTATATCAAAATTTTTCATATTTTTTCTTTTGTCTCTTGGATGGTAATGCTTTTCTACCTCCCACGTCTTTTTGTTTATCATACAGAACATAAAGGCAATAAAGGCTTTTGTGATGTAGTCAAGATTCAGCAAAAAAAACTTTTTAACTTTATTGGTTATCCTGCAATGATTTGCACCCTACTCTCCGGTCTTGCAATGATAGCTTTAGAGCCTACACTCTTAAAAGGAAGTGGTTGGTTACACGCTAAAATCCTTATTGTTGTGCTATTAGTGGCTTACCATTTTAATTTATACCGCTATATGATAGCCCTAAGGGAGGATAGGGATATGCATACAGGAAGATTCTTTAGAATCCTTAATGAATTCCCTAGTATTGCCCTTATTATCATCACTATTTTAGTTGTCCTTAAACCTTTTTAAATGCAAAATACAAAAAGTAATAAACTATGGGGCGGAAGGTTTCATAAAGAAACTTCACAGCTATTAGAGGAGTTTAACGCTTCGCTTCCTTTTGATAAAAGACTTTATAAGCAAGATATATTAGGCTCAAAAATCCACGCTAAAATGCTCCATAAATGCGGAATTTTAACTAATGATGAGATGCAAAGTATTTGTGTAGGTTTAGAACAAATAGAACAAGAGATACAAGAAGATAGATTCATATTCACACTTAGTGATGAAGATATTCATATGGCAATAGAAAAAAGACTTACCCAAATCATAGGAGAAGCAGGTAAAAAGCTCCATACCGCAAGAAGTAGAAACGACCAAGTAGCCCTTGATTTTAGACTTTTTGTATTAGATTGCAATAAAACCCTCCGATCTTTATGTCTTAATCTTATCCATACACTTTTAAATATCGCACAAGATCATACAAAAACTATTTTGCCCGGATTTACGCATCTACAACACGCACAGCCGATAAATTTTGGTTTTTTAATGTGTGCTTATATTTGTATGTTTGTGCGTGATTTTGAACGTTTAGAATCTTCTTTTAAACGCAACAACTACTGCCCCTTAGGTGCAGCAGCATTAGCCGGGACACCTTATAATACCGACAGATTTTATACCGCTAAGGCTTTAGGATTCATCGCTCCTACACTTAATGCCATTGACAGCGTAAGTGATAGGGATTTCGCACTAGATTTTTTGTATGATTGTTCCCTTATTGCTATACATGTCTCAAGGCTTGCAGAAGAGCTTGTATTATGGAGTAGTTATGAATTTAAATTTATTACCTTAAGTGATGCTTATTCTACTGGAAGCTCAATAATGCCTCAAAAGAAGAATCCTGATATTCCTGAACTTTTAAGAGGAAAGAGTGGGAGGGTTTTTGGTAACCTTTTTGCTCTATTAGCAGTTATGAAAGGCTTACCCCTTGCTTATAACAAAGATACTCAAGAGGACAAAGAAGGTGTTTTTGATACCTTTGATACCCTAGAAATTTCCTTAAGAATCCTCAATGACTTGTTAAAGACTATGGAAATCCATACCAATAATATGTTGCAAGCGTGCAAAAAGGGGCATTTAAGTGCAACAGATTTAGCGGATTTTTTAGTAACAAATTGCGATATTCCCTTTAGAGAAGCTCATCATATCACCGGTGAAGCTGTAGCCTACGCAGAGAGTCTTGGCAAGGATTTAAGCGAACTTAGCATAGAAGAGCTTTGTAGGATTAACCCAAAAATCCCAAAACAAGCTCATAAAGCGTTGGATTTATTTGCCTCAATGGAAGCTAGAAACTCCTATGGAGGAACTTCACAACAAGCTACTTTAATACAAATCCAGAGCCTACAAGCTTGGCTTCAGACCGCTAAAGCTTCAATGGAATACTAATGGCAGATAAACAACAAGAAATCATCGCAATGTTTGATGAAATCGCACAAAGTTATGATTTAGCTAATCGTGTTATGAGTTGTGGGATTGATATTGCTTGGAGGAAAAAGGCGTGTAATTTAGCCTTTTCTAATCTCCCTAAGCAAAGTTTAGATTCCTTGCATATTGCAGATATTGCTTGTGGAACGGGGGATATGATACTACATTGGCAAAAGAACGCACAAAAAAACGCTATTACACTTCAAGAAATTAGGGGCTTAGATCCTAGTGCGGAAATGCTAAAAATCGCACAAAAAAAGCTTCCCTCCATTAGCTTTACTCAATGTGAAGCGACAGCTCTACCACTAGAAAATGAAAGTTTTGATATTGTATCTATAGCCTATGGAATCCGCAATGTGCTAGAGCGTAAAAAAGCCTTAGAGGAGTTTATGAGGGTGCTAAAAGAGGGTGGAATTCTAGTTATCTTAGAATTTACTAAATGCCATAATCCAAACTTTTTAGAGAATTTAATGGGCTTTTATACCAAAAACATTCTACCCCTAATTGGTGGTATCATCTCTAAAAACTATCGGGCTTATCGGTATTTGCCAGATTCTATTGAAGAGTTTCTAACTAAAGAAAAGTTACTTTTAGAATTAAAAGAAGTGGGTTTTATCCCTCTTTATACTAAAGCATTTTCGGCAAATGTTTGCACGCTCTTTGTGCTTAAAAAGCATTCCATAAAGCAAACAAACTAAGCAAGCTTACACAAAGGAGTCACAATGAAACATAAAATATTACTAAACTTACAAATAACTAGATTTGCCCACTCCCCCCTTATGTTAAAGCATATCTTGCATATATGAGTACTACCCCAAAGGGATTTGCAAAACTACGCAAGGAGGGCTACTATGCTATTTAAAGATATTGATTTAAAAAATATTGCCAAAGAATTCAAGGAAATTGACAAAAACACTTTTATTATGGATTTACAATCCATTTGTGAAATAGATTGTTTAAAAATTAATAAAACTAATTTTCTCCTTAGTATTTCCTGTGATGGAGATTCTTGGGAATTATTGCAAGCTAAGGGAAGTCTTTATAATCTTAAAGCAAGGTATATAAAGGTAATTTTACAAACGCCCAAAAAGCCCAAAATAGAAGTTTTAGTAAGAAAATATCCCGGATTATTCCTAATGGCATTAGGTGCTGGTTGGGGCGATAGAATGATTGCATTTTTAAACGCAATGTATTTAGCTAAACACACGGGATTTAAATTTGGGTTTGCTTGGAGAGAGATAAATAATTCCTATGCTTTTTCAGATTCTAATAAATATCAAGCCATAATTATTGATAATGAATCTAAAATTTTTGAAAAAGATTTTATTAACACACATTCCTACACCCATAAACCCAATATAGTCTATAGTTGCTACGAAGGTCTCTATGCTCTACCTAGAAAGGATAATATAGAAGACTATAAACAAAAACCATTTTATCACGACTTTGGTTATTACATCACACATGGTAATTTAAGTGTAGATATCAAAAATATTCCAAAAAATTTTAGAAAAGAATATAAAGCATTATGGCAAGAAATTGGCTTTACCCCGCTTATTAAGAATTTACTCCATCAAGCCGATACCATCTTTGAAGACAATTTCAAAGATAAAGCTACTATTGCTATTCATATCCGATTAGGTGATATTATATATGGCAATTCTAGGAGTATTTTTATTTGTGGCATGTATGCAAGTAAAGCTATGCCAATAGAAATAGCCTATGAACTTATCTTAACAAACAGGGATAAAAACATCCTTCTTTTTAGTGATAATCCTTTAATTTTAGAGAAACTATCCAAACATTTTTTAGATGTTTATGGATACAAGATTTATTTAACCAAAGATTTATTACCTCAAAAATTATCAAAATCAGAAATTGATTTATTTGAAATTCAACTCATGTCGCATTGTAAAACTATCTATTCTACATCAGGATTTGCAAGACTAGCAAGTCTTATAGGAAATGCTAAAGAACCAGAAGGTTGGGCGAATCTCTTTAGTGCTGAAGAGATTGTAAATATTTTTGATAAAAATAAAGACAAAATAGATTTAGATCCTCTATGCAGAGCGTATTCACTATTTTGTGAATTTATATTCTCTAAATCCCTTAATAAAAGCCCTAAAGAGCTAATAACAATCTTAGAAGAAGCACATACTTTAGATCCTCAAAACAGCCTTTATATAGCACTCCTTATAGAATGCCTATTATCACACGATATAAAAGAAGCCCTTATACAATTAAAGCAATACAGTTGTGATGCTTTTATAGACTACCTTAATCATCCTTATGTAAAAATGTGTATGCCTATGCCAAATACCTTATTAATGGCTGATTTCATAAAGCAAAGCACAAATGCTACTATTTTAGAAAATACCAACAAAACCCCAAAAACACAAGTGCAAACGCTACAATTTGATTTAACCTATGGCACTGCCTCCTCCCGCATTAAATCTCATCTTTCTTATAAACTAGGACAAGCTTTGATTTTAAACTCTAAAAGCCTATGGGGATATATAAGAATGCCTTATGTATTATCTTATATCAAAGATAAACATAAACAAGAACAAAAAGAATACCAAGAAAAGATAAAAAAGAATCCTAGTTTAAAACTTCCTACCTTAGAATCTTATAGAGATTATAAAGATGCTTTAAAAATAAAAAATACACTTTCTTATCAATTAGGGGAAGCTTTTATTGAAGCTAAGAAACAAAATTTCTTTAAATTTCCTATTCCTTACTTAAAAGCTAATAATGTTAATTATAGTGGGGGGGGGGCATTCTATGGTTTTATTTTGTTGAATCTAAAAGAATAGTAAGGGAGTGGAGAGGGAGGAGTAAAAGGGGGTAAATAAAGAGCAAGGATAAAAAATCACACCAAGAAGTATAAAAACATTTTGCAGGATTGATACAATCAAGGGCTTTATAAAATTATGCTTTTGCTTTAAAATGACTTCTAATTTAAACTTCAAAAAATCTTTAGTAACTCTATTAACCTAATCTTCAAATCTTAAAATAAACAATCAATAAACAAAGCTTTTATTATCTATTGCATTAATCATTGATTATGATAAAGTTAGGCTTTGTATTCTTATTTATGAGATTTAAGGGTTAAGGTCTGGGATTGTAAATTGTGGAGTTGTAGATTACAAATTGTAAAGTCTGAGATTTGAAATTGTAGATGGGGGGTGTGAGATTTGGAATTGTAGGATTTGGTAGTGTTTAATAAAGTTTAACTAAGCTTGTTATTATTGCAAGAGATTATAAATCTCTAAAGCTTTTTTAGAATCCACCACTTTTTGCAATTCCTCCAAACTTGCTTGATAAATAGATTGAAAGTCTCCAAAATAAGCTAAAAGTTTCTTTTGTGTGCTTTTACCAATACCTTTTAACTCTAAAATCTTGCTTTTATGCATTGTCTTTTGTTTTTGTTTTTGGTGAAAGGTAATAGCGAAACGATGGGCTTCATCCCGTAATTTTTGTAAAAATTGCAAACGTTTATCGCTAACTTTAAGCCGATATTCCCTTAAACACTCATCCCTTAATACATCCCTAGCTCCACCCTTAGCACGATGGGCTTTAAAATCAATTTTTTCTTTAGCAATGCCTATCACTTCAATATTTACCCCCACACTTTGCAACAATTCTTTAGCTAAATTTATCTGCCCCGACCCTCCATCTAAAAGCCATAAATCTGGAGGGAAATCTAGGGAAAAAGATTCAATGCGTCTTGCAAGCATTTCACGCATTTGGGAGTATTCATCACTTCCACTTAATGTATAATGCCGATAAGATTTTTTAATAAAACCCTCTTCATAAACAATCATAGCCCCAACACTCTGAGCACCCCTATGGTGGGAGGTATCAAACACTTCAATCCGATAAGGAATGTTTTGCAGTCCTAATAATGCTTTCAAATCCCTTAAGATGTTTTCTTCTTGGTTAGTAGTTAATCTTAGAGCTTCTTTAGCATTTTGCAAAGCAAGGTTACAAAGCCTTTTTTTCTCTCCATTTTTGGGGAAATGGATAGAAATTTTTCTTTGCAATTGCAAAAACAAGAAATTCTCTAATTCCTGCTTGACCTCGCCTAAATCATAGGGAATTAATATATGTTTGGGGATTAAGGGTAAATCCTTATGGTAATAATCAATGAGTGCTTGTTTATAAATCTCCACTATTTCAAATCCATAGTCACTTTTAATGTTTTGTAAAGCACTAGAGACAATCCTCCCATTACGCATAAAAAACTTCACTAAAACCCCTCTTTTCTCTTCTAACACAAGCGCAAAAATATCCAAATCCTCCAATCTAGCAAAATCCACACTAGAGAGGGGGTTAATCTGCTGAATTTTTAGGATTCTATCGCGTAAAATCATCGCTTCTTCAAAACGCAAATGTTGCGATAAAAACTCCATTTTTTCTTCTAGTTTTGTAAGAATCTTTTTGGGATTTTCTATACATTCTAAGGCTTTTTCTAAAATTTTTGCGTATTCTTCTTGACTCACCCTCCCCTCACAAGGTGCTAAACAACGTTTGATTTGATAAAACAAACAAGCCTTTTTACCGCGGATGCAACTCTCCTTTTGCACAAGCGGAAAAAACTCATAAAGACAATCCAACAAATCCCTTCCTCCACTAGAATAAGGACCAAAATAACGAATGTTTTGTGTTTTTTTCATTACTTTACGCGTCAAAACTATACGCGGATAATCTTGGCTTTTATCCACACATAAATAAGGATAAGTTTTATCATCACGTAAGAGGATATTATACTTAGGCTTTAATTGCTTAATAAGAGAGTTTTCCAAAATAAGTGCATCGTGTTCATTTTCTACAAGAATATAACGCAATGTAGCCACTTGTGAGACCATTTGTGTAATTCTTGGGCTTAAATTGGGCGCAACACTAAGTTTGGGGGTAAATCGGAAATAGCTTTTAATGCGATTTTTTAAATTCCTAGCTTTTCCGACATAAAGCAATCTCCCCTCACTATCAAAATAATGATATACGCCACTTTGTGAGGGGATTTTTTTTAATTCTTTTAAAAGATATTCATTTAAAGGTGTTAATGGTTGCATAAAATAGCTTTTCTAATCGATTCAAAAATTTCTCTAATTTCTTTATCTTTGGCTAGATTTTTAAAATCCCCCTTAGCTATTTCCCCATAAACTTCCAAATTCTCTGCTTGTTGTGTTTGGGATTTTTGGTAGGCATTATTACTCACAAAAGCTTTAATATCCATAACCCCCAATAATTCCTCTTTGCTTTGTTGGTATTGCTTTAATAACTGCTTTATTATTGTTAGTTTATAATCAAACTCCTGTTTATAACAAGGATGTTTTAAAGCAAAAAATAAAACTTGGTTTTTGATATAACAAAAACAAACACCATCACGCAAACTTTTAGGCAAAGTCCATAGAAACCTTTTGATTTGTTGAGTTTGGTGAAGTTTTTGATAAGAAGGAGTATTAAAGAGATGAGACAAAATTTGCGATACCTTTTTCATATGCTGATTATAGCACAGATTACATTCTTTAATGGATGTGGCTTTAAAGACGACCCTTTTAGAGATACTAACACTAGTGCTAAAGGGGACTACTAATGCCTTATGATGTTATTATCATTGGTGCTGGAGTTGCAGGACTTTATGCTTCCTTAAACTTACCTAAAAATCTTAAAGTCCTTATTCTTTGCAAAGACCAACCTTGGGAGTGCAATACCTTTTATGCACAAGGTGGAATTGCTGTTGCAAAGGATAAAAAAGATATTCCTTTACATATTAATGATACCCTAAAAGCAGGGGCTGGTATGTGTGATGAAAAAATTGTCAAACTCCTTAGCCAAGAGAGCTTAGAGGTATTAGAAGATTTAATTGCTAAAGAAATCCCATTTGATAGAGATAAGGAGGGGAATTTACTCTTTACCAAGGAAGCTGCTCATAGCACTTCTAGGATTATACACGCTGGAGGAGATTGCACAGGTAGAGTTATACATAGTCATCTTATCTCACAAATCTCCCATACTCTATGGAAAAACGCCACCGTTACAGAGCTGCTTATAGATAACAATCACTGCTATGGCGTAAGTGTATTAACCAAAAGAGGAAATTATAATCTGTATGCAAAAAATATTATTTTAGCAAGTGGGGGCATAGGTGCTTTATTTGAATACCATACCAATGCCTATACAATCTCTAGTGAATTACACGGGATGATTTTAGAAAATGGCTTAGAGCTTCAAGATATGGAAATGCTACAATTTCATCCCACTGTATTTGTCAAAACGCCTTATGCTAGGAAAATGCTCCTTAGTGAAGCCCTAAGGGGCGAAGGGGCTTATATCATAGATTTTTGGGGAAAGCGATTTTTATTTGATTATGATGATAAAGGAGAGCTTGCTTCAAGGGATAAAGTTGCACGTTCTATTTATGATTATAAATTACAACTTTTGCAAAAATACCCTGCTAATTCTCAAGAATCCGAAGTTTATTTAGATTTAAGTGCCTTCTCTAAAGATTATTTTCAGACAAGATTCCCTAATATCGCCCGTAATCTTAACGCATTTGGCTTTGATTTACCTAAAGATAAAATCCCTATCTCCCCTGCCTTTCATTATTGTATGGGGGGTATTAAATCCGATGAAAGGGGCAAGGTATTACATATGGATAATCTCTATGCTATAGGAGAGTGTGCCTGCACAGGAGTGCATGGAGCTAATCGTCTTGCCTCAAATTCCCTTTTAGAAGCTCTTGTATTTGCGCGTCGTGCTACATTAGATATTTTAGGAAAAGAAAGCAGCCTTAATAAGAGGGAGTTTCCACTCCATACCCAAACCCTCCATAAAGAACAAGATGAAAACCTCAAAACTATTTTACGCAATCTTATGTGGAATAAAGTTGGTATTATTCGCAAAAAAAGCGACCTTAATGAAGCCTTAGGAGGCATTGAAGTTATGTTACAAAGCGGTGTTGGGAGACTTTTGAAACTGCGTTTATTAACTGCTAAAAATATTGTTGAATCAGCGCTCAAACGTTCCCATTCTGTTGGCGCACATTATATGCAATAAGCAATATTTTCTTAAGTTATAAGTTAATCTTAAATAAGATTCTCCATAAATTTTCATTAGGGATTTTTATGAATAATTTACAAATTTTAGTGCTAGATTTTGGCTCTCAATACACACAGCTTATCGCAAGGCGTTTGCGTGAATATGGCGTTTATACCGAGATTGTCCCTTATTTTGAAAAGCTAGATTCTATCAAAGCTAAGAATCCTAAAGGTATTATCCTAAGCGGAGGACCTGCAAGCGTGTATGAAAAAGACGCCTACAAGCCTGATTCTAAGATTTTCACGCTTGGAATTCCAATTTTGGGAATCTGCTATGGTATGCAGCTTATTGCTCAACATTTTGGTGGGCGCGTGATGAGGGCAGAAGCACAAGAGTTTGGCAAGGCGGTGTTAGAGATAAAAGATAAAGCAAATAGGCTTTTTAAAGGAGTGAAGCAAGATTCTATCGTATGGATGAGCCACGCAGATAAGGTGGAATCTATCCCGCAAGGCTTTGTAGAGCTTGCAAAATCGGGTAACACGCACTATTGTGCTATTGCGGATTACAAGTGCAAGATTTATGCCTTGCAGTTTCACCCCGAAGTTGTACATAGCGAGTGTGGGGGGCAGATGTTGCGTAATTTTGCAGTGGGGATTTGTGGTGCGGATACAAGTTGGAATATGCGAAACTTTGCACAAAATGAAATTGTAAAATTGCGCCAAATCGTGTATGGAAGTGGGGTTAGGCAATGTGTGAATCCTGCTTTTAAAACCATAAAAGAAGCTTTTAAAGAAATAGGCAAAGCACAAGTGATAAAAAAGCTTCTTAAAATTTGGGAAGATTCTGTAAGAGCCACGCAAGAAGTGAGTGAGGAATTTATCACCCATAGACGTAAAGAGATAGAAAAAGATTATATTGCAAAGGCAGAGGAAATACTGATATGCACGACAACAGAGGAGTGGCTAGGCTTTATTGCGGTGCAAAAAAATGAAATTACTTTGCTTTTTATCGCTCCGCAATATTTTGGCAAAGGGATTGGCAAAGCATTACTTAAAGAGACTTTGAATCGGCATTTATACCCATTTGAAAAAATCAAACTTAATAGTCGTAAGCAAGCCATCTCTTATTATAGTAAACTAGGTTTTTACAAAGCAGGAGAACCCTTTTGCGTTGGAAATTATCGGGAGATTATGCTAACGCCTATGGAGGTAGCAAGGGAGGACTTAGAGTGTGCCTTGGAATCCCTAAGGGATTCTTTGCATTTTATCACCTTTGTAGAAGCCTTTAAGCACATTGGTAAAGCACAAGCCATAGAAAGGCTTGTTGAAATCTGGGAGCAGGGCGCAAGAGTCACCCACAAAGATTTAAGCGAAGATGAAATCGCGGATATGAGGGAGGAGATACGAGAGGCTGTTTTAGAATCCAAAATTCTACTGATAGTGCAAAAAAATGGGGAATGGTTAGGCTTTATTGCAGTAGAAAAAAATGAAATTGCAATGCTTTTTGTTGCGCCGAGTGCCTTTAAAAGTGGGGTGGGTAAAGCTCTGCTGCAAGAAGCATTTACGCGATATTTAGGCAAATATAAAGTGATAAAGGTAGCAAGTTTAGAGTGGGCTTTGGGATTCTATCAAGCTTTAGGATTTGCAAAAACAGGAGAGAAACCTATCCCCGCAGGGAGTGCAGGTGCATTTTCACCCGAGCTTATCCCACTAAATATTACGAGTGAGAGTTTGCAAAAGTCTTTAGGGCTTGAGGCGCAAGATTCAAATGAGGGCGTGCGTGAAAAGGTGCGTTGCCCTTGGGCGACCGATAAGGACGAGGCGGCACGCAAACTCTATGAAAACTATCACGATTATGAGTGGGGCGAACCACTCCACGAGGATAAGAAACTCTTTGAATTTTTGATTTTAGAGGGTTTTCAAGCGGGGCTTAGTTGGATTACAATCCTTAAAAAGCGTGAGGCTTTTAGGGCGGCATTTGATGACTTTGATTACCATAAAATCGCCGCTTATGATGAGGGTAAAATAGAATCTCTAATGCAGCACAAGGGGATTATTAGGAATCGTGCCAAAATAGAATCTGCGATTTCTAATGCTAAGGCATTTATGGCGGTGCAAAGGGAGTTTAGAAGCTTTGATAGGTATATTTGGGGCTTTGTGGGAGGTAAGCCTATCGTCAATACCTTTGAGAGTATCGCGGATTTACCCGCTTCCACGCCCCTTTCAGATACAATTGCTAAGGATTTGAAAAAGCGCGGATTTAAGTTTGTTGGTACTACGATTGTCTATGCGTTTATGCAGGCGGTGGGAATGGTGAATGACCACCTTACCTCGTGCTTTAAGCGCAATTCGTCTTTGGGTATGCAATGCGATAAGGTTTTGGATTTTTCGCAAGGCATGGACACCAAGTCCGCTAACCTTACAAAAAATCCAAAAAATTTACACAGCCACACCGCAAACACTAGAATTGTGGATTCTCAACATACAGAATCTAGCGACACTAAAGGGCAAAATCATTTAGAATCTGGTGCAGATTCAGGTTCGGCAGTATCAAGAGATTATCAAGAGCAAGATAACATTGAGGCGGAAGCAGTTGAGATGAGAAAGGGTGGCTTTCAAGGCGGAGGCGAAGGGAGTTTATTAGACATAAATGACCAAGCCGACAACTCAGAATCTGCTCTTTATCGCTCAAATGCAACGCTTTCTAAGGTTTTGTGTGCAGTGAGTGGGGGGGTAGATTCTAGCGTTGTCGCGACGTTGCTCCACCGCGCAATAGGGGGTGACCTTATTCCGGTGTTTGTGGATACTGGGCTTTTGCGCAAAGGCGAGAGAGAGGCAGTAGAGAAAATGTTTAGAGAAAACCTCAAAGTGCCACTAATCACTGCGGACGCTAGTGCGTTGTTTTTAAGCCGCCTTAAAGGTGTGATTGAGCCAGAGAAAAAGCGTAAAATCATCGGTGAGACCTTTATTGAAGTTTTTGAAAAAGAGGCAAAAAAGCACAATACCAAAGGCGAGATAAAATTCCTCGCACAAGGCACACTTTATCCTGATGTGATAGAATCTGTGAGCGTCAAAGGTCCATCTAAGACGATAAAAAGCCACCATAATGTCGGCGGACTGCCGGAGTGGATGAAGTTTGAGCTGATTGAGCCATTACGAGAGCTATTTAAAGATGAAGTGAGGGCGTTAGGGCGAGAGCTAGGAATGCCTGAATCTATGCTAATGCGCCACCCATTCCCGGGACCAGGACTAGCCATACGCATTATGGGAGAGGTGAATAAGGCGGATTTGGATTTGCTGCGTGAGGCGGATTCTATCTTTATAGAGGAACTGCAAAAACAAGGGTATTATGATAAAGTATGGCAGGCGTTTTGTGTGCTGCTCAATGTGCGGAGCGTGGGTGTAATGGGCGATAATCGCACTTATGATAATACAATTTGTGTGCGTGCGGTGGAAGCGATTGATGGAATGACAGCGACTTTTGCGCATTTGCCCCACGATTTTTTAGAATCTGTAAGTAATAGAATCGTCAATGAAGTAGAGGGCATTAACCGCGTGGTGTATGATATAACTTCTAAACCCCCGGGCACGATTGAGTGGGAGTGAGTGGAATGATAAATACTTTACCCTTTGATAAATTTTTACAGACTCTTCAAACAAGCAATAGAACTTTGGATTTTTTTGTAGATTGGCAAAAATGTCTCAAAAATAAAAATGAGATAAGCATAGCTTTAAATCATTTGAATTTTTTACTTGGAAAAGATACACAAGAGCTAAAAATTTATATTAAAAGCCTTTTTGAAGAATATCCCAAAGCTTTTAGTGTTTTAAATATTCTCATTGCTGTGAGAGATAGAAATGATTTGGTGCTTGATGTTGATGGTAATTTTTACCCTTTAAATTCTTATTTTGAAAATTGTGAAAAAATTTATGAGTTCATTTGTCAAACAGGTTTGGAGCAAATTTTTTGCAATAGAAATATTAAAGATTTAAATGATTTCGTTTTTGGTATAGAAGTTGGGCTTGATAGTAATGCGAGAAAAAATCGTAGCGGAAAGGCTATGGAAACTTATCTTGGCAGTCTTTTTGCTAATGCTCAATTAAGTTTCGAAGAACAAGTTGATATTAGAAATTTTAAGGATTTACACCAAGCTTTTGGAGATGATATTAAAAAGTTTGATTTTGTTATTTTTGGCAAAGATACAAATTATTTTATAGAATCTAACTTTTATGCAGGTGGTGGAAGTAAGCTTAATGAAGTAGCGAGAGCCTATCAAGATTTAGCTCCAAAATTTGAAATATTTTCAAATTATGAATTTATTTGGATAACTGATGGCAAAGGTTGGTTGAGTGCCAAAAACAAACTTCAAGAAGCTTATAAATATGTAGAAATCTATAATTTAAGCAATATAGGTAATTTTATACAAAAGGTTAGAAAATGAAAACACCATATTCTAGCAAAGTTTTTCACCCTATTTTTATGAGTGAAGATAAACTTTTTAAGCTTTATCAAGGAGATTGTAATGAGATTTTGCCTCAATTTGAAAATAAATTTGATCTAATTTTTGCTGATCCTCCCTATTTTCTCTCCAATGATGGTTTAAGCATACAAAGTGGAAAAATTGTAAGTGTGAATAAGGGCGAATGGGATAAGGGAGAAAATATCAGTGATATTGATGAATTTAATTTACAATGGATAAGCAATGCAAAAAAAGCTTTAAAAAATACGGGGAGTATTTTAATTAGCGGAACTTATCACAATATTTTTTCTTTAGGTGGCATCTTGCAAAAACTTGATTTTAAAATTTTAAATATCATCACTTGGCAAAAGACAAATCCTCCTCCAAATTTTAGTTGTCGTTATCTCACACATTCAACAGAACAAATCATTTGGGCAAGAAAAAGCCCTAAACATAAACATATTTTTAATTATGAAATTTTAAAAAAACTTAATGGAGACAAACAAATGCGTGATGTGTGGAGTTTTCCAGCCATTGCACCTTGGGAGAAAAGCTTTGGCAAACATCCAACACAAAAGCCTCTAGCCCTTTTGGTACGATTGCTTTTAATGGCAAGCGACAGAGATTCTGTTGTTTGCGATCCTTTTAGTGGAAGCTCTACCACAGGAATAGCCGCTAATCTTTTAAATAGGAGATTTATTGGCATAGAAAAAGAAAATGAGTTTATAAAAATATCAATGAATAGAAAGATAGAGTTAGAAAAAAATATTGAGACAATAAAAAATAAAATTAATGACTTAAGGTTTTTAGAAAGTGTGGGCTTATTTGCAATAAATATTAACCGCGTAGTGTATGATATAACTTCTAAACCCCCGGGCACGATTGAGTGGGAGTAGGAAATGAGTGAAAATAAAACTACATTGCCCAATCTATTAAATAAAATGGTAGATTTTTTGAGAAAACAGAACTTACAATTAAGTAGTCAAAGTCGCGATGGGCGGATAAATTCAGCTTTTAATGAAGATGAAATCTTTAGACTTTTAGAAGCAAATTTTACTATAAACCGCCCAAATATGCGTGATTGGATAGATTTTAGCTTTTATGAAAATGATGTGTTTTATCCTGTAAATATTAAAGTTAGCACAACAAAAACAACCGATAATCTCAACTGCAAACTTGGAATCTATTACGCTTTAACAGGCAAAATTCCACCTTTTAATAATGGCGTAAGCTGGGAAGTGTATTTTAAAACTTTGAGTGAGAACTTAGAATCAAATAGCAAAGATTATTATTTTTTAATAGTAAATAAAGATACTCCTAGCGATGTATTTGCTACTTCGCTCAAAAGTTTAGAATCTATTTTGCCAAATGGTAATAATCTCCCCTTTCAAGCAAAATGGGACAATAATCGCAAACTGATAAATAGAGATTTTGAAAGTGCAAAAGCCTTTTTGCTTGGAACTTTTGAGGAATCTTTAAAGCTTCGGGCTGATGCTTATTTGCATTTTAGGACATATTTTTATGAATCTTGATGTAGTAAATTTGGGACAAGTTTTTACTCCACCGCATATTGTAAGTGATATGTTAGCCCTTATCCAAAGCACAAAGAGGCTTTCTAATCCTAGATTCTTAGAGCCAAGTTGTGGCAATGGGGTATTTTTCCAAAATCTACCTAAAAATAAAGTAGGTATTGAGCTAGATTCTAGTGTAATTTGTGATAAAGCAGTTTTGCGGGAAGATTTTTTTGCTTATCCTGTCAATGAAAAATTTGATTGCATTATTGGGAATCCACCCTATGTGCGTTACCAAGACATTGCCACATCTACAAAAACGCTTCTTAAGCCTTATTCTAAACTTTTTGATTCTCGCTCAAATCTCTATCTTTTTTTCATCTATAAGTGTATTTTGCACTTGCAAGATGGAGGAGAGTTGATTTTTATTACACCACGAGACTTTTTAAAATCAACCTCAAGTGCGCGCTTAAATGAATTTTTGTTTCATCAAGGCAGTATCACGCATTTTATTGATTTGGGCGATAAAAAAATTTTTGACAATGTCCAGCCAAATTGTGCGATTTGGCGCTTTGAAAAGGATAATTTTACCCGTGAGACGCAGTGCTTAAGAGAATTTTCTTGCATAAATGGACAGCTATTTTTTACCAAAAAAGCCTATACAATTCCTTTTAAAGGTTTGTTTTTTGTCAAGGTTGGAGCAGTGAGTGGAGCGGATTCTATCTTTGCGAATGAAAAATGGGGTAATATGGATTTTGTTTGTTCACAAAGTGCTAAAAGTGGCAAAACGAGAAAAATGATTTATGGAATCTATGGTAAGGATTGTGCGTATTTGCAAGATTTTAAAGAACAACTTTTAAAGCGGAGGATTAAAAAATTTAATGAAAGCAATTGGTGGGAATGGGGCAGAGACTATTATAAAAGTGAGAATCCTAGAATCTATGTTAATACTAAAACGCGCAACAAGGAGCCTTTTTTCTTGCATTCATGTAATGTTTATGATGGTTCTGTTTTAGCAGTTTTTCCAAAGTTTGAGGTAGATTCTATAATGTTGAAAATGTTATGCGAAAAGCTTAATAATGTGGATTGGGAGGAGCTTGGATTTGTATGCGATGGGCGATTTTTGTTTTCACAACGAAGTCTAGAAAATGCAATGCTAGATTCTAACTTTTTAGAATTTACAAACAATAGAATCGTCAATGAAGTAGAGGGTGTTAACCGCGTGGTGTATGATATCACAAGCAAACCGCCGGGCACGATTGAGTGGGAGTAACAATGACACAAATCTTAAGTGATACTTTACTCACACCTAAACAAGCGAGTATCTGGGCAAGTGAATATTTAGGTAAAAAGGTAACGAGCAACAACATTATTTACCTTTTAAATTATGGAAAAATTGCCAATCACAGCACAGATTTAAAAGAAAATTTGATTGATAAAAATGAGCTTAAAATATATTATGATAGCACGATTAAATCGCAAAAACACTTAGAATCTCCGCTCTCGTTTGCACAATATAAAGAAGCAGAGACGACAAAGCATATCCACAGAATCCACCCCTATAAAGGCAAGTTTATCCCTCAACTTGTGGAGTATTTTTTAGATTCGCACACAGATTCTATCAAGCAAGAAACTTATTTTAAGCCCAATGATATTGTGCTAGATATTTTTGCAGGAAGTGGCACGACTTTATGTGTGGCAAATGAGCTAGGAATGAATGCGGTTGGGATTGATATTTCCATTTTTAATGCTTTACTTTGCAATTCTAAGGTTGCTAAATATGATTTAGAAGCCCTTGAATCTGAACTTCTAAGGCTTACAAACTGCTTAGAAAAACATACAAAGAATCTACAAATTAGCTCTTTTGAATCCGCTTTAAATGACGCTTTGAGCACATTTAATCAAACTTATTTTCCCAATAAAACCTTTAAACGTCAAGTTGCATTAAAACAAATTGATGAAAAGGCTTATGGAGAGGGAAAAGCACAGGAGTTTTTAAAAATTTATAATGATTTAGTGAAGCTTTATCATATCAACCTTAGCACAAAGGCGCAAGGAAGCTTTTTTGAAAAATGGTATGTGGATTCTATAAGGGAGGAGATTATTTTACTTAAAAATGAAATTGCAAAAGCCCCCAAAGTTTTACAAGATATTTTATGCATTATCCTAAGTCGCACAGCAAGAAGCACTCGCGCCACGACACACTCGGATTTAGCTACACTTTTAGAACCTATCACAGCAACTTATTATTGCAAAAAACACGGCAGAATCTGCAAACCACTCTTTAGCATTGCAAAATGGTGGAAAGCCTATGCTAAAGATGCTTTAAAGCGATTAAGAGAATTTGAATATTTGCGAAGTGAAACGAAGCAACTTTGCTTGAATGCAGATTCTATAAATGTAGATATTATCACTGCAGTGCAACAACAAGATAAGGCTTTTGCTCAACTTATCAAATCTCAAAAAATTGCTGGAATCTTTAGCTCTCCCCCTTATGTAGGACTGATTGATTACCACGAGCAACACGCTTATGCCTATGACATCTTTGATTTACCTCGCAAGGATAATTTAGAAATTGGCAAACTAAGTAATGGGCAAAGCAAGAGCGCACAAGAAAAATATATGCAAGGCATAGCACAAGCTTTAAAAAACGCTAAAAGATTTTTGAAAGAGGATTATAATATTTTTTTGGTTGCCAATGATAAATTTAATCTTTACCCAAAAATTGCAGAATTAGCGGGAATGCAAATTGTAAAAACCTACAATCGCCCTGTGCTTAATCGCAGTGAAAAAGATAAAAATAGGTATAATGAGAGTATATTTTATTTGAAGGAGAGGAAAAATGGAATCAAGAATCGTTAAACAGGCTAGAGAATTTTGCTCTAGCTTATTTCCAGAAATGAAATTATCCGAGTCTCAAGAGTTTGAAATTTTTTCTACGGCAATGCTTGCAACAACATTAGCCAACAAAGTAGATAATGAAATATTAAAAAATACTTGGCTCAATGATAATATATCTGGAATTGATGGTTTTTTTATTATTGTTGATAATGCATTGTATTCAGTTTCTAATTACAATATTCTTTTTGTAGAAGGAGTAAAATTTAAAAATGTAGAATTTTGTTTTGTCGAAACAAAAACTTCTAAAAGTGTTGATTCTAGTGCTATACTAAAATTTTATAATATTTTAGTATCTATTTTAGAAAAAAGTGATAATTGCCCACAATATATTGCTCAATGCATTAATGCTTTTGATGATGAATCTCAAAAGCAAAAAAATGCAACCTTAAAAGTTAATTTTTATTTTTGCACACAGAAAACAGAAAGTGATATTAGCAATTTAAAAAATAATTGGAAAGAAACAATAAGTAAAAATGAGGAAAAGATAGGGGAATTCATTGAAATTAAAACCCATTTAATAGGTAGTGAATTTATAAGAAAGATTTATGAAAGCAATAGAACAGGACAAGTTAGTATTTCTATCCCAAAGAATAATTTGATCTTTATATCTGATAAATGTTGTGTTGGCTATATTAATGCCTTATCTTTACTTCAATGCATTTCTTTTGAAGATGATGACCTTAAAGTCCTCAATAACAATGTTTTTGAAGATAATATTAGGTTATTTTTGGGAGATACAGATATTAATAAGAATATTCAAGAAACAGTACGAACAAAAGATGCCTTTTTCCACTTATACAACAATGGAATTACTATAATAAACTCTGAGCATAGAAATCACACAAATGATTGCACTTTTTATTCCATTAGGATTATTAATGGTTGTCAAACAATTAGCTCTTTATTTGAAATATATAAAGATAATGAAAATAATAAAACAATAGCAAATGTAATTCTGCCACTAAAATTAATTGAAGCTATAGATGAAGATGAAATAGAATTTATTGCAACAAGTGCAAATAGTCAAAATCAGATTGACACTTATCAACTTTTATCTAATAGAGAGTTTTTTAAGACACTTGAAAGCTATTTTCATAAAAATATCATTAATAATAAAGTTATTTTTTACAAAAGAAGAATAGGGCAGCAAAACAAACAAGGCTGTATCAATGTGGATTTACTCATAATTATGAGAGCATTAATGTCTTCAATTTTTCAAATTCCACATCGTGCTTCGGGATATTTTGATAGTACAATGAATAAGTATTTAGAAAGCCTTAAACAGCTTAACAAAGAATCCTATTGTAAATTAATTTATATTATTACATATTTATTTGTTTTTGTTGAAGATTATTTAAATGCTGTAGGCAAAAAAGACAAAACACATCTTCTTAAGCATCATATTACATTTATCATTTTTAAAATAATAAATGTTGGTATTGATATGGAAAAGCCTAAAAAAATGGGGGAAATTCCAGAGCATTGGGATAATGAAACAATAGATAAAATGTATAATAAATTAAAAAAATTAGTTTCCAATTCAAAAGAATTTGAACAAAATATAAATTGTATTCTTAAAAGTATCGAAAACACAAAATTAGATGTTTCAAATATCACAAAAACAAATCAAAAGATACTTTATTCACCAATTAATAAAGTAATTCCAGATTTTGATAATTTTTGTTCAAAACTATCACAGGAAATAATCAATGCAAAATCTTAAAAACAATATCAAAAATCGTCTGTTTCAAGCATTACGCAATAAGTTTGAAAATTATAAGCCCGAAACTTCTTCTATGCCCTTTCATACAAGACTATTAGGCAAAGATAGAATGGCACTTTATAGCTTTATTCAAAGCCTGAATACCAACTTTGGCACAAGTATCTTTGAGCCTGTGGCTGAAGAATTGGGTTTAAACCATTTTGACAATATTAGGCGTCAAATGGCAGTTGCAAATACAATTACCAAAGAAGCACAAAGAGTGATACAAGATATTATGGATTCTTTAGAAAGTGGCAATTCCAAACCCAACAAAAACGAGGAAATCGCTAGAATCTTGGCAGTTTCACAAAGTGGAGAAACAAGCATTATCAAACCTACAAAGGTGGATTTGTTTTTGCAGAAGGGCAATAATGTGTATTTAATTGATATTAAAACCGCTAAACCAAACAAGGGTGGATTTAAAGAATTTAAACGCACACTTTTAACTTGGGTAGCGTGTTTTGCGTATAATAATCCACATTGCAATATTCAATCACTTATAGCGATTCCTTACAATCCTTACGCGCCAAAACCTTATGAACGATGGACGATGGCAGGAATGCTAGATTTAGATTCTGAAATTAAAGTAGCAGAGGAATTTTGGGATTTTTTGGGTGGCAAGGGAAGTTATGAGCTAATTTTATCGGCTTTTGAAGAGGTTGGGTGTGAAATGAGAGAGGAAATTGATGAGTATTTTAAGAAATTTAATCAGCATTGATTCTGTGGGCAATAGAAATTATCAATAAATTTTTAAGATTCTTTCCTAGTTTAAGCAATTAGCAAACATACTATAGGGGACAAAAATGAACCACTTCCTAAGTAAAACCATAGAACTCTCAAATCACCTATATTACCTATTCTAAAAGTATTAGCACCGCTTAGCTTACCCGGATAAATCACAAATCCATTGAATTTCAAATATTCATATATACTCTTAAAAGTAAAATCTTTGAAATTAGGATAGCAAAAAGTGGTAATAATAGGAGAGCGATGGCATTTAGTGATATAGCACTCATAGCCTAGATTCTCCATACCATAGCTTAGGATTTCTTGTATTTGCTTATAGCGATTATAACGTGCTAATATCCCACCCTCTGTCTCAAGCTCTATTAATGTAAAGTCTTGATTTGTTGTCTCCGCAAAAAGTTCGACTAAACTTTCATTCCACAACATAATTACTATAAAAACCAAAAAGGCGATGCTAAAAATATAAAAATAGTAAAAGCAACGATGAAAGTATCTATATAAAGAATAACAGAGAGTGTCTCCACGCCGATTTCTCTTGAAAGCTTAAGTAATAAAAGGTTTGCGAAAATTGTTAAAATTGAACCTGAAATATTGCCTAAAAATTTAGAACTGCCATTGTAAAAAATATTTACAAGTGTTTTTAACTTAAAGAAAATCCTGCTAAATTTTAGCTCCACATTACCAAAAATAAAAGGCAAAAAGCCCAAAATTGTAGTCAAACTTAAGCCTATGCAAGTAGAAAGTGCCACAGAAAATAACCCCTAACCAAATACCACGATAAACAAATAATCCAAAAAGATATTGCAAAGTGCCATTAAAATGTTAATCAACATACTATACATATTTTCGCACAAATTCGCAAAGCATTATCTAGAATAATTTAAGCTGTCGCATAAACGAACAAAATCCTCTCCATTTTTATCCATATAAACCACAACGAAACCACCTACCATTACGCAACCTTAAATCCCTCTTTTTCTAGCATTTCCTTAAGTTCTTTGGCTCTGCCCCATTTACCTTTTGTAATGCCTTTGGATAAATCACATAACACGCTATAATCAGAATCACTAAGACCTTTAGCTTTACACCAAGTGCGCAACTTAAACCCCTTTTTAACCATTTGCTTAGTGAGACAAGTAGATTTTTTACGCATTTTCTTATCTTTCATAGCTATACCTTTACTTTTATGTTATAATCACACTTAACCACTCCACAAATGGAGTGGAAAAGATGATTTATAGCTCTAGTTTGAAAGAGATTCTTAACTTCCAAACTTTGAGCTTTACAACCACCTTTTTATACTTTAAAACTCGCATTTTAAAGCTCCAAAAGTGATATTCTTCCCACCCACCCAAACCACTTTTAGGTTTTTGTATTTTTGTGATACAATTCCCTTAAAAGTAATGTAATTATAGTGTAATATATGATTATTTTCAAGACTTATTATAGAATAAGGTGTATTTTATGAATATTTCTGAAAAAATCAAGGCAGGAAGAGAGAACAAAGGATGGACACAAGCGGAATTAGCAGCAAAGAGTAGAGTATCTTTAGATTCTATCAAAAGGTATGAATCAAAAAAAAATAGTAACATTACAATAGAAAATTTAATAAAGATTGCAGATGCCTTGGGCGTAGATTTAAATTTTTTTAGAAGTGATGAATTTGTTACCAAGTTGTTACTAAGTCCTGTTACTAAGTCACAAAAAGTTGTTACTAAGTTGTCTCTTAGTCAGCAAAATCCTGTCTCTCAATCCAAGAATTCTATACAAACCTTAAACGATGATATTGTATCCATTCCCTTTTACGAGGATATACAAGCAAGTGCAGGAAGAGGTGCATATAATGAGGCAGAAACAAGCCGTGTAATGACTTTTGGTAAGGACTTTTTGCGTGAGTATTTTGGGCTTATTTCTTTTAAAGATTTGTCTATTATTAGAAGTATAGGGGATTCTATGTATCCTACACTACCGCAGGATTGCTATGTTTTGGTGCAGAAAAAAGCAGTGAAAGAAAGCGAAATTTGCGTAACCCGCATTGATGATGAGCTATATATTAAACGCTTACAAAAACAACCAACAATAAGGCTTCTTAGCGATAATATGGCATATCAACCCATAGATTTAGAGGGTAAAAATTTTGAGATTATAGGCTGTATTGTAGGCTACTTCAAAAAAACCGCACTTTAAATGTTTCCTAGTTGTCCAGCAATTTTGTGATGTTTTGTGAAAAAATAGCCATTTTGTGAAAAAATCTAAACTTAATTTTCCATTTTAAATCGAAGTAATTTAAAGAACAAACTTCTATTTTATCGAACTTTAAAGCACTTCACTTTTAAAATTTGCACTTTGAAATAAAACTACCTCCTATAAATAAAATAAAATACAATAAATGATGTAAAGTAAATAAAAATACTTATAAACTGCCTTGCTTTTGCCTTAGAGGATTTGTGAATCTCTAGCAAATTTACCAAAAAAATACAAAGAAGAACGCATATATCGCCATAAAACGACAATAAAAACAATCACCAAAGAAATGCTAAAGAGAATTGAAACCTCCTTTGACTTGCCCTTACCTAAAGTAAGACTAATCCACACAGATGAACCAATAAAACCATATTTTGTAAGCGCAAAGCCAATAAAGCTAATAATGACAAAAGGCATAGATTCCATCAATAATATAATAAATAGAGAAAAATACGCTACTCACACAATTAGGCAACGCACAAGCAAATACAAAGAGTGTTTTGTAAAAATATTGGACATAGGATTCCTTTTGAGATTTCTAAAATTTAAATAAGAAAAATCAAAAGGCTAATGGAGGATTTGAGGAGCAAAAAGATAAGAAGAGAATTTACAAAGATATAAAGAAAGAATAATGCAAAAAAGATAGATAAAAATAGCATAACTCCACTTTCATAACCAATTAAATTTAAAGGGGCTATTCTAACAAAGCAATGCTTTAACCTTGACTATCAAGAATTACTCTAAGGCGAACAATACAGGATTGCAGTCTAGAATCTTAAAGGGCTTAAGATTCTAGACTGCTTAAAGTTTAGCCTATCGCCTTAAGCCCAATGACTGAAGCGATTATGAGTGTGATGAAAAGTAGTTTTTTAAGATTCTTGCTTTCTTTAAAAAATAAGATTCCAATTAGCACACCACCCCCCGCACCTATGCCTGTCCATATCGCATAGGCTGTCGCCATAGTAATCTCTTGCATTGCTAGAGAGAGAAGCGAGAAACTTAGCATAAACTGCACCAAGATTCCAAGCAAAAAGATATTGCGCCCACTTAATGAGTATTTTTTCAGCGCAATCACACCGACAATCTCCATACACCCCGCAAGAAGTAAATACACCCAACTCATTTTTGCTCCTCCTTAAGTATTGTATCAAGTCCCAAATCATGTGAGAAGTTTGAGACAAGCTTTTCCTCTTGCACCTCTTCTTTCTCGCTGCTAGAGAGCTTTAAGCCAATCACGCCAATGAGTAAAGTAGCGATAAAGAGAATCTTAAGTGGTGAGAAGGGCTCATTAAAAATAAGAATCTCTGCGAGTGTAACCCCCGCTGTACCAATGCCTACAAATACGCTATATGCAATTCCAATCTCTAGCACCTTAACTGCTAGAATCATAGAGATAAAGGAGATAAAAATCCCAATGCCTGTGAGGGTAAAAGCAAACAAATTATCGCTATACTTTAGCCCACTTGCCCAAAAGCACTCTACAATGCCACCAAAAATCACCAATCCCCACGCCAAATTTGGGGTAAGCTTTATGTTTTTCATTGGATTTCCTTACTATGAATGTGTATTTTACGGGCTTAGATTCTACTCTAAACCAAAAAGTGAGAATGCGTTGAAAATCTACGCGATAAATGCACCAAATGAAAACTAAAGCGAGGTTTTAGAGAAGAAGCACACTAAAATTGACCAAGAAAAGAAGCCAAAGCCACTATCCCACATCATTTTGCCTTTCTCCTTATGTTTAAAATTGTGCGGGATTATAGCATAAAAGTGTTTATGGGTGAAATTTAGCGGGTAAGTGTTGTATAATCCACTTTTAAATTTTACAAGAAAGGTGTCCTTTGTTCTCTATCCCAAACCGCCGCTATACAGGAGCAAAAACAAAGCTTTTAGATTCTATTGATACAAGTATTTTAAAGGCTTTTGATTATAGGGATAAGCACAATCTTAGCTTTTTTGATGTGTTTAGTGGCACAGGCGTGGTGAGTGAATATTTTGTTAAAAACCGCTGTGTAATCAATGACTTTTTGCATTCTAATTATGTGATTTATCAGGGATTTTTCGCACAAGAAAAATATGATAAGAAAAAGCTAAAATCTTTAAGCCAAGAGTTTCAGGGCATAGATTCTAAAAGCTTAAAAGAAAATTATTACTCTAAATACTTTGGGATAAATTCTTTAGCAAAAAACGATAGCAAGATGATAGGCTGTTAAAGCCAGAGCCTGAAAATTTAAGCAAATATTGCAAAGTAGAGGCAAAAGAAGCCTTTAAAGACTTAATAGAATCTCTAGTAAAGACAGCTAAAATACTTGTGGTTACTTATAATAATACTTACACTTCTAAGTCAAGTTCAAGTAGGAATAAGATTAGGATAGCGACAATTATAGGCTTTGAAATAATACAGGGCGGCAATGACTTACAAAGAAGTGTTAAAGCTTGTTATTGGGCAAAATGGTGGTTTTGCACCACTCAATCTTATTTATAAAAATATCTAGAATCATAAAGATAAAAACACAATTCAAGGCAAAACACCAAACGCAACCATAAGGGAGACTTTGCAAAGAAATGAAGATTTTTTCCCTTAGGGATAGGTGTTTGGGGATTAAGTAAATATAAACACATTCTTATAGCAAAAGAATCTACGCCCAAAAACAAAATAGAAAAACAAGAAAGAATGCACGTCAAAATTCAAGGAATGCTTTTAAAGCTAGGCAATCAAAGAGGGCTAGACACTTATACCAATGATAAATCTTGGACATTTAATAATAAAAAATTAGGTTCATTGTATAGTTTGCAAGAAATTCCGCCATTTACATATACAGAGATTATTTAAAGAAGTGTAAATTATGTAGATGTTGCTTGGTTTAATACTGAAAATACCCTTTCCTGTGCGTATTTGAGAGGTAGAAGATAGCACTGATTTTAGGGCTGTGCTTACAAAATTTAAAGAATTAGAATTTTTTAATATAGAGTTTTATTGTATTTCAGATGCTAAAAGAAAAACTAAGTTTGATACAGAAATCAATAAAAGCTTTTGAAAACTTAGTTAAGCGGGTTGAATTTGTGAGTTATGAGCAAATTATTGCAACCTATGAACACGAATGAAAAAGATTGAATTTTAATGAATATAGCGACATATTTGGAATTTTTGTATTTAAATCATTCTAAAATTATTACCTACATTGAAGAGTTGGATACCAAAGGGGAAGATTGCTTATATTATGTAGAAGAAGCAATGCAAGATTCGCAAGTTCCTTTTGAAATAAGATACAGATGAAGCTAAAAGATAAAAGTTTTATGAAATTTGAATCTGTGGTGTTGGTAGTTACAGCTTTTTGCGTGGGTTTTTTGTGGTTTCATTTTATAACAGAATTTATGCTACTTATGGCTTTTGTGTGCCTGGTTTTTGTTAGCTCTGTTGTCTCGTGGAGACTATACAAGAACAATCAATGGTATAAATTAGTAGAGATTATGTTTGTTGTAGGGACATTTTTGCTCCTCATCTTGCTTTTTGGGTTTGTTTGGGACTATGATAAAGGAACAATGCCTCCAGCAGACATTTTGCCTGATGAGCCAAAGTGGCTGACCAATCCGAATTTATCTTGCTTTTGTTGATTTTATGGCTTATTGTTGTGCCTATTCCTTTTTGCATTATTGCTTTGATTATCAAATGGATGGTGAGATAGAATCTTGGCGGACAAAATGTAGAAGCAAAAAATTTGCTATCTTAGATTCCTTACTTATCCCCTTGCAAATTGTTTTTATATAGAATCTCAATTGAGAAAGATAAAAAAATGCTTCTCAAACTCCTAAATATTTTTGCCACTATCTGCCATTTTTCCCTTGACAAATACTAGGGTATCAGGTTTTATAATTACAAATGTATTTTTATATTACAAAAGGAGAATAAATGAAAAAATTACTTGCTATTGCTTCGGTTGTGGCTTTAGGTTGCACAAATATCGCCTATGCACAGGAGGTAAAAATGCAAAAAACACAAGAAATAGTTAAGGCGGGAAGTCTTGGTGGATTTAAAGGAGATTCTAAAATCTTTAGCGGTGAAGTGAATGTAAAAATGCTTTTTAAAAGCGGAGATTATCGTAATTTTAGTGGTGCAGAAGTTACTTTTAGCCCAAAGGCTAGGACAGCTTGGCATACGCACCCCGCAGGGCAAACGTTGATTGTTACACAAGGCACGATTTATACAGGCACAAAGCAGGGGATTACTCAAATTGCAAAGGTTGGCGATGTGGTGCTTTGCCCATCTGATATAGAGCATTGGCACGGAGCAGGTTTGAAAGAAAAGGGTGTGCATATCGCTCTTACACACGAGAAAGATGGCAAGAATGTTACTTGGTTAGAGCTTTTAAGCGATACAGAATATGAGGGCTATATCAAGGAAGCAGAAAGTAAGGCGAAGAAGTAGATAAGTCTTATTCTTACAAGAAATTCTGCATTAAGCGATAGGATAAGATTCTAAAATAAGCTTAAATTGTTAGCTTTGTAGATATTCTTGTAGGGCATGGGCTTCATTCATATTGCTATTTTGTATTTTTTTAATTGCTTCAATCGCTACACGTGCGGCAGAGAGTGTTGTAAAATATGGAATTGAGTTTTTAATAATTTGTGTGCAAATAAGATGTGTATCGCCTTTGTTTGAGCGATGATCGCTTGTATTAATAGCAAGGGAGATTTGATTATGTGCCATCTTATTAGTGATATTTAGGCGTTCCTCACTTAATTTTTAGAATCTGTGAGGATTCTTTGCTCTGTCCTTGTCGCTGATGTTTGGAGAAAGCAAAAAATACGCACCCACCGCTATCATCACAAAGGGCAAGAGTTTGGAAAGCAAGGCAATCTCTATAAGCTGCACCAAAATCGTGCCCACTGCCTCAAAGAATGTAGCAATAAGCATTAATTGCGACTTTCTCTCATATCCACCAAGCCTTGATGATAATAATGCGCCGCACTGACAAACGAACCGACACAGGCTTGAAGCTTGTTTGTAGCTAGGGCTTGGAGAGGATTTATACCGCTTACTTATAAAGGGAACACACTTTCTAGGTAAAAATTTATCTATCCCTCAAGGGTTTAAGGATTAATCGTTTTTGCTTCTACCAAAGGGGGTAAGATAAGCATAAGTTTACGCATATCTATACTAAATATTTTATCTACACTACAAGGAGTAATGCCAATGCCTCTTCCTGAAGGTAATCGCGGGTTAAAAAACACCGAAATACACTCTGTTTTGTCCAAAACAAAAGAGCGAATTTGCACGGCAGCAGTCGTTGTAGGGATAATTGTAAATACGGTTTCAAGCTTTTTGCTTTTTAAATCCTCCTCACAATCTTTCAGTGCAAAAAATCCGCTTTCATCAATACCTAAACATAATTTTGAATCCTCTGTATTGACAAATTGCATAGCTCCTAAATTAAAGCTATCAAAAGGGTCGCTTTTGCGAGTTTGATCATCAAGAATAACTTGTTTGAGATTCCAATTTGGTTTTCTATAATCTGGAGCGAGTAAATCTCCTGTTAAAAGACTTCTTAGAGAAAATGGAGCGGTAAAATCTGGTAAATCCTCTGGCTCTACCCCATAAACAAAGCTTGAAATTAAAATCAATAATAAAGCAATTCTTTTCATTTTTGCCTCCTAAAAGCGTCCAAAATGCACAGGTGAATGGTCAGATGAGAGGTGTGCGCGTATATTTGCTGCTATAAGCAGTGCTGTAATTTGTGGCAAAGATATAGCAGAACGAGAGGAGCTTGACCTGCCAACTACTGCATAATCAAGTGTTCTGTTTGCACCTCTGGTGCTAAAATGTGTAGCAGAATTTGGTGCAGTAATACGAATATGGTTAGTAATCCTTGTATCAAGTCCAGATTGTAAGACTGCTGGGTCGCGATTAAAATCTCCTGCAATAAGCCAATTTATTTGTGGCGTATTGATAAAAGTATCATGCACTGCTGTAACTAAAGCGGGTGCATCACCGCCACCACTTGCTAAAGCGTGAATATTAAAGAACACATCATTGCCGATACGAATACCTATTGCTGGACGCGAAGAATCTGTTGCAACAGTATTTTGACGCACTACAATGACTTCATCAGCCCTTCTGTCAGAGACTATGGCAAGATTCACTCTTCTTGCTCCTGCATCAAGCGGAGCATAATAAATATAAACTGAATTTGGTCGAGAATAAGTCCCAAGCTCCCAAATAAACTCTTCCACAGGCGTGCCACCGGGCTGAACCATTCTGTCTGTCCTTCTTGCTGAAGCAGGAATGGCACCTGCTTCTTGCACCATAAGGATATTAGCGGGATTATCGCCTGTGATAAGCTGCCGGACGCTTACATTCCATTTGCTTTCAGTATTTGCCGAAGAGCCTTGTAAGTTCCAAGTGCTTACCCTATAATCCTCAAGATTAGCTAGAGCAAAGGTAAAGCTCATTAAAAAACATAATAATATTCTCATTTACTGCTCCTTAATTGATTTATTTAGTGAAAAAAATAGGATTTGATTCTTCTAGTACTGGGGTGATATACCATTGTTGGTCAAGGTTAGATTCATTGATTGCACACTTTGTTAAATAAATACTATAATATGTCGTTGTTCGTATAGTTGGCGTTTGCAAACAAGTTTTTGCACCTACATTTTGAATTTGGACTGCTTGGTTATTAAAAAAATTGATATTCCATAATTGTGTTTGCATTTGACTATCGCATAGCTCATGAACTACCCCATTTTTATAGGCTTGAAGACAAGTGTTTTTTGCTAGATTTTTAATCATTACCTGTCCATTTGGAAAACTAATAATACGCCAAAATGTTGCCTTACCAAATTCAAGACTATCAATAGGCGTATATCCCCATACCCAATTTCCGGGTTCTAGTGCCCAAAGCGTTAGGAGTCCTCCCGATGAAGACATAATTGATATACGATTAGAAACATTTCTGTCTATGGCTAATGCACTATTGACATCATTGTTAGAGCCTATTATGGGGATTTTTGTTGTTTCCATACTCATTAGCAGTTTTCTTGATTCTTCATTTGGTATGGGTTCATTAAGCGGAGGTGTGGGCGTTGAGCCTATACCTAAATCTTCTCCATTCATAGGTAAATACCTTAGTGTATTAGTCTTTGGGGTTGAAGAACACGCTATGAATAAAAAAATTGCAAAAAGAAAAAATATATACCGCATAAATACCCTTTTTAATGAATTTTTAATAACTATTGTTGAAATTATATCTTAATAGTTAAGATAAAATTATAAAATGCATAAGCATTTATCTATAAGGTTATTACTCTCCTTGTATCTTTTTATTCATTAATTTGACTTTATATTGTTTTATTTATAATAGTTGTTTTAAAATCATTTAAAGATCTCGTCTATGCTGTGTGATTAATATCCTTAGAATACTTAGCCTTAAAATCACTAACATTTTCTTATATTTTTTAAAAAGCTCACACTGAATAAGATTTTGTAAATTGAATTCCTCTATCCAATCTTGATTAATCTTAATCACTTCTTTGCTCTCATTAATACCTATAAAATTGCACCTAAGCAAATAGGAATTTTTGAATCCAAACTTGCACTTATCATAAGCCTCAAGATACTATTTGCAACAAAATGAAAATCAATACAAAGTTAAATCAATCCTACCTTTAGGTTTTTAGCTTGGTTGTGTAAGAGATTCTAGATAGTATTAAGTTTATCATCAAAAATCTCATTTTGACCCCTGTAATTCTCTACTAAGTGGGGAGTTTAGAAAATCTTGCAGGGATTGACAAGATTTAAAAAGATTAAATTGCTATGCTTAAATAAAGAAAATTTCTTAAAAAGAATGGGGATACAATATTAAGATTTTGATAACTTTTTATGAATATTTCAAGCATTTTATTTCTATTCTTAATATACCCCATATAAAATTCCTACTTTATGTAATATTTAGAGTTAAAGAGGTATTAAGTAAATTTATTACATCTTCAAGTTTAAGCATTTTAATATCCTTTAAAATCATTTAAAAACTTTGTTTCACCTATGGTGGTTTTTTATTGCATCTTGCAATAAAATCTAAGCCTTTTAAGCAAACATAACCTAAATATTCCCTTGTTTTACATAGCTTCTAAAGCATTAAATAGCATTGCCCTTAGAGTTTGTAAATCCCTTTAAATGAGCTTATCTCTAAAATCCACTATTTAGAGCTTAAATATAATCACTCAATCATATCACTGAAATATTAAAAATAATGGCTTTTATTTTGAAATTTCTGCGATTTTATTAGTCATTAAAATCAATATCCAAATAAAAAATAACTATATTATGCTTTGATAATTCAAGCATAGGATCATCAACACTTTTTAGATTCTCTACATTTCATAAGTTAAGCTTAGGTATATCTATATTTTTTAAAATACATTATAAAATTCTTGCTAAATAATTTTGTTATTATAAATGGCAATAACATTCTTTCTAATTATATTTATTACCTTTATTGTTTGGTACTAGCCATCGCATTTATGCTTTGGATTGTAGCTATTCGTATTGCATTTTACCTTCTTAACAAAATGAAAAATAAATATATAAAGCAATACACAAGTTTATATGCTTAAATATTTTTAAATAACAATATATTTAATTAAAGCCACTCTAATAAACGCAGTTCAAATCCATCGCAAAAGGATTAATCCTAGCCAACATCTCGCAAAAGACTTTAATCAATGCCGCAACTCAAGGCATTTAAAAGTGTATTATCCTCTACTACAATGGTGTGAAATATTTCTAAAGCATAAGGTTTTACACCTTATCAAGGCAATTCTAAAGCCTTTGCCTTACTCTTTGATATGAATAAACTTTTTGAATCTTTTGTCGCAAGTGAGATGAAAAAATGGCTATATGGTAATAAAATAAGTAATGAAAGCAATGAGGTGTTTATGGAGCAAATTTGTGGCAACAATATAGAATTAGGGCGAAATTTTGATATTAAAACCCAAGAAAAAAGTAAGTATCTAGTTACAAATGAGGACAATAAAAATAGATTCCAACTCAACCCCGATATTGTCGGCTACAAAAAACAAACAAAGCAAACCCTTTTTATCGCCGATACCAAATGGAAAATTCTAAATGAGGAGCAGCAAAATTATGGTATTTCTCAAAGTGATATGTATCAAATCTTTGCGTATTTAACCAAATACCAATGCAAGAGAGGCTTTTTGATTTACCCAAAGGTAAAGGATACATTAAAAAATTTAGAGCTAATTTTCAAGCCAGAAATTCTTAACAAAGACAACAAAGAAGCCAATAAAGCTACACTCACACTCTGCTTTTTTAATGTGTAGTTTGTTATAATCAACCCTTATCCATTTAAGAGGTAGTTATGACGCAAAAATATTTTATTCTCCTCAAAGGAAAAGATAAAACCAAAGAGATCAAATCCTGCTCTTTTGAAAATGAAAATCTTAAGGTGGTATTTAAAAATAATCCACAAATTTATATTTACAAAAGGGGAAATTTCACGCTTATCAGAAAGGCTACAAGCTATAACCTTTTTAATTACCTCAAAGAGCTTTGTATTTTAGCAAATATAGAGACACCAGAGGGCAATTTGAATATGCTTTTAAAAGAATATGAAAAAATGCAAAGAATCCCAAAGGAATCTGCCTTATCTATTTATCTTAATCCTTCCTCTTTTGTGCAAGATTCTAAAGATAAACCCTTGCTTATTTTTCCTTTTGGCTCTAATGCTTCCCAATATCAAGCGGTGCAAAATGCAATGTGCCATCAAATAAGCATTATTGAAGGACCTCCGGGCACAGGCAAAACGCAGACTATTTTAAACATTATCGCTAATCTTATCTGTCAAAACAAAAGTATCGCGATGCTTTCTAACAACAACTCCGCTACACAAAATATATTTGAAAAGCTTTCAAGCAGTGGATTTGGATTTTTTTGTGCCACTTTGGGCAATAAAGAAAACAAAGAAAATTTTATTACCAATCAAAGTGGTATTTATCCCTCTTTTGATACACCAACGATAAATACGCAAAAACTAAAACAAAACATTAATACACTCAACCAAAAAGTGCTAGAAAATTTTAGGCTTATCAATGATATTGCTAAAAATGAAGCATTTTTAAATGCGTTGAGATTAGAATATAAGTATTTTAAAGCACAAGAAAACAATTTGCCTTTAGAAATAAAGAATCTTAATTCTTTAAATGTTGATAAAGTTTTAAGGGCAAAAGTGCAAATACAGCAAGAACAAAAACTCTCTTTTTGGCTGAAATTAAAATTGATTTTCTTAAGCAAAATTGGTAATTTTGAGTTTTATAAATCCCCAAAAGAGCAGATTCTATATACTTTAGATGAGACTTATTATGTCCTTAAAGATTTAGAAATTTCAAAAAAGATTGAAACATCTAAAGTTACTCTTAAAGCTTTAGAGCAAACAAATCCTTTGCAAAACCTTATAGATAAATCCTCGCTCTTACTTAAATCTTATCTTAAAACAAGATACAAAAACCAGCGACAAAGAGTGCGATTTGAGTTATCGGATTTAAATCAAAATGCGGCTGCTTTTTTGCAAGAATATCCTGTGATTTTAAGCACGACACATTCTATTAAATCCTCACTCAACCTTAAAAAAGAATTGTTTGATTATGTAATCATTGATGAGGCTTCGCAAGTGGATTTGATTACAGGTTTTTTAGCATTAAGCAGTGCGAAAAATGTCGTAATTGTGGGGGATACAAAGCAGCTCTCCAATGTAATTGATCAAAGCAAATATCCTTTGATTCAAGAACTCACACAAAAATACCATATTCCTTTGCATTATGATTTTCTAAAACAAAGTTTATTAAGTTCTTGTCTAGTAACTTTGCCAAATGTGCCAAAAGTAATGCTAAAAGAACATTATCGCTGCCACCCTAAAATCATTGAATTTTGCAATCAAAAATTCTATAACAATGAACTTATTATCTTAAGCAAGGATAAGGGAGAAAAAGATGTAATACAAGTATTTGTTACACAAGAGGGCAATCACGCAAGGGGACACTATAACCAAAGGCAAATTGATGTAATCATAAAAGAAATTTTGCCGACCTTACAAGCAAATCTCACAAAGGAACAAATAGGCATTCTCTCTCCCTATAAAAAACAAAAAAAGCATTTACAAGAGAGTATAGGTGTATTGCAAATAGATACAATTCATAAATACCAAGGTAGAGAAAAAGAGGCGATTATTTTAAGCACGGTAGATAATGAAATCAATAATTTTATTAATGATAAAAACTTGCTTAATGTGGCTGTAAGTCGTGCTAAACGATATTTAAGGGTAGTTGTCTCTGCTCAAATTTGCCAGTGTGATAATCATTTAAAGGATTTAATTAAATATATACATTATCATAATTTTGAAGTTACTCAAAGCAAAGTAAAATCTATTTTTGATTTGCTTTATAAAGCAAACGCGAAAGCAAGATTAGAATATTTAAAAGGCAAAAAGAGAATTTCTTTATATGATTCAGAAAATCTTGCTTATCATAGCTTAAAAGATGGTATTAGCCATTATGGGAATTTAGATATTATCACACATATACCGCTACATAGAATCATAAATATTGAAAACCTTAATGAAACAGAACAAGAGTTTGTGCAATCCTCAAGCCATATTGATTTGCTCATTTTTAACACGATGGATAGACTTCCTATCCTTGCCATAGAAATAGATGGATTTGCCTATCACAAGGAGGACTCTAAACAAGCTAAAAGAGATGTGTTGAAAAATACGATTTTACAAAAATGTGGCATTCCTTTGCTTAGGCTTAGCACAATCCAAAGTGATGAAATTTCTCGTGTAAGGGAGTGTTTAGATAAAAGAGTGTTGAATCATCATTTTAAATCATTACTTTCTTAGAATAGTTTGCTATAATGGAAAAATTTTTATTTTTAAGGGATAGATTTGAGCGAAGAAAATGTCAAAACACGCTTTATTACACCAAGTTTGCAAAAGTCTGGATGGGCTTTAGAGCAGCTTAGTATGGAATATGCTATAAAAGACTATGTCTTTAGCGATGGCAAAATGGACAGCAAAACTCGCAAAAGGGGAAATCCAAAAAAGGCTGATTATGCTTTATTTTATAAAGGTTTGTGTCTAGCTGTGATAGAGGCTAAAGATGATATTTATGAGGATAGCGAGGGGTTAGAGCAGGCAAAAGGCTATGCAATAATGCTTAAAGCACCTTTTGCATATTCTAGCAGCGGCAAGAGTTTCAAAGAGTGTGAGTTTAATAGCGATTTTACAGGTTGCAGCTTGCAAACGCTAAAGCTGGATTCTTTTCCAAGCCCACAAAACCTTTATGAGAGATTTAAAAAATGGCAAAATCTCAAAAATGATAGCCTTTTTATTAATACACACTATGATTTAAGCAATATCACTTTGCGTTATTATCAACGCAATGCTATTCAAGAAACCCTGCTTGCTGCCCAAAAAGGAAAAAATAGAATCTTGCTAGTGCTTGCTACAGGAACGGGTAAAACCCAAGTTGCTTATCAAATTGCTCACCGCCTTTTTAACCAAACGCTTCCAAATGGCAGAAAAATCCAAAAGATTCTCTATCTCGCAGATAGAAAAGAGCTTATCAACACCGATACACAGCGAACCTTTAAAAGCTTTGAGAAAGGTTTGCATACGATAAAAGACAGAGATTTTTCAAAAACAAGTGCGAGTTTGTATTTTGGTATTTACCACCAGTTTATAAGTGGGAGCGAAGAAAATAATGACAAAAAAGAGCATTATAAAGAAGTAAGCAAGGATTTTTTTGACCTCATTTTTATTGATGAGTGCCACAGAGGCAGTGCAAGAGAAGATTCTACTTGGAGGGAGATTTTAGAGTATTTTCGCCCTGCTTTGCAGATAGGAATGACCGCCACGCCAAAGCAGAGTGAGGAAGGGCAAGATAATCTTGATTACTTCGGAGAACCTGTGTATCAATACAGCCTCAAGCAAGGCATAGACGATGGCTTTCTAGCACCCTTTGAAGTGCTTAGTATCTCTTCTAATCTTGACCTAAGTGGCTACACACCAGAATCAGGCAAGACAGACCTAGAGGGTAAGAAGATTCCAGATGATACATTCTATGCCCCCGATTTTAACCGCAAAATCTACATTTTACCCCAACACCGATTTGTAGCGCAAGAAGTAAGTGATTTTCTCCACAAAACTTTGCAAAAACCTTTTGCCAAAACGATTATTTTCTGCGAAGACCAAAGACACGCCACTTTAATAAAAGATGCTCTAAGCGAATGTGGGGATATTCAAAGGCAGTTAGAACAAAACCACAATTACCTTGCACGCATTACAAGCGATGATGAAGAGGGCAAAGCCTTGCTTGATGATTTTAAAAGCATTCTAAAGCCTTATCCTGTGATTGTTACGACTTCCCAGCTTTTAAGCACAGGCGTGGATACTCAAATGGTAGAAGTGATTGTCATTGATAAAATTATCCGCGATAAAAGCCTTTTTAAGCAAATCATAGGCAGAGGCACAAGGTTGAATGAAAAAGTAGAATCTCAAGGCAAAACACACTTTTATGTCCTAGACTTTAAGGGCATAGCACGAGAATTTCTAAACGACCCAGACTTTATGGGAGAGATTAGCTATATTCAAAAAACAGATGTGCAGCCTATTCCTCCTAGAGATTCACACAAACAAAGGAGCAATGAACCAAAACAAACCTATATCATTGATGGTGAGGAAATAGAAGTCTTATTAAAAGATAAGAGTGTAAGTTATTGGCGTGAGGTTGAGGGCGAACTCCAGCTTATCACGCAGAATCTAGACGCCTTTAGCGGCGAAAAATTAAAAAATTCTAAGAATCTCAAATCCTATCTCAAAGTCTTAAGGGAAAACAACAATCAAGAGCGCGAAGAGTTTTTAGCAGAGCTAGAATCTAAAGGCATTTTTATCAATGAGCTTAAAACAATGGAATGTTTTAAGCATTGCGATGAGTTTGATATACTCCTCTCTCTTGCTACAGGTCAAAAGGCTCTTACACGCAAAGAAAGGGCAAAAAAGGCAAACAAATTCCTAGAATCCCTGCAGCCTCAAGCGCGAGAGTTAATAACGCTTTTGCTTGATAAATACACTCAAAATGGCTTTAGTGAGCTAAATATTAGCATTTTTCAAAATGAGCCTTTTGCCTCAAACTATAATCGCAGTTTCATTGCTAAAATTCTCCAAGAAAATGGCGGCTTTGAAAATCTAATCCAAAATCTCAAAAATGCACTCTATGAGGAGGTTAGCTAATGCTAAATATCAAAAAGATTCAAGATACTATGCGCAATGACGCAGGGGTAAATGGCGATGCGCAAACAATGGAGCAAATCGCGTGGATTTTGTTTCTAAAACTTTATGATTATTATGAGAGTGAATGGTGTGCGGATAAAGAAATGCAAGGAGAAAGCTACACTTCTATTATTCCGCAAGAATTGCGATGGGGGGCTTGGGCAGGTGGCAGCAAAGAGAAGCGAGAAAAAGCCCCAAGTGGCGAGATACTTTTAGGGTTTGTCAATAATCAACTTTTTCCTACATTAAAAAATCTCAATATTACAGAATCCACCCCGCTTAATCAAGCCATTGTGCGAAAGGTTTTCTCTGATTTGAATAACTATATGAAAGATGGCTATCTGTTGCGCGATGTGATTAATGAGATTGATACAAGCATTATAATTCATAACAAAAAGGATTTTAAAGAACTTTGCAAAATCTATGAAGGCTTTTTAAAAACCTTGCAAAGTGCGGGAAATGCGGGGGAGTTTTACACACCGCGCGCAGTTACAGACTTCATCATAAAGCTTCTAAACCCAAGCATTGGCGATAAAGTCGCAGACCTAGCCTGTGGGACAGGGGGATTCTTGATTAGTGCGTATCATCATTTAGACTCACAATGCGACAATGTAGAGAAAAGAAAGATTTTAGAATCTAGCTTTTATGGCATTGAGAAAAAATCCTTGCCCTATCTTTTATGTGCGACAAATTTTCTCATTAATGGCATAGAAAATCCAAATCTCACACACGGCAATGCTTTTGAATTTAGCAATTTTGAGGAACTTGCCTTTAAAGAAAAGTTTGATTGTATCGTGATGAATCCGCCCTATGGTGGCTCTGAAAAGACAAACGATATTAAAAATTTCCCCCAAGAATTTAAAAGTAGCGAGACAGCAGATTTATTTATGGCACTCATTATGCAGCGGCTATCAAACAAGGGCAAAGCCGCTGTAGTGCTTCCTGATGGCTTTTTGTTTGGAACAGATAATGCGAAAATAAATCTCAAAAAGCGACTTTTAGAGGAATTTAATCTCCACCTTATCGTGCGACTTCCAGCGAGTGTATTTGCGCCCTATACAGGCATTACAACAAATATTTTATTTTTTGATAAATCTCCGCAAGGCACGAAGCACACTTGGTTTTATCGTTTGGATATGCCAGAGGGCATTAAGAGTTTCGGTAAGACAAAGGCGATGAAGCTAGAGCATTTCGCACCCTTTGAGCAATGGGATAAAAATAAAATTGCCATAGAAGAAGCTCAAGGCAACTTCAAGGCACAAGTTTATAGCAAAAAAGAGCTTGAAGCAAGAAATTATAATTTTGACCTTTGTGGCTTTGTGAGTGAGGAGGAGGAGATTTTAGAACCTTTTGCACTCATAGAGCAAATCAAATCCGAACGAGAGAGGCTTAATACTACCCTAAATAGCCTTATGAGCCAAATTTCTGATATAATTAAAGAGAGTGAATAAGGAGCGAAAATGACTTTACAAGTAGAAATAAGCAATCAAAACAAAGAGCAAATCATCAATGCTATTAAATTGATAAAAGGTGTGAAACAAGTGCAAGAAATCCCAAATGCAGCAACGCTTAAAGCACTAAAAGAAAGTGATGCGATAGCAAGGCAAATCAAACTCCACCAAAAAAAGCCTTACGCTAATTGGGAAGAAGCAAAAAAGGCGATTTTAAATGTATCAAATTGATTTTACTTCTGCTTTTAAAAAAGAGTATAAAAAATTTGTAAAACTAGGCAAAGCTAAAGCCATAGATACTCTTATCCAATCCTTAGCTAATGGTGAAAATTTAGACCAAAAATACAAAGACCACGCACTAAAGGGCGAATATAAAGGCTTTAGGGAATGCCACATTGAGCCTGATTTGCTTTTAATTTACAAAAAATATGAGGATATTCTACTGCTTTCTTGTGTGCGTTTGGGTTCTCATACTCATCTTTTTAAGAAGCAATAATGAAAACAAGTATCTTGAAAAAATCTTTGCTAAATTATGCGATTAAAGGCAATCTTAGTAGCAGATTCCGCAAGAGTAATCCAAATCTCAACGCCTTTGATGAGATTAATGCCTACAACGCACAGATTCTAAAAGATAAGAAATCTAAGGAAAAAGAGCTAAAAGAGTTAGAATCAAAACTCAAAACACAAAAAGATAAAGAGTTAAAAC